>NZ_GL636070.1:0-6211 GCF_000186445.1 Streptococcus agalactiae ATCC 13813
CATTTTTTCTTTTATTTTTAAAAAGTTAATATTATTTATAGTAACTAACCTTCTATACTTGTTTAATGGATAGCATTTTTACCGTTGTCATGTTCATATTTCATCTTCTTAATTCACAAATTTAAACTTCATCTTCATAAAAAACACCCCTCAAATTTTATCTAAATTTGAAGGGTGTTTGAAATTTATAAAGTTCTTTAAAAATATATGATGACTTATTTTTTATCTTCTTCTTGCATTTTTTCTTTGATTTCATCGTATGATAACGCTCTCGCTTTATCTTCATCATTTTCTGTCTCAGGCATTTTACCTGTCTCGAAAATCGATTTAATCTGAGCAGCATCAAGAGTCTCATATTTTAAGAGGGCTTCTGCAATTAATTTATGAGTATCACGGTTTTCGTTGATAATATCAGCTGCCTTATTACGTGCTTCATTAAGAAGGTGACGAACTTCATCATCAATAAGTTGTGCAGTTTGAGAAGAATATGATTTTTCAGGTGACATTTGGCCAGCCATCATTGCATGGTTACCTTCGTATTGAACTGGGCCAAGTTTCTCACTCATACCATATTCAGTTACCATAGCGCGGGCCATGGCAGTGGCTTGTTCAAAGTCATTTGAGGCACCTGTTGTCTGAGCGTTGAAAATAATTTCTTCCGCTACACGTCCTCCCATAAGACCTGCTAATTGCTCTTTCATATCATCTTTTGAAAGAAGCATTTGATCTTCTTTAGGTAAAGCAATCATATATCCACCTGCACGACCACGTGGTACGATAGTAACTTTATGAACAACTCGCGCATTTGAAAGAATCAAACCGACAATTGTGTGCCCAGCTTCATGGTAAGCAACCATAGCTCTTTCTCTTTCAGAAATAGTACGATCTTTTTTAGAAGGACCAGCAATTACACGGTCTTCTGCTTCATCAATATCTGAAGCATCAATAACTTTTTTATTTCGTCGCGCAGCAACTAAAGCAGCTTCATTGAGAACATTCTCCAAATCAGCACCAACAAATCCTGGGGTTTGTTGAGCTACTACTTTTAAGTCAACATTATCTGCTAATGGTTTATTTTTAGCATGTACTCTCAGAATTGCTTCACGACCTTTTACATCAGGTTGTCCAACTAGAACTTTTCTATCAAAACGTCCTGGACGCAGTAATGCGGGATCTAACACGTCACTACGGTTGGTAGCAGCGATAACGATAATACTTTCGTTTCCTTCAAAACCATCCATTTCAATTAAAAGTTGGTTGAGCGTTTGTTCACGTTCATCGTTTCCGCCACCCATACCAGCTCCACGTCGACGTCCAACAGCATCAATTTCATCAATGAAAATAATAGCACGTTCAGCTTTTTTAGCATCTTCAAACAAAGAGCGTACTCGACTAGCTCCAACACCGACAAACATTTCAACAAAATCTGAACCGGAAATACTAAAGAATGGAACCCCTGCTTCACCGGCAACAGCTTTTGCTAATAGGGTTTTACCTGTCCCTGGAGGTCCTTCTAATAGAACCCCTGCTGGAATTCGGGCACCTAGAGATTTATATCGTTTAGGATCTTTAAGGAAGTCAACGACTTCTATTAATTCTTGCTTTTCTTCCTCTGCTCCAGCAACATCCGAAAATCGAACTTTAACCTCATCTTTACTAGATGATCTTGCTTTATTTTTACCAAAGCTCATGGCACCACGAGCGCCACCGCCACCGCCTTGGTTCATCATCATCATAAAGAAACCAATCATGATAACTAAAGGTAAAAAACTGGCAATATAAGAAATCCATGTCCCACTTGAACTTTCATGTTTGACCTGAATATTAGTGTTATTTTCTTCAGCAGCGCTAACAAGAGATTTTATTGAAGAGTCATTTGGTAGTATAACAGAATTAAATCCTGTAACTTTAGTAGCAACACTACCACCTAAAAAAGTAAAACTATTAGCTGATTTAATTGTTTTGGCTTTCTTATATGTCCCACTAACTTCAACAACACCACCACTTGGCTGGTATGAAATAGACTTAATTTCTCCAGCTTTTAATTGTTTAACAAGTTTTGTATAAGAAATTTGCTGGTTTTGAGAGCTAGTTCCTTTTAAATAGTATTGAAAGGTTGTAATAACCGCAATAATCAATAATATGTAAATAAAGGAATTTTTCAGAAAACCATTATTTTTATTATTTTTCATAGTTTAAGAGAGTACCTTTTTTCTATTTTGAGTAAATTTCTTCTTTTAACACACCGACATAAGGTAGGTTACGATAGTTTTCAGCATAGTCTAAACCGAATCCCACAATAAATTCATTTGGGATATCGTAACAAACGTAATCAGCATCAATATCTACCAATCGCCCTTCTGGCTTATCAAAAAGGGTTGCAACTTTGACAGAGTTAGCTTGACGATACTTAAACATATCTCGAAGGTATTTTAATGTACGTCCAGTATCAATGATGTCTTCAATAAAGATTACATCTCTTCCTTCAATGTTAGTATCAACATCTTTTAAAATTTTAACTTCTCCACTACTAGTTGTACCACCATGATAGCTTGAAACAACCATAAAATCAATTTCAACATGTGTATCAATATGCTTTAATAGTTCAGCCATAAAAGGCACTGACCCCTTTAATACACCTACTAATAATGGATTCTTACCTGCATAATCTGCAGTTAATTTAGCTCCTAATTCTTTCGTTTTCAGAATAATATCTTCTTCTGAATATAAAACTTTTTTTATATCATTTTCAAGCATGATGTCACCTTTTTTCTAAATTTTCAATATAAAGTTTGCCCTTCATTATATCATGTTCAGAAGGTTTTCTCAAATATGTTCTACCTGCAACAATCACAAATATCAACTCTTTATTTTGCTCCCCAATAACAGCTTCTTCTCTGTCTTTTAGAGTTATTTTCTCATCAATAAATAGACGGCGAATTTTTTTAGTGTGATTTCCTAAAAATATCCTATCCCCTTCTTTTCTTCTTCTTAAAATAATCGGAGAAGTATCATAAATAGGAATAGTAATGTCTGCTTGAGAAATGAATTTTCCATAGGAAAATAAATATTGTGAGAATATTTGTATATTATGCAATTCTAATCTTTTTTCAACCTTAAAACTATCCGTCTTAGGATGGATTTTTGTAATATGAAAACTCTCGTAATCCTTATGAAGAAAATAGCCCGATTTAATAGTATAGTCAATATTGGCTTTAGTTCTAATCAATTTTAATATTACTCTGAACTGTTCTTTACTCACTTGTAAATCTGGAAATTTGCTAATGTAATCTTGCAATAAAAATTCTTGGACAGAATGAGTTTGCCTTAAAAAATCATAGCAGTTTGTTACTTCGATGCTCCTTGTTAGGTCTGTTAAAGCCGTGAATAGACACTCTGTTTCCTCAGAGAGAGTTATGAGAGAATCTTTCAATTGATTATTTTCTCTTTCCAAAGTAGGAAAGTAGATGTTTCTTATTCGATTTCTCAAATAATCAGACGAAGCATTGCTAGCATCTTCAAAATGAAAAATATTTGGTAATAACTCCTTTTTATATGGAAGAAATGGTCTAATCAATTGACCATTTGCAAAAGCACTCACTTGCTTAATCCCTGATAAATAGCGTAGCCTGCTTCCTCTTAAAATTCTCATAAATACAGTTTCAGCTTGATCATCAGCATGGTGAGCTGTTACTAAAGCCGTGTAACCTTCTTCACGCATAACTTTTGAAAAAAAATTATAGCGATGGTTACGTGCTCTATCTTCTGAAAATATTCCTTGAAAATAAGAGATAAAGACAGGGACATCATGTATCTGTCCCCACTGTCTGATATATTCTTCTTCTTTTTCTGATTCTTTTCGCTGTCCATGATTTATGTGTGCAATACCAATACTAATTGATAACTCTTTTTGATACTGGTATAAAAATTGCAACAAATTTATTGAATCAATGCCACCAGAAACAGCAATTAGAACTTTCTGATGAGCGGTAAATAACCCTTTGGATAAGGTATCTTTCAAAATAGTGTTATACATATTACTTTAAAACCTGGTAAACGTCGTCAGCAATCTTAGTGATATCATCGTAAGATGATTTATCTGTAAAAATAATCATAATAAAAGGTTGTTCTGCATAAACAATAGCCGCATCATGTTTGTAGTCATAAGCATCTCCAATTTTATGTGCTACTTTAACTGGTATATTTTTAGGGATTCTTGTATTATCAAAATCAGTCTTTGATAGGTAATTAACAATATCTCCATTTTGATAATAAATTGCTTCCATCATTTTACCCGCAGCTTGTGGAGAAATCTGGCGTTTCTTCATATCCCAGTGCATACCAGAAATTGTGTCTACTTGTGTTTGAAACATTGAATCGTATTGATTATTGACATAATAACCTAGCATATTTGTTGCAACATTATCTGATTCCTTGGCAGTTGCTTCAAGTAACTCCTTAACTGTATATAATTTATGATCAGCTTTTTTCTCTAATTTCCCACTACCACTTGGATCATAGCTATTAGGAAATTGATTAACATTATCTTTGTATTCAAATTTGCTGTCCAATGACAGTTTTCCTAATTTTACTTGCTCTTGGCTAGCATAAAGTGTTGCTAATTTTGCAATACTTGCAGAGTACATTGACCTATCAATATTAATACCAGCTACTGTCTGTGTATTTAATTGTTTGATGTATATACCATATTTATCTTTATTATATTTTTCCAATAATACTTCTTGAACCTTAGCCATACGATTATCAGCAACCGATAGATCTTCTACTGATATCCAAAAACCACTGTCCGTTTTATAATAAATACCATGTTCTGTTTCTGCTTGTTCTACTAAATGCACTCTGGAATAAGGTTTTAAATTATTTTTAACTTCACTAACACCATTTGTGTAAGGTGCTTCATAAGTCACAAAAGAAGGTTTTAACCAATAATCCAATGAGACAGATTGCTGCTTAGAAACTAAATCATTAAAAATAGCTTCACGACTAGCCTTTATGAACTGTCCATTGGACAAAGTAAATACTGGAATTCCATTTGAATTAATTGTAAGGGAAACAATCGACAATAAAGTATTTGGAACTAAAGTCTCTCCTGTTATGGTTAAAGCTTCATCTTGAAAACTGCTTATTTCAATTTTTGTAGTTGGTCTCTCTGGAATAGCATCAAAATACATTTCCTTATCCACAACTGTCTGAGTTAAGGCGTATCGTCTATTTTGAGAAAGCGTTAATGGCTCCTCGGTACTTATAGCTGGGATTGATACAAAATATAAGCTACATAATAAGAAGGTTAAAACTTTCTTCATTACTTTTCTCTGCTCTCAATCTTTTCTTTTTCTACAATTGTTTGCCTAAGTTGATAGTTCTTATCAGCTAACTCTTCTAGTTTGTCATCCGAGTAGGCTAGAAAATGTTCTATTGTTTCAATTAAATTATTCATAATTATTTTGGTAAAAGGTCTGGTAATGGGTAAATCATTTCGCCGGTCTTAGAGAAATAATACTTCGCTCGAGCATATTTTTGAACGTAATCTGGATTTTTTAGTTGTTTTGCTAGTAACTTCTGGTTCTCAGTTCTATTAGTTAATGTCTGATAGTCTTTCGTTAATTTTACAACTTCTTGACGACGTTCTTGTAAAGTTCTGTAACTCTTAACTAAATTATAAGTGGGTAAAATAAATAAAAGCATGACAAAAATAAGAACCCAACCCATTAAACGATTTTTTCGGCGTAACTCCTCAGCTTCGTAACGTTTTTTTAGATTCTCATCGTTAATATATTGATTATTTAACTGAACAACATTAGGCTTGCTCATCTGTTTCTATCCTTGTTTCATTAATAATTTCATACATTTTGATAGCATCTTCTTTCTTAGTGCTATCTTTCATTTCTAATACTTTAACGGTCAACAATTTATTACCAAAACGAATTTCAACTTGGTCATTAAGCTTTAGGTCAGTTGATGACTTTGCTAATACGCCATTCACCTTGACACGTCCTTTGTCTGCAACTTCTTTAGCAACGGGACGACGCTTAATGATACGCGACACTTTTAGATACTTGTCTAATCTCACTGATGATCACATCCTTCTGTCTAAATTAACTCTACTATTTTAGCATTTTTTTTGAAAAATATCTGAACTGATAATATTTGTCAATATAATGTAACAAAAAGAGAGCTAATAGCTCTCTTC
>NZ_GL636070.1:7624-39376 GCF_000186445.1 Streptococcus agalactiae ATCC 13813
AAGAGAGCTAATAGCTCTCTTAATTCTCTCAAATATCAAGTAAAAAACTTCTATTTTAATAACCTCTAAAAATATTTATGTCTTTCAAAAGTTGAGATGTTTGACGTGAAACATAATGTTTCTCGTACTATTCTTCTTGAACCAAACATTTTCTAAAAGAGTATCCAAATTTCCTTGCAACTTTCCACTTAGTTATTCTTCTACTGGTTTACGTGACTTAATCTCGATAAAACATTCGGCAAATTTTAGAAGTTCTTCAATAATTTCATAATTTTTCTTATGTTTGATATTAAAAACAACTTCCATCTTACCATTTGTTTCGCTAATTCTAGCCTTAAGTTGAGTTTTTGATAGTGCTTCAAAATAATCTTGAGTTAAAAAATACTTCAAAGATGCTTTTTCAAATAGGATGCTTATTTCATTACCTTTTCTTTCTACTAATTCAGTAAAGGCAAGGTCCAGATAAGCTTTTAAAAGTCCTATTTCTAAAAGGTATGCAACTTGATCAGGATATTCTCCAAAACGATCTATTAACTCATCTTGTAAGGCTTCATAATCAGCCCTAGTTTCTAATTCACGAATACGCTTATATATTTCTATTTTTTGGCGCTCATCTGATATATATTCTGCTGGTAAATAGGCGTCAATTTGTAAGGCTAATTCAGCATTACCTTTTTGACGAATTAATGATTTCCCTTGTTTGGTGGCAATCGCTTGCTCTAGAAGCTGTGAATACATCTCGAATCCAACCGAATCAATAAAACCACTTTGTGAAGCTCCTAAAATATTTCCTGCACCACGTATAGATAAATCACGCATCGCTATTTTAAAACCAGATCCCAATTCTGTAAACCCTTTGATTGCATCTAGTCTTTTCTCAGAAATTTCTGTTAAAACTTTATCAGGTCTGTACATAAGGTAAGCATAAGCAATGCGATTACTTCTACCCACACGGCCTCTTAATTGATAAAGGGTTGACAAGCCCATATGATCTGCATTTTCAACAAAGAGGGTATTAACATTTGAAATATCGACTCCTGTCTCAATTATTGTCGTTGCAACTAAAACATCGTAATCTCCATTGATAAAATCTATTAATGTATTTTCTAATTGAATTTCAGACATTTGACCATGAACAAAACCAATACTAGCTTCTGGTACTAACTCCTGAAGTTCTGAAACTTTCTGATCAATAGTGTCAACTTTATTGTAAACATAAAAAACCTGTCCTCCTCTGTCTATCTCACGAATAATAGCTTCTCTAACTAAACCAGGATTTGTCTCCAAAACGTAAGTCTGCACAGGATAACGATTAGTTGGAGGTGTTTCAATGACTGATAAGTCTCTAATGCCAAGCATTGACATATGTAATGTTCTAGGTATTGGGGTCGCTGTCAAAGTTAAGACATCAACTTTTGTTTTTAATTCTTTTAACTTTTCTTTATGCTTTACACCAAATCGCTGTTCCTCATCAATAACTATTAACCCTAAATCCGAAAATACAACATCTTGAGAGAGAAGCCGATGTGTTCCAATAATAATATCAACTTGGCCCTTAGATAATCTTTTTAGTGTATCTGTTTGTTCTTTTTTGCTACGAAAACGACTAAGTACATCAACTGTAACAGGATAATTACTAAAACGTTCTTTAAAATTTTCAAAATGCTGCTGAGCTAGAACTGTTGTTGGGACTAAAACAGCAACTTGTTTATGGTCATTGACAGCTTTGAAAGCCGCACGCATAGCAACCTCTGTCTTACCAAAACCAACGTCTCCAACCAATAATCGATCCATCGGACGATTACCTTCCATATCCTGTTTAATTTCTTTTATAGACCGCAATTGATCCTCTGTCTCTACATATGCAAAATCATTATCAAAGTCATTTTGCATATTATCGTCAGGAGAAAATGCAAATCCTTGTAATTGACTACGCTCTGCATAAAGTTTCAACAAATCATCAGCAATATCTTCTACTTGCTTTGCAACTCTCTGTTTTGCTTTTTTGAAGCGACCATCATTTAACGTATTAATTTTAGGCTCTTTGCCATCTGCAGAGACATATTTTGTTAGAAGTTCAATTTGTTCTACGGGGATAGAGATCCGATCAGCATTTTGATATTGAATAGTCAGATAATCACGATGAATACCTTGTATCTCAATTGTTTCAATACCTAAAAATTTTCCTACGCCATGAACATTATGAACAACATAATCGCCAACTGAAAGTTCATTATAATCTTTTAGACGTTCTGCATTACTAATATTACTGCGTCTAATTTTCCTTTTAACACGCCTATGATAAATCTCACGCTCAGTAATCAGAACAATTTTCTCATCTGCAAAATAAAAACCATTTGAAAGATGCCCAACAATAAGTTGTGACTCCTTTGGAACGATATCGTTTTTATCTGAAATGATTAAATCTAACCCATATTCTTTTAAGTTTTCTTGAAGGAGATTTAAACCTTTTTGAGAATCTACTTGCAACAGTACTGTCGCTCCAGATTTCTTATAACGATTGATTTCATCGACCAACAATGGAAATTGATTAAAAAATTCTTGCATTCCATATTGAGTAAAATGATGAAGTTTATCAAATTTCAGATTTCCTAATCCTTTGTGGAAATTTGAAAAGAAGGTTGCTGGTTGGTATTGTCTTAATTGCTTATAAGGATCTGAAAAATAGTTCAAACTAGAATGAGACTTGCCTTGTTGTAAATCTTCCGTCAGAAGGCTAGCTATTTCTAAATCTAACTTAGCATTTCGATCTACAATTTTTTGAAAATCATCAACAAAAAGTGGAGTTCCCTCAGGAATATAGTCTAATATTCCCCATTCTTTTTCATAAAAGATACTTAGAAAACGACGAATATTTGAGTGCTTAAAATGATTCTCGGTTGTAGATAAAACCTCGCTCAAATAGGCGCGTTGTTCCTCACTAGCTGTTACTAGATAGCCCTCAAGTTTTTTCTTTGCACGCTCGAAATCTGCATCTTGTAAAATAATATCATCTGCTGGCGAAATCTGTACTGACTCTAATTGTTTAAGAGACTTTTGAGTGTCAATATCAAACTGCCTGATGCCATCTATTTCATCTCCGAAGAATTCCAAGCGATAAGGATATTCTTGTGTCATCTCAAAAATATCTAAAATATCTCCTCTTTGGCTAAATTCACCAGGACTAAATACTTGAGAAACTTTCTGATAACCTAAATTGACTAAGTTCTTACTCAATTTATCTAAATAACATTCTTGACCGATTTCAAACTTATATTGACTTTTCGAGAAAACTTCCGGATTTGGTAATAGTAACCTTAAACCACTGATACTAGTAATCAAAACACCGTTTTTTTCTGGATCTTTTAGAAACCTCAAGGCACTGAGTCGTGAAATTGATTTGTCTAATGAAGAGAAAATAAACTCTGCTGCAGGAACGTCATCAGCAAAAAATTGATAAACGTTATCTTCTCCAATTAAACTTGATATATCACTTGATAATTTATCAGAATCGTTTTGAGTGGCAGTGACTACCATAATTTTTTTAGATAACTTCTCGTAGGCTGATGCTATAGCAATAGCTTTACTTGCTCCTGAAAACCCCATAACTAATTGGCGACTATTAGTTACTAATCCAGAGTGCCATGTCCGCACCACTTTATTTTGGCTAAATAATTCTATAATATTCATTTTAAACCGTTGTATTTCTGCATTGTTTTTTGAAAATCATTCGTCTGTAAATAATAATTGACAGCATTGTCAACCTTATCAAGAGTATTTGATATCATAATTTCATCATTTTTATCAAACTTCCCTAGAACATGATTAATAACTGTCATACGTCCATTCGGACGTCCTATACCTACTTTAATACGATCAAATTCTTGAGTACCTAAATGAGCAATAATAGACTTGATACCATTATGTCCCCCAGCAGATCCTTTTTGACGAAAACGTATTTTACCGACTTCCATGTCTAAATCATCATATATGATAATCATATCCTTAATAGAAATGTTGTAGTAAGTAAGCAGGGCTTTTACCGCAATACCACTGTTATTCATAAAAGTAGTTGGTTTGATAAAATAAATTTTTTCACCGTTGATAAAATCACTACCTATCTCTGCTTTAAAATTTTTATCTTCTGTAAAGTTGACGTCAAGTTTTTTTACAATTCTGTCAACAGCCATAAATCCAATATTATGTTTTGTATCATTATATTTACTTCCTGGATTTCCTAATCCAACAATCATTTTTACCATTATCTTCTCCATTAAAACGCAAAAATGGTTAAGGATAATAACAATATCCTTAACCTAAAAGTTAACAAATTGATTATTTATTACTAGACATTGAAACGGAATTCCATGATATCGCCATCTTGAACAATATACTCTTTTCCTTCTTCACGTAACCGGCCAGCTTCTTTTACTGCTTTTTCAGATCCATATTGAATAAGGTCATCATATGACATCGTTACTGCACGAATAAAACCTCTTTCAAAATCTGAATGGATAATACCCGCAGCTTGTGGAGCTTTTATACCACGCTTAAATGTCCAAGCGCGAACCTCTTTTTCACCAGCAGTAAAGTAAGTTCCAAGGCCTAAAAGATGATAAGCAGCTCGTGTTAATTTATCAACACCAGATTCTGTTAATCCAATAGCTTCTAAAAATTCTAACTTATCTTCATCATCAAGTTCAGATATTTCTTCTTCAGCTCGAGCAGAAATCACAACTACTTCTGCACTCTCTGTTTCTGCAAATGCACGAATTTGATTAACATAGTCGATATCATCAGGATCAGCTACTTTGTCCTCATCAACATTAGCAACATATAAAACAGGTTTAGTTGTTAATAAAAAGAGACCTTTAACAACTTTTGCTTCCTCTTCTGTAAACTCAATGGTACGAGCTGATTTCCCATCTTCCAAAACAGGTTTAATCTTTTGTAAAACATTGAACTCTGCTACTGATTCTTTATCTTTTTGAGTTCGTGCCATTTTTTCAACACGCGCATAACGTTTATTGATTGACTCTAAATCAGCTAAGATTAATTCAAGATTAATAGTATCAATATCTGCTATAGGATCAACGAAGGCATCCTCACGACCTTGTTCACGCATAACATTTTCATCATCAAAAGCACGTACCACATGAACAATAGCATCCACTTCACGAATATTAGCTAAAAATTTATTTCCTAGACCTTCCCCCTTCGAAGCACCTTTAACAATACCTGCAATATCAGTAAATTCAAAGGTTGTCGGAACTGTTTTTTTAGGCGTAATCAATTCTGTCAATTTTTGCAGACGCTCATCTGGTACCTCTACCATACCAACATTGGGATCAATAGTCGCAAAAGGATAGTTAGCAGCTTCTGCTCCTGCTTTTGTAATTGCGTTAAATAAAGTTGATTTACCAACATTTGGTAAGCCTACAATACCTGCTGTTAAAGCCATTTAGTGAGTCTCCATTCAAATTTCAATCAAGACTATTATATCAAAAAATAGAAGAAAAAGCGGTATGATAAGAAGAAAATTTCAGATTTGCTTATCATTATGCCACTCTTTCACCTTCATTTAAATTATCCACTCCGAAACAAAGGGAAGACCTAGAGCTTATAAGAAAGTTAATATAGCTAAGATAATTAGTAGAGATCGAATAATATTTCGAAAAATAAACCAATAGAGCTTATTGTATTTTTGCAGATCAAGCGGTTTGTTTTCATAAATACGTTCAACTTTAACTTCATGTGGTTTAGCTAAAACAAGCTCATCTAAGCTCACGTCAAAAATTTCAGTTAACCTGACCAAATTATCCAAATCTGGTGTTGTATCTCCATTTTCCCCATTTTGATATAGCTTGCCGAGAAATAAATAACTGTTCTGCCAGAGCGTCTTGAGATAATTGATGTTTCACTCGTAATTGCTTTAATTGTTCTGCAACTTTTGTCATTTTCTATGACCACCTTTCTTCTTTCGATAACATTAGAATAGCTAATTTTCCAACGGCATACTAGCAATTATTTAGGAAAGTATTGGTTGCAAATATAGCTATAATTATTTGTTTAAAAGGACTTTCATGGTTGCAGTACTTTTTTTAATTTTCGCTCAAAATCATAACGACTCATCATAATCACATGCTGACAGTTAGTGCATTGAATTTTAATATCAGCTCCTACTCTAAGCACTTTCCATTGATTAGCTTTTTTACCAGTCTCTTTAATCACACAGGCGTGCGGTTTTTTCATTTCAACAAGTGATCCAACTTGATACATCTTTTCTCCTTACATATATAAATACCTTTTTTGACATTTTAAACTAATCTGATCTAACTCAACTATTTCGCCATCTATTTCAATCAAACTATTTTTAGGAAAATATACGGTCATAGCTTTGAAAGTCTGGTGTTTTATACTTTTAGAGGTAGTATGCCTTTTAAAAACCAAAGATAATAAAATACTTAATCGTTTTAGAAAAGTATGCCCTTTAGCGTAAACCATATCTAACTCTGCAGTTAAAGCACTTGCTTTAGGCCAAATAGTAATGCCACCTCCAAAATAAGTGTTATTTGCTAATGCGAAAAAGTAAAGGTCATTTAGTTTTATTCGCTGTCCTGTCTCTCCTTCCACAAATACTTGTACTTTAGAAGAATGTAATAATGATTTGATAGCTATAACAATGTAAGTTATTTTTCCTAGACGATATCTATTCAAAATATTTTTTATTTTAGAGTTAGACGCTTTCCAAACGACATAGGCTGCAAAACCTAAATCTAAACTATTCAAAATCAACCCTTTATCATAAATAAAGCAATTAATTTCCTTTAATCTTTCTGTCTGAATAGCGGTAAGGGTTTCTTTGAGGTTAGGAATTTTCAAAGCTCTGGCAAAATCATTTCCCGAACCAACAGGATAATAAGCACACGGAATATGTTGGGGGAGATAAGTCATTACTTTTGATAAGGTACCATCTCCTCCTATAATCATTAGATGATCACTTTCTTTAAAAGACCTTAGTATATTAATGACTTGTTTTTTTTCATCATCTTTCTGTTCTGTATAGAACACAGAAATATCTTCAGTATGATAAAGCTCCTGAATTTTACCAACAATAGTGGAGGCATTTTTATTACCAGCATGGGGGTTAGCTATTATATATAGAGTCATATTACTCATCATTATAGCATATCTTAGAATAAGAAAACTACCCAAGAATAACTTGGGTAGTTTTCTTATTTAGTTAGTACGAACAGGAGTTATTAATTGGATGAAATCTTCAGTATCTTCACCAGGGGTCAAAGTAAATGGACGTACTGGAGAAATAAATCGAATCGTAACTGTTTCGCTTTTTACTGCTTTTAAAGATTCAATTAGGTAAGTTGGATTAAAACTAATATTTAAACTATCACCTTTAAGGCTAACAGTATCCAATTCCTCATTAACTTTACCAACTTCTGGAGAGTTTACATAAGCTGAGACTGTTTCATTTTGAATTTCTAAACGAACAGTACCGTTCTGAGTTGCATTCGAAATTAAATAAGCACGTTCCATAGCATGGCGTAAAGCATTTGTATTAAAGATAATTTCGGTTTCAAACTGATTAGTTAGGAGGCGATCAGTATCAGGGTAGTTTCCTTCAAGCAAACGTGTATAGAAGCTGATATTTTCACTTCTAAATAACATTTGACTATCTGAGAAGAAAACCTCTACAGTTTCAATATCATCTGTAAAAACAGCCGAAAATTCTCGAAGGGATTTACTTGGAACAACCAAATCAAAATTATTAGCCGATTTCTCTAATTGGAAAGTGCGTTGACTCATACGGTGTGAATCTGTCGCAACAGCCTTAAAGTATTTATTTTGACTGATAACCAAATGAACACCTGTTAAGATTGGACGGCTTTCTTGTTGGCTAGCAGCAAAAGCAGTTTCATTAATAATTGATTTTAACAGTTTAGTTTCTAATGTTAATGGAGTATCTGTTGTCATTTCCTGCAGACGAGGGTATTGATCGACATCCTTACCTTTCAAAGTAATCTCTGATTTTCCACTAGTAAGAACAATTTGATGTTGTTCAATCTCTGTAAATTCTAAAGTTACATCTGGTAAACTTGAAATAATATTAATAAAGAAACCAGCTTCTAACAAAATAGAGCCTGGATTCGTTACTAGTAAACCTGCATTTTCATTTGAAGCAGGAATAGTATTTTCAATTGAAATTTGTCCATTTGACCCCGTTAAAATGATAGTATCTCTAGTCACTTCTATTTTAACAGTTGAAAGGATTGGAATCGCATTTTTATGACTAATAGCTCGTTTGGTTACCGTTAGAGCATGCAAGAAGAAATTTTTATTTATTGAAAAATGAATCATAGTATATCCTTTATATATTAGTATAAATTTAGTAGTAATAGTAGGTCCTGTTAAAGTTGTGAATAAGTATTATAACTTTAGTATTCATAAGGAAAACAACTTGTTCACAACCTGTGGAAAAGTGTCGTATTTTTCTGATACTTATCCACAAAGCCTACCTGATTTTATTTTTGATAGTTTCTATCTCAATTCGTAAGTTGTCATCTTGAGCAACCATATTTTTTATTTTATTATAAGCGTGGAGAACAGTTGAGTGATCTCGTCCCCCAAATTCTTTACCTATTTTGGGGAGACTGTTATCTGTCATCTCACGAGCTAAGTACATGGCTACCTGTCTAGCAAGGACAATATCTTGTGTTCTTTTAGTTGCTTTTATCTCTTTTACAGTTACACCATAGAATTTACCAACCTGTATTTGAATCTCTTCTATAGGAATGACAGTAACAATAGGACCGTCATTTTTACGTGCTCTGATAGCTTCTGCAGCTATATCTACTGTAATAGTTTTAGCATGCTTAAAGTCAGCAACTAGACTAATATTTTTCAAGGCTCCTTCTAATTCACGTACGTTGGAATCAAATTCTCCTGCTAAGTATTCAATGGTATCTTGAGGAAAATCATAAGGATATTCTTGAATTTTATTGGTTAAAATAGCAACTCGTGTTTCAAAATCAGGTGGTGTGATATTTACTGGGAGTCCCCAACTAAAGCGCGTGACTAGACGTTCTTCTAGATCATTTAATTGATTTGGATTTCGGTCACTGGTCAATACGATTTGTTTATCGTTTGTATGTAAAGCATTGAAAGTATTGAAGAACTCCTCTTGGGTTCCCCCTAAGGTTTTCTTAGCAAGCGACTGAATATCATCAATCAGGAGTAAGTCCAAGTTGCGAAACTTTTCTTTTAATTCTTCCATCGAATCTAAACGAATATGACTGACAAATTCATTAATAAAATTCTCAGCAGTGATGTATAAAACCCTCGCGTTTGGATTATCTCTTAAAACTTGATTTCCAATAGCATTTAGTAGATGCGTCTTTCCTAGACCAGGTCCCCCCCAGATAAATAGAGGATTATAAGTCGTGCCAGGACTATCAGCTACAGCAATTGATGCTGAAACAGCCCATCTATTTTCATCTCCTTGAACAAAATTAGCAAAAGTATATTTCTCTTTAAGGTTAGAGTCGATTTTTCTAATTGGTAAAGTATTTACTTCATTGCTAGATTGCTGGTAGTTAGAAAAACTAGTTTCTTGTAAATGTAAATCGTTTGAGACATAGTTAGCTGTAATTTCAGCATTGAAAATTTCAAAACCAGCTGTTAGGATAACAGGCCCCAAATTTTGTTCCCAGAATAGCTTTTTCATTTCAATGTTATCTAAAGTAATAACTGCAGTTTGATGTTCAATTTTGAGGAGTCTAGCCTCTAGAACAAAAAATTCATAAGCTGCTGGTGCTATTTGAGAACGAGATAGCTCTAGTACTCTATTCCAAAATAGTTGTTCGTTTTCCGTCATAGCTTCTTCCTTATTGTCTTGTGGATAATTATTGTTATATTGTACCATAAAAAAATAAAGTTTTCCACAGATGTTGAAGAATAAAATCAACAATGTTAATTAAAGTTTTCCACAGACTGTGGAAATTAGAAAAGCTTAGAGAATCAACAGAAAAATAGCAAAATACCTTGTGGATAAGTTTGATTAAGTAAAAAAATAATCAACACCCTTATTTTAGAGTGTTGATAATTCTGTTTAATTCTTCTTGGTTAGCGAAAGCAATCTTTATATTGCCAGCACCATCTTTATTAATAGTAAGTTTCACTTTGCTACCTAGAAATTGAGCTAACTCATTTTCTTGATGTTTTAGAAAGACATCTTTATTTTGAAGTGACTTATGATTTGTTTTCTTTTCTTGTTTTAATAACTTCTCTAGTCGTCTTACACTAATATCTTCAGTGAGGATTCTCTGATACCAATCTTTCTGTTGACTAGCATCTGGTAGACTGAGTAGTGCACGCGCATGACCAGAGGAAAGTTTTCCTTCTTCAATAGCTGAAGTAATTAGTGGCGGTAAATTTAGTAGTCGTATCGTATTTGATATATAGGGACGAGATTTTCCCATATATTTTGCTAACTCTTCATGTGTCATACTTTTCTTTTGTAGAAGTTGAGAGTAGGCTTTAGCCTCTTCAATGGGTGACAAATTAGATCGTTGTAAATTTTCGACAATAGCTAATTGCATACTATCATCATTATTATAGGATTTTATAATTGCAGGTATACTTTCCAATTTAGCTAACTTTGCGGCTCTTAACCGTCGTTCTCCGGCTACTAGTTCGTAACCAAAGACTGCTGACGGTCTTACAATAATGGGTTGAATAAGGCCATTAATTTTAATAGAGTCGGCTAATTCTTCTAGTTCTTTTGTATTAAATTCTAGGCGAGGTTGATACGGATTTGGAGCAATATGATTGATGTTGATCGTTTCTAAATATTCCATTTTAGACCTCAGATTCTATAGACTTACTAAAGGGATTGGTCTATCTGACCAACCCCTTTAATTTTACTATATCTTAGTTAAAATAACTAGAATTGATTTAGTTATTTGCTCGTTGTTTAGCTAAATCTTTACTAGTTTTAGTAAGTTTTATAGTGACTGTTTGTTTATTTTCACCACGATAAAAGGTTACTGTTATGGAATCCCCTACCTGGTGGCCATAGAGTAAACTTTGTAAATCACTTGGAGATGCTACTTCTTTATCGTCAACTTTAGTAATGACATCGTATTTCTTTAGTTTGCCTTGAGCTGGCATGCCAGATTGGATAGATGCTACTACAATACCATTAGTAACATTACTTGGGATTTTCAGTTTACTAATAACATCGGATGGTAAATTACTTAATCCAGCCATAGAAATACCTAGAGCAGGTCTCTCTACTTGTCCGTTACTCTCAAGTTGATTGATAATCTTAACAACATCATTTGAAGGAATGGCAAATCCCATACCTTCAACGCTATTTCCTGACGATTGTCCTGAGGTTTGATTTGATGTAGAAGAAATTTTACTAGAATTAATTCCAATAACCTGTCCTTCAATATTGATAAGTGCTCCGCCTGAATTACCAGGATTGATAGCAGCATCCGTCTGGATAGCATTTGTAGAAACTGTTTGTCCTTCTTCATTAGTCATTGTTACAGTTCTTTTTAAACTAGATACAATACCTTGAGTTACAGAATTTGCATACTCAGTTCCAAGAGGGCTTCCGATCGCTATAGCAGTTTCACCAATGTTGAGTTTTGATGAATCAGCAAATTCTGCAATATTTGAAACTTTATCTGATGGAATTTTGACGACGGCTAAATCAGAGTAGGTATCTGACCCAACAAGTTTCCCAACTGCTTTTGAGCCATCAGCTAGTTGAATTTCAATTTGTTTAGCCCCATCAATGACGTGGTTATTAGTGACAACATAGGCATTTTTACCATCTTTTTTATAGATGACTCCAGAGCCTTCACCGTAAACTTGTAAGCCCTTATCAGTGTTGCCCCCCTGATTACCAAAAAAATGACTATAGAAGTCTGATAGGTCAGAACGACTCTCTTGTTGTTTATAATTGATAACAGAAACAACACTATTTTGTACCTTTTTAACAGCTTTTGTTGTAGGCGTTATGTTATTATAATTTACTTTACTAGTTTTAGTGACACCACCATTTGGAATATTGTCATTATGATTCATGACAAAACTAGCAAATGCTCCACCAGCAAAGCTAACGATAATGATTAGAGAACACTTTAGAAGTGATGAGACTAATTTTTTTTTCACAAATAGCTACCTCCGTAAATTTTTATACTAATCTTATGACAAGCTTCTTAATTATACCTTAAAAGCTAAAAAAAGGAAATATCCACAAGTTGTGGATAACCTTGATTATAGTTATAGATTGCCTATAAAATAAGGGGATATGTAAGGATAAACATGTGGATAAATTGTGAAAATATTGTGGATTATGTTATAATGTAGCTATGAAATTAAAAATAATTACAGTTGGAAAATTGAAAGAGAAATACCTTAAAGAAGGTGTTGCAGAGTATCAGAAACGTCTGAATCGCTTTTCTAAAATTGAGACAATTGAGCTAGCTGATGAAAAGACACCTGATAAAGCTAGTATATCTGAAAATCAAAGAATTTTAGATATAGAAGGGGAACGTATTTTGAGTAAAATAGGTGAGAGGGATTATGTCATTGGTTTGGCTATAGAAGGGAAACAATTGCCATCTGAATCATTTAGCCATCTAATCGATCAAAAAATGATATCCGGCTACTCTACTATTACTTTTGTTATTGGTGGTAGTTTGGGTTTATCTCAAAAAGTGAAAAAACGTGCTGATTATTTAATGAGTTTTGGACTGTTAACCTTACCTCATCAACTTATGAAATTAGTCTTGATGGAACAAATTTATCGTGCTTTTATGATTCGTCAAGGCACTCCTTACCACAAATAATCGTTCCATTTATGAAACAACCGCTAAAAACAAATAAAAAAGCCTAGATAATCTATCTAGGCTTTCATTATCTGATTCCAGCAGGATTCGAACCTGCGACCGTTCGCTTAGAAGGCGAATGCTCTATCCAGCTGAGCTATGGAACCATCAACTCTGTTATTCTACCAAAATATTAGGCAGGCTGTCAAGTTTTCATATGTACTATTTATGAGTTGGAAATATATTTTTTTGCTCATAAGTAGGTTCAATTTTTTTGTAAAAATTATTGAACAAAAGTATAGACAAACCTTTTTTTTCTGATATAATATTAAGAGTACTAAGGAAACACCTAACCTATGGTCCGTTGGTCAAGGGGTTAAGACACCGCCTTTTCACGGCGGTAACACGGGTTCGAATCCCGTACGGACTATTGATAACTGCTTTGCAGTTTTTTATTTATCCGGCATAGCTCAGTTGGTAGTAGCGCATGACTGTTAATCATGATGTCGCAGGTTCGAGTCCTGCTGCCGGAGTGATAAGACACATCTAAACGTTGATTTGTCGGCGTTTTTTTGTTAATAAAATAGGATGAGAATACTCTCATCCTATTTTATTTTTTCCAAATTTAAAATAATAGACAGTAAATAATACTATTCCAGTAATAGATAGGCCTACCCCAAATTTAAAGCCGTAAGGGATAAAAATTAATGTTACTTTGCCTTTTCCTTTAGGAATATTTATTTTCATAAAACCTTTCTGAGCTTTGAAAATTTTTATTCCTTTATTATTTTGATAAGCTTTCCAACCTCTATCATAGGGAATAGTGAAGAAAAGAGAACTTCTATTAGGACTTGTATAATTAGCAATAACTTTATTGTGATCAGTTCTTACTTTTACTTTTCGTTTATTAATAACAGTCATAGCTTTTTGATAAGCTTCTAACTTGAGCCCATAAAAGTGGGGAATTGGGAAAGAAACTTGATCATTGTGTGGAAATTGAAATTTTACTTTGATACGACTGTTTTCAGCAAAGGAACCAATATTAAAAAATGAATAAGCATTATCAAGAGTATTAGGTACAAATGGTCCATTATTAACGGAGATTTGAACAATTTTATTTTCCTCATTATTAAAATTTATAAACGGCATACTAACATATAACTGACTGTTTTTAGGGATAGTTATGTTATAGGTAATTTCAGTATTCCCTTGTTTATTCTTTTTAACAAATACTTGTTTATTAAGAGTGGTTTGCCCAGAAACGCTATTTGGAATAAGATGCTCAAAATACGTCTCTTTCAAACCACTTAATTGATTTAAAAGAGTTGTCTGATTATCCAAAGTATTCACAGTAAATGGTTTATCTTGATATACTTGATTCGTTAGTATAGCTAATTGACTGGCAAACTGATTTTTGTAAAGAATGGTTTGTTTATCTTGAGCTTTTCTGATAAAACCAAATTTATCAAAAGGATATTCTGTAAGGTTATATTTTACACCAAATAGACTATCTGCGATCAAAGTATTATTTTGATAACGTAAATTTAAATTTGTACCATCTGATTTAAAGCCAAGTCTATCAAGCACTTGACTGGAAGAACGATTTCTAATAGATGAAAATTGTGAAATACCATTATAATTATATTTCATAGAGTCGTTGCCGGTTTGTCCTAACCAGCGCTCTGTACGGAAGAATGTAGAGTTATTTCTCTCAGTCTTTCTGACAAGTTTGCTAATGCTGTGATTATATTTAGCATATCCTTGCCTAGATGGAAATATCCATTCATCGTTAAGACTATTTAGTTGGTAAAAGGTGTTTAATGTCATCTCTAATACAACAAAACCAATAAGAAAGGGATAAAAAACTAATTTAGGGATTTGCTTACTGACAAAACTAATTGTTAGAATAATATAAGCTGAGAGGAAAGTTAAGGTTAAAAGAAGTAATTCAAGGTTAAGGTAATGATAATGCTTTTTAAATAAAAACGTGATTATGAAACCACTTACTAAAATTAAATTGACCCCTAAAATCTTTTTCCAAGAAATGTTGTCTAAATACTCAAGGCATTCAGCAGCTAGCAGACAGATAAGTACTGAAAGTACCCAAGAGTAGCGATGGAGAAACATATTTGGAGCATGCATCCCTTGCCAAAATAAATCTAGAGGTGTTATATAAAAACTAGCAATAACAAATATTAGTAAAAATCCATATGCTAATCTAGTCCTTCGAGGAACTTCCTTTATTGTAAAGTAAAGTAAAGAAAGGAGTAAAGGAAGTAAACCTACATAAATCATAGGAATAGAGCCAAATTTTGTTGTATCATAGGCTCCAATCATATTTTTAGCAAACAAATCCATGTACCAAGAATTTTCTGTAAATATCTTCGATACCTTTGTCAACTTTTCACCATGAGTAGTTAAATCAAAATAAGTTGGCAAAATCATAATGCTACTAGTCATACCAGCTAAAAGAGATAAAAAGGTAAAATGAAGAAATTGTTTAAATGCAACCTTACTATCAGTATTACGGGTTATTTGTACGATGAAGTAAAGGCTAGTAAAGATGGCAGTCATAAAACCAAAATAATAGTTTTGGATGAATAAGGCTGTCAGAGAGAGAAAATGAAGTATAGGTTTTCTTTCCCATAGTAGCTGATCAACTCCTAAAACAACAAGGGGAATTAGAATAAATACATCTAGCCACATATTAATTTCAATTTGGCTAATTGAGAAACTCATTAAGCTATAGCAAGTAGAAATTACTAAAAGTAAGACACGATTAACTTTACAATGACGTTTACAAAGAGTGACAAACATTGACAAACCTATCAAGCCTACTTTACATATTGTTAAAAGGTAGATAGCATCAGGCATATTTTTTAGGTTAAAGAAATAAACTATTGGGGATAAAAAACTTCCCAAATAGTAACTACTCAGAGCATAAAAATTTAAACCTAAACCGCTTGTAAAGGTATAGAATAAGCTGTTTGAACCATGAAGAATATTTCTTAATGCTTGATTAAAGATAACATATTGATGAAAGCCATCGCTTGCTAATATGGTTGTTGGACTTCCCCAATAAATATTCTTAGTAAAGAGCATACAGACTATGATTATGAAGGGGAGTAGAAAGCTTATTGTATAGTAAGGTATACGAAGCTTATAGTGGTTAATTGTCATATATATCTCCTAAGATAAAAAGGCTGGACACTATTTGTTCCAACCTTTTTATTTAAATGATTAATATAGTTTTAAGATTTTCAATCTTGACACGTTTATTAGGTTAGAGATATGCCAAAGGATTATTTCCAGAGTTGAGCGACCTTAGCTTGTACTTCGGCATTTTCAAGAAATTCATCGTAAGTTTCATCGATACGATCGATAACTCCGTTTTTGGAAAGAACAATAATATGGTTCGCTAAAGTTTGAATAAACTCGTGGTCATGACTTGCAAAAATAATAGATTCTTTGAAATCTTTTAGTCCATCGTTGAGACTTGAAATAGATTCCAAATCTAAGTGGTTTGTTGGATCATCAAGAACAAGAACATTAGATTTTAATAGCATTAATTTCGAAAGCATAACGCGTACTTTTTCACCCCCAGATAAGACATTAACAGATTTGTTAACCTCATCTCCAGAGAAAAGCATACGACCTAGGAAGCCACGTAAGAAGGTATTATCGTCTTCTTCTTTACTAGCAAATTGACGAAGCCATTCTAAGATTGACTCGCCAGAAGCAAAGTCTCGTGAATTGTCTTTTGGAAGGTAAGAACGACTAGTTGTTACTCCCCATTTGATTGTTCCTTCATATTCGATATCCCCCATCAATGCTCGAATAAGTGCAGTAGTTTGGATATCATTTTGTCCAATAAGTGCAGTTTTATCACCAGGACGAAGAATGAAACTGATATTATCAAGGATTTTTTCCCCATCAATAGTGACAGAGAGATTTTCAACGGTCAATAAATCATTTCCCATTTCGCGTTCGGCTTTAAAGTTAACGAATGGGTATTTACGGCTTGATGGTACAATCTCTTCAAGTTCAATTTTATCAAGCATTTTTTTACGAGAAGTTGCTTGTTTTGATTTTGAAGCATTCGCTGAAAATCGTGCAACGAATTCTTGAAGTTGTTTAATTTTTTCTTCTGCTTTAGCATTACGATCAGCTTGTAAACGAGCTGCTAATTCTGATGATTCTTTCCAGAAATCATAGTTACCGACGAACAGTTTAATTTTTCCAAAATCAAGGTCAGCCATATGTGTACATACTTTATTCAAGAAATGACGGTCGTGGGAAACTACAATAACTGTATTTTCAAAGTCAATCAAGAAATCTTCTAACCAAGTAATAGACTGGATATCAAGTCCATTGGTAGGCTCGTCAAGGAGAAGTACATCTGGTTTACCAAAGAGAGCTTTTGCAAGGAGAACTTTAACTTTGTCTCCATTAGCTAGTTCACTCATATTTTGATAATGAAGCTCTTCTGAAATATTTAGATTTTGGAGTAATTGAGAAGCCTCACTTTCAGCCTCCCATCCACCGAGTTCAGCAAATTCTCCCTCTAATTCCGCAGCGCGAACACCATCTTCATCAGAAAAATCTTCTTTCATGTAGATAGCATCCTTTTCTTTCATGATACTATAAAGTGTTTCATTACCCATGATAACGACATCAATGACGCGCTCATCTTCATAATCAAAATGATTTTGGCGAAGTACAGAAAGGCGTTCATCTGGGCCAAGTGCAATATGTCCTGTTGTTGGTTCAATATCACCAGCTAAAATTTTAAGGAAAGTTGATTTACCAGCGCCATTTGCTCCGATAAGACCATAGGTATTTCCTGCTGTAAAGTTAATGTTAACTTCATCAAATAATTTGCGATCACTAAAACGTAGTGAAACATCTGAAACTGTAAGCAATTTTGTTACCTCTTGTGTATATTCTATCTGCTATTCTACTAGAAAAAGCTTTAATTATCAATCGATTACATTGGCATAAGAATGTCTTCATCAAGACGTCCATGATTTTTTTGAAGACTAAATCCACGTCCAGAAGCTTGTGATGTTGGAGTTACTGTTATGAAGGCTGTTTCGTCAATTTCTGCTATTGCTTCTTGTAATTTAGCAAACTCATAACCAGCAATAGTTGTCATAAGCATGATTTGATTAGTTCCAGAATATCCCCCTTTAACGGGAATTTCTGTTACTCCTCTATCTGCGACAGTATTGATATATGTCTTAATTTTTTGGTGCTCTTGAGAAACGATTAAGACAGTGCTTAAGGTTGTAAATCCAGTTTGGATAGCATTAATAATATAACTAATAGTTATCAACCCAATAATAGAAAACATAACCGTATCACTGTCAAAAGCTAGGAAACCAACAATTGTAACAAGTCCATCAATCAATATAACCCCTTGTCCAAGGCTTATAGGAGTATATTTTCCTAAGAATTGAATGATAATCCCCGTTCCACCAGTTGAAGAGTCGCTCCAAAAAACAATCCCCAAACCACATCCTACAATAACACCTCCAAAAAGTGCTGCGAGGAGTGGGTTGTGGGTCAAAGTTGGTACACTTTGTGTTAACTTAATAAAAACAGGAAAAATCCAAGAACCATAGACAGTTTTTAAAAAGGTTTGTTTACCTAAGCCAAAGTAGCAAAGAAGGAGCAATGGAATATTGATAATCATAATAAAAAAAGCAGAATCCCAACCAAATACTTCATGAAAACTAACTGCCAACCCACTAATCCCCCCCGTGACAATATGATTATGAAGGAAGAAAGCGTTGAAACCAAATGCAACAATTAGAGATCCAATATTTAATAGTATAAAATTCTTAATTTTTTTAGACATGATAAGCTCCTTAACTTTAGTAATAATAACATGATAAAAAGAGAAAGCTGTCAATAAATAATATTGACAACTCAGTCATAACATTTTTATTTTATCAAAACTTATTATTACCTATTATCTAACAGCGAGACTTGGTAGTCAAGTAAATTTAGAAAAGAAATTTCTCGATATTTTTGAGTTGAATGCCTATTTTATTGGTATATAATAGAAAACATGATAATACAAGAAGGAGAATTTGCTATAATGCGCAGAGATGATATTATAATGCCACAAGATGGAAGAAAAATGGCTGTGTTATTGGGTTTTATTGGTGGTTTTATTGACGTTTATAGTCACATGCAGTTTCACTCCCTTGTTGCAACACAGACAGGTAATATTATCTTGATGGTGGCAAATCTCGGACAAAATGATTTTCACTTTTTTATCACTAAATTATTTTCTATTTTCTTTTTTTCAATTGGTTTTTTGGTTGGTATTGTGATTAAAGAACGTGCAGTAACAGCTTTTTGGCGTCTATATGCATTATGTCCCCTTTTACTTTCTACTATGTTTATTCCTTTTGTTAAAAATGTAAACCACAATATCTGGGTAGCTTTATTAGCCTTTAGCACAGGTATTTTAATGTTGACATTTTCAGGAAGTCGCATTGAATCTGAACCATATACTATCTTAATGACTTCTGGTAATTATCGGAAAATGCTACAATTTTGGTATGAGTATATTGTTAATCGTCAGAGAACGGCTATGCAAAAAAGACGAGCTATCAATTATTCACTGGTAGTTCTAGCATTTATTATTGGAGCATTGGTAGCTGCAATAGTTTACGATATCTTTGCATATAGAGCTATTTTAGGTGTGACGATAACGCTTTTAATTATTATGATTCATTATACGATTGAAATTATTAAGAACGATTTAACGTTACATAATATTTAATCATCTTAATAAGGTGAATGTTTCTTGTAGGGATGAATTGCAATAGGGCTTGTGACATGATAAGATAGCTATATGAAATGATATCTTTGGTATATTAAGGAGTAAACATGACAAAACCAATTATCTTAACAGGTGATAGACCGACAGGAAAGTTGCATATTGGACATTATGTAGGTAGCTTAAAAAATAGAGTTCTACTTCAAAATGAGGGTAGCTATACTTTATTTGTCTTTTTAGCAGATCAACAAGCACTGACAGACCATGCTAAAGATCCGCAAACTATTGTTGAATCAATTGGTAATGTTGCACTTGATTATTTAGCTGTTGGGCTAGATCCAAACAAGTCGACTTTATTCATTCAAAGTCAAATTCCTGAGTTAGCAGAATTAAGTATGTATTATATGAACTTGGTTTCACTTGCACGTTTAGAACGTAATCCAACTGTAAAAACAGAAATTGCTCAAAAAGGTTTTGGTGAGTCTATTCCAGCAGGATTCTTAGTTTATCCTGTTGCACAAGCAGCTGATATAACCGCTTTTAAAGCTAACCTTGTTCCTGTAGGGACTGACCAAAAACCAATGATTGAACAAACACGTGAAATAGTTAGATCTTTCAATCATGCTTATAATTGTCAGGTTTTAGTTGAACCAGAAGGAATCTATCCAGAAAATGATGCAGCAGGTCGTCTGCCAGGGTTAGATGGTAATGCAAAAATGTCTAAGTCATTAAATAATGGAATCTTTTTAGCAGATGATATGGATACAGTTAAGAAAAAAGTTATGAGTATGTATACTGATCCAAACCATATTAAAGTAGAAGAACCAGGACAAATCGAAGGTAATATGGTATTTCATTACCTTGATGTTTTTGGAAGAGATGAAGACCAAAAAGAGATTACTGCTATGAAAGAACACTATCAAAAAGGTGGACTTGGAGATGTTAAAACAAAACGTTATCTACTTGATATCTTAGAGCGTGAATTATCACCTATTAGAGAACGTCGCCTCGAATATGCTAAAGATATGGGACAAGTTTATCAAATGTTACAAAAAGGTAGTGAGAAAGCTCAAGCTGTTGCAGCCTCTACTTTGGATGAGGTTAAATCAGCCATGGGTTTGAACTATTTTAAATAATATATTCCTATAATAAAAGAGAGCTAGATATATCTAGCTCTCTTTTATTATAGGAATGCCTAAGGAGTGACATTACTTTGTTATTAATAAGGAGTGTATGTAATGGTAATCTACATTGTTTAATTTGCAACAATTTGTGTCCCTGCATTTTCTGCTAAGACATTATCAATATTTTCAAGTGAAGTAATGATAGCACGTGCTTCAGGTTTATTTTCAACAAAAGTAATCGCAGCTTCTACCTTTGGTAGCATACTGCCAGGGGCAAATTGATTTTCAGTGATATATTGTTTCATTTGTGAAACAGTAACTTCTTCTAATTTCTCTTGATTAGGTTTATTAAAATTAACAAAAACGTTGTCAACGCCAGTTAAGACGATGAATAAGTCGGCATCAACAAGTTCTGATAAAGTTTGACTGGCAAAGTCTTTGTCAATAACAGCTTCAACCCCTTTTAATGCCTTTGTATTAGCATCTTCAATAACTGGTACACCTCCGCCACCTGCGCTAATAACAACTACACCAGAGTCCACTAACCGTCTAATAACAGAAGCTTCTTTGATACCAATCGGTTTTGGTGAAGGAACGACTTTACGCCATCCACGGCCAGCATCTTCTTTAAATTTTGAACCTGTTTCTTGGGCTTGTTTCTTGGCATCTTCTTCAGATAAGAATGGGCCAATAGGTTTTGTTGGATTAGTGAAAGCTTGATCTTTTTCATCTACAATAACTTGAGTTACTACTGTTGCAACCTCTTTGTCAATGCCTTGTTCTTGTAATTCATTGTTAAGAGCATTTTGTAACCAAAAACCAATACTTCCTTCTGTCATGGCAACACAAGTATCCAGAGGCATTGCTGGATTCTTTTCAGAATCTGCAGCTGCTTGCTGTAGCAATAAGTTACCAACTTGGGGACCATTTCCATGAGTAACAATGACATAATGGCCTTCTTTAATCAGTTTGACCAGTGATTTTGATGTGTTGATTAATGCTTCTTGTTGTGCTTTTGCTGAAGCATCTGTTGATAGAATAGCGTTACCACCTAAGGCAACTACGATTTTTTGATGTTCTTTTACCAATTTATCCCTCTTTCTAATGACTAACCTGCTAGGATTGCAGCAATGTCAATTTGTCCAGTCATAATTTCAATAATACATAGTAAGCAAAGCGCTAGAATGACAATGGCACTAATTTTTTCATATCCCACAAAGATAGGAAGCTTGTCATCTTTTCTCATTTTAATATAGAGAATCATACCTAGAGTGTAAGCAATCATTGTCAAAAGTAAGTAATCAAAACCACCAGCGTAGATAAGGTAAATAGCATAGATTGTAGCGAGGATACCGATAATTAAATTCTTTTGATGTCCTGGAGTTGACTTATCCTCACGGAGTGTGAATTGTAATTGATATAGTGCTGTAAAAGCATAAGGAATTAAGATAGCAGATGATGCTAATGCGAAACCAAAACGATAAGCACTTTGTGTGAATAAGAACGTGATTAAGAATGCTTGTACACAAAGATTAGTGACTAAGAGTGAGTTGATTGGAGCTTTGTTTTTATTTTCTTTTGCAAAGAATTTAGGAAAAGCACCTTCTTTAGCAGCTTGATATGGTAATTCTGCTGCAAATAAAGTCCAAGCAAGAATAGCGCCAAATACTGAAATGATAACACCAAGGTTAACTAAGATAGCGCCCCAGTGACCAACAGCTTTTTCTAGAACGTAAGCCATAGCTGGTGTTTTTAAGTTTGCAAGTTCTGGACGTGACATGATACCAAGTGATAAAACAGAAATCAATACATAAAGTGAAATCATAGTGAATAATGCTAGGATACTTGCTTTACCAATATCAGAGTGTTTTTTAGCACGACCTGAGAAGACAACGGCGCCCTCAATACCAATAAATACCCAAACAGCGGTTTTCATAGTTGAATTGACTTGGTTAAAAATTGATTGATGTAATCCATTTCCCCAGATATCAAGACTAAAAATGTTAAATTTGAAAGCTAATAACGCTGAAATTAAGAAAATAATAACAGGTACTAATTTTGCAAAGGTAACTATGGTATTAATAAATGCAGCTGTATTAACACCTCTTAAAATTAAGAAATGGACAACCCAAATAACTATACTTGCTCCAATAATTGAGATGATATTATTTCCATTACCAAAGAATTTAAAGAAATAACCGAGTGAACTGAATAAGAGTGCAGCGTAGGCAACGTTTCCAAGCCAAGCTGATAACCAATAACCCCATGCAGAGTTAAATCCCATAAAGTTTCCAAACCCCTCTTTAGCGTAACTAAAGATTCCAGCTGTTAGGTCCGGCCTTTTTTCAGATAAATTTTGAAAACTTAAAACGAAAGTTCCCATCCCGATAGCAGTAATTACCCAAGCAATAAGCATTGGTACCAAACCGGCTCTGGAACTCATATTTTGCATTAAATCAAAGATTCCGCCACCGATAAGAGAGCCAATGACAAGCATTGTTAGTGGTAAAAGACCTAATTTTTTTTCTTTTTCCATTTTATACCTCATTTCCTAAAATAGGGAATTGACTATATGTCAACTCCCTATAGTCGTTTAATTTAAACTTTTGGAATGAAAAGATTTCCAAGGGTTGCAGCCATTACAGCTTTAATAGTGTGCATACGATTTTCAGCTTGGTCGAAATGACGGGCATATTTGCTACGGAAGACTTCATCAGTAACTTCCATTTCCTTGACGCCAAATTTTTCAGCGACGTCTTTGCCGTAAACGGTATTTGTATCATGGAATGCAGGTAAGCAGTGTAAGAAGATAAGATTATCATTATTAGCTTTTTTAATCAGATCCATGTTTACTTGATATGGTTGAAGAAGTTCAACGCGTTCTTTGAACTTATCTTCTTCTCCCATCGATACCCAGACATCAGTGTAAAAGACATCTGCTCCCTTTACAGCTTCGTCTACATTATCAGTAACGAGAACGTGAGCCCCAGATTCTTTGGCATATCCTTCAGCCAATTTAACAATCTCTTCAGCAGGGAAAAGTTCTTTTGGAGAAAAGATGTGTACATTGACCCCCATCAAAGTCCCAGCCACTAAAAGTGAGTTGGCAACGTTGTTACGTCCGTCACCACAGTAAACAAGAGTAATACCTTCAAGTTTACCGAAGTTTTCTTTGATAGTAAGGTAGTCAGCTAGCATTTGTGTTGGATGCCATTCATCTGTTAAACCATTCCAAACAGGTACTCCAGAAAATTCAGCAAGCTCTTCAACCATTCTTTGGCTAAAACCACGGAATTCAATACCATCAAACATACGCCCTAAAACCTTAGCAGTATCTTCTGTTGATTCTTTTTTACCAAGTTGAATATCATTTGCACCAAGGTATTCCGGATGAGCGCCTAGGTCAATTGCTGCAGTTGTAAAGGCCGCGCGAGTACGAGTAGATGTTTTTTCAAATAAGAGAGCAATATTTTTACCTTCAAGATAGTGATGAGGAACACCACGTTTTTTAAGGTCTTTTAAATGAGCTGAAAAATCAATAAGATATTCAAATTCCTCACGAGAAAAATCTTTTTCTGCTAAGAAACTACGTCCTTGAAATACTTGTGTCATATGTTAATGTCTCCTTTAAATTAAATATTTTTCGAGTGTTTGACAGGCTTCCCCGTCTTCCATATAAATATTCCCAGTAGCTTGATACCCAAGTGTCTGGTAGAAATCTTTTGCTGTCAATTCAGCATGTATAGTTAGATAGTGATAACCATTTTCTTTTGCATAATTTTCTAGTGCTATAATAATTTTGGTACCATAGCCGTTACCACGATAACCTTTTAAAGTCGCAATTCGAGTCAAACGAGCTTCTGTTTGAGTTTCAGGAAGAAAGCGTCCTGTTGAAACTGGCTGTTTCCCATCATAAAGAACAGCATAAATAGTATCTTGCTCGTCATTATCATCGAATTCTTCTTCCATTTTTATATTTCTTTCGATAACGAAAACAGAAAAGCGAATATATAGGCTTGCAGCTCTTTGGTAAGGCAAGTGATTGACTAATAGCTTCATAAATTTTAAAGGTCTTCACGTTCAAATGGCATTGACATGCAGCGTGGTCCACCACGCCCACGAACTAATTCACTTCCATTAATCTTAATTAATTTCAATCCTTTGGACTCTAAGATTGCATTTGTGATTGTATTTCTGTTGTAAACGACAACGACACCTGGTGCTATAGTTAATGTATTTGAACCATCATTCCATTGTTCACGTCCAGCAGCGACTAAGTTGTCACCCCCACAACGAATCAATTCCACTTTCTCAACTCCTAGGTTTTTCGCTAGAAGATCTGCCAAATCACCTTTTTCTTCTTCAATATGAAGATCTTGGTTTTCGTAAGTTACAGAGTAAACGCGAAGATCGCCTTCAATTTCTGGGTGAATTGTAAACTTGTCATAGTCAACCATTGTAAAGACTGTGTCAAGGTGCATAAATTTACGATTATTTGCAAATTCAAATGCTAAAACCTTTTTAAAACCTAAATTTTGTTTAAAAATATTGACTAAGAGTTTTTCAATAGAGGCAGCATCAGTACGTTGAGAGATACCAACGGCAAGGACATCTTTAGAAAGGACAAGCTCATCTCCACCTTCAATACGAGTTGTTTCTTCACGTTCATAGACCATAGGGACTTTTCCACCGTACTCTGGGTGATGTGTAAAGATATATTTACCGTATAAAGTTTCGCGATTACGTGTTTCAGAGAACATATGATTTAATGAAACTCCATTCCCAATAGTTGCAAATGGATCACGTGTAAAGTAAAGATTTGGCATCGGATCTATGGCAAATGGATAATTAGATTCGACAAGATCAGTTAGACCTTTTTCAGAAGATGGGATTTCAGGTAGCTCAGACTTTTGGATACCTGCCATAGTTTTTTCGATAAGTTCTTTATTATCTTTGATATTGAGTAATAATTCTCGAATAGCTTTTTTAGTAGCACGACCGCGAACATTTGCTTCGCCAATGTACTCATCGATAAACTGTTCACGAATTTCTTGGTTTGTTAACGACTCGGCAGCAAGATTTTCAAGGTAAAGTACTTCGACTCCTTCGTTGCGAAGTGCTTGTGCAAACGCATCGTGTTCTTTTTGTGCATCTTCCAAAAATGGGATATCATCAAACAAGAGTCTCTCTAAATAATCAGGCATCAGATTTTCTATTTCTTTACCTGGACGGTGTAGCATAACTTTTTTAAGTTTTCCAATTTCTGAGAAAACATGAATTGGATGTGTTTGAGTCATATTTTACTCCTTTCTTAGTTAGAGATTTGTATTGAAACAGGATTTATCTCTATATCTACATTTACATTCTACTTTCTTTTGAATATAAAATAGGGAAGTTATTCGCATTAAAAGTGTTAAGAATGTCACGATTATATCCAAAAAAATTTAAATTTATAGAAATGAAAGCGATTTCTATACAATTTCTTTCTTTTATCGTTGGAAAGTGAGAAATTATTAACCTAAAAAAAATAACGAAAAGTAAAATTTTTACTTTTCGTTTTAATGTTATAGCGTTATTTCACTGTGTTCTTTATCTAATATGATGGTCTGTGTTTTAGCTTTTAGAAAACGATTTGTATTGGTGGCGATAAAGTCCAACGCTTCTTTAAAAATAATTTCTCTTCCATTATCAATTAATTCGATAACTAAAAAAGCATTCTGAGTATTATCGGTAATCATAGTACGTTTTCCATCACGCCAATTAAAACAGCGGCAAACTGCTCCAACATCATCAACATAGGCAAGCTCACCTGAAAGAGTTGGTCTGTTAAAATCTTCGCCAATCAAGTAAAATTCATCACCACCATTGGTAATAGTTAGTTTTAAATCACCTCTAAATGTATCACTATCCTCAGCACCAATAGGTAATCCAAACCTAAGGCTAGCGGCATTATAGATATCAACTAGAGGATTTATACTAGTAATTTCGTTTCCTGAATTAACTCGCTTCAATAATGCTTCGATACTTGAACGTGCACCTTTTTTAGTTTTAAAGGTTTGATATGCTTTGCGATAAGTTTGGATAACTCTGTTTTGACTGAATTCTTTCTCTTGCAAATATTTTTTTGCTAAAGAATAACTATCAGACAGTAACTGTTTAAGTTCTGTTTCAAGGTTCCTGTCCATGTGATAATCTTTGATTAAGATTACCCCAATCTTAGAAGTTGGAAACAAATTCCAGTACGATGAATCAACAATAAATTTAGTCATGAAGGCCTCTCAATTTTTTTAAAAGATATCAGAAGAATTACATTTTCTCAAAAGCGTTTTCAAAATTCAACGAAAAACGTTCTTTCTACGAATTTTTTTGCTATAATGAAGGAGGATTTATCGTGACAAGAAAATTTTATACATTAAAAAATTTTCATTATACAAAAAATGTTCGCATCTAATGATTAGAAAGGTCTAGAAAATCAGGTGATTACAAAAGAACAATATTTTTATTTCAGACAACTAGATGATTTTAAACACTTTACTATTGAACAATTTGACCATATTGTGAGCCACATTAAACATCGTACAGCTCTAAAAAATCATACCTTATTTTTTGAAGGTGATTACCGTGAAAAACTGTTTTTAATCCAGTCAGGACATGTAAAAATTGAACAATCAGACGCTTCTGGTTCTTTTATTTATACAGATTATGTTAGACAAGATACAGTTTTTCCTTATGGAGGTCTCTTTTTGGATGATGATTACCATTTTTCAGCAGTAGCTATTACGGATATTGAGTATTTTTCTCTGCCAATGGCTTTATACGAAGAATACTCTCTTCAAAATATCAATCAAATGAAGCATCTTTGTCGGAAATATTCTAAGCTATTACGAGTTCATGAAATACGACTTCGTAATATGGTGACTTCAAGTGCCAGTATGAGAGTTATCCAATCGCTTGCAACTCTACTTTTGCAAGTTCCTACAGAAAGGGGACATTTACCTTTTCCTATTACAACGATTGAAATTGCCAATATGAGCGGAACTACTCGCGAGACAGTTAGTCATGTTTTAAAGGAATTACGCCAAAAAGATATCGTTGAAATGAAAGGAAAGAAGCTTCTCTATAATAATAAAAATTATTTCAAGAAATTCATTGAATAAGGAGTTTATATGAATAAAAAAGAAACAAGACACCAATTAATTCGTTCCTTAGTCTCTGAGACTAAGGTGCGTACACAACATGAGTTAAGGGAATTACTAGAAAAAAATGGCGTTTCAGTGACGCAAGCAACATTATCTCGAGATATGAAGGAACTTAATTTAATTAAGGTTAACGAAAGCAGTGATAATGCTACAGAAACTTATTATGAGATTCATAGTATATCTCAGAAGCGTTGGGAAGAACGGTTACGTTTTTACATGGAAGATGCCCTAGTCATGCTGTTTCCAGTTCAAAACCAAATCGTTTTGAAGACACTACCTGGCTTAGCTCAATCTTTTGGCTCCATATTAGATTCGATTTTATTACCTGAGATCTTAGCAACTGTCTGTGGTGATGATACTTGTTTGATTATTTGTAATAATAGTGAAGAAGCTCAAAAGTGTTTTGAGAAATTAAGTCAGTATACGCCGCCTTTCTTCTTCTCAAAAAAATAGAAAATTAAGAAGATTTTTTCATTACTTTAAAGAGCTAGAAGCTATTAATTCTATGCTCTTTTTATATTGACAAATGATTTTAGCGTGATATGATAGTAACAATATAATTTTAATGGGATTTTTTATATCTACTATCTAAGAAAAGAGGATTTTTTGATGTCAAATTGGGATACTAAGTTTTTGAAAAAAGGTTTTACTTTTGATGATGTTCTGCTTATTCCTGCTGAAAGCCATGTTTTACCAAATGAAGTTGATATGAAGACAAAGTTGGCTGATAATTTGACATTAAACATTCCAATCATTACAGCTGCAATGGATACAGTTACAGATAGTAAGATGGCTATTGCTATTGCGCGTGCTGGTGGGCTTGGTATCATTCATAAAAATATGTCAATAGTTGATCAAGCAGAAGAAGTTCGTAAAGTTAAACGCTCAGAAAATGGTGTTATTATTGACCCATTCTTCTTGACACCAGATAATACTGTCTCTGAAGCTGAGGAATTGATGCAAAACTATCGCATTAGTGGAGTTCCTATTGTGGAGACACTCGAGAATCGTAAATTAGTTGGAATTATTACTAACCGTGATATGCGTTTCATTTCTGATTATAAACAACTAATCTCAGAGCACATGACAAGTCAAAATCTTGTAACAGCTCCTATTGGTACAGATCTTGAAACTGCAGAGCGTATTCTTCATGAGCATCGTATTGAAAAGCTACCTTTAGTAGATGATGAGGGACGTCTTTCAGGACTTATTACTATTAAGGATATCGAAAAAGTTATTGAATTTCCGAAGGCAGCAAAAGATGAATTTGGACGTCTCTTAGTTGCAGGTGCAGTAGGTGTAACCTCTGATACTTTTGAACGTGCAGAAGCTTTGTTTGAAGCAGGTGCAGATGCTATTGTCATTGATACAGCACATGGACATTCAGCTGGTGTGCTCCGTAAAATTGCTGAAATTCGTGCTCACTTCCCTAATCGCACATTGATTGCGGGAAATATTGCTACAGCAGAAGGAGCGCGTGCACTTTATGATGCAGGTGTGGATGTCGTTAAAGTTGGTATTGGTCCAGGTTCAATTTGTACGACTCGTGTCGTTGCTGGGGTAGGTGTTCCTCAGATTACAGCTATTTACGATGCAGCGGCTGTTGCGCGTGAGTACGGTAAGACTATCATTGCTGATGGTGGTATTAAATATTCAGGTGATATTGTAAAAGCACTTGCAGCAGGTGGAAATGCAGTTATGCTAGGTTCAATGTTTGCAGGAACAGATGAAGCACCAGGAGAAACAGAAATTTTTCAAGGGCGTAAGTTCAAGACATACCGTGGTATGGGCTCAATTGCAGCAATGAAAAAAGGTTCAAGCGATCGTTATTTCCAAGGTTCTGTAAACGAGGCTAACAAATTGGTTCCAGAAGGTATTGAAGGTCGTGTAGCATACAAAGGTTCAGTAGCCGATATTGTTTTCCAAATGCTTGGTGGCATTCGCTCTGGTATGGGATATGTAGGTGCAGCGAACATAAAAGAACTTCATGATAATGCTCAATTTGTTGAAATGTCAGGAGCTGGCTTGAAAGAAAGCCATCCCCATGATGTTCAAATTACAAATGAGGCACCAAATTATTCAGTACACTAAAATAAGGGCAAAAAGCATCCCCTATGAGGATGCTTTTTGTTGCATAAAAGAAACAAATATAGTAAAGTTTTTGTATGAAAAATTATGGAAAAATTTTAAAAGAGTTGAGAGAAGACAAAGGTATATCCCTAAGTTCTCTAGCCAAAAGTGCTCAATTATCAAAATCAACTCTATCACGTTTTGAAAATGGTGAGACACAAATAGGTATTGATAAATTTATTAAAACTTTACAAACGTTGGAGGTTGGGGTAACTATCAATGAAGTATCCATTCTAGATTCAAAAGTTAAGGCTGGAACTTCTAATACTGATTTAGAGCAATTAACTTTACTGGAATCTTATCGAGATAATGAAGATATCATGAGAATTTTCAGTTTCCAAAAACAACAATCCTGTGATAGAATAGAAAGCAATGTTCTCAAAATATTGGCTAAACTTTTTATTTCAAATTTAGGGTTAAATATGAGGCTGCCTCAAGATGAGATTAACCTGGTAGTTACTTATCTGAATGGTGTGACACAGTACAATGATTTTTATTTCAAAGTCATCTGCTATTTTCAAGATATTTTACCTGAAGATGTTATTTTAAATAAGATTAGTAATATGACTAAAGAACAGTTACCTTATTCTAAATCACTGGTCAATTTATTGATAAAACAAGTCATTATAGCTTTGGAAAAAGATAGTGTTGATAAAGCTATAGTATTTGCTGATCTTGCTAATAAAGTTAGTCAATAGATTCTCTAGGATTGAAAATAGGTAATACTTAATATTCCATTGTAAGGAGAAAGAATTGGAAGGTTTACTTATTGCATTGATTCCCATGTTTGCGTGGGGAAGTATTGGATTTGTTAGTAATAAAATTGGAGGGCGTCCAAATCAACAAACATTTGGAATGACTTTAGGAGCATTGCTATTTGCGATTATCGTATGGTTATTTAAACAGCCAGAGATGACTGCCTCATTGTGGATTTTTGGTATCTTAGGTGGTATCCTATGGTCAGTCGGCCAAAATGGTCAATTTCAAGCAATGAAATATATGGGAGTCTCTGTTGCTAATCCACTGTCAAGTGGTGCACAATTAGTAGGTGGAAGCCTAGTTGGTGCTTTAGTCTTTCATGAATGGACTAAGCCAATCCAATTTATTTTAGGATTGACAGCGTTGACATTATTAGTTATCGGCTTCTATTTCTCAAGTAAACGTGATGTCTCAGAACAAGCTTTGGCAACACATCAAGAGTTTTCAAAAGGATTTGCTACAATTGCTTATTCAACTGTAGGTTACATCTCGTACGCAGTTTTATTTAATAACATTATGAAGTTCGACGCTATGGCCGTTATTTTACCTATGGCTGTTGGAATGTGTCTAGGTGCAATTTGTTTCATGAAGTTTCGTGTTAACTTTGAGGCTGTTGTTGTTAAAAATATGATTACAGGTCTCATGTGGGGCGTTGGTAATGTCTTCATGTTATTGGCAGCAGCTAAAGCAGGGCTAGCAATTGCTTTTAGTTTTTCTCAACTTGGAGTAATTATCTCTATTATTGGTGGTATTTTATTTTTAGGTGAGACAAAAACGAAGAAAGAGCAGAAATGGGTTGTCATGGGTATCCTTTGTTTTGTTATGGGTGCTATATTACTTGGTATTGTTAAATCTTATTAAAAAGCAACAGATTAATCTGTTGCTTC
>NZ_GL636070.1:40605-49564 GCF_000186445.1 Streptococcus agalactiae ATCC 13813
TAACGTTAAAGATTTTGAGTTGATCAGGTAAAGCACTTAAATGTTCTAAACTTGTTGTAGTAATAAATGTTTGAACATTCTCTTTGATTCCCTCTAAGAGTTTTAGTTGACGATGGTTGTCAAGTTCACTCATGACGTCGTCAAGTAAGAGAATCGGATAATCGTTGGTAACGGTTTTTATTAGCTCAATTTCTGCTAATTTCAATGATAAAATAAGGCTTCTTTGTTGCCCTTGGCTACCAAAAGTAGCATTGATATCATTAATAAAGAAAGTAATATCATCACGATGAGGTCCGATGCTTGTGTTTTTCTTAAAGATGTCTCTTGAGTGGCTTTTAGATAATTGGTTTAAAAAATGTTCCCTAATACTTGACTTATCTGTAAACTCTATTGACGATTTGTAGTGAATAGATAAATGTTCTAACTCAGTACTGATAATGTAGTGATGTTTGTCCGCTTCATCATTTAGGGCTTGGATAAAATCAAAACGGTGTTCAATGACACGACTTCCATAATCAGCTAATTGTTCATCAAGGACTGTTAAAAAAGTTTTGTCGACGTTATTAGTAGTTTTTAGATAAGTGTTTCTTTGTTTTAATACATGATTGTAATTTGAAAGTTCAGCTAAGTACGTTGGCTTAATTTGTCCAATATCTATATCTAAAAATTTTCGTCTTAGACTAGGTGCACCTTTAACTAATTGAAGATCTTCAGGGGCAAAAAGTACGACAGTCATAGCCCCAATATAATCAGATAATTTTGCCTGTTTAAGATGGTTAACTTTAGTGATTCTTCCTTTTTCAGATAATTGAATATCTAAGTTAAGATGGCCACTTTTGCGGATTACCTCACCTGTAATTTGTACATCATGGTGTTTAAAATGTACAAGTTCTTTATCAGAACGGGTACGGTGACTTCGAGTCAAAGCCAAGAAGTAGATTGCTTCTAAAAAATTTGTCTTTCCTTGAGCATTGCGGCCAATGAAAATATTGAGGTTGGGTGAAAAATCTACTTGTGCTTCTTCATAATTACGATAATGTTTTAAAGAAATATTTTTTATCCACATTTTTATGTCCCTGGAAAGCGAACTGGTTTTTTGCTAGTTTTTGATTTATCTTTGTTGGTGTTTTTATTCATTTCTTTAACGATTTCTGAAACACGCTGTTTTTCAGCTATTTCTACATTACGTTCTTCAATTTCTTGATCTGATGGCTTCCTTATAATGATCTCGATATTTTGATCAGGAATAGTAATAATATCCCCCAGGCGGAGTTTCTTTCCACGCCTATTTTCAAGGTCACCGTTAAACAATACTTGATTATCCGCTAAAAATTTTTTAATGGCTCCGCCACTTTGAATGATACCAATCTCTTTTAGAAGTGATTGTAAAGTAATATATTCATCAAATAATTTATAATCCATGACTTTTTAATCTCCAATTTTAGATATCACATCATTATAGCATAAAATTATTTTTTGAGTTGAACTTATGATATGGAGACAAGGTATAAAAAATGGGAGTAAATATTGGTTGACGACTTTGTCAATTTTGAAGAAGATTGAAATTTAGAATTAATCATATCTTGGATATTTAATCTTTTTTAACGCCTTTAAAAATGATATAATCTTAGCTAACAATACAGAACACAAAGGATATTGAATGAAAATAGTTGAAGGCGTTTCTCTACATTTAATTAAAAACCAACAATTTAAGACTAATCATCTTACTTTTCGATTTTCAGGTGATTTTAATAATAAAACAGTAGCACGTAGATCGCTCGTTGCTCAAATGTTAGTTACTGCAAATGCTAAGTACCCTAAGGTACAAGAATTTCGAGAAAAGTTAGCTTCCTTATATGGTGCTAGTTTATCAACTAAGATTTCTACTAAGGGTCTTGTTCACATTGTTGATATTGATATTGTATTTGTTAAAAATACCTTTACTTTAGAACAAGAAAATATCGTTGAACAAATTATTACATTCTTGGAGGATATGCTGTTTTCTCCTTTAATTTCTTTAGAACAGTATCAAACATCTATTTTTGATACTGAGAAGAAAAACCTTATTCAATATTTAGAGGCCGATATTGAAGATAATTTTTATAGCAGTGACTTAGCACTAAAATCTTTATTCTACAATAATAAGACACTTCGTTTACCTAAGTATGGTACAGCATCTTTAGTGGAATCAGAAAATTCATTTACAGCTTATCAAGAATTTCAGAAGATGCTTAAGGAAGATCAATTAGATATTTTTGTCGTAGGAGATTTTGATGACTATCGAATGATTCAGGCATTTAATCGTATGGCATTTGAGCCACGTCACAAAGTATTAGCTTTTGATTATACGCAGACTTATGAAAATATCACGAGAAGTCAAGTAGAAGATAAGGACGTTAATCAATCTATTATGCAATTGGCTTATCATCTTCCAATAACTTATAAAGATGAAGATTATTTTGCTTTAATAGTATTTAACGGTTTATTTGGTGCTTTTGCCCATTCCTTGTTGTTTACAGAAATTCGAGAAAAGCAAGGTTTAGCCTATACTATAGGTAGTCAATTTGACAGCTTTACAGGTCTCTTTACGATATATGCAGGTATTGATAAAGAGAATCGTGAGCGTTTTTTGAAGCTTATTAATAAGCAATTCAATAATATTAAGATGGGCAGGTTCTCTTCTACATTATTGAAACAAACAAAAGATATATTGAAAATGAACTATCTTTTAGCTTCTGATAATCCTAAGGTCATAGTTGACCACATTTATCATGAACATTATTTAGATCAGTTTCATACTTCAGCACTATTCATTGACAAAGTAGACGATGTAACAAAATCAGATATTGTCAGCGTAGCAACAAAATTAAAATTACAAGCTTTTTATTTTTTGGAAGGAAACTAGGATGACAGTTAATAAAATAACTTATCAGAACCTTCAGGAGGAAGTATATAAGTTAACATTAGAGAGCGGACTAAATGTATACCTTATTCCAAAACCATCATTTAAGGAAACTGTTGGAGTATTGACAGCAAATTTTGGATCACTCCATACAAAATATACGAGGAATGGTTGTGTAGAACATTATCCGGCAGGAATTGCTCACTTCTTAGAACATAAATTATTTGAACTGGATAAAGGACAAGACGCTGCAACTCAATTTACTAAATATGGCGCCGAGAGTAACGCCTTTACAACTTTTGATAAAACTAGTTTTTATTTTTCAACTATAAGTCACATTACAAACTGCTTAGATATACTACTTGACTTTGTATTGACAACAAACTTTACAGAAGAGTCAATTACTAAAGAAAAAGATATTATCAAACAAGAAATTGAAATGTATCAAGATGACCCAGAATATAGGCTTTATCAAGGAGTGTTATCGAACCTTTACCCCAACTCTCCATTAGCATTTGATATCGCTGGAGATTACCAATCAATTTCTCAAATAACCTTAACCGATTTACAAGAAAATCACAAAGACTTTTATCAGTTGTCTAATATGAATTTAGTTCTTGTTGGACAATTTAGTCCACAAGAAATTATAACTTACCTTCAAAAAAATTCTCATTTCACAAGTTACTCACAGAATATTGACCGAGATTCTATTAGTCTTGAACCTGTTATAAAAAACAACTCTTGCCATATGACAGTGACAAAACCTAAATTAGCTATTGGTTATCGAAAATCAAATCATATGATACATGGTTCTTACCTAAAAGAGAAAATCGGATTACAGCTATTTTTTGCAATGCTTTTAGGATGGACTTCTACAATTAATCAAGACTGGTACGAATCTGGTCAAATTGATGACTCTTTTGATATAGAAATTGAAGTTCATCCAGATTTTGAGTGCGTTATTATTTCTTTAGATACGACAGAGCCAATTGCTTTTTCAACTCAGTTGAGGTTATTGCTAAAAAATGCTTTGCAATCATCTGATCTTACCGAAAGCCACTTACAAAACGTTAAGAGAGAGCTCTATGGCGATTTTTTAAGAAGCTTAGATTCTATTGAAAATCTCGCAATGCAATTCGTCACCTATTTATATGATGGAAAAACGATGTATTTAGATTTGCCATCTATCGTTGAAGAATTAGACTTGGAAGATGTCATTACGATTGGTAAGGATTTCTTAGATAATGCTGACACATCTGACTTTGTTATTTTTCCAAAATCTTCGTAAATAATCTGAAATTTTGATATAATAAGGAAGCTTAGACATCTATAAAGTTGGTATGTCAAAAGTCTTTTACTAGTTTTGAAATAACATAATATAGGAATACTATGTTTCCAAAAGGAGAATTTATGGTGAAGAAAGAAAATATTCCGAATCTATTAACTGTAGTCAGAATTTTAATGATTCCGTTATTTATAGTATTAACTTCAGTAACAACAAGTACAACTTGGCATATTGTTGCAGCTATTGTATTTGCTATTGCAAGCTTGACCGATTACCTAGACGGTTATCTAGCACGTAAATGGCAAGTAGTAACAAATTTTGGGAAATTTGCAGACCCATTAGCTGATAAAATGCTAGTTATGAGTGCTTTTATCATGTTAGTTGGACTAGGCTTAGCACCGGCTTGGGTTTCAGCTATTATCATTTGTAGAGAGTTAGCAGTTACAGGTTTGCGTTTACTTTTAGTTGAAACAGGTGGAACAGTACTTGCTGCAGCTATGCCAGGGAAAATAAAGACGGCTACTCAAATGTTTGCAGTTATTTTTTTGTTAGTACATTGGATGACACTTGGTAACATCATGTTATACATTGCTTTATTCTTTACCTTGTATTCAGGCTACGACTATTTTAAAGGTGCAGGCTTCTTATTTAAGGATACTTTTAAATAATGACAAATATTATTACTGTTAATAATCTCTTTTTTAAATATGATAGTAATCAAACACATTATCAATTGGAGAATGTATCGTTTCATGTGAAACAAGGAGAATGGCTATCTATTATCGGTCATAATGGTTCTGGGAAATCCACTACTGTTCGTTTAATAGATGGGCTTTTAGAGGCGGAGTCAGGCCAGATTATCATTGATGGACAAGAGTTAACCGAAGATAATGTCTGGGAGTTACGTCACAAGATTGGCATGGTATTTCAAAATCCTGATAACCAATTTGTAGGGGCAACTGTTGAAGATGACGTCGCCTTTGGTTTGGAAAATAAAGGTATTCCTTTGAAAGACATGAAAGAAAGAGTGGACCAAGCACTTGATTTGGTAGGCATGTCTGAATTTAAAATGAGGGAGCCTGCACGTTTATCTGGGGGACAAAAGCAGCGTGTAGCCATTGCAGGAGCTGTAGCTATGCGTCCACAAGTTATCATCTTGGATGAGGCGACTAGTATGCTTGATCCTGAGGGACGATTGGAACTGATAAGAACGATACGAGCTATTCGTCAAAAATATAATCTTACTGTTATTTCAATTACACACGACTTAGATGAAGTTGCATTGAGTGATCGTGTCATCGTTATGAAAAATGGTAAAGTTGAGTCGACATCCACTCCAAAAGCGTTATTTGGTCGTGGAAATCGTTTGATTAGTTTAGGTTTAGATGTTCCCTTTACAAGTAGGTTAATGGCAGAACTGGCTGCTAATGGTCTTGATATAGGGACAGAGTATCTTACAGAGAAGGAATTAGAAGAACAATTATGGGAATTGAATTTAAAAATGTAAGTTATACCTATCAAGCCGGCACTCCTTTTGAAGGGCGTGCCCTTTTTGACGTCAATCTGAAAATTGAAGATGCTTCCTATACCGCGTTCATTGGGCACACAGGTTCTGGAAAATCAACTATTATGCAACTTTTGAATGGTTTACATATTCCTACAAAAGGTGAGGTAATTGTCGATGATTTTTCTATTAAAGCAGGGGACAAGAACAAAGAAATCAAATTTATAAGGCAAAAAGTTGGTTTAGTTTTTCAATTTCCAGAAAGTCAGCTTTTTGAAGAGACAGTTTTAAAGGATGTTGCTTTTGGACCACAAAATTTTGGTATTTCTCAGATTGAAGCTGAAAGGCTGGCTGAAGAAAAATTAAGGTTAGTTGGTATCAGTGAGGATTTATTCGATAAAAATCCATTTGAACTTTCTGGAGGGCAGATGAGGCGGGTTGCTATAGCTGGTATTTTAGCGATGGAACCCAAAGTACTAGTACTGGATGAGCCAACAGCTGGACTTGATCCTAAGGGAAGAAAAGAATTAATGACTCTTTTTAAAAATCTTCATAAAAAAGGAATGACTATCGTCTTAGTGACTCACTTAATGGACGATGTAGCGGATTATGCTGACTATGTGTATGTTTTAGAAGCAGGGAAAGTAACCTTATCAGGACAACCAAAACAGATTTTTCAAGAAGTAGAACTTTTAGAAAGTAAACAATTAGGAGTTCCCAAAATCACCAAGTTTGCTCAAAGACTATCTCATAAGGGATTAAATTTACCTAGTTTACCAATTACTATTAACGAATTTGTGGAGGCTATTAAGCATGGATAAATTGATTTTGGGACGTTACATACCAGGTAATTCTCTCATTCATAAATTAGATCCTCGAAGTAAGTTACTAGCCATGTTGCTTTTTATCATTATTGTTTTTTGGGCAAATAATGTAGTGACAAATGTGATCGTATTCATTTTTACGTTGGTTATTGTGGGTTTATCTCAGATAAAATTTTCCTATTTTTTCAATGGTATTAAACCGATGGTTGGTATTATTTTATTTACAACCCTCTTCCAGATGCTGTTTGCACAAGGCGGGCAGGTTATCTTCTCGTTTTGGATTTTTAGCATCACTAGCCTTGGGTTACAACAAGCAGCACTTATTTTTATGAGATTTGTTTTAATTATCTTCTTTTCGACATTACTTACCTTAACTACTACTCCGTTAAGTTTAGCAGATGCTGTTGAATCTTTGTTAAAACCATTGGAAGTACTGAGAGTACCAGCACACGAGATTGGTTTGATGTTATCCCTTAGCTTACGTTTCGTTCCTACTTTAATGGATGATACAACACGTATCATGAATGCTCAAAGAGCTCGTGGAGTTGATTTTGGAGAGGGAAACCTAATTCATAAGGTTAAGTCCATTATCCCTATTTTGATTCCATTATTTGCTTCTAGTTTTAAAAGAGCAGATGCGTTGGCAATTGCTATGGAAGCAAGAGGTTATCAAGGTGGAGCCAATCGTAGTAAGTACCGTTTATTGAAGTGGACTATTCGGGATACTTTTAGTATATTACTTATGTTATTATTGGGTTTGAGTTTGTTTCTATTAAAAAATTAAAAGGTTAAGATCAGTTTATGGTCTTAGCCTTTTCATTTATATAATGTGAAAAGCCCAACAACTTTACTTAAAGAAAACTAAAAATTATTTTTTGGAGGCCTTTTCTTTATTAATTTACAATTTATTTGTAATAAATTTCATCTAAGGCAAAACAATTAGTAATATTTACAAGGTATGATAGTACGCGTATCAATTAATGAAAGAGAGCATATATTATGTCAATAACCTCGGTTAAAAAAACAAAACCATTTAAATTAGGAGTGGCAGGTCTTTTAGTGGGTGCTTCATTAGCTTTACCACTTTCAGTAAGCGCAGCATCTTATACCGTGAAATCAGGTGATACCTTATCAGCTATTGCTAAAAATCATAAAACTACGGTACAAGAGTTAGTGTCTCTCAATAGTATCAGTAACGCTGATGTCATCAGTATAGGTGATGTTTTAAAATTGGATAATTCTACAGCTAGTCAAGCAGAAGCAAAATCTCAACCAACAATTGAAAATTCAATGAATTCTTCATCAAATTTGAGTTCAAGTGATTCAGCTGCAAAAGAAGAAATAGCTCGTCGTGAATCAAATGGTAGTTATACTGCACAGAATGGACAATATTATGGAAGATATCAACTGTCTCAATCTTACCTAAATGGCGACTTATCTCCTGAAAATCAAGAAAAAGTAGCGGACAATTATGTGGCTTCTCGTTACGGATCTTGGTCGGCAGCGCTATCATTTTGGAATAGTAACGGTTGGTATTAATAAAAGTTGATAAAACAAAGAGATTTACTTAAAATTAAATCTCTTTGTAATATTTTTAACATCTATTCAATTGCAAGGTAACAAATAAAGTATAATATAGGTAACATGAATAAAAGAAGAAAATTATCAAAATTGAATGTAAAAAAACAACATTTAGCTTATGGAGCTATCACTTTAGTAGCCCTTTTTTCATGTATTTTGGCTGTAACGGTCATCTTTAAAAGTTCACAAGTTACTACTGAATCTTTGTCAAAAGCAGATAAAGTTCGCGTAGCCAAAAAATCAAAAATGACTAAGGCGACATCTAAATCAAAAGTAGAAGATGTAAAACAGGCTCCAAAACCTTCTCAGGCATCTAATGAAGCCCCAAAATCAAGTTCTCAATCTACAGAAGCTAATTCTCAGCAACAAGTTACTGCGAGTGAAGAGGCGGCTGTAGAACAAGCAGTTGTAACAGAAAATACCCCTGCTACCAGTCAGGCACAACAAACTTATGCTGTTACTGAGACAACTTACAAACCTGCTCAACACCAGACAAGTGGCCAAGTATTGAGCAATGGAAATACTGCAGGGGCGGTCGGATCTGCTGCAGCAGCACAAATGGCTGCTGCAACAGGAGTCCCTCAGTCTACTTGGGAACATATTATTGCCCGTGAATCAAATGGTAATCCTAATGTTGCTAATGCCTCAGGAGCTTCAGGACTTTTCCAAACGATGCCAGGTTGGGGTTCAACAGCTACAGTTCAGGATCAAGTTAATTCAGCTATTAAAGCTTATCGTGCTCAAGGTTTATCAGCTTGGGGTTACTAGTGAATAGCTATAAATTAACTTTACACTATTGTCAATAATAATTACAGATTGCTAAAATAAATAAATAAAAACGCTACAGTAAAGCTGTAGCGTTT
>NZ_GL636070.1:50762-60704 GCF_000186445.1 Streptococcus agalactiae ATCC 13813
GAAACGCTACAGTAAAGCTGTAGCGTTTTTATTTATTTTCAGGGAAAGAGTAGAAAATTGATAAACTTTATTCCCCAAAAATTTCTTTGCTATAACGTCTTCCTGTCGGCGTGGCAGCAAGTCCTCCTTCTGCAGTTTCACGAAAAGCAGTCGGTAAACTTGATCCAACTTGATACATTGCATCAATAACTTCATCTACTGGAATTTGCGATTCAATACCAGCCAAGGCCATATCAGCAGCAACAAGTGCAAAACTTGATCCAAGAGCATTCCGCTTCACACAAGGGACTTCAACTAAACCTGCAACAGGGTCACAGATAAGTCCAAGCATATTTTTAATAACAAATGCTATAGCTTGGCTAGCTTGGAAAGGAGTACCTCCAGCAGCCATAACTAAAGCAGCCGCAGCCATAGCACTAGCTGACCCAACTTCAGCTTGGCAACCTCCTTCTGCACCTGAGATAGAGGCATTATTACCAATGACAAGACCAAATGCGCCGGCTGTAAATAGAAAATTAAGTTGCTCTTCTTCTGTTAAATTAAGCTTTTCAATGGCTGTAGAAATCACAGCTGGTAAACATCCTGCACTACCTGCAGTTGGTGTTGCACAGACCAGTCCCATCTTAGCATTTAACTCATTAACAGCCATAGCATTCCTAACGGCAGCTAGGATTGTGGTATCTGAAATAGTTTTTCCTGATTGTAAATATTGATCCATCTTGACAGCATCACCGCCTGTTAAACCACTGATTGATTTACTAGGGGTCAATCCATCAATAACAGAAGCTTTCATAACCTCAAGGTTTCGGGACATAATATAACGAATTTCTTCACGACTTCTACCAGTCATTTCAATTTCCGTTTGGATCATGAGCTCTGCTATGTTACCCTTATGTTGGCTATTAGCTTGCTCTACCAGCTCTTCAATTGTATAAAACATAGTTACCCTTTCTCTTAATCAAAGAAGTTGACATTGTGTAAATGAGGAATAGCTTCTATCTTTTTGACAGCTTGTTGACAATCTCGTGAATCTACTTCTATAATCATGATAGCTTTTTCTCCTGCACTTTCGCGTGTTACATTCATTTGAGCAATATTAATGTTAAAGTCAGATAAAATATCAGTTACTTTAGCAATCATGCCAGGTATATCTTGATGAACGATAATTAAAGTAGGAGTATTCATTGTTAATGAAACTGAGAATCCATTCAACTCAGTAACTTGGATGTTTCCGCCACCAATTGACACTCCTGTAATACTCATGCTCCTATCCCCATTTTTAACAGTTATTTTCGCAGTATTTGGATGTGGTGAATTACTATCTTTTAGGATATCCCAGTAAATCTTAATTCCTTTTTGATGAGCAATTTCAAGAGAGTTTTTAATATCTGGATTATCTGTATCCATTCCTAGAATCCCTGCAACCAATGCTTTATCAGTACCGTGTCCTTGGTAAGTTTTAGCAAAAGAATTGTATAAATGAAAGGTTACTTCACTAGGTTCACCAAAAATAGAATGGACAACTTTACCAATGCGGACAGCTCCTGCAGTATGACTACTTGATGGTCCAATCATAACAGGACCAATAATGTCGAAGACCGATTGAAATTTTAAATGTTTCATAGTTTTTCCTCGTGATTTTTGTACATTCTCATTATAACAGATTATTTCTAAAAAATATCATAAAAAGATAAAAAAACTGCAATGTAATAAATATTTATCACAACAAAAACATACAACTTGACAACAAATAGTGCTATAATATATAAGCACTTTTATAGTGTTTCTTAGTCAATATGATTGATCTAAGAACAACTTGGCCCTTCAAGCCTAAGTTAAAAATAAAACTTTTTGATGGGAGAATTCTTATGACTGATAATTCAAACATTCGTGTCGTTGTAGGCATGAGTGGAGGTGTTGATTCATCAGTAACTGCCCTGCTTTTAAAAGAGCAAGGTTATGATGTTATTGGTGTTTTTATGAAAAATTGGGATGACACAGATGAATTTGGTGTTTGTACGGCTACTGAAGATTATAAAGATGTTGCTGCTGTTGCTGATCAGATCGGCATACCATACTACTCTGTCAACTTTGAAAAAGAGTATTGGGACAGGGTTTTCGAATATTTTTTAGCAGAATATCGAGCAGGTCGTACCCCAAACCCAGATGTTATGTGTAATAAGGAAATTAAATTTAAAGCATTTCTAGATTATGCGATGACATTAGGTGCTGACTATGTAGCAACAGGTCATTATGCACAAGTAACACGTGATAAAAACGGAATAGTTCATATGCTCAGAGGAGTAGATAATAATAAGGATCAAACTTATTTTCTAAGTCAATTATCTCAGGAGCAATTGCAAAAAACGTTATTTCCACTTGGTCATTTACAAAAACCAGAAGTTCGCCGTATAGCTGAAGAAGCAGGACTTGCGACCGCTAAGAAAAAAGACTCTACTGGTATTTGTTTTATTGGAGAAAAAAATTTCAAGGATTTCCTGGGTCAATATTTACCGGCTCAACCAGGTCGTATGATGACTGTTGATGGTCGTGACATGGGTGAACATGCTGGTTTAATGTATTATACTATTGGTCAAAGAGGGGGCCTTGGTATTGGTGGGCAACATGGTGGAGATAATAAACCTTGGTTTGTAGTTGGAAAGGATTTAAGTAAAAACATTCTTTATGTAGGTCAAGGTTTCTATCATGACTCATTGATGTCAACTAGCTTGACAGCTTCTGAAATTCACTTTACACGTGATATGCCTAATGAATTTAAGCTAGAATGTACGGCTAAGTTCAGATATCGTCAACCTGACAGTAAAGTTACAGTTTACGTAAAAGGTAATCAAGCAAGGGTTGTGTTTGATGATTTACAACGAGCAATCACACCAGGTCAAGCTGTTGTTTTTTATAATGAACAAGAATGTTTAGGCGGTGGGATGATTGATCAGGCTTATCGTGATGATAAAATCTGTCAATACATTTAATTGACACTTAATTATTAAGTGAGGTAATCGAATCGTATGATTTCAAAATTTATTTTAGCTTTCATGGCTTTTTTCGCCATTATGAATCCCATTTCTAATTTGCCAGCTTTTATGGCTTTAGTAGCTGATGATGATCAGAAGATTTCACGTCGAATTGCAGCAAAAGGAGTATTACTTGCTTTTGTCATTATTGTAATCTTTGTATTAAGTGGCCACTTACTTTTTAACTTATTTGGTATTACCCTAGCCGCCCTAAAAATATCTGGTGGAATATTGGTAGGTATTATAGGTTATAAAATGATTAATGGTATACATTCACCAACCAATAAAAACCTAGAGGAGCATAAGGATGATCCAATGAATGTGGCAGTTTCACCATTAGCAATGCCCCTTTTGGCAGGTCCGGGTACTATTGCAACTGCTATGGGTTTATCAAGTGGTGGTTTATCTGGCAAACTCATTACTATACTTGCTTTTGCCATACTATGTGTGATAATGTATGTTATTTTAATAAGTGCAAACGAAATTACTAAATTTCTTGGAAAAAATGCAATGACTATAATCACCAAAATGATGGGACTTATTTTGATGACTATCGGGATAGAGATGCTAATAACAGGCATAAAAATTGGTTTTCATTTAACATAGCCTATCCCCTCTGGTTGACTTTTAAAAGATAAATGCTAAAATAAATTTAACAATAACTATGATGGTCAAAGCTCATGGAATTTGTAAGTCTTTTTGACGTACAATTTTCGAGAGTTTTGGCTATTTTTGTGTTTTAATGAATTAGACTTTGAAATTGGAAAGGAATAAAATGACATATAATTTTGCAGAAAACTATGATATTATCGTTGTTGGAGCGGGTCATGCAGGTGTGGAAGCTAGTCTAGCTGCTAGTCGTATGGGATGTAAGACACTTCTAGCTACTATCAACTTAGAAATGTTGGCATTTATGCCTTGTAATCCTTCTATAGGTGGCTCTGCTAAAGGTATCGTTGTCAGAGAGATTGACGCTTTAGGTGGTGAAATGGGTAAAAACATTGATAAAACCTATATCCAAATGAAAATGCTTAATACAGGTAAGGGGCCTGCTGTCCGTGCCTTAAGAGCACAAGCTGATAAAGCCCTCTATGCACAAACAATGAAGCAAACTGTAGAAAAGCAAGAAAACCTTACCTTAAGACAAGCTATGATTGACGAAATACTTGTTGAGGATGGAAAGGTTGTGGGGGTTCGTACAGCAACTAATCAGAAATTTTCAGCAAAATCTGTTGTTATAACAACAGGTACTGCTCTTCGAGGAGAGATTATATTAGGTGAGCTTAAGTACTCTTCGGGCCCTAATAATAGTTTAGCTTCTGTGACATTGGCAGATAATTTAAGAGACCTAGGATTAGAAATTGGTCGTTTCAAAACTGGAACACCTCCTCGTGTAAAAGCCTCCTCTATTAATTATGAAAAGACAGAGATACAACCTGGGGATGAGCAACCAAATCATTTTTCATTTATGTCTAGAGATGAAGATTATATTACTGATCAAGTACCGTGCTGGTTGACCTATACGAATACTTTGAGTCATGACATCATCAATCAAAATCTACACCGTGCTCCTATGTTTTCTGGAATCGTTAAGGGAGTTGGTCCTCGATATTGTCCGTCAATTGAAGATAAAATTGTGCGTTTTGCTGATAAAGAGCGCCACCAACTCTTCTTAGAACCAGAAGGTAGACACACTGAAGAAGTTTATGTCCAAGGGCTATCAACGAGTCTTCCTGAGGATGTTCAAGTTGATTTATTACGTTCTATAAAAGGGCTTGAAAATGCTGAAATGATGCGTACAGGCTATGCTATTGAGTATGATATTGTATTGCCTCATCAATTAAGAGCAACACTCGAAACAAAAGTAATTGCTGGTTTGTTTACTGCAGGACAGACTAATGGTACTTCAGGTTATGAAGAAGCTGCTGGTCAAGGGTTGGTTGCTGGGATCAACGCTGCTCTCAAAGTTCAAGGGAAGCCAGAACTTATTTTAAAACGAAGTGATGCTTACATTGGTGTCATGATTGATGATTTAGTTACCAAAGGGACTCTAGAACCATATCGTCTGTTGACAAGTCGCGCAGAATATCGTCTGATTCTTCGTCATGACAATGCAGATATGCGTTTAACAGAAATCGGTTATGAGATTGGCCTAGTAGATGAAGAGCGTTATGCGATATTTAAAAAGCGTCAAATGCAATTTGAAAATGAATTAGAACGTTTAGATTCTATAAAGTTAAAGCCAGTTTCTGAGACAAATAAACGGATTCAAGAATTGGGCTTTAAACCTTTGACAGATGCTTTAACTGCCAAAGAATTTATGCGCCGCCCACAAATCACATATGCAGTAGCAACGGATTTTGTTGGTTGTGCTGATGAGCCATTAGACAGTAAGGTTATTGAACTTTTGGAAACTGAAATTAAATACGAAGGCTATATTAAAAAAGCTTTAGATCAAGTTGCAAAAATGAAACGAATGGAAGAAAAACGTATTCCCCCTCATATTGACTGGGATGACATTGATTCTATCGCAACAGAAGCTAGACAAAAATTCAAAAAAATTAACCCAGAAACGCTAGGTCAGGCTAGTCGTATTTCAGGAGTTAATCCAGCCGATATCAGTATTTTAATGGTTTACCTTGAAGGAAGACAAAAAGGTCGTAAAAATATCAATTGATAATAGTGTTCGCCCCTGTTTATCAGGGGCGTTTTGTGTTATAATTAGGTCTTAAGAGGTTATTTAATGAAAAGATTTCGTTTTGCAACCGTCCATTTAGTTTTAATAGGCCTGATTTTATTTGGACTATTAGCTATTTGTGTTAGGTTATTTCAATCCTATACGGCTCTATTATTGGCTATTTTTGTTGCTTTATCTTTTGTTGTTGCCTTATTATATTACCAAAAGATAACTTATGAACTATCTGAAGTTGAACAAATTGAATTACTTAATGATCAAACAGAAGTTTCTCTTAAGAGTCTTCTTGAACAAATGCCAGTTGGTGTTATACAATTTGATCTTGAAACAAATGATATTGAGTGGTTTAACCCTTATGCAGAATTGATTTTCACTGGGGATAATGGCCATTTTCAGTCTGCTACTGTTAAAGATATCATTACTAGTAGACGTAATGGAACGGCTGGGCAATCATTTGAATACGGTGATAACAAATATTCAGCTTATTTGGATACAGAGACGGGTGTTTTCTATTTCTTTGATAATTTCATGGGGAATAGAAGAAACTATGATAGTTCAATGCTACGTCCAGTTATTGGTATTATTTCCATTGATAACTACGATGATATTATGGATACTATGTTAGAGGCTGATATGTCAAAGATTAACGCCTTCGTGACTAGTTTTATTTCTGATTTTACACAGTCTAAAAATATTTTTTATCGTCGTGTCAATATGGATCGATACTATATTTTTACCGACTATAGCGTTTTAAATACATTGATAAAAGATAAATTTGATATTTTAAATGAGTTTCGAAAACGCGCTCAGGAAAACCATTTATCATTAACATTAAGTATGGGAATTTCTTATGGTGATGGTAACCATAATCAAATTGGGCAAATTGCTTTAGAAAATCTTAATACAGCACTCGTTCGCGGAGGAGATCAAATAGTAGTACGTGAAAATGATAGTAGTAAAAAAGCACTTTACTTTGGTGGTGGTGCTGTTTCAACTATTAAACGTTCACGAACACGTACTAGAGCTATGATGACTGCTATTTCTGACCGCTTGAAAGTAGTTGATAGTGTCTTTATTGTGGGACACAGGAAATTAGACATGGATGCACTAGGTGCATCTGTAGGGATGCAATTTTTTGCTAGTAATATTGTTAATGCCAGTTATGTAGTTTATGACCCAAATGACATGAATTCTGATATTGAAAGAGCCATTGATTACTTGCAAGAAGACGGCGAAACACGTCTCGTAAGTGTTGAGAGAGCTTTTGAATTAATTACTCAAAATTCTTTATTAGTCATGGTAGACCATTCTAAAACAGCTTTAACCTTATCTAAGGAATTCTTTAACAAGTTTGCAGATGTTATTGTGGTAGATCATCATAGAAGAGATGAAGATTTTCCAAAAAATGCTGTCCTTTCATTTATAGAAAGTGGCGCAAGTAGTGCCAGCGAATTAGTTACAGAATTGATTCAATTTCAACAAGCTAAAGATAAATTAAGCCGCAGTCAAGCAAGTATTTTAATGGCTGGTATCATGCTTGATACAAGAAATTTTGCATCTAATGTAACGAGTAGAACTTTTGATGTGGCAAGCTATTTACGCGGTTTAGGTAGTAATAGTATGGCTATTCAAAAAATATCAGCTACAGATTTTGATGAATATCGTTTAATTAATGAATTGATTTTAAAAGGTGAGCGTATTTATGATAACATCATTGTTGCTACCGGAGAAGAACATAAAGTTTACTCGCATGTTATAGCTAGTAAAGCAGCTGACACCATGTTGACAATGGCAGGTATTGAGGCTACTTTTGTTATTACTAAAAACAGTTCAAATATTGGTATTTCAGCGCGCAGTAGAAATAATATCAATGTCCAGCGCATTATGGAAAAACTTGGTGGTGGCGGACATTTTAGTTTTGCTGCTTGTCAAATACAAGACAAGTCTGTAAAGCAAGTTAGACGTATGTTACTGGAAATAATTGACGAAGATTTAAGAGAAAATAGTACAGTCGAAAATAGAAGGGATTAATTGAGATGAAAGTTATTTTTTTACAAGATGTTAAGGGGAAAGGAAAAAAAGGTGAGGTTAAGGAAGTACCTACTGGTTATGCTCAAAACTTCTTATTAAAAAAGAATCTAGCTAAAGAAGCAACGACACAAGCTATCGGTGAATTAAAAGGAAAACAAAAGTCCGAAGAAAAAGCGCAAGCAGAAATTTTAGCACAGGCACAGGAGCTGAAAACACAATTAGAATCCGAAACTACACGAGTGCAATTTATTGAAAAGGTAGGTCCAGATGGTCGTACGTTTGGTTCTATCACAGCCAAAAAGATTGCTGAAGAGTTACAAAAACAATACGGCATTAAAATTGACAAACGTCATATTGATTTAGATCATACTATTAGAGCGATTGGTAAGGTTGAAGTACCAGTAAAATTACATAAACAGGTTTCTTCACAGATTAAGCTTGATATCAAAGAAGCGTAAACTGAGAGATGATAAAGGTTGACAAGTCAGGAGGAATGAAGTTTGGCAGAAGTATCTGAGCTAAGAGTACAACCTCAAGACCTGTTGGCAGAACAGGCCGTTCTAGGATCTATCTTTATCTCACCAGAGAAACTGATTATGGTGAGAGAATTTATAAGTCCAGATGACTTTTATAAATATTCACACAAAGTTATCTTCAGAGCGATGATTACCTTAGCTGATAGAAATGATGCAATTGATGCTGCTACTGTTAGAAATATTTTAGATGACCAAGGTGATCTTCAAAACATTGGTGGGTTGGGCTATATTGTTGAATTAGTTAATAGTGTTCCAACAAGTGCTAATGCGGAGTTTTATGCCAAAATAGTTTCTGAGAAAGCCATGTTGCGAGATATCATTTCTAAGTTGACAGATACTGTCAACATGGCCTATGAAGGAAATGATTCTGATGAAATTATTGCTACCGCTGAGAAGGCTTTAGTTGATATTAACGAACACAGTAATCGTAGCGGGTTTAGAAAGATATCTGATGTTTTAAAAGTTAATTACGAAAACTTAGAATTACGTTCACAGCAAACCTCAGATGTCACAGGTTTACCAACTGGATTTAGAGATTTAGACAGGATTACTACAGGTTTACATCCAGATCAATTAATCATCTTAGCGGCTCGTCCTGCAGTAGGTAAAACAGCCTTTGTTTTAAATATTGCTCAAAATGTTGGAACTAAACAAAATAGACCTGTAGCTATTTTTTCACTTGAAATGGGGGCTGAGAGTTTAGTTGACCGTATGTTGGCAGCAGAGGGAATGGTTGATTCTCATAGTTTACGAACTGGTCAGTTGACGGATCAAGATTGGAATAATGTAACGATTGCTCAAGGAGCTTTGGCGGATGCGCCAATTTATATTGATGATACGCCCGGGATTAAAATTACAGAAATTAGAGCACGCTCTAGGAAGTTATCTCAAGAAGTTGATGATGGTTTAGGTTTAATCGTCATTGACTACCTCCAATTAATTTCAGGAACTAGACCAGAAAATCGTCAGCAAGAAGTTTCTGAAATTTCAAGGCAGTTGAAGATTTTAGCTAAAGAATTAAAGGTTCCTGTTATCGCATTAAGCCAGCTCTCTCGTGGGGTTGAGCAAAGGCAGGATAAACGACCGGTCTTATCTGATATTCGTGAATCTGGATCGATTGAACAAGATGCTGACATTGTTGCTTTCTTATATCGAGATGATTATTATCGTAGAGAGGGCGAAGAAGCAGAGGAAATTGTAGAAGATAATACCGTTGAGGTTATTTTAGAAAAGAACCGTGCTGGTGCGCGTGGGACAGTAAAATTAATGTTTCAAAAGGAATATAATAAATTTTCTAGTATAGCTCAATTTGAAGAATAGGAGATGTTAATATGAGTGATGCATTTGCAGATGTTGCAAAAATGAAAAAAATAAAAGAAGATATCAAGTCACATGAGGGACAGATGGTCGAACTTACTCTCGAAAATGGTCGTAAGAGGGAAAAAAATAAAATTGGGCGCCTAATTGAAGTTTACCCATCTTTGTTTATCGTAGAGTATAAGGATACTGCAGCTGTACCAGGAGCAATTGATAATACTTATGTAGAGTCTTACACTTATTCAGATATTTTAACTGAGAAAACTTTAATTCGTTATTTTGATGACGAGTCAGCAGAATAGTATGAAAACCTCGACTGAGGTTTTTTATT
>NZ_GL636070.1:61715-90831 GCF_000186445.1 Streptococcus agalactiae ATCC 13813
GGTTCTATAAAAAAATTTACTAATTCTCTATTGGTGGTTAGAATTAAGAATCTTTCTTATTATAATCGGAAATACTTATTAGATGTCTATTTGTATTTAAGGTTTAAGAGACATAAAAACTTGATTCAATATTATTTTCATGATACAATATAGCTTGTGTGAAATAACAGCAGAAAAATATGAAGCTCGTCAACAGGTGGTTAACTAATCTAGTACCCTTTGCTGTTTAGGCGAAAATCCCCTGCACGAATCAGGATTTTTTAAATCGTTATTTCCTCAATTATTTTAGAGGAGGACATTTAGATGTCACGTTATACTGGTCCATCATGGAAACAATCACGTCGCCTTGGTTTATCACTTACAGGCACAGGTAAAGAATTGGCACGTCGTAACTACGTACCTGGTCAACACGGTCCTAATAACCGTAGCAAGCTTTCAGAATATGGCTTGCAGTTAGCTGAGAAACAAAAACTTCGTTTTTCATACGGACTTGGTGAAAAACAATTCCGTAACTTGTTCGTACAAGCTACTAAAGCAAAAGAAGGAACTCTTGGTTTCAACTTTATGGTTCTTTTAGAGCGTCGTCTTGATAACGTTGTTTATCGTTTAGGACTTGCAACAACTCGTCGCCAAGCTCGTCAATTTGTTAACCATGGTCATATCCTTGTTGATGGTAAACGTGTTGATATCCCATCATACCGCGTTACTCCAGGACAAGTTATTTCAGTTCGTGAAAAATCAATGAAAGTACCTGCAATCCTTGAAGCTGTTGAAGCTACTTTAGGACGTCCAGCTTTCGTATCATTTGATGCTGAAAAACTTGAAGGTTCATTGACTCGCCTTCCAGAACGCGATGAAATTAACCCAGAAATCAATGAAGCACTTGTCGTTGAATTCTACAACAAAATGCTTTAATTTTAAGATTAAACTTACTGAAAGCCTACAACAGTGGGCTTTTTCTCTTATCTTAAAACATTGATTTCTGGGTTTGCTTACTTTTTTGCTAACTTTTGATTTTTTTGCTATATTGAGTTAATTGCTGTTTCAAAGAATGAGACAGCTTTTTTTGCATTCTCTTTTGATAAATGGCTATAAATATCCATAGTCATAGATAGAGTAGAGTGCCCTAACCTATATTGGAGTTCTTTGTAGGGGATACCTGTGTTGAGCAATAAACTAGCGTGAGTGTGACGAAAACCATGAAAGCCTATATTCGGTACATTCGCTCTTTTAAAATGTGTTCTTAATCGAGTTTGTAAGGTTCTATTGTTGGGGTACTTATGGATAAAATCAGAAAATACCACTGTTTCTGAACGACCTAACTTCCATGCTTCTTGAATCTGTCTTCGTCTATACTGCTTAAGCATTGTAATTGTTTGACTATCTATGTCAATATCACGATAGCTTGACTTTGACTTTGGACTATTAATTTCTTGCTTGTAATTTAGCGTTTTTGTGATATGAACAACGGCATTATCCAAGTCGATATCTGACCAGTTTAGAGCTAACGCTTCATTAATGCGACAACCTGTAGCTAACAAAAACTTATAAAGTGTGACTTCGTAGAAGTTTCTATATTTACTTTTATCTAGATTGTTTAAGTAGTTGAAAAATGTTCTTAGCTCATCATTTTCAAAATGCTTTACTCTTTTAGTGTTAGCTTTCTTAGTGTTGCGAGGGAGAATGACCTCACGAGCAGGGTTGAATGGTATAGCTTGCATGATAACACCATATTGTAGTATACGTTTATTTAGCGCGTGTATTCTGTCATAATGGAGATAAGCTTTTCTTTCTCCTTTATTAGTTTTATCAGCTAGTTTATTGATGATAGACTGTATAAGTGGTGTCGTTAACTTATCAAGCTTATATGCTCCAAAAATTGGTATGACATGAACGGTTAACAGCTTTTCAGTAGCTAGCTGAGTATTGTATTTTACGGTATGTTTGTAACTATCCCACCATAAGGTTGCAAGTTCCTGATAGCTTGTTACGGAAGTAGCTTTGAAGCGAGTAGAACCATTTTTTATAAACTCAACAGCTCCTTGCTTAGCTTTTTCTCTAACTTCTTTCTTAGTTCGTCCTGTTATTTTAGTGGTTACTTTCTTACCTGTTACTTTATCAGTACCAAGATAAACACTGGCACGATAAATTACCGTACCATCTTTCTTTTTTACTTCATTTATTTTCACGATTATAAACCTTTCCATCAGCAGGCAAGCTATTATTAAAAGGGTTTTAGATTAGTTTATATCATGGTATAATAACGGTATCGGGTTAATATCCGAAATATTATAAATAGAAAATTGTGATATAATATTAGACTTTTAAGACCTTGCGAGCGTAAAAACTTGTGAAGTCTTTTTTGTTTGGTTTTGTAAGGTATAGAGAGTTTCAGAAGAAGTTTTGCATGTCTAAAAACTAGATCAAAGTTTACATAGATTCGAGCTCTTGAAAATGATTGCCTTTGGTACTCTGATAGTAGCTATCATGAATAACAAGAATAAATAGAAAAACCGTCCCACACTTTAGTCAATCGTGGACGGTTTATAAAAAATATAAACAAATACGGTAAGACTACCGTCTTAAACGGTGTTACCACAGGAGATTGTTTGCGCAATCTCCTTTTTCTATGTCCATTATGGCTTTGTTTGATAAAGAAGTCAAAGGGTATAGTTAGAAAGTCTAGTTTTTAGCGCTCTTGGCGTTCCTTAACATTACCTAAATGCTTAACCACAAGCTTTCAGAATTTTTTCTAATTTAGTATCTTTAAGGTTACCCCCCATCATTAAAAAATGTTGTTCAATCCCAGTTTTGAAACCGGTGGGAAGGGTCAACTGTCCAAATATTTGCTTTTTTTCTCACACGACCCCCCTCCCCGAGGATAAGAATACTAAATTATCACATCATTAAAGAGACAAACGTTTCTAACTGCCATTGCTTTTATTGGAGGAGTAGTTGCATAAGTTGGAAATCGATTATACTTTTGCAAAGTGAATGATGAAAATAGCTCATGAATTACCAAATTTCCCGACGTTGGGAAATATCGGAACAGAAGCTCTCTACCTTATTGCCACCCTTCCAGATGACCAAAAGCAAGAACAGCTTGAATAACCTATGGCTTCCTATGGTGGAAGGCTGACGCTCCTGAATCGTTCAACGTTGAGAGATTTGGCAACTCCGTTGACATGTTGCTGTAGTCCCTAAATGTTGGTACGTGCCAACATAATACGTCAACCTATTTCAATAGTCCTAAAACGCTCGGTAAATTCACTTAAAGAACTTGAAAAAACTTGATATATCGGTCGTTTATTAATTTATTTTTTCCGTTGTGATAGCTTCTAAGATCAGTAGACTTTTTTAGCATATAGTATTCAGAAATCGGACTTTTCGGCTCTCCTAAAAGGTTGTTAAAGATAATTATTTGGTGAAAAATGATGGAATTTCGAGTGTGAACAGAGAGCGAACTCCGAGAAATTGGCTTGAAGCTAGAGCGAAGTAAGAGAAATATAGTAAACGGTGTTTCATATTGAGGGAATAACTCATGGATGATAAGTACTATCTCCATTATCACTGCTAGTTGTGTCACCAACCTGATTTTCAAATTCATTCGGTGCATAGTAATCTCTTGAGTCTTGGATTTCCTTAATTGCAGAATTTAATTCCTCTTCCGTCATTTCACTTGATGAAGATGTATCACTTGAATCTTCCACACCCCGAGTGCCACCTCTACCACCACTATTTGAAGTTTCACTGCTTGACTGTGATTCCTGACTTTTGTCCGTAGTTGATGAAGGTGCAGGCTGTTCTTGTGTACTTGTTTTTGTATTATCTTTGCTAACTTCTTTCTTCTTGGAGTCTTTGGTAGAACCAGAATTTTTTGATTTAATTTCTATCAATTTTTCATATATTTTTTGTGTTAAAGATTTCTGTTGGCTTGCTGTTAGATAGTGAGATGTCCTAATAACAACAGTTCCAAATACATAGTGAGAACCTGGATTAAACATACCTGCACTGTCAAATGCACTCAGGTATATATTACGTTTTTCTGCTTCTTCTTTGGTTTTAAAAACCTCAATATTTCCTCCTGCATCGGTCCCCTTATCGAGCACATCCTTACCTTCTACAGCTTCAGTTACCTGGTTATCAGTAAAGTAGATTGAGGCAGTATAACCACCTTGTTTATTTAGTTTTCCATTAGGGTCATTGCTTTCTGTCACTGACTGAACGCCTGTAACTGTATCAATCTCTTTTAAGCGCTCCTCAACAAAACTTTGACTGGGATTGGTTATTTGGGCTAGTTGCTTAACACTATTTGTATATGCTAAAGAACTATCAGCTAAAGACTGAGTAGCTTTTGAATAATCTATTGGTTGATTAAGCGACTTGGTTTGTTTCTTGATAGCTTCGGTTTTATCTGCTACCTTTGGAATTTCTCTTAAGTCACTTTTGGCAGTTGCTACTGCTGCTTTTAGGTTGTCTAAAGTCCTTACATCTAGCGGCTGCTGGTTTGACTTAACGAGCTTTTCAGCTTTGGCAATCTCACTTTTTAGCGTCTTATTCTTTGACTTAACTGTCTGAACAGCTTTATTAAAGTTTGTGACAGCCTCTTGGTGAGGGGCGTAACTTAGGAAATAATAAGCTGAACCACCACCAATAGCTAGCAATGCGACCAGCACAACAATAATTCTCTTTTTCATGTTTGTTTCTCCTCTATGCGCGTGAGTTAATGCGGAAAATCAATATCTAAACCCGCTAGTCCCTCTAAAATATTTATTATGCTTTCCCTTTCTTTTGGCGTTAGTAAAGAAAAATAAAAAATAAGCTTTTTAAAAACATTTGGGGTATCCCCACCGTCAATAAATTCAATAAATTTCTTTGTATAAAGCGTTTAAATACAGATACCATGGTTTTATTTATATAGATGAAACCCTTGAAAATACTGGCGCGTGGGTTAGAATATTTCCAATTTAGAGTCTGTTTTATTATTCTGCTTTTCTTGTTTTTCTAAGTCACTATAAAAATCTAACAAAATATTTGTAATCTGTTCGAATTTTAGGGAGTAAGTCCCTTTTTTTGCTGTTTCATAATGTGATAACACACTTACATTATTTTCGATAAACTGAATTGCTGCTAGAGTTTCCCTTTTTAGTTTTTCAATTTCTTCGGGATTTGTTAAAAAATGAAGATTCGTTATGACTTTCACCGTTGGTAAATCTTCTAATTCATTCAAGTTGCCATGAATAAATAAATCTAAGTCATCGCTATACCCCAACAGATACCCCACTGACACGTTAAAATAATCCGCTAGGGCTTGGGCTTTGTCTGATTTAATATCTGCTTTTCCATTCTCCCAGTTTTGCAACGTTCTAAAATGAACACCTATATCATCGGCTAGACCTTGCTGGGTCAAGCCTTTTTCTTTGCGTAACTCTTTTAATCTATTCATATATATCACAACCTTTCATTTATGATTATATCATATTGTGAAAGATATGCACAAAAAAAATATACAAAGGTTTAGAAAAACTATTGACGTGTATAATTTAAGTGTGTATAATATAAGATATAGCACAATTAAAATGTGCTAAAGGCAGACACAAAACTTATCACAACCTTTCACTGTCTGCTTTTATTTTTTTAGAGAAAGGAGCAGATACATGCTTATTACAGAAGAAATGGCGAAACGTGTACGGGTCAAGCGAGCGATTGAGCGAATGACTGCTAAAGATTTAGCGGAGAAGTTAAATACTACTCACGTCACCCTTGCTAAGGTCGAGCAAGGCGACTATGACGCCCCGCGCCGTATCTATAACGCTGTTATAGAATGGCTTGCTGAAGATTACTAAAGGAAGGACAACTTATTGAGAACAGAAACATGGAATGGATATGATATCCGATTTGTAGAGCACCAAGGCGAATGGTGGGCAGTTCTTGCTGATATTTGTCACGCGCTAGACTTAAAACCAAAACGTGTGAAAGAGCGTTTAGTTGATGAGGTCGTTTCAACCGACCACGTCGCAGACAGTTTAGGACGTCAACAAGAAATGCTAATTGTTAACGAGTTTGGAATTTATGACACTATTTTTTCAAGTCGTAAACCAGAAGCAAAATCATTTAAGTTTTGGGTATTTGAAACCATTAAACAGTTAAGACAAAGCACAGGCCTAGAGGGCTTCCAAGTATTTAGAATGTTTGATAAAGAACATCAGAAGCAGGCAATGAATAGGCTTGTCGATGGCTTACAAAATGCAACTAAGAAAGACCTTATCAAAGCAAACACTATCGTAAACAAAGCCGTTTCTGACCTATATGGTTACCCTAAGATGGTTAGTAAAAACGGGATGACAGAAAACATGTTGCGAGACCGTGAGTCTATCCTTGATGAAACGGTTGAACTAATCAAGGTTAAAGAAAAATACGGCTTAAATTTTAGTGTATCTGAAGCTATCTATAACCAAAACACAATAAAAAAAGCGCAGTGATGCGCGTGGATAAAGGAGAAATGATTATGAAAGCAACAACTTACAAAGAGTTGAAGAAATGGATTGATGAAGGTGTTGATTTAGCTGAGCTAGCACAGGGTTACGCTGACAAAGTACCAAATGCAGATCGCGAACAGTTTGAAGCAATCACACAGGAAATTTTCAACGTATTGGAAGGCGTATCGCTCATGCTTGATGACAAAGTGCTAATCTATAATCGCAAAGCAGAGCAAAAGCGTTTGAATGACATTGAACAAGGCAATTATTAATCAATAATCAAGAGCAACAAAAAAAGGCTTACCGAGACCAATCAGCACAGCCTTTAACTAGTATAACTAAACTCAAATAATAAAGCAGGCAAGCTATTATTAAAGGGGTTTTAGTAAAAGATTTGATAGCTAGATTATACCATATCTAGGATATTTTGACTACTATCCTTTAAAACTAGCACGAATCTAGTACAAGAAACAAGCAATCAATAAGAATACTACACAGAAAATAAAATTCAGCGAGAAAAGACATAATGAAATATAGAGTAGAAACAAATCCTTTTTCAAAAGATAGATACACTCCTGAACAGCTAGAAATGTTCAAAAATCGCCAACTCAGCAAAGATAAAGCTGAAGCATATTTCACTCGACTATATAGCCAACATATTGCTCGGGTGATTATTGCTAATGTAATGGCAGAGTATACGACTACATTCAGGAAAAGTGCCACTACTTTTGAAGAAGCATGGGGCGCTTTAGGTTATAAACAAACCACAGAGATTGTCTTTAGAGCCGTTAACGGTTTACCATGTTCAGAGAAAGACACAGGGGAATTAGAAACTTATTTAAGTGAGGTATCCGCATGAGGAGTATTGAAGAATTAAAAGCGATTGCTGAATATATTTTGGAACACACGACGGATAGTGAAAAAGCCCATTTTCCTAATATGACAAGAGAAGAAAAAAAGGATTGATAATTAAATATGGCAATTCAAGAACTTAACTTTACACCAACACAGACACTTATTTTATTCATTGTTTTAGGTCTCTTAGGGCTTCTCCTTAGCCGTTCTAAGTCTTTAATAGACATTGATTTACCAGAAGATACCCAAGCACCTAAACCACCTCAGAACGCAAACTATGGGGCTTATATTCAATCACAGAACCATTATTACAATTAGAGAGGAACTGCATGACAACGGAAGAATATTTTAAAAAATTGCTAGAAGATAGCGAAAAACATCCTACAAACTGGTTGAGTGATAGGGTTTTAGACAAAAATATCAAAATGCTAGATGAAGATATTGAAGCAGAGTGGGACGATTTTCCGTTATTCACGAAAAAAATATTTATCAATACTACACAACGTGACTATAACAAAGCTGATGCCGTTGTTAAATTTTTGGAATCAATGCCAATAGAGATGGAATATAAAAAAGTGCTAAATATAGTTATACAAGCATTGAACGAGTTAAAAGATAGTCTTAAAAATCAAGTGCTTGGTGTTATTGATAACCAAATCCTGTTTCCAAATGATAAGGAGGACACGAAATGACACTACCAGAGAATTATAGACGTGTCCTTAATCTGATCAAGGTTGGAGCAGACAATCCTATCACAGGGGCAGAGATTAGCTTAATACTGAAACTTGAAGAACGTTCAATCCAAAGTATCATCAGTAACTTAATCACGCGCTATAACGTCCCTATTGTCGCTATAAGACATGGGTTTAATCGTGGCTACTTCATCCCAGCTAATAAGGAAGAATTACTAGAGGGTGCCAAAGCCTTTTATAACCAAGTACAAAAAGAACAAGAACGTTTGTCTGTATTAATGAATGCGGATCTAGAGAGTTATAAGAAGTTACTGAAGGAGGCTGATATGAATGTTTAGTTTAAGTAAAGAGAGTGAACAGGATTTAACTCAGGGGGTACTGGAGCTGGTAGGAAATTACCTGGAAGTACGTGAGCAAACCCAGCCCAGACTATTAGGGTTGATAACAGCCCAGCAAATTAAAGATGAACTAGGCATAAAGGCCAAGACATTAAAGCGTTGGGAAGATAACGGTCTAAGACGATACCAACCACCACTAGAAGATACGAGGAAGCATTACTATAAAGTCAGTGATATTCTTATTTTTTTGGGGGTGGATACGTAAATGGCTATTTATGAAACAAGAGGTTTTAGTTCTTATCTCTACCCCTACAAAGGACAGTTAGAACCATTTGACTATATTGCTCATTTTAAACCTTTGAAAACTCCTGAAGGCATCGATATTGAAGAATACAAGCGAACACAAGCTCCCTACTGCCTGAGTGGCAAAGTCACAGCAGAGAAAAACGGTAGCTATAAGCGTAATAATGCTAGTTTGGTTTACCGTGATTTGATTTTTCTTGACTATGATGAAATAGAAACAGGCGTAAACCTACCTAAAATCGTTTCTGAGACACTTTGGGAGTACAGTTATATTATTTATCCAACGATTAAACACACACCCAAGAAGCCCCGTTATCGTCTTGTTGTGAAGCCTAGTGACGTAATGACTGAAGCGACTTATCAACAAGTGGTCAAGGAGATAGCCGATAAGATTGGACTGCCTTTTGATTTAGCTAGTCTTACCTGGTCGCAATTACAAGGCTTACCCGTTACAACAGGCGACCCAGAGGACTATCAGCGCTCTGTGAACCGTGGTCTTGATTATCCTGTTCCTAAAAACGGTAGCACACCAAACAGACAGGTTGTTACTACTTACACGCCACGCCCTAGAAGTCAGCGTTCTATTACCATGAGGGTCATAGATACCTTGTTTAATGGTTTTGGAGACGAAGGCGGACGTAATGTAGCCTTAACTAAATTTGTTGGTTTGCTATTTAATAAATGGGTGGATTGTGATTTAGAGACGGCTTATGAGCTGGTACAAATAGCTAACAGCGTGACAACTAAGCCACTACCCATTGATGAGATAGACAAAACTTTTAGAAGCATACTCGATACAGAACTAAGAAAGAGAGGAATCAAGCCATAGAAAAGGAAGAATTGAAAGATTATCAAAATAAACTATCACAAGCCACTCAACCTGCTTTTGCCCCTGCATTCAGGACGCGAAAAGGTAGAGGAGACAAAGAATATGTCATTAGTAGCCCCTACAATGTCGGTAAGGTTTTTGAATTCTACGAAAATATCTTCACAGGTATTAAATACAACGAATTTGAAAAAACTATTGAAATCACTAAAACACTCCCTTGGTCTAAAGAAAAAGGGCTATGGACGAATGAACAGACCAGCCTTTGTATTGCATTCATTGATGATAAATATCGGTTTACCCCTCGTAAAGAACATATAGAGGTAGCTATTACCGCTTTAGCTAAAAAGAACTCTTACCACCCCATTAAACAGCGTATTGAAAGTCAAAAATGGGATGGTAAAGCTAGAGGAGAACGCTACTTTATTGATCTATTAGGCTGTGCTGATAATTCCTATAATAGAGAAATTGCCAAAGTATGGCTAACAGGTCTTATAGCTAGAATTTATCTCCGTAAAGTAAAGTTTGAAGTCGTTCCTATTCTCATTGATAAAAGACAAGGAACTGGAAAAAGCACTGTTACTAAGCGCTTGCTTCCTAGCTACCACACCGATTCAGAAATCAAGTTTGGTAAAAATGATAGTGATTATCAGAAGATACAAGCCAATGCCATCATCGAGCTAGGGGAGCTAAAAGGTATGTCAAAGGCAGAAATTGAAACGGTTAAAAGCTTCATTTCCTCAGATAGTGATACTTATCGTGAACCTTATGAACGTAAAGCCACTCCTCATCCAAGGCACTGTGTCTTTATCGGGACAGCTAACAAAAAATCTTTTCTTAAGGATAGTGGAACAGAAAGACGCTTCTTCCCTATTGAATGTGGTATCAATGACGTGGAAAAACATCCTATGGAGGTGGAAGAAGATTATTTCTTACAGATACTCGCTGAAGCCAAAGTATGGTTTAACAATTATGAACCACTAACACCATCTAAAGAGTTGATGAATCAGTTAGCTGATATTCAAGAAGATTATAAAGTTGAAGACGTTGACAAAGAAATCATTGACCAATTACTGAATGAGTTTCAAATTGTTGAAGGTTGGGATAGTTTATCACAGTATGAACAACGGCAATACGTCCTAAAACAGTTGGGAGAACCTTTAGATAATGCTCAAAGTTATAGTGACTACCCTTCTGCACAGACAAATTGCTTACTCCAGGTCACAAGTCCTAACCATATTGCTTATCTGGGGTTTAACCAAAAACCAACGCAAGGCGGTAAAGCTCTTATTTCTCAAAAAATACGTGACCATTTAGATAATGATGACGGCTGGAAAAAAGGAGAGAATCCCGCAAGAAAAAGACTATTTAAAGGTGGCACTCCCGTATCTTACTATGAACGAGTTTAAAAACTACACTAATACTACATAAAAACTACACGTAATAACACAAGCCAAAACATTGGTATTATAAGCTTTATACTCTATTGTAGTATTAGTAGTATTTAATACTATAGATAATAATATTTATAACTAATAGTGCGCGTGCAAAAAAAGAAAGTCTTTTGGTCAAATTAATGCTACTAAAAACACAAAATGTCAAAAACCCTTGATACAACTGGCTTTAGCCCTGTGTTTTTTGCTGTGCTATTTGATTTTTTAAATGTTAATAACACACATTTTAGAGAGAAAAGAGGGACATATGAATCCTAACTATACAAATCATGGCATAAAGAAAATGCATTACCATTATGATGACCTGCCAAACGACCAGCTATACCGATTGGAGCTTCCCAATGGTCAATGCGGTTATGACTTCATCAGCAAAATCAATTTCAACACCAAGTCTAAACCTGGTGATTGTGATTTTACAAGACCAGAACTCATACGCCGTGGTTATCGCTGGGTCTTTGACTGTGGCTTTGCTATACCCGTTGAGAAAGGAGAACAAACACAATGAAAATCAAGCTATTTTATCAAAAACACAAAGAATCACTGGATGATTTTGAATATCGAATCAATCAATTTACCCTATCGGTATCTGTGATAGACATTAAATTTTCAGAAGCAACTTATGGCAATTATGAAGACATGAGTACCACAACTTCTTTATTGGTCTTGTACAGGTAACTAAAATTACACACACGAGGCGGTAACACCGTCACTATACAAGGAGACTGCACCCTTTATAATGAGTTGGTCAAATATCTTCTATCTGGGCAACAACCAAACTGGGTAGCCATCATCAATTTATCAGACATTATAGCAATCACAAAGGAGAAATAACATGAGAACATTTTCAGACACACCAAAAACATTTACATTCCACTATACTTTTAAAGACTTTGATACTGCGCAAGTTGCCTGTCATGCCATTCTAGGGTATATGACTGGGAGCTATGAGCAACCAGTGATTGACGCAACTTATCACAATGATGATCAAGGTGGTCATGCTAACCAGTTAGTACTTGAATATGCCGAAGACAGAAAACTAAATAAGGTCTTCAAGCGTATCTGTGACAGCTTTAAGGACTATTACAACCAACCTGAGGATATGACGGATGAAGAACTTGATGACGTAGCTCAAGAAACTGAGTTACTAAAGGAGGTTGAAAGTACTGACAAGAAGCGCGTGGTTCCTTTATTTGACAATAGCCAAGAGAAAGCGGACAAACAAGACATATTCATGGCTTTCATCTCAGACCACAACCAACTCGCCGAACACGTTTCCATGAATTATAAAAAGATGACTCAAGAGGATTTAGGAGCTGTACTTGAATCTATCAGCCAAGGCTTTAATTATTTGTATGATATGGCTATTGAGGGTGAGTTACTGGTTAAATAAACAATCAGAGGGATTTCCCTCTTTTTGTCGTTTATCAATAGTTTTGGGTTATTTGAATACTAAGGAGAAAAGATGTTAGAACTAGCTATTGAGAGTATCATTAAACCAATGAAGAAACAGGAAAAGACTAGAGTTACAGGAACAATAAATGACCAATCTATCACCATAGACCTAGATAACCTAATCGTCCATTATGAGGGGCAAGAATTCTTACTTGAAACGATACCAGGAACTTATGGTGGTAAGCGCTACTTCTTCCTGTGTCCTGACTGTGAGAGACGTTGTAGAAAGTTATTTAAGGCTTCTCATGCCTTTGCTTGTGGTACTTGTCAGAAGCTTCATCAAGCGACACTCAATCGAAGTAAGACAGATTGTCAATACTATTGGCAACTAGCCTTTAAAGAGTGTCTGAAAGTAGATTCAAAAGCAAAACACAAACATGGTTATTATAGTTATGATGACTTTCCTAAGCGTCCAAAGTACATGAGAATGACTAAATACTTATATCATTGGAAGAGATTCCATTACTATATGGATAAGGGGGACAAATACTGGCTATAACATTCGGAAAAACAGATAGCTGTTATCAAAGCTAGATACGTGGATGACTTATCATGGGATGAGATACCCGACAAGCTAGGTTATTCAAGGAATACTGCATTCAAATTACATAGAGAAGCTTTAGAGGTATTAGATGAGCAAGAAGAACGCTATTCGTAAATTAAAAGAGTTTCATAGATGGCAACGTATCGCCAATAGCCTTGATTTAAGCTATAACGAGCGTTACCAGTTTGATATAAAATATCATCCCACGCGCAGAGAACACCTTGAAATAAGCCGAGAATGTGCCTTAGAGGAGCTAGACGCTATCAAGTATGCTATCAACCAACTGTCTAAGATAGACTACAGAAAGATATTGATTGAGTGTTACTTGATTAGTGAGAAAAAAACTCAGCAAGACATCATAGCAGAACTTAACAAAAGTCAAAGTTGGTACTACGAGACTAAGAAAAGAGCTTTGCTTGAATTCGCCCAGAGTTATAGGAATGGTGTGTTAATAACAACAGCATAGGCTCTTGGATATATGCAACTATACAGGTATAGTTTAAAGTGTTATAATAACTAAAAGGAGGTGCTACTATGCACGCTTTAGAAAAAAATACGCAGGTCAACTTTAAAACCAACAGTGATTTACTAGAGAAAGCTAAAGCTATTATCGCAGCCCAAAACCTTGACATGACAGCTAGCTTTAATTTGTTTTTAGAAAACATTGTACAAAATAAAGCCTTACCTTTTGAGACTGACACCGATAAAGAACGAGCTGAACTACTTGCAGGTTTACGAGCTGAAATTGCTAAAAGTTTTGACGATTTAGAGCATGGGCGGGTATACAACGCTAGTGAAGTGAGGGCTAACCTTGGTATCTGATAATAAAACCCATAGCCTTATTATCCCTGAAACCGTACAAGAACAATTACAGGAGATAAAAAGCTATATTGAAACTACTTACTTTTCGGAGCAGGCAGGGGCTAACACCGTCAACAATATTCTTTACGGGCTAGAACGTCTTGAATTTTTCCCAGAAGCAGGATTTAACGCAGATGACAGAGTAGGTGAAACTATTTACCCGCCACATAATACTCGTTGTATTGTTTTAGGGGACTACCTAGCTTTTTATCACATTTTAGAAGACAGAAAAGCCGTTTTTGTATCTGATATTATCCATAGCAAACAAGACTATATCAAACTGTTTAAGAAAAAATAAAAACGCAAGATTTACAGCAAACTAAAAAGCACCTTTATTGGGTGCTAGTTCTTGCCTGCTGAACTCATTGATTGACAGAGTTGTAAATTAAATTTTTGCTTACTTTTTGCTAACTTTGAAGGAAATTTTAATGTCAACTAATGTTGACAAAAAAAGTTTAAAATGTTGATTTAAAGCTATAAAGACTTGTAAAGCAACCTTAAGGAAGTCTCAAAAATACAGTACAACAAAATGCTTTAATTATTACATTACATACTTTAAAAGCCTATTTTATAGGCTTTTTTTCCTATATACTTTTTAGTGAGTCATTATATTTAATGAACCAAAAAGATTTTAAACTAACATTAGAATAAAAATCAACACTGTCAGTTTGTAATGAGTAATTTTTTACTTTGTAAAAAGGATATAGTAGAATTAACGTTACAAATACTTGAGAATGATAACTTATCTTGTCGAATCTTATATAACTAAGGAGATTTTATTATGAATCTAAATGATAGATTAAAAATAGAAGAAATGGAAGAGAAGTATGATAGCTTCAAACCTAGAATCAATGCATTAGTAGAAGCTATAGATGATTTTCAAAAGCACTATGAAGATTACGTGAAATTAAGAGAATTTTATGGTAGCGAAGACTGGTTTAGACTATCAGAACAAACAGAAGATAATCTCAAATGCGGTGTACTGAGTGAGGATCAACTCTTTGATTTTATAGGAGAACATAACGAGCTTGTAGGCCAATTTTTAGACATGTCTTCTCAAATGTATCGTCATTTATAATGTCAGTCCTTATTAGTGTTGTTATCCTATAATGAGGATAAAATAAACCTAACTAAAAATGACCAGCCTATAAGGAAGGCTGGTTTTAAGTTTGAGGTAATAAACTGAGTAGCACTTGTGTAATTTGTTGAGGGCTTTCTTTTTTTCCTCGTGTTATCCACATTTGATAGACTCCAAAAATAGCATGACTGAGATAGACACTATAATACAAACGATTGATATCAGACTTTGTTGCATCTGGATTGACCTCAGGTAATTCTTTAGAAAGCATTAATTGTAATTTATTAAGGATGTAGGTCTGAATTTCTTTTGTTCCATTTTGGGTTAAGAGAGCAGCAAATAATGATTCTCTATCTAAGAATTGAAAAATTTCGAGCAAGGCATCTTCTTTTTTAAATTGATTGCGATCAAAAATATATTCGACTTTATTGAAGAGTGACTGTTGGTATTGATCAATCATTTCATATTTATCTTTATAATGAGTATAAAAACTAGAACGACTGATTCCAGCTGTTTTAGTTAGATTAATCGTTGAAATTTCATCGAAGCTCTGATCTTTTAATAACGTAATCATAGCTGCTTCAATAGCTCTTTTTGTTTTTTCTCTCCTCGTATCGTTTACCATATTAATTACCCCTTAATATTTTTGTACATTTTTAAACACAGTGTCCAAAAACGAGATTTTTATCTTGAAATTATCTATCATCACTGTATAATATATTTTATCAAAAAAATGAACAATATGTCCAAAATAGGAGAAAAAATGTTAGACGAATTAAAAGCAATCATAAAAAGCCCAAAATTATGGATTACGATGGCTGGGGTTGCACTGATTCCAACGCTATATAATGTTATCTTTCTAAGCTCAATGTGGGATCCTTATGGGAATACTAAAAATTTACCTGTGGCAGTCGTTAACCAAGATAAATCGGCTAAATTAAATGGAAAAACTATTTCAATTGGCAAAGATATGGAGGACAATTTGTCTAAAAATGATAGCTTAGATTTCCATTTTACAACAGCTAAAAGAGCAGAAAAAGAATTAGAAAAGGGTCACTATTATATGGTTATTACCTTTCCTAAAGATCTTTCTAGAAAAGCGACAACTCTCATGACAGAAAAACCAGAAAGGTTAAATATTACTTATAAAACTACTAAGGGGCGTAGTTTTGTAGCTTCAAAAATGAGTGAGACAGCAGCTAATAAACTAAAAGATGAGGTAGCAGAATCTATTACAGGGACTTATACTGAATCAGTTTTTAAAAATATGGGTTCTATGAAAACAGGTATCAATAAAGCTGCTGATGGGAGTCAAGAATTATTAAATGGTTCTAATAAGCTACAGGATGGCAGCCAAACCTTGACAAGTAATTTAGATGTTTTAGCAAGTTCTAGTCAAACTTTTTCTGGAGGAGCTAATAAACTAAATAGTGGAATAAACCTTTATACAGATGGTGTGGGTACCCTATCTAACGGGTTAGAAACGTTATCAGATGGTATTACTGCTTACACAACAGGTGTGCATAAGTTGAGTGAAGGTAGTCAAAAATTAGATGATAAGTCTCAAGCATTGGTGGAAGGATCAGAAAAGTTGACGGATGGTTTACAACAATTGTCACAAGCAACTCAACTAAAACCAGAGCAAGAACGTACTTTGCAGAACCTTTCAGATGGATTAAAGAATCTAAATCAGATTATTACAAATTTACAATCGACAGCAACTACTGATAGCGATACTAATAGTAAGTTATTTAATTTTTTATCAACTATTGAATCAAGTACAAAGGCTTTGATGAATACGGCTGCTGCTGATAAACAAAAGCAAATGACTGCGGTACAATCAACGTCAGCTTTTAAAAGTTTAACCCCTGAACAACAATCTCAAATTACTTCAGCGGTTACTGGAACACCTACTTCAGCTGAGACAATTGCAGCAAATATTTCTTCAAATATAGAAAATATGAAAACTGTGCTTAGTGAAGCATCTAGTTCAGCCCCTTCTAATAATAGCTCACAAAATCTTCAAACTTTGTCAGGAACAGCTAACAATTTAGTATTAAAAGCTATCTCAGATTTAGATAAAATTCAAAAATTGCCAACGGCTACTAAGCAGTTATATCAAGGTAGTCAAACCTTGACAAAAGGAATCACGGATTATACGAATGCTGTAGGGCAATTACGCAAAGGTGCAGAAACTTTAGATAGTAAATCCAATCAATTGATTTCAGGAACACAAAAAGCAAGTCAGGGAGCTCAAACTTTAGATGGTAAATCGGATCAATTGAGAGATGGAGCGGGGCAATTAGCTAGTGGTTCTGATAGAATTGCAGATGGTTCTAATAAGCTTGCTGGGGGAGGACATCAGTTGACAGATGGGTTGACAGAGTTGTCAGGTGGTGTTTCTCAATTATCAAGTTCTTTGGGTAAAGCTGGGGACCAGTTGTCCATGGTTTCTGTAAACAAAGATAATGCCAATGCTGTATCTAGCCCAGTCACTATCAAGCATGAAGATTATGATAGCGTTGATACGAATGGTGTTGGAATGGCACCATACATGATTTCAGTTGCGTTGATGGTGGTAGCTTTATCAGCCAATGTTATTTTTGCGAAAGCTTTATCTGGCAAAGAGCCAGCTAATCGTTTTAGTTGGGCTAAAAATAAATTATTAATCAATGGATTCATTGCAACTCTAGCAGCCACTATCTTATTTTTTGCAGTTCAATTCATAGGTCTTAAACCAGATTACCCTGGAAAAACCTACTTTATTATCCTATTGACAGCATGGACTTTGATGGCATTAGTAACTGCTTTAGTGGGATGGGATAATAGGTATGGTTCCTTCTTGTCGTTATTAATATTATTATTCCAGCTTGGTTCAAGCGCAGGAACTTACCCAATAGAATTGAGTCCTAAATTCTTTCAAACAATTCAACCATTTTTACCGATGACTTACTCTGTTTCAGGATTAAGAGAGACCATCTCGTTGACGGGAGACGTTAACCATCAATGGAGAATGCTAGTAATCTTTTTAGTATCATCGATGATACTTGCTCTTCTTATTTATCGTAAACAAGAAGATTAATAGAAAGTATCTAGTGATAGACTAACAGTATGATATGGTATGTCAAAGTATTTAGGAGGAGAAGATATGTCTACTTTAACAATAATTATTGCAACATTAACTGCTTTGGAACATTTTTATATTATGTATTTGGAGACGTTAGCCACCCAGTCAAATATGACTGGGAAGATTTTTAGTATGTCTAAAGAAGAGTTGTCATATTTACCCGTTATTAAACTTTTTAAGAATCAAGGTATATACAACGGCTTGATTGGCCTATTCCTACTTTATGGGTTATATATTTCACAGAATCAAGAAATTGTAGCTATTTTTTTAATCAATGTGTTGCTAGTTGCTGTCTATGGTGCTTTGACAGTTGATAAAAAAATCTTATTAAAACAGGGTGGTTTACCTATATTAGCTCTTTTAACATTCTTATTTTAATACTACTTAGCCGTTCGATTTAGTTGAACGGCTTTTAGTAATCATTTTTTTCTCATAATACAGGTAGTTTAAGTAATTTGTCTTTAAAAATAGTATAATATAACTACGAATTCAAAGAGAGGTGACTTTGGTTATGACTGAGAACTGGTTACATACTAAAGATGGTTCAGATATTTATTATCGTGTCGTTGGTCAAGGTCAACCGATTGTTTTTTTACATGGCAATAGCTTAAGTAGTCGCTATTTTGATAAGCAAATAGCATATTTTTCTAAGTATTACCAAGTTATTGTTATGGATAGTAGAGGGCATGGCAAAAGTCATGCAAAGCTAAATACCATTAGTTTCAGGCAAATAGCAGTTGACTTAAAGGATATCTTAGTTCATTTAGAGATTGATAAAGTTATATTGGTAGGCCATAGCGATGGTGCTAATTTAGCTTTAGTTTTTCAAACGATGTTTCCAGGTATGGTTAGAGGGCTTTTGCTTAATTCAGGGAACCTGACTATTCATGGTCAGCGATGGTGGGATATTCTTTTAGTAAGGATTGCCTATAAATTCCTTCACTATTTAGGGAAACTCTTTCCGTATATGAGGCAAAAAGCTCAAGTTATTTCGCTTATGTTGGAGGATTTGAAGATTAGTCCAGCTGATTTACAGCATGTGTCAACTCCTGTAATGGTTTTGGTTGGAAATAAGGACATAATTAAGTTAAATCATTCTAAGAGACTTGCTTCTTATTTTCCAAGGGGGGAGTTTTATTCTTTAGTTGGCTTTGGGCATCACATTATTAAGCAAGATTCCCATGTTTTTAATATTATTGCAAAAAAGTTTATCAACGATACGTTGAAAGGAGAAATTGTTGAAAAAGCTAATTGAAAAAGTCAAATCACTGACTTCTGTGATTAAAATTGTATTTTTTATATCTGTTTTAGTGCTTATTATTGTTGAAATGATTCATTTGAAACGAACTATTTCTGTTGAGCAACTAAAGAGTGTTTTTGGGCAATTATCTCCAATGAATCTTTTCTTAATTATCCTTGTGGGGGTTATCGCTGTCTTACCGACAACCGGATATGACTTTGTACTGAATGGACTTTTACGTACAGATAAAAGCAAAAGGTATATTTTACAGACTAGTTGGTGTATCAACACTTTTAATAACTTGTCAGGATTCGGTGGCTTAATCGATATTGGGTTGCGCATGGCTTTTTATGGTAAAAAAGGTCAAGAGAAGAGTGACCTAAGAGAAGTGACTCGTTTTTTACCTTATCTTATTTCTGGTCTATCATTTATTAGTGTGATTGCCTTAATCATGAGCCATATTTTTCATGCCAAAGCTAGTGTTGATTACTATTATTTGGTATTAATTGGTGCTAGTATGTATTTTCCTGTTATTTATTGGATTTCTGGTCATAAAGGAAGCCATTATTTCGGAGATATGCCATCTAGTACTCGTATAAAATTAGGTGTTGTTTCTTTTTTTGAATGGGGATGTGCGGCCGCAGCATTTATAATTATCGGTTATTTAATGGGCATTCATCTACCAGTTTATAAAATTTTACCACTATTTTGTATTGGTTGTGCCGTGGGGATTGTATCCCTTATTCCCGGTGGATTAGGAAGTTTTGAACTAGTTCTATTTACGGGGTTTGCTGCTGAGGGACTACCTAAAGAGACTGTGGTTGCATGGTTATTACTTTATCGTTTAGCCTACTATATTATTCCATTCTTTGCAGGTATCTATTTCTTTATCCATTATTTAGGTAGTCAAATAAATCAACGTTATGAAAATGTCCCGAAAGAGTTAGTATCAACTGTTCTACAAACCATGGTGAGCCATTTGATGCGTATTTTAGGTGCATTCTTAATATTTTCAACAGCATTTTTTGAAAATATTACTTATATTATGTGGTTGCAGAAGCTAGGCTTGGACCCATTACAAGAACAAATGTTATGGCAGTTTCCAGGTTTATTGCTGGGGGTTTGTTTTATTCTCTTAGCTAGAACTATTGATCAAAAACTGAAAAATGCTTTTCCAATTGCTATTATCTGGATTATTTTGACATTGTTTTATCTTAATTTAGGTCATATTAGTTGGCGACTATCTTTCTGGTTTATTTTACTATTGTTAGGCTTATTAGTCATTAAGCCAACTCTCTATAAAAAACAATTTATTTATAGCTGGGAAGAGCGTATTAAGGATGGAGTCATTATCGTTAGTTTAATGGGAGTTCTATTTTATATTGCAGGACTACTATTCCCTATCAGGGCTCATATTACAGGTGGTAGTATTGAACGCCTGCATTATATCATAGCATGGGAGCCGATAGCATTGGCTACGTTGATTCTTACTCTCGTTTATTTATGTTTGGTTAAGATTTTACAAGGAAAATCTTGTCAGATTGGCGATGTGTTCAATGTGGATCGTTATAAAAAACTACTTCAAGCTTATGGTGGTTCTTCGGATAGCGGTTTAGCCTTTTTAAATGATAAAAGGCTCTACTGGTACCAAAAAAATGGAGAAGATTGCGTTGCTTTCCAATTTGTAATTGTCAATAATAAATGTCTTATTATGGGTGAACCAGCCGGTGATGACACTTATATTCGTGAAGCTATTGAATCGTTTATTGATGATGCTGATAAGCTAGACTATGACCTTGTTTTTTACAGTATTGGACAGAAGTTGACACTACTTTTACATGAGTATGGTTTTGACTTTATGAAAGTTGGTGAGGATGCTTTAGTTAATTTAGAAACGTTTACTCTTAAAGGGAATAAGTACAAACCTTTCAGAAATGCCCTAAATAGAGTTGAAAAGGATGGTTTCTATTTCGAAGTTGTACAATCGCCACATAGTCAAGAGCTACTAAATAGTTTGGAAGAGATTTCTAATACTTGGTTAGAAGGACGTCCTGAAAAAGGTTTCTCACTAGGATATTTTAATAAAGATTATTTCCAACAAGCCCCAATAGCTTTGGTAAAAAATGCTGAACACGAAGTTGTTGCTTTTGCTAATATTATGCCAAACTATGAAAAGAGTATTATCTCTATTGATTTAATGCGTCACGATAAACAGAAAATTCCGAATGGCGTTATGGATTTCCTCTTTTTATCATTATTCTCTTATTATCAAGAGAAGGGATACCACTATTTTGATTTGGGGATGGCACCTTTATCAGGAGTTGGTCGCGTTGAAACAAGTTTTGCTAAAGAGAGAATGGCGTATCTTGTCTATCATTTCGGTAGTCATTTCTACTCATTTAATGGTTTACACAAGTATAAGAAGAAGTTTACACCATTGTGGTCGGAACGTTATATTTCTTGTTCTCGTTCGTCCTGGTTAATTTGTGCTATTTGTGCCCTATTAATGGAAGATAGTAAAATTAAGATTGTTAAATAAGCTTTATTTGGCAATTAAAAAGAGCATGTCATGCGACATGCTCTTTTTAAATCATTTAATACCATTGATTGCTTGAATCTACTTTATAATATGATGTGCTTTTAAATATTGTTTAGCTACTGTAGCTGCTGATTTATGCTTTACAGCTACTTGGTAGTTCATTTCTTGCATTTCTTTTTCAGTGATATGACCAGCAAGTTTATTGAGAGCTTTTTTTACTTGAGGGTATTTTTTAATCGTATCTTGCCTTAGTAGCGGTGCTCCTTGATATGGCGGAAATAGATGCTTATCGTCTTTGAGAATTTGAAGTTGATACTGGATTAATTCACTATCGGTAGAGTAAGCGTCAATAATATTGACATCTTTACTATTGATAGCTTGGTATCGTAAAGCAGGTTCTAAGGTTGAGATATCAAGGTTTAAACCATAATGTTTCTGTAAACCAATACTCCCATCCTCTCTATCCTTAAATTCTAAAGTGAAACCAGCTTTTAGTTTATCTAATTTTTTTAGGTCACTGATATTTTTGAGTTGATTAGCTTCAGCGTAATCTTTTTTAACAGCTACAGCGTAGGTGTTTTGATAAGCCATAGGTGACAAAAGTGACAACTTATCTTGTTTTAAAATACCGTTTTTGGCTAAGTTGTAAACCTGTTTAGGGTTATTACTTACTTTAGGAGGATTTTTAAGTAAACTTGATGTAATAGTACCTGTAAACTCTGGGTAAAGATCAATATCACCAGATTTTAGGGCTTGATATAAGAAAGTTGTTTTTCCGAAATTAGGTTTAAGCTTAACTTTGATATCTGTCTGATCCTCAATAAGTTCTTTGTACATATTAATTAAAATATCTGGTTCAGTTCCTAACTTCCCTGCAACAGTTATCGTTGCAGTATTTGTTCCAGGCATCCATTTTGGAGCATAGGATAGTCCTAAGCCTGCTAGTAAAAGTATACCAGAAACGGCTATGGTTCGTAATCTAGCCTTTTCTAATAATCCAATTAAACCACTAAATATAATAGCTAAGACAGCAGAAGAGATTGCCCCTATGAGAATTAGAGAAGGATTGTTGCGATCAATCCCTAACAAAATAAATGATCCAAGGCCACCAGCTCCGATAAGACTAGCTAATGTAGCTGTACCAATAATCATAACAGAGGCAGTTCTAATGCCTGAGATGATAACAGGCATACTTAAGGCTAACTCAAACTTTTTAAGCCTTTCCCAACGTGTCATTCCAAAAGCAGTTGCTGCCTCAATGAGATTAGCATCAATTTGCATCAATGCTGTTACAGTATTTTGTAAAATTGGAAATAGAGCGTAAATAATTAGTGCAACGACAGCTGGTACAGTTCCAATTCCCATAAAAGGTATAAATAAACCAAGCAAGGCTAAAGAAGGAATTGTTTGAAATATCCCAGTTATCTGAAGGACAACATGACTGATTTTTTTATAATGACTAATGATGATACCGAGTGGAATAGCAATTAAAGTTGCTAAAATAAGTGTTAGTAGTGATAGCTGGAGGTGTTCAATAAGACTTTGAGTCCAATCTCCAAAACGCTCTTGAAAGGTAGTGATTAGTGTTGTCATACTCAGTTCTCCTCTTCAAATAGGGTTCTAACAAATTGGTCAGAGGGATTATTTTGAATTATTTCTGGTCTATCCAATTGCACTATCTTACCTTCTTTAATAACACAAATTCTATCTGCAAGACGCATAGCTTCTTTCATGTCATGGGTGACAAACACTAATGTAATACCCAATTCAGACTGTAATTGTTTGGTGATATCTTGTAATTGACGTCTTGAGATAGGGTCTAAAGCAGAAAATGGCTCATCCATAAGTAGTACCTTAGGTTTAGCAACGATTGCTCGTAAGATACCTATGCGTTGTTGTTCCCCACCAGAGAGCTCATGAGGATAGCGATTAAAGTAGTCCTTAGCAGGTAAACCCACCTTATCAAGAAGGTCACTAGCAGCTTTTTTTTGGTCACCTTTTGACCAGCCCTTCATTTCAGGGATAAGTTCTATATTTTCTCCAACTGTTAAATTAGGGAAAAGTGCAATTTGTTGCAAGACATAACCAGTTTCTAAGCGTAATTGTCGCAAATCAAGTGATGTAATGTTTTCCCCATCTAAAGTAATAGCGCCTTGGCTTGGTTCGATGAGACGATTAATCATCTTGAGGATGGTAGTTTTACCACTGCCACTGGCCCCCACAAGGACAAAGAATTCTCCTCTTTGAATATGGCAACTAATATTATCAATGATGGTATGATCACCATATGATTTACTAACATTTTCAAATGAAATCATGTAATTTACTTTCTAGTGCGTAACGAGTGTAGGTCTTATGATATTAGGGTTATATTAGCATAAAGTAGACATTCAAACAACTATCTGACATTTAAATTGTCAGAAACGATAAACTAGAAGCAAAAACAAACACCTTGCGATAGACAAGGCGTTTGTTGGAGATTTATGAAAAGAAAAGTTTTAGGATGGTTATAGTATATAAGGCCATGCTTAAACAAGTCTTAAAACGTTTTACTCTGTAAAATAAGTTCATCGAAAAAACGTTTAAGAGAAATTTTACCACCATACATGCTTTTTCCTTGAATAAGTTGTGCCTCATTATGGATATTCTGAAATCCAAACAATGCATTAGCATATTGCAGTGTTAATTCATTTTCAAAATCATCAATGTACAGATGAGCCATATTTATCATAGCTTTTTTAACGGCACGACGAATACGTTGTAAAATGATTTTTTGTTGGTGTTCATCGATAGAAAGTTCTTTTTGAAAATCAAATTGGGCAAAATTTAATTCTTGTTTTAATAAAAGTTCACAGATGTTAAGAATATCTGTATAGGCTGTCTCTGAAGTAATACCTAAATAACTGAGTATTGAACGGATTTTAGTGAGGTTACTAGTCGTTATAGGCTTTTGATATGATGGCGTATTTTCTAGGAGATTTTGGATTGTATTTAATTTTTTTTGCATTTCGATAGTATCAGTGACACGTTTCACGACGCTTTTTACTTCAATAATATTAATGGGTTTATTAATAAAAAATTCGATTCCTGCTTTATATGCTTCTTGTCGTAAATCATTATCTTTGACTTGGGAAATCACAATAAATTTTAAATCGGAACGCTGTTTATAGATTTTTGGACTAATGTTACACCGTCTAATATTGGCATTAATAAATCAATCAATACGATATCAACATCTGCAATCAGCAATTCGTTGTATGCCTTACTGGAGACATTATTCACTCTGACTACTGTATTATTGAAATCTTCTTCAATAATATTTTGTAAAATCATAGTGATAGTGGGGTCATCATCAATAATATAGAATTTCACGTATTATCTCCTAACTTAAATCGATTTTTACGGAATAACAGTGTAAATGTTGTTCCATTTGGCTGATTAGGACAAACAGTTATCGTTCCTTGATATTGCTCTTCCATTAAAATACGCACGTGGGATAGCCCGATTCCTCGATAGATATCACCATTAGCATCAAATTTAGTCGAAAATCCAGGTTTGAAAATCATGTGTTTCATTTTATCAGGTATTCCTGGTCCGTTATCACTAATCTCAATTTTAATAAAATCTTCTAATTCTTCTGTGTGAATACTGATTGTACCCTTTTTTTGTTTATCAATAGCTTCTACTGCATTTAAAACGATATTGGAAATAATGGTTAGTAAATAGTAATAGTTTGATATTATCAAATTACATTTATTATTTTCGAGAATAATGATATCTTGATGCCGAAATTGAATAATACTCCTAGTATAAGATAAAACAATTTGAAAGATATCTTTCAATGCCATAGTTGATTCATTTTTTACACTAAAATAGGTTCCTAAGCCTTTAATAATATTTTGGTAATCTTTCTTAACTTCGTGAACGTCCCGCGAAATATCTAGAGAGAGGTGTTGGTATTCTTTAGGTAGGTGATATTTGGATAACTCTTTATCTAATAAATAAGCATTTTTCATGATGTTTTCAATTTCAATGATATTTTTTTGCATAAAATAAACCTCGCTTTTGACGGCTGAAGTTGACCACATAAAATAATAGTATCGACGTTCGTGATCGTCTTTTTGTAAGAGAAGTGATAGATAACTATAAGTATAAGCCACAGCGCAACTAATAAAAGCTCGCAAAAGTGCTATGGCAAATAAAGTAGCGAATATAGTTATAGTATAATTGTTAAACTTTATGAGAAAACTAATTTCTACAAGGTTGGCAAAATAATCACAAATAATGATAGAAAAGAAAAAAGTACCTTTATTACGATAGGAACGATGCCAATAAATAGTATAAAAGGTGATGCCATAACAAATATAAAACGCCATATCAGTTAAAACGAATTCAATTATTTGATGAATCTCAGCCTCGCCAGCGATACTTAATATGATTCCTCTGAAGATAGGAGAAGCAAAAGTAATTCCTAGACAGAGAAGAATTGGATTAATGTCGTCATTAAAATATAAAAAGACAGGCAAAATGAACAAAGATAAGGTCATAATAAACCCATCAGCAAGTATTGAGATATTGATTTGAGCAGCTAAGGCGATAGCTATTGCAGAGATAATAATACGCTGCCTTCTTTCTAGATGTTTTTCTGATAATATATCTAGCATATAAATGTCCTTAAAGTTTTTTTGAAGATTTTTGATGAATTTTGATTATTTTTGAAAGCGCTATCTACAATAAGAGTATAAAAAAAAAGGAGGCAATAAGCAATGAAAAATTTACGTAACCGTAGTTTTCTTACTTTATTGGATTTTAGTACAGCAGAAGTTGAATTTCTTTTAAAACTTTCAGAAGATTTAAAACGTGCTAAATACGCAGGAATTGAACAACAAAAACTTGTTGGTAAAAATATCGCTTTGATTTTTGAAAAAGATTCTACACGGACACGTTGCGCTTTTGAAGTTGCTGCTCACGATCAAGGAGCTCATGTTACTTATTTAGGTCCAACAGGCAGTCAGATGGGTAAAAAAGAGACCTCAAAAGACACTGCGCGTGTGCTAGGTGGTATGTATGATGGTATTGAGTATCGTGGATTTTCTCAAGAAACAGTTGAGACTTTAGCCGAATTTTCAGGAGTTCCTGTGTGGAATGGTTTAACCGATGCTGATCATCCAACGCAAGTACTAGCCGATTTTCTGACCGCTAAGGAATGCTTACATAAGCCCTATAAAGATATTCGCTTTACGTATGTGGGTGATGGACGTAACAATGTCGCTAATGCCTTGATGATCGGTGCTTCTATTGTAGGCATGACTTATCATTTGGTTTGTCCTAAAGAATTAGAGCCAGATCCTGAACTACTCTCTAAATGTCAAGAAATTGCGAAAACTACTGGTGCTTCTATTGAAATCACTGATGATATTGCAGAAGGCGTCAGAGATTCAGACGTCCTATATACAGATGTTTGGGTTTCAATGGGAGAACCGGATGAAGTTTGGAAAGAAAGAATAGCTCTTTTAGAACCCTATCGTATTACCCAAGAAATGCTTAATATGACAGAAAATCCAAACGTTATTTTCGAGCATTGCTTGCCCTCATTTCATAATATAGATACTAAAGTTGGATACGACATTTATGAAAAATATGGTTTGAAGGAAATGGAAGTATCAGATGAAGTTTTTGAAGGCCCTCACTCAGTTGTTTTCCAAGAAGCTGAAAATCGTATGCATACTATTAAAGCAGTTATGGTAGCAACTTTAGGTGATTAGGAGGAATTTTCATGGCAAAAATTGTTGTTGCACTAGGAGGAAATGCCTTAGGAAATTCTCCAGAAGAACAATTAAGATTAGTAAAACATACTGCAAAATCATTGGTGGCCTTGATAAAAAAGGGACACGAAATTGTTGTAAGTCATGGTAATGGACCACAAGTTGGTGCCATTAATTTAGGAATGAATTTTGCGGCTGAGAGTGGTCAAGGAACTAATTTTCCTTTTCCAGAATGTGGAGCAATGAGCCAAGGATACATAGGCTATCATCTCCAACAGAGCCTTTTAAATGAATTACGTCAAGAAGGAATAAATAAGGAAGTTGCTACAATTATTACCCAAATTGAGGTGGATGAATCAGATCAAGCATTTAGCGCACCTACCAAGCCTATAGGTACCTTTTATGATAAGGAGACATCAGAAAAGATTGCTATAGAGAAAGGGTATACTTTCGTAGAAGACGCTGGACGAGGGTATCGTCGTGTTGTTGCTTCACCTGAACCTAAAAAAATCATCGAAATTAATAGCATTAAAACACTTATTGAAAATGATACCCTAGTTATCGCAGGTGGAGGTGGAGGCATCCCTGTCATTAATAAGGGAGGTTATGAAGGTATTGCAGCTGTTATTGATAAAGACAAATCTAGTGCACTGTTAGCAGGAGAACTAGCTGCGGATCAATTGATTATTCTCACTGCAGTTGATTATGTTTATACTCAATTTGGTAAAGAAAATCAAAAAGCTTTAACAGAGGTTAATGAGAATCAAATGATTGATTACGTTAACCAAGGTGAGTTTGCAAAAGGAAGTATGTTACCTAAAGTAATAGCCTGTATGAGTTTCTTAGATCACAATCCGAAAGGAACAGCCTTAATCACCTCATTAAATGGTTTAGAAGATGCATTAGATGGGAAATTAGGAACACGTATAACTAAGTAATCTCAGATAAGTGCAAAGAAATGATTATTTAACCTTCATCTTTGCACTTTTTCTGATGAAGTCAATCTATTTTTATTATAGAGGAGGCGTGTCATGCCAGAAAAAATGACAAACAGTGAAAACAAAAAGAGTAAAGGTTTTCGAATGCCAGGTGCCTTTACAATATTATTCATTTTAACAATCTTTTCGGTTTTGGCTACATGGTGGATACCTGCTGGGTCCTATTCAAAATTACAATTTGATACAGCATCATCCAAACTAGTAGTAACAGATCCAAATGGTAAGACAGTTCATGTTCCAGCAACGCAAACACAGTTGGATAAGATGAATGTCAAAATTAAAATTAAAGAATTTACTTCTGGTGCTATTAGTAAGCCAGTTTCAGTTCCAAATACTTACAAACGTTTGAAGCAAAATCCGGCAGGCATTGGCTCCGTGACGACTAGTATGGTAAATGGAACCATTGAAGCTGTTGATATTATGGTATTTATCATGGTACTTGGAGGCATGATAGGAGTAGTTAGAAAGAGTGGCGCTTTTGAGTCTGGTCTTCTAGCTTTAACAAAGAAAACCAAAGGTAGAGAGTTTTTATTGATATTTTTAGTTTCCTTATTGATGGTTTTAG
>NZ_GL636070.1:93378-108701 GCF_000186445.1 Streptococcus agalactiae ATCC 13813
ATCCTTCGGTGCTAATTTAAGCTGTTCTTTCATTTTTCTGCCTTTCTTTTTTTGATTGATTCTAGTATAAAAGATAACTAAAAAAAATTTTTTAAAGGGACAATCATAAAAAATAAATCCCCTTAATTCAAAAATTAAGGAGATTTTTGACTACTATTTGTTGGTAAACACGAACTCGGCTTTCATAGAAAATGCACTCTTTTTACTTACATCAAATTGAATCATCTCGAAACAAAAATCATGTTTTTTCCCAAAAGGGAAGACACTGAATACTGGATGATAAAATTCTTCAATATCTACAAATTCTCTTTCAAGAGGAGCTTCAGAACCATTCCATGCTTTTCTATAATAGGAAATACCTGTCTGTTTTTCTCTATTCAAAAAACTTAATTCTACAATATCTTGATAATCCTTTTTCACTGCTCGCTGATTAATCGTAATCATTCGTTGGTTTGCATCACCTTCATCAGCATCTGTAAAAAGATTGATTTTAGGAGGTAACTTATCTTTTAATTTTCGGATTCCAAGGTAATCCTTGTTTAAGATATTTTTGAATAGATAACGCTGAAAAAGTTTTGCTTGAAACCACTTCATGAAATAATAAATACCAATACTAAAGATTGTGGCTAAAAGCCAGAACGATGATTCATATTCTTGTATTGGTTTTTCTAATGCAGCTGTAAAAATGATGGCAAGTACAATATTTCTTATGAACATCTTTATAATCCACATTTCAGCCCCTAAACGTAACTTCGTAAAAGGCGCACATAAAATAATCAAACACATCATTGTTTCAAAAATCCTTGGATCAACCTCAAGTATTACGGAAGCTTCTTTTATAAAAACAGCGACTGCAACCATTACAAAAAATAAATATTGCCATTTAAAGGCTTGTCTAATAAGCCAATTCACTCCACAAATTGCAGATAATTTATATCCCAATTTATCAGTTCCTTTTACCATTTTAATTAAATTTTTCATTTTATTTTGCCTCACTTTAATTCATTTCCACAGTTTCAATAGCGGTTAAAATATAATCGTTTCGCATCATTTTTCTACATATCCTATAACTTCATAAGCAATACAAATTTGCCCTCTTGTATTCTTAAAATACTGGGTTATTTTGCCGATATATTCATTATCTATTACTCTACTTCCTATAGGATGCTCATCAATTAATCGAGCTGTAGGAATATTCGTCAACATCATTGAATGTTCTCCAATTTCTAACCTATCGTCAGGTTGCCAATCCATAAGTGCATCTCCATATCCCATAATTATCTCCTTCCTTTAATTCATTTCTACAGTTTCAATAGGGTTTGAAAATTCAAATGTTCCATCTTTGACTGCCTGTTTTTTCTTGTCTAAAGACTCCAATTTAGCCTTCAACTTTTCAATGTTTTTATAGGCTGTTTCGATGGTTCTATTCTTCGTTTCGATGTTTGTATCCAGCGTAGCAATATTCTTTTGATTGGCTTCGAGATCATCACCTGTTAGATATTTTGCTTCTGCTTGAAGACTCGCTTTTCGTGAATTATCATCGTCAATAGATTCCTTCAATTGAGAAATCGATGTTGTCAATTTTTGAGACTGTTCATTCTGGAAGTTGATCTCTTTTTCGATTTCCTGAAGAGTGAATTCTTCTCTGGAGACAACTTCAATAGCTTTAATTTCAAGCTGAAGATTTTGAGGGGTTACAAAGAATTGTACCGTGTCCTCTTCTCCAGATTTCTTCTGAGAAACCTTTTTAGAATCACTGGATGGCGATGAAATATTCACATCAATTGAGCTAGAAGAGACTGTCTGATTCGTCACATCAATCGCAAATGCACCAAAATTTTTCGGAACTCCTTTAATAATAACTGATACTTTATTATCAATGATTGGCACAACATCCATCTCTATTTTTGAGTCTTTATGCTGCGCATAGAGTTTCCATTTTAATCGTTTGGCATCAATGCCCCGATCTATCGAAGTCGTAGCATCTTTCGTCTCAAATTGTAAAACGATAATTCCAGTATCTGGTGAATATTCCTGGCTAACCAGTTTCATCTCACCACTCCCATTCGCAAAAACTTGCTTTGTTTTGAGTTGTTCTGAAGTATATGTTTGTCTTTGTGGTGAGAAAATTGCTCCCATCAGAAGACTTAACCAGGTCACAAACAACATTGAGAAAATAACTAGTTTTCTCTTAATAATATTCTCTTGAAACCAAACTTTAATCTTAATAAATGGCTTCAAAATTGGGCTAGATTTTATCTTTTCAATCCAGCGTTTTGCTGTCTCTATCATGATAGATTTATCCTTTCTATTTTATTGGAAATAATGATAAAATAAAATAAAAGTTATAACGAGGTAATTATTTATGTCTTTTCAATCTGCTTATAGTTTAGAATTAAAACAATATGTAACTCCAAAAGAGCCCTTTGATTTTTCTTGCTCCCCAATTGGAACTCCTAATCATCTAACCGATGCAAAAATGTTTCAATGTGGAGAAAATTGTTCATTCAAATTAACCTTAGCAAACTTCAACAATCCGGGCTTTAATAAAACTCCTTATTTTACTCCTGGAGCAAGAAATCAAAGACATGACCCTAATTATTGTCAACGCATGATTGAACATTATCAACAAAGAGAACAAGAAGTAACGTCTGAAAATCATATCTCTTTTTACCGTGAGAAAAACAAACTGATTATTGACTTAGACCTTATTAAAGGAGTATTGGCTACTGTAACTAAACCTAGACAGAAAGACGAAGCCAATCTTTCTTCTGAGCCAAATAGAGCAGAACTACATCATCAAAGCTCTCATTCCTCTTGTACTAATAAGGATAATAAGACTTTCCGTAGCCATGTGAAACAACTAAGAGATTTAGTCAATTATTTTTTAGAATACCAGTCCGGAGAGAAATATACATTCTATGATAAACATAAAATAGAAATCCAACTCGAAAAACACTTTGTCAATCTAAAAGAAGCTAATCAAAGAGGAATAAACTTAGAAGAGGTTAACATCTATTATGATACTGCAACAGTAATGTCTATTGACAATGAAGAGAAACCTGAAAAAAGTTATTTTTTAGTTAGATTCGACAGTAGATGCACAATTGGTGACGTCTCTAATTGTCCATCTATCTTAATTAACAAAAACACTGCTAGCCATCACGGAGTCAAGGGAAAGCTAAAAATATTGGAAAAAGCAGCAAAAGATAAGCAACCCCTTAAATTATTTTACTTTGGAAAATTTGTTAGACATAGCTCCAATAAATACATCAATCCAGATGTGAGCTATGAAGATATTTTGGACTATTTAGTCATCAGTTAATATTTCAAAATCTAACAATTCTTGATAAGTGAACTCTATAATTTTGTATGAACCAATAAATCTAAAATTCTCTAGAAAATGATTTTCAACAACTTCCCTAGCTTCCTTATAACTATTAAAAACCCTTGTTCCACTAATTTCATCTGACCAAGCTAGTTTCCCACTTTTTTGTGGGACTAACCAGACACTTTTTCCAACATTGATTTGCATAAGGACAGCGTAATATTTTTGTTCCATATTCTTATTTTCACCTTTCTAATTCTAAATAGTATCTATTTATGGTTTTATAATAATGGCTTATCTCTGATGTCCATGCCTCTTATATCCTTTCCAAATAAATGAAACCTTACTTTTCGGCCAAACACTTTTTAGTAACATTAAGAACGCTAATGGCAGCCTTTTCGTTTTGATTTCATTTCCAAAGTTATCACATATGGTTATCTCGAAGAGTGGTACGAACCAGATCGCAATCAAGAAAGTTCCAACCACGCCATGCGCAATAGCATTTAAAATTTGATACATACTACCTCCTTAGACATACTTCAATCTGTGAAAAGCTTTCTCAGCCCATTTACTTAGCTTGACCCTTTTAGTCATTTATGGCCTCCTGGATCCCTTTCTCATCTGCGACAATCTTTTCATCTGAATCTCTTGAAGCATATAGATATTTCTTTATTTTTCCCTTACGAATCTTAATGATAGTTGCAGCTTTTTCAACCTGGTATTTTTCTACCAACTTTTGACCTTCTTCTGTCTGAGTATCAATATAAAATGTAGGATAAGAACCTTTATTGGCTGCCTCTACAACAACGCTTTTTCCAACCTGACAGTAAGGACAATCTTTTTTATAAAATACTAGATTTACATTTTGATCAAGTACAGTATTCTGGTATTCCTTCTGAGTAAGATGAGGATCATAATCTAAGATAAGATGATCTTTATACATCCTATATCCTCCTAGAACTGCGAGACTCACAAATAAAATAACGAGAATAGCACCTACAGCTAACTTAATGTGTCTAAAAAACTCTCTCATACTACTTCCTCATCATCCATAAAATCAAATATGGAACCTTGAACATAATCAATCTTGGCCAATTCTTTTATTTCTGATTTCAAGTTAGTGAACGTTGTCATCACTTCTTGAAAAAGCAAAGGATCAAATTCCTCGGAATCCAATACACGGACAATTGGCAACATTGGATAATGATCTCTCAACTCCTCCTGCAGGTAATCTGAAATCATTTTATCATTCGAGATAACACTATCTACTCTAATAATCGCTGGAATGCTAGAAATACTCTCCTCGTTTTGATAAAAAGTTAAAGCTACAGACCCTGCAGAAACTGACTCAAATTTTAAGTTATCCGATGAAAGTTTGAAATAATAAGCCAATGGTTCCTGTCCAACTCCTGTTAGGTAGTATCCACGAATAATTTTGAATAACTCTGACATCGACCTGTCTCCTTCCTAACAAACTTTTAGAAGTCTAAACGGAGCTTGATACACATCTGGATAGTGAATCAAGCTCTTTTTTCTTTGTTCAGGAAATGGTTTTCGATAATGTTTTTGAAGATACTGAAATGCTAGTCCCAAAGTATCAAAAACTAAAACTTTATTCTCCCCATTACAAATATAATCACCTAATTCAAAACTGAAAATTACGTACTTCATTCTTCTTCTCACTTTCTATTTTGGCTAATCATTGCCAGCTGATCTGTCTCTAACTCAGCATCATATCCGTTTTCAAAACGAACTTGTTGACGAATCCCTATAAGTGAGAGAACTAAGAAAAATCCTCCTACAAATATAAGACTAAACAATCCAACTAAAATCAAAATCATATCATTCCTCCTTAAGTTATTTTATATACATGTATATCCTTGTAATAATCGTAGATATAAATGTAAGGCAGTTTACGGGTTTTAAAATTATCCAATATCAAGTTCAAATAGAGATAGTTGTTGTGTTTGTTTAAACCCATCTTTAACCTTTTCTATCACTCTCTGAGTGAACTCTATACTTTCTTCAAAGAAAGTGGCAATGTTGTCCATATAAGCTTCCTGACGTTCTTTCTTTACCTGGATAAGGGAAAGTAAGATTGCTTTGATAGAGGCTAATCTGATGCCTCCTCCACGGCCATGTTTGACTGTGAAGAAGATCTTTTGTTCTGTTTTGAGAACCTTCAATACTTTGTCTAATGAACGCTCAGGAATGTTCAACTTCTCTCGTATCTCTTTTTTTGTCGTCTGGATAAATGGATCCTCAGATTGATAGAAGCCTTCTAAATAGGCCATTACGTCTGTTTTCCATTCATGAAGATGACTATTCTTTCTGTCTGCACGTTTCTTCTTAAACTTGTACCAACGTTGCTTCACAAAGAGATCTGAAGCCTTTAGTTCCTGGTTAACCCATGCTTTACATAAAGTCATTACATAGTCACGACTAGCAGCTTCATATTTTCCTGAGTAGGCGCTTGTGATAATCTTATGATATTCAGCTGAAGAGAGTGGTTCGTCTAGATTTGCATTGAAACTAGAAAGAACTTCCTCACATTCTTCCTGACTGATTCCTGAAGAGAAGTTGGCTAAAGCCAGCGTGAAAAGAACGTTGTTTCTTCCCATCAAGGATTTTCCACCTTTGATATTCCCCTCTCTCATCAGCAATTGATACCAGGGTTCATCAGTCTGTTTCACCCCTTCAGAGCCTGAAATAACTGTCAAATTGGGCTTTTTACTTGGGAAAGGAAGTTCTGATTGCTTCATCGACCAATCTAACCACTCCTGGAACGAATAGGTATAGTCAGCATCAAAAAATTCAACATTATCAGTTCGAGGAATCCGAGCAATTCCAAAATGGTTACAGGTCATATCTACTGGTAAAGTTTGAGCAAAGTAATTTCTCAAATTTTGAGAGATAGCTTTAGCCACCTTTACCACTCGAAATTGGGAATGAGCTGTAACATAAGCTGATTCTGAGAGAACAAAATAGGCTTGAAATCCTTTATCAGATTTTAGAATCAAAGTCGGCATAAAACCTAGCTCCAGGGAAGCAGTTAAAATATCTCCTGTCGTCATTTCTTCAGCTGCAGAGGTAATATCGAAGTCAATGTAGAATGTGTTAATCTGTCTAAGATTATCTTCAGAGTGGCCACGTGTAATACGTCGACCAGCATCACTATAGCTTCCATAGCAATATACGTTAGGAGTCCAGTGCGTAAACTGATCCTGGTTCTCCAGCAATGATTCGACAGAGGTTAAAACAACCCCACGTGCCTTCACCATATTCGCTTTTGAACGATAAGCAAATACAGACCCTCGTCTTCCTTCTTCAGCTGAAGAGATGAGCTGTAGATGACTATTCTTAAATTTTTGTATTCTTAATCCGTCTTTTGTGATTAAGCTAAAGCATTCTTGTAACTTCATACTTCTCCTAATATTTGGGAAATTATAACTATTTTTGTTTTTATAGCAATTTCGTTTACTTTACAGACTAATTGGATAGCTGAAGGAATAGCGAAATTCCAAGTAGAATGGCTGATAGAATTATGCCAAAAATTGTCGTGACTAAATCATTCCAATAATCTAATTTTGGAGACTGAAAATATCCAACTCGTTTACCTGATAGGTAGTCCGCTTTATGGTTTCTAATTCTATTTAACCTGATTAAAAGTATTCCCATAATCAAAATCATACTGATTGAATTTTCTAGTTTCCCCATCATTTCACCTCTTCATTTAATTTCCAAAAACAATGACTACAGATAGTCTCATCATGATCCATCCACCAGCAACAACCCCATTTTTCATCAATACAGGGTGTTTCCCACGTGCATCCGCATTTTTGACAAATACCTTTCGTTAATACTGCTTCTTTCATGATAATTACTCCTCATTGATTCTCATACTTTTAGGTAGCTTTTTACTCGGTAAACAGTAACCTTCAGATAAGTCCCCTTTTCTATAAAATTCAGGACTATTTGTCATTATGTGATCACTTCTTTTCCACCCTCGACGAAGTTGTTTGTAAGATAAAGAAACACGCTTCTCAATTTCTTTAAAACTAAATCCCAACTTCAAATATGTTGTTACAATAGTGGTAGCATGTTCTTTGGACTCTTCGCTTCTTGTTCTTCGCTGAAAGTTAATCTGCTTATCTTCTTCATTTAATGCTATCTGATAATCAATAAACAACTTCCGCATTTCCATAATTTTATGTTGCCATGCCAAGCTGTAAGGTTTTCCTGAATATCGATTCACTAGCTCTTTGACAGGCTGTTTAAATTTCAGCTGAAGAGGATCAAATTCGCCAAGGTCAGAAAAAGGATCAATGAAACCTAATGGTTCACTTTGAATTAATTCATTGTATAGCGCTTCTCTGTCCATCCTAATTTATCTCCTTCTGTCAAATGCACGTCATTGAGTCAAATAAGCTTAATTGGATTGTTGTAGGCTCTTGTTCGCTGTTTCCCTTCTTATCATGATCGATAACGTCAAAGATTTCTAACGGGTCTATATTCATTACAATCTCTAATCCTACCATCGATGAATGGCTTCTTCCAGTTCTGTGCACTCCCTAATACTCTTCGTGTGTAATAATTTCATGTTCTTCTTCCTCTTCAATCTTTCTAAATTCTCTAGCAATAACTTCAATAACGGTGACGGTCACGCTATTTCCGGCCTGTTTGTATAACTGACTTTTACTGGATACAGTCTCTGCCCTTTCATAAGCCCAATCAGGAAATCCTTGAAGCCTAAAACACTCTCTAGGTGTTAGGCGTCTGATTCTCAAACGATAAAGTTTTCCGTCTAAGACAAGCCCAGTCACTTCATACCACTTGTCCTTACGGTACTCTAAAGCAGCTACGACCACTCCCATGTTATCAGAGGTGGTCAAGGTATTTGATATTCCCTTTCCTACTCGCCCTCTACGTTTGGTAGACTCTGGGTAAGCAAGGTTGACAGAATCTCCAATGGTTGCCTTGGCATAGCCTAGTTTGGTGGCTTCCCTAATTTTTAAATGCGGTGCTTCTTCACGATAAAGAATCTTAGGAACTTTATCACCTCCCTGCATGGTAGTCAGTGTTGGAGAAATCCCTGAAAGGTCATAGACTCGTCCAGTTTGCACAAAAGACGTTGGTAAGGTTCCTGCGACGACCACTCCATGTCTATCTTGGCTAGTTAAGGTAAACATAGGCTCTTGATTGTCCTTAAAGCGTCTGCCATGTTGGCGTTTTTCTAACCTATCTGGGGTTAATACTGGAATGGCAATTTTAGTCCCTTCTCCTTTTCCTCTTGTTAGGGTTGGTGCTAAACCGCTGGTTAGATAAACCTCCCCATTCATGCCTTTTCCTGACGGATTGATATTACCTAATCGCTCAAGACCAGTTGAGCTACTTTCTCTTCTGAGAGGAAATAAGAATCGGGAACAGTATCTTCTAGAATGTCCGATAATAAAAATTCTTTCACGGTTTTGTGGCACTTGGAAATCTTTACTGTTAAGCACCTGCCATTCGACATCATACCCCAACTCATCCAATGTGGTGAGGATTGTTCGAAATGTCTCTCCCTTGTCGTGACTGAGTAAGCCTTTGACGTTTTCCAAAAATAGAAAACGTGGTTGGATCTGTTTGACCGCTCGAGCAATCTCAAAGAACAGAGTTCCTCTAGTATCCTCAAATCCCAATCGTCTGCCTGCGAGTGAAAATGCTTGGCAAGGGAAGCCCCCACAGATGATGTCCACTTGCCCTCTAAGTTGTCTAAAGTCTTGGTCTGTAACTTGTCTAATATCATGAAATTCTATTTCTCCTTCGGTCTTATAGATGGCCTTGTAAGATTTCCTCGCAAACTTGTCAATTTCACAAAAGCCAATACACTCATGGCCCTGATTAGTTAAACCCAATCGAAAGCCTCCAATTCCTGCAAACAAATCTAAAAACTTCATATCTCTCATTCCTTTCTGGCAAAAATAAAAGGACATTACTTCTTCTGTAACGCCCTTGCTTAATAATGATCTTCCATTTCTGGGGCAGTGATGACCTCAATAATGAGCCAAATCATTCCTAGTCCCAAAATCCCTAATAAAATCCACCAAAACATCTACTCACCTCCTTTTAGTTCGTTTAAGCGTTGTCCCTTGGTCCATTCGGCTAATATGCCATTAAAAACGTATTCCGCTATCGTTTCTGCCCTAGCCGCAAACCTCATGTGTTCCAAAGCATATTTGTAGCGGTGGTCAAAATGAATCATGGCATAGTCACTAGCTGCCTGTGATAATCCAACTTGTCTCAACTGGTCATGAACCAGTCCCCAAATGTAATCTCTGTCATATCTTGTGACTTGCTCCACCTTACGATGAAAATGTTCATTTTCGCTTTTCTTACTTGTTAGATTTTCTGTCTCCTCCTCGTCCTCAATGACAGACTCACTCCCTTTAGTTTCACTATTATTAGTCTCACTAACTTCAGTCTCACTAGTGGCTGAATTTAAGACCGGCCCCGGCTGATTTTGACACCCCCTCGTGTTTTCTTAACACCACCCCCGTCTGAATCTAAGACTGGGGTAGCTTCATGTTCCAATTCTCCCAAGTAAATCTTATTTGCCATCCGACCTTTTTCACTGGAAGATTGTTGGACTTCTTCAATCAGGCCATAAGCATGTAAGGTTTTCTTTATCGTCAATAACTTCGATTTCGAGAAACCCAAGAGCTCCATCAACTTGGCATTGGAGTAAATCAGATAGAATGCTCCCTCATCATCAATCCAACCATGGCTGAGAGAAAGCTATAGACGGTCTTTTAACACCGCATTAGCCACTTTGACTTCTAACTTCATGTCCTTGTAGGTCTCACTCTCAAAAAGAACTTTAGGAAGCTTATAATAGCGTTCAGAGGTTTGATAGTGATTAGCAGTTATTCGTTTCATAGCTTGTCTCCAATTCTTTGATTTCTAAGTTCCCTTTTTCCGTAAAGCGAAGCAATCCATTCTGTTCCATTTCAGCGACTACTGCCGTTGCTTTGACAATGTCTATTCCCATGATGAACATGAGATGAGTAATCACAATATAACGTGATGATTGTTCCAATTTTGACATTCATTTTCCTTTCTAAACGCAAAAAAGCGAGAACCTTTTTAATTGTTCTCGCTTAAACGATACGATTACAGTTTAGTTTTGGGCAGACTCCTCCCTAAAAAAATAGATTTGTAGAAACCTCTAACCCCTTGATAAATCTAAATAATTTGCACCTGTCATTATTATGACATAATCCCCGCCTGGTAAGTCCCAAAAGCCTGCATAGGGCAAATCTGGAAAATCATCTCTTAGGCTGGTCAAAATCTTTCCCTCGCAGAAAAGAGCGATCTTTGCACCTGAGAAATCAAATAACTCATCAAAAATATCCATGCAATAACCTCAATTCTATTCCTAAAGCTCCATATTTTCTGATTTGTTCAGGGGGATAATAACGTTCCATATCCTCTGGTCTGGCTGTTTCTATATCATCCAATGTATATCCACATTTTAGCAAATCCATCAAGTCTAATATCTCGGATAAGGGTAAAACTCTGTCTCTTTCAGTTCTGCTCTGCCATTTTCAAAAGCATCCGTATCCCAAGAAAGACCGAACTCTTCGATACTGTCATCGGTGAGGAAGTCCATGAGGTCGCTCAACCCTTCAGTGGCAACCTCGTTGAGAGTCTCCGCAAAATAAGCCAGAAACTCACGCGACAAGCCCTTCTTAGGCTCATAGGGGATAGTCACCAGATAGTCCTCAGCATCAAAGCGAGACTTTACAGGGTTGTAAAAGAGTACATAGTCCTCAAAAACGATATCCTCGCTACACGTCTCCCCCTGGTCGTCCACGGTTTCAATAGCAGAGCTGTTTTGTGCTTCTAATATAAAAGTGACTTCTACAGTATGATTTTTCTTATCCCAATCCATGGCAAAGTCATACTGTAAATGCTTATCCAATTCTTCTTCTAGTACCGATAAAAATCCAAATTTAGCCATCTTATGTCCTTATTTTCTATTTATTCTTTCTTATTATAACATGAAATAGAAGAAAAACGTTACAGACTCAGGTTAATCAAAAGGTAGTTCCTACTTATTTTTATGTTACAATAGTCTCAAAGATTAGCCGTTTTTGACTGACTTCATACTATATTAAAAGAGTCAGCTAAGAGAAAAACTCTATATAGAAAATAGAAAGGATTTGAACACGGGACTAATTTTCTAGAAGAAAAGATGAACTTCCTAGTGTCTGACGACACTTCGTCGTTCCCTATTTCTTTACGAAAATTTTCGGTAAACCGAACCGTCCCTTTGTATCATCAATTATGATTATCAGACCTATGCAGGACTGCGACCGTGGGGCAGTTCTGACCTTACAAAATACAGGCTGGACTGCTCTTACCTCTCCTGTCTATGACCGCAAGTGGACTGAGAGTGACTTGGAGAAGAATCTGGCAAATGGCATGTCCTTCTTTGTCGCTGAGGTCGATGATAAGATTGCTGGCGTCTTGGACTTTGGTCCCTACTATCCTTTCCCAGCTGGCAAGCATGTTGCCACTTTCGGCATTCTCATCGCTGAACCCTACCAAGGTCAGGGACTACTGGGTAAAGCTCTCTTGAAAGCTCTGCTAACTGAGGCTAAAGCTCAAGGTTACATCAAGATTGCCATGCATGTCATGGGCAACAACAGCAGAGCCATTTCCCTCTATCAAAAATACGGGTTTACCGAAGAGGCTCGAATCACTAAAGCCTTTTTCATTGAAAATCATTATGTTGACGCTTTAATTTTCGCAAAAGATTTGGAGAATAATCATGGCTGACAATCTTGCTCTACGTATGCGTCCTCGCAATATTAATGAAGTTATCGGGCAGCAACATCTCGTTGGTAATGGCAAAATTATTGATCGAATGGTTGCAGCTAATATGTTATCTTCCATGATTCTATATGGACCACCAGGTATCGGGAAGACTTCTATTGCTTCTGCTATTGCTGGTACTACTAAATATGCCTTTCGTACTTTTAATGCCACTGTTGATAGTAAAAAACGTCTTCAAGAAATTGCAGAAGAAGCTAAATTTTCTGGTGGCTTAGTTTTATTACTTGACGAGATCCATAGACTTGACAAGACAAAACAAGATTTTCTTTTACCTTTACTTGAGAATGGCAATATTATTATGATTGGAGCAACAACTGAAAATCCTTTCTTTTCAGTAACTCCTGCCATTAGAAGTAGGGTACAAATTTTTGAGTTAGAACCTCTTTCTAACGAGGATATTAAAAAAGCCATTCAACTAGCAATTTCCGATAAAGAACGGGGATTTCCTTTTTTAGTGACAATTGATGATGAGGCGCTAGATTTCATTGTTACCGCCACAAATGGAGACCTACGATCTGCTTATAATTCCTTGGATCTAGCAGTCATGTCTACTTCTCCTAATGAAGATGGTAGCCGTCATATTAGTCTAGAGACAATGGAAAATAGTCTGCAGCGTAGTTATATTACAATGGATAAAAACGGAGATGGGCATTATGATGTCCTATCAGCCTTACAAAAATCAATTAGAGGTTCTGATGTCAATGCCAGCCTGCACTATGCCGCTCGTTTGGTAGAAGCTGGAGATTTACCTAGTTTAGCAAGACGTTTGACCATTATTGCTTATGAAGATATCGGCTTAGCTAACCCCGAAGCACAAATACATACTGTGACTGCATTGGAAGCTGCCCAACGCATTGGTTTTCCAGAAGCTCGTATTCTTATTGCTAACATTGTTGTGGATTTAGCTCTATCACCTAAATCAAATTCAGCCTATTTGGCTATGGATGCAGCCTTAGCTGATTTACGTCGTTCAGGAAATTTACCTATTCCACGTCACCTAAGAGATGGACATTACAGCGGTAGTAAAACCTTGGGCAATGCAAAGGATTACAAGTACCCTCACGCCTATCCTGAAAAATGGGTTAAACAACAATACTTACCAGATAAACTAGTAGGACATAATTACTTTGAAGCCAATGAAACTGGTAAATACGAACGCGCACTTGGTTCAAATAAAGAGCGCATTGATAAGCTCTCAGACTGATTGCTAGTTTTAAAAATCGCAATCGATTTCAAAAATCGATAATTTTGCTTGAAAATTTTATAAAAAGTGGTATCATAAAGACATAGAAACATTGCTGTGGCATACGAATCCACATCTAAGTGTTGACCGACTATTTCTTTGTATTTCGGGAAACGAAGTCATCTCTAGTGCGCAAGCCGTTAACACGCGGAAGCCACTTAAAGAGGTGCGAGTTACCCACCTGCTTATTTTGTGCGGGATCAATACAAAAAGTGGATCATCGGTGCCAATACAGCTTCCTAGCCTCCTTAGCTCAGTTGGTAGAGCAGTAGACTCTTAATCTATGGGTCACAGGTTCGAGCCCTGTAGGGGGCATTAATAATATTGTCAAAAACCTTGATTTTAAAGGTTTTTTTCTTTGTTTCAGCAGATTTGTTCTAAATTTGTTCTAGAAGATATTCTTTAAAAATTAGCTTTAAGATACTAAACTTCTGACCGTTTCATATTCCTTATTTATTACTTCTGTCAAGACGTGACCATAAGTTTCAAGTAACTGTGTAATATCCTTATGACCCATTAATCTTGCAACTACCCAAATATCTACACCTTTTGCTAATAAGTAACTTCCATAAGTATGCCTTGCACCTGTTGCAGTCATTTTTGAATTAATATTTAATATTTTTAAAACATTTTTAAGACTTTTATTTATCGCACTATTTGTCGAAACACCATATCTATAGTCATAAAATATTTGATTATTCATGTTTACAATTTTTAAGTTTTTCAACATAACTTGCTGATCATCCTTCAAATCTCTTAAGATTAATGCTAAAGATTGACTAATAGGAATAGTGCGGATAGAAGTTTTTGTTTTAGGTGGACTAAAAGTTCCCTTATCGCCACTAAATCTTCGATACGTCTTAATTTCTAGATCTTCAAAATTAACATCATCCCAAGTTAATGCTAAAGCTTCACCCACTCGTAAACCTGTTTTAAATAGCACCAGTAATAAATAATAAACGATACTATTTGAATAATCCAAATTGTTTTCTAAATAAGATATCACTTTCTTGTAATCAAAAATACTATGTAGATATTTATCATCTGCATCCTTAACAAATTTCCTACCAGCTATGACAACTCCATCAGTAAAATCAGATAATAAGACACCATCTCTTTTAGCAAATTGGATAGCTTTTTTTATATCTGAATTTAACCTTCTAACATGGTTTTTAGTGTATTTTTCAGCGTACGTATTTAATTTCCTCTGATACGCACTATGCTTTATTTTATTTACTTTCTGATTTCCAAAAAGTTTACGAATAACAGAACCTCTTGTAAAATATTTGTTCTTTGTAGTCTCTGCTAGATTGCTAGGCTTTATAATTAAACTGTACCATTCAAACCACAAATCATACAATGTTATATCAGAAGATATAGAATTTACTAATAACTTTTGTTGCTCTATCCTCATAGCTTCATTCATAGCTTCACGCTTTGTCTTAAAACCTGAACCAGAAGCAACTAACTCACTTTTTTCATTGAATATTCTATAATCCCATAATTTCTTTTTACCTCTTTGTCTATATGTTGCCATTTTACTCCTTTCTTAGACATCAAGGAATTTATCCTCAATATTATATCATTTAACTATTTAATAAAATAGAACCAAAATTATCTTCAAAATATTTTCTAGCTTTTGTTGCTAATATTTTATATCGACTACCTTTACCTTTCGGATAAACAATAAAACCATTTGGATTAATTGATAAATCTACTTCTTTTTTTATATCTGGATTTAACAAAATATCATTAATCAATTTTGACCTTCCAATTCCCAATAACTCTTGCAAGTTATCAATATCCCACCACTTGCCTTGTTCATTATCACTTAATAAATTTAAATATTCTTCTTTTGAAATAATAACAACT
>NZ_GL636070.1:109558-114370 GCF_000186445.1 Streptococcus agalactiae ATCC 13813
AAACTGAATAGTTGATATAGTAGTAGACAAAATTATTCATGTAATACTGAATTCTAGATATATCTAATGAATCATCAGTTTTCTTATGTTTTGACTTTTTTTCTACAGCAATAACTGTTTCTTTTAAATGTTGTACCTGATTAGATAAGCCAATTGCCCTCAATGATCCAAAAAATCCTACAATAAATAACAAACCTAAGATACCATAGACAATAAAATTGGCTGTCCTTTGCTTTACTTCTTTTGTCTTAGGCTGTTTACCTCCCTCTTCTTTCTTTGTATATCTCAATAGAAACTTTTTTATTTTTTGTATATCAATCATTTAACCCCTTTCTATAAAATAAAAAAGCAGTCACTTTTTTTAGCGACTACTTCTACTTATAATGATCTCTAAAAGATAAAAAATAGATTTCTCCATCTTCTATCATATAAATCAACCTATGTTCTTCTGTAATTCTTCGAGACCAAGCCCCTGAATAATGGTATTTTAAAGGTTCTGGTTTTCCAATGCCTTCAAATGGGTCTCTTTTAATATCTTCTATCAAACGATTAATTCGTTTCAAGATTTTTTTATCTTCCTGTTGCCAAGAAACATAATCTTTCCATGCTTCTTCAGTAAAATTAAACATCTTCTACCTCAATTAAACCATGTTTAGTGACTTGCTTCTCTTTAACTTGTGATATACCATTAATAACCTTATGTGATAGATAATCATTTTCCATCAAACGAATCGTTTCTTGTAAACTTTCCCAGCTATCTTGAGATAAAACCACTATATTTTCATCAGGATTTTTATTAACTACAATCAAAGGCTCAAATTCATCATTGACCTTCTTCATATAATCTTTTAAATTATTTCTAAAATGTGAATAAACAATAGCCTCCATATTAATCACCTCAACTTTACTAGATATGTTGTTATTATATCATTTGACAACATGTTGTACAAGTTTTGGTTTTGATAATCACTAAATAAATAACTTACAAATGATAACAATACATAAATTATCGTTAAGCTTCCAATTACCTCCTCATTCTGTTTTTAACACGTAAAAACCTTTTGAGGTGTTTAATACTATTCCTTCTTCAATATAAGCATTTAAAGCATTTACCCAAGTTACTGACCGTTGCCAAAAATCAATTAAAGAATCAAATTCAACTTTCCTTAAGATATATTTCATTACTTTATTTTCATTATTTGACAAAAATATATAATATTTTGTCACTATTGAATGAACTGATAAACCTTTTTTCAAAAGATATTGAACAATATAGTCATCACCATCATAAAGTCCTTCAATACATCTTTTTAAAAGATAGACTTCTGTAAGTGACATAATCCTATCAACATTCCAATCAGAAAAACCACAAATAAAAAAGGCATCATCCTTAATGCCTTTTTCTATCATACGGTTTCTTACTTGATTTTCCGTAAACTGCATGATGTCTAACTCACATAAAAATTGACTTCTACCTTTTTCACGAGTCCTTATAATTGCAATCATTATCTACTTACCCTGATATTTCGACATATCCGTAGTCTGAAAAACCACCTTGGCTTTCTAAGTCAATATCTCGACCATAAGCTTCATGATCAAAATACATCTCCAGAGCCTCTTTACCAACTCCTTGTACGCCTAATTCATCGAAATAATATTCACCTAGTTCTCGTCTAGTTGTGACATCAGACAGTAAACAACAATCACCAAAATTAAAATCATAATCCACAAAGTCTGAGGCAGTATAACCTATTACCTGATGCACTGCTTTAACAAGTTCACTATCAACATTCTCTACCAGTTCAACAAATTGATTAATCATCTCAATAGAATCATGTTCTTTTAGTAACTGACAATCCGAATCTGCAATAATATACTCTAAATCATCTTCTTCACGAAGCCCCAAAGCTAACTTAAGCTCACTCATTTCCACAGGAAAACAAACTAACGTAGCTCTACCAGTTTTTATATCTCTAACAATTGCACTAACATCCATTTTTGACACTCCTTAATTAAAAAAGGAGCAAGCCATTGACTTGCTCTCACCCTTAATGAAATTCTTGTAGTTTATGACCAATCGCTGACATAGACTTATGAGCCTTATTAATCATATTATTTTGGTAGTAGTATGATTTCAAATGTTGTTGAATCATGTCGACCATATAATCTGGTAAAGTCAATTCTTCACGCTTTTTAAGTAAGCTATTTAACTCTCCAGCTTTTTCCCATGACTGTTCATACTGATGGCTGACCAACAGCTCTGAAAGCTCCTGAGTAACCACTAACAACTTTTTATCTGCTTCTGAACGTGTTCCTGACATTTTATTTTCCTCTTTTTTCTTTAGACTCTAACAATAAATCAACCTATTACAGTTGGACATCTAATTTTCATAATTTTCACCCACAAAAAAAGAACTCCTATAAAGAAGTTCTAATTACTCATATATAAATTACATTACGAGGATTCAATACAGAAAGTTAAAAATTCATCTAAATTACTCTTATTTGAAGAAATTAACTTATCTCTTAGCTCTTTTATCGTCTCCACATCCTGCTCCCCTCGTTCTACAGGAAACAGCTTTTTTTAGTGTCTCTTTTCTTTATCATTCTTAGCATACCAATAACCAATATCATTAAGGACCTCCTCGAAATTGCTATCATTCCATATAGGAACAATAAAATCTTTTTTCCAATCTTTTACAAATAATGTAGAACTCTTATAGGAATCTATCTTTTCCTGCGATGTATCATCAATAACAAAACATTTACATCCAATCCATCATTAAAGGTACGATATTCCTTATCTGCAATTTGTAATTTTTCTCCAAAGTTTAAACCAATTTTTGCCATATTTCTAATCCTCTACTTTCCTTATTTCACTTCAATAAGCTTTTCAGCCCATACATTTTTTGCAGGTTCAATATTTCTACCATTAATTGTATTGTCAATAAACAATAATCTTTTTTAAAACCCAAAATGACAAATCCCTTGATTTTACTAGATATTTTTATTTAGAAATTAAATTTAAATTACTTTAATTACTAATAGGGACATCTAACTCAACAAAAAAAGCCCTAGGGATGGGGCTTTTAGTGTTCCTTGAAGTGGATTCGTTGCGATTTTAAATAAAATTTTTGATAACCTCAAATTCCTCTTTTTAATGCAAAGTTATTTATAAAGGCTAGCTTATCATAGGAGGTTACATTCCATTTAATAACCATCTTCTATTTGATAAGCACACTATCAAAAAACTAATTACACTAAGGCATATCATATAAGGAACAATTATAAAAAAGTCGGTTAAATCAATAGTCATCGGATGTGAGAAAAGTTTCCCTATTATTTTATAGAGAGAATTTGAAGCATCAAAAATAGCAGATACTTTAAAAATTCCTCCAATTGCCACTAAAATAATGGATGTAATCCAATAAAAAATAGTAACTCCAATAGAAACTAGCATATTAGAAAACAGGATACTAATAGTTGAGACGACTAGTAGATACTGTAGAACAACGAGTGAAAATAAGATTGTAGTTGTTAAAAAATAAAATAGTGAATATCCCCAAAGCAATGAAGCTAATATATTGCAAACTATTATAGCAATAAAAAATTCTGAAAATAATACTAACAGTTTAGTATAAAAGTATTTAGTTAGATGATACCCTGAAAAATAGTGATATAAAATACATTTGTCAGAGTAATCTTTATTAAAGAAATATACAATGACAAAGCCGAATATTAAAAATCCAAATTGGGTAAATACTGTGTAGGTACTAAAGTAAAATTCTCCCAAAGTTAAATGTCTTATTTTATCTATCCCTACTGGTAAAATATATCCTAATACATAGGTCAAAGCTACAGTAGATATAATATAAAATAATGTTCTACCTCTTATAGACTTTCTAAACTCCAATCCTAACATTTTTTATTCTCCTAAATACCAACTAATAGCATCATCTAATGTGTCTACTTTACAAATTTTTTGATTATCAATTAGAAAATAGTTTCCCTTTAAAGACCTGATATTATTGATATCATGTGAAATATTAATAATAATTTTTTCGGGATAATACTGAATATAGTTTTGCAAAAATACGTTTATCTCATCAACAGACTTTTTATCTAAAGCATTAGTAATTTCATCAAGTATAATAATATGCTTGTCTAAAGACAACAAAACTAATAATTTCACCTTTTGTTTCTGCCCATCACTTAATTGCTTTAACTTAACCGTTTTACTTATTTGATTAATATTCAATAACTGATAAATTTCTTTAGAAAGCTTCCACGGAATTGTCCTTTCTAAATCGTTAATGGTAACATCACTAGGAAGATTAGAATAACTCGAAATAATCAGCGTGTCTTCATAAATATCATTTGAAAAATAATTCCCTCTATTTATGATAAAATCTTTAGCTAGTTGAGATTTACCTGATCCATTCCTACCTAAAAGATGATTTATTTCCCCTTCTTCAAAGTCTAAGTTAGTATTCTCTAAAAGTATTCTATTTCCTATTTTTAAGGTGTAATTATTAATAAACATAGCTACTCCAATTTACTTATTTCAGACAGCAACCTATCCATAAAGATTAAACTCTAATTAATGGGCTGAACCAGCAACCCATCTATTTTTTGAACTTCTTACAAAATACCATAAATCGTTTACATTGTCTAATTCGTTTTTCTTAGTTAGAACTTTTGCAAAGCTCATATCATTTAGAATTGGTTTTACTTCTCTCTGAATATTTTTTTGTTTCATAATTATTTCCTCCTTAAATTATGTGGACAGGTCACTCTCTGAAATAAGTAAAA
>NZ_GL636070.1:116528-120383 GCF_000186445.1 Streptococcus agalactiae ATCC 13813
CAAGTAAAATTATAGTTAAATATTAAATATAAACCAAACTGTGTATAGAATAACAAAAATAATATTACAAAGTTTAATTACTTTAACTAGCATTGAATTCTCATTAAACGACTTAGCTTCTAGAACACCTCTGGTTGCAATTATTACTTTATAACCATCTGAATTCATTAAAGGGATAGAATTATAAAGAATGTCTATTGCCATATATTTTGCTAAATAAATTAAAATTGTACATTTTAAACATACTCCCAGAGTAAACATGATATTATTCAAAATTAAACTAAAAAATATTCCACCTAAATGAACAACTATCTTCTCCTTTTTACTTAACATATATGTATCATTCATTCTTACATAAAACGAAGGAAAAATATAATTTAATTTAAAACCAATTTTATCTACACGTCTACCAAAATACTTAAAAAAAGTTATATGACCTAATTCATGAAAATAAATAAAGAAGGGAAAGTAAATCAGAAGATATTTAATAAAGTCATCTCTCGTTATACCTACTACCTCTTCATGGGAATAAAACAGTATTAACACATTTACTATTTCCAAAGCTAGATTTTTAAAATTCTAGTCTTTTACTATTATTCTTTCCCAACTTCTTTATATCCATATTTCTTTAAAGCTTCATCACAGGCTTTTGAACCTTTTTTATAAAAATCACTTTCTACACCAGTAAAATTTGTTGTCAACTTTCCATTCTGGTAACTATATTTTGCAGAACCAAATTTACTTTCAATAATTTCTAACTCTGAATCAATTTTTATTGAATAACCACCTTCTGATTCAACATAACCTTTATCACCTTTAATTGTAGCCATATGCTGGTTTCTAGCATCATTAATCCAATAATATTCACCATCTAGAGAATTGTTAGAACATGCTACTAAGAATATTGTTGATAAAGTAAAAACTAACAATCCTAAAAATTTCTTTTTCATTATTAAAACTCCTTATTTTCTAATTCATCAACTAAAATTGAAGGATTATTTTTAATCTCGAAAGGTATACTTTGAGTTTTTACGGACTGAATCAAAAACATTTTAATTGCTGTACTCATATCTAATCCTAGTGACTTAAACAATAATGAAGATTCATCTTTTAATCGATCATCAACTCTAACTACAATTTGTGACATACTTCCACCACTTTCTATTGTATATACATTGTAATACTTTTAGTGATATTAATCAATTCAAATATGATTATTTAATATTTTAGGGCTCAACTTGCTATTATAAACGACTTTTTTAATAAGTCTGTTTAAATGGACTTAACTATAAAAAATTTAAGTAAATTTTATAAATACACAATAAAAACGGAAATTTATTCAACATCTTTATTCTATATTTTTACTTATTTGCCCACCGATTGCTCACCAAAATTGCAATTGACAACATCAGTTAACAATAGTTATCGCTTCAAAACAGCCTTAAACGCCTAATAACATCACTTATCGCACTTTAACAAACCTTAGTGTTATCTTATTGGGATTGATCTTAGACACTATGAGTCTGGTAACTTCCTTGCCAAAGAGTACATTACCAAACGAGGAAACCCCTATGCTAGAAAGATTCTTTTCAAGAGTATTCACAATATTGCTTCAGCTAGTCACACTAATCCTTGTCACATCGCAGACTTCTATAAGAAACGAAAAAGACAATCGCAAGTGACGTCTACAAAGCCACATACGATTGCCTCCATACATCGCCTTATTAGAACAATGAATTACCTTACAACGCATAATAAACTTTACGATTATGTTTCGACCCAAAATCAGTAAAGTGGTTATGCCACACTATTCAAACACCTTATTTTTTAAAACGCTAGATAAGGTGTTCCTTTTGTGTGCACTTTTATCGCTGCTTATCTCATAAGAAGAGGACAATAACCTACATTTAGCTACTGTCCTCAAAATAGTTTTGCTTTAAATCTTTGATAAACTTGACAAATGGTATAAAAAGAGAGTATCAATTTGATACTCTCTAGAACTTAGCTTTTCATCTCCCCACTACAGTTGACAAAGAGTCAAATAAAATGAGAGATAATAACGTAACATTATCTCTCATTTTTATTCAAGCTACCTAGAAGGACGATAACTTGAATATATATCTTATCTAAAGTAATCAGAACCATTCTTCTTACCTTTAGCAATTCCTAATAAGCCTACTGAACTTATAATCGCTAAAGCTGCAAAATTAACGAATGGAGTTACCTTCTCACCTGTTGCTGGTAATTTATTTCCTTTACCATTGACTTGCTGATTTTTACCTGCTGGATCATTCTTATCGGCATCTGTACGTGGATCGACAACCTTAACAGTCACATCTACAGTATCTTTTGAACCATCTGGGTAAGTCACAACAACTTTGGCTGGTTTGCCTCCCGGTGTTGCTGTATCAACTGGAGTTTCAAAGGCTACTGTTGTACCTTTCGGAAGATCTGGTAAGTTTCCAATAGAATCTTCTGCCTTCGGTGTCTCACCTACATTGACTTGCTGATCTTTACCTGCTGGATCATTCTTATCGGCATCTGGGACTCGAGGTGTTAGTATTTTTTCTAAATTAGTAACTTCAGTTATTTTATTGTCAATGTCTGATTGTGTCTTAGGATTATTATCAATATCTGTTTTGATATCATCTAAACTAATTAAAACTTTATCACGACTTTTCTCGTCCCATTGAGGATCTTCCGCTTTCTTTTTTACTTCATCAATTTTATCTCTCAAAGCTGAAGAATTGTAAATAGTCAATGAGACGTTTACAATATCCACTTGACCATCAGTTTTCACATAAGGACTTCCATCTGCCTTCAATACTGTATAATTGATAGTAGCTGCACCAACAGCTGTCAATTCAGAAGGTTGTGTGAAATAATTGCCGCCTTGCCTAATGACATACTGAAGTTTTAAATCAGGTGAATTTAACGTAACTAATTGTAATGGATCTATTTTCCCATTTTTAACATCATATAAATCTATATATGCTCTGCCATTCTGAATATTTTTAGTCATAATTGTGTTTAACGAAACAGCACTTCCAGGAATCAGCTCAGCCGCGAATACAGTATCTGTAAAAATATTAAATTGATCTTGAGTAAAACCTCCTAAAAAACTAATACCAATTAGTACAGAAGCTACACCAAACTTAAACTTCTTAAGTGAAAAACGTTGTTTTGTCTGTGAAGTATCATAACTTTTATTTTTAAATCTTCTAAACATGATATTCTCCCTTACTTTATTCCGTATAATTCTATACATATTAAATTATAGGGGTAAATAACAAATATTAGAATGTCTATCGTTCGTTATATAATCTAATCCGTTTTTTTTTTGAAATAATTTATCTTTTTCGGCTTTTATAATCATATTAGGTTAAAATTAACGACTATCTAATTATTTTTTGACTTTAAAGGAAAGTTTATTAAAATAGATAATATATTAAATTAAAGGTGGTGACACATATGATTAATTTTTTATTGTTGAAATCATTACACAGTCTCCTAGGTCTAACTATTACTGTTTGTGATCAAAACTTTTCTGTTATCAGAGAGTATAAATCCGAGAAAACTATTTCACTTTTTTACAATCATTACTTTATTTTAAGTAACTTTAGTAAAACTCAACATGATTTTTTATTTCATTATGGCTCTTTAGGAGAACTTTTTCTTGCCTACCATATTCAACAATATTATATTATCATCGGTCCCTGGCGTAGCAATGCTATTGACCCTTTACTTCTTAAGAAAAAGCTGACTGAAACACAAATCAATGCTAGTGAACAAGACTTCTTTATTGATAGACTAGCCCAATTACCTCTCTTCTCACTTAGTCAAATTCGAGAATTA
>NZ_GL636070.1:120486-149195 GCF_000186445.1 Streptococcus agalactiae ATCC 13813
AAAACTATTTAAGCAAGAAAAACACATCACTATTCAACAATATTTTCTAAACTTAAAAATCGAAGCTGCTAAGCAATTACTAGATGAAAATAAGAAAGTAGAAGAAGTTTCCAATTTACTTGGATTTTCCACTTCTTCTAATTTTTCAAGGACATTTAAAAAAATAGTGGGAATTAGCCCACTAGAGTATAAGCAAAAGCTTAAGTCAATAGAGTAAGCAAAAAACAACTAAAATAATTATCAGTCCTCTTGTTAGAGTTAATAGTGCATCTTTTTTAATCTGAATTTGTAAATTTCGAGATGGGGTCTCAATATCCAATAGATTTGAAATATCTCCACACGAGATATTTCTGGTACTACTTGGTAATCCAATTGACTAGCCAGCAGTAACTCTATCTTATCAATCAAAAATCTAAAAGATGGAAAAAGAACTCTATAATCTCTGTAGCAGGTAAATCCACTATGGAGGCTATAGAGTTTTTTGAGTGTACAAAAAAGCACCATATAATTTCTTCTAATGAAAAATGTTAAACAACTCATTAGGAAAACTCCCCTTTATTGTACAGGATTTCAAGACCAAGAAAATCATCTCGATACTTGGTAATAGGCACCAAAGCACCATTTGTAGCCACTTTTTCAGACATTCTAAAGAAAAGGCTCGAAACAGCATGCAAATCGTCATGCTAGATAAATCTAAGCCTTATATTTTACTGATGGAAGTGCTGTTCTCTAAAACTAAGATGCTACTTAATCATTTTCATATCGTTCAACACATGAACCATGCACTACAGTTGACAATGTTCAAAAACTTTGAAACTCGCTTTGAACACGCCAAAAGAGAAGACGAACTTCGTCTCCTCTCGTGCCTAGCTATAAATCACCCACTACAGTTGATAATGAGGCAATAAAAGGCTATAAAAATTCAGTTCCGAAGACTTTGTCCTCAGTCTAAAGAAACTTATTCTATTGCCGTTTCATTTTTTCTACTCTGACATCGTTATCATTAGTTGATTCTGATACCTTTCTTTCGACATCAGGTTCGGTTTGAAGTTCAATTGATTGATCTTCTGATGGTGTACTATCATCTTGATTATCTGAAATGCTGTCAGCTGGAGATTCTGGTTTAAAGAGTGGGAAGTTTACTTGATTGATTGATTTCTTGTCTTCTTTCTTTTCGTCAGATTGTTTCTGATCTTCCTTAAATCTATCATCATTATCTTCATCTACCTTGATTTTCTTATCACGTTCAGCCTTGACTTCTTCAGCAACCTTCTTCGCCTGTGCTAATTCAGATTCAGACAGTTTCGTCAATGGAATATCACGCAAAGTTCCACCTTTTGCACGTGGAATGGTGTAAGAATCTGTCCAAATCATAGTTTGTGGATCACGAATATCTTCTGGATCAAAGATATAACCATCACTTGTGGCATAACGTCCTTCCTTGAGTGCTTGTTTTACTTCTTCAATGGTATGAATAATTTGCCAGTTTTTCATGCCTGCACGTTGTCCTTTAGGAGTTGATCCCGCAATATATTTAATTTGATTAGTATTAGAAGTTTTTTTGTTATCATGACCATGACCAGGATCGATCCAAGCATCGGGGCGCACTTCAGGATGCTGCATGAGATATTTAACCGTTGCAATTTCTTCCTTCTTCATATCTCTGTAAAAGGCAATATGTATATGATCAATATGAGGAATGATAAAACGATCTCCTAAATCAACCGTTGCATTTTCTGCATGCAGTGGAATGTCATCGAGATTGACATATAGCCCAGGTTCTAATTCACTTTCTTTTGGTGCAACAATATCGTATTTATAGTCCCCTTTTTTGAATTCAGCGAGTTTTAATTCTGCAAAGGCACGTTGTGTATTATCTAACTGTTTTTCATCATAGGTGTATTCTTTGCCATCTTTAAATAGAATAAAGAAGCCATCTTTCTTGTTGATGACGTTTTTTGCCTCAAAAGCTGGTTTTTGGGCAGTTTGTTCTACTTGTTCAACATTTTTGATAGTAACTTTTTCTTGATTTTCTGTTATCCAATCAGCAACTTGATCTAACTCATTCTGTTCAAGTTCACCAAATCCCATGTAATGGAAATGGTTACCGTGTCTAGCTGTCACACCTGAGTTATCAACAGAACTAATAGACTCCTTACTAAAGACATAACCATCACTCGTATCATAAGGTTTACCATCTAAACCTTTACCATAAGCTTTAATACGATGACCAAGGAAGTTATGATGAACTTCTTTATCAGAATGCGCTTGCTCTGCTGGTTTTGTTTTGTTAGTAGTATCATCTTGAGTTTCTCCCGCAAGGTAACGATCAGTCAAGGTAATTTCAAGAGCGGATAGTTGGCTTCTTGGAATAATATGATAATGATCACCATGAGGAATCACATAACCAAATTCATTAGCTTTTGTTACTTGAGTCGGTTCAAAAATAAGGCCATCTTCTTCAATATGACGGTATTTTTTGTCTAAACCATGTAATTGGTTCAATAGTTCCGTAAAAGATTTATCTTTAAAGACGTCACTTGAGTTTTCACTCATTGGCAAGTGGTTATTTAGTGTAGGAATTACTGGTTGAAGTCCTCCTCTTGCTGATATATAACCAGGATTAGGTGTGATTCCTGGATTTGGCACTGGTACAGAAGGACGATAGCCAGATGGTTTAGGGGAATTACCCTGTTTTTGACTCCAGTAAGCTTGTGCAGCGGCTAATTCACTTGGAGATAAATCTTTTTTAGGAATGTAGTGGAAATGGTTGCCATGAGGTACTAAGTAAGCATCTCCCATATCATCAATCACATCTGTTGGGCTAAAAACATAACCATCATCAGTAGTATATCGGCCTTCTTTTTTAGCTTGGCTAACAGCTGCCGCTTCTGACTTGCTTAGATGGGCAACCTTGGTCAATCCTTTTTCTTTAGCTTCTTTAGTTCCTTTGGCAACCTGCTCTGCAATTTCTTTTTTCGTCCGAATGTTTTTACGTTTGCTTCCTGGCTTGAGGTAAACGTAATACTTACCATCCACTTTAATCACATAACCATCTAAAATCTCATTCACAACATCAGATTGTTTGAAATGGTAATTCGGATCTGTCATCAACAATTCTTCGCTGATAATGGCATTGTAAGGAACTTTACCATTGTAGTAATGGTAGTGATCACCATGTGACGTCACGTACCCTTGGTCAGTGATTTTAACCACAATTTGCTCTGCCGAAATGCCTTCTTCCTGACTAATTTGGTCAGGTGTTTTATCTGCTGCTAATGAAGTTTTGTCAGATTTGTCTCGACCACTGTCTTTGACATAAGAAACGGCATTATTTTGTGCCTTCTCTGCTTGATATTTTCCGAGAGCATAACCGCAAGAACTACATAAAACAACCAAAGCTGCCGCTGTACCAATTATTTTTTTCTGTTTCATTGTATCCTCCTTTAACGTAATTCGTTATACAAAATGGTCAAATTTTCTTTGACATTTTCCAAATAGGATTTATTATTCTCTGGGTCCGATTCTAGAGGACTCAATAGTTTAAGTTTGACACCAGTTGTATGAGCGACTGTTTTTGCTAATTTTTGAGAGACATTTTTCTCCACAAAAATGGTTTTTACCTGATAAGTTTTGATAAAATCCCTAATTTCTGTCAACTGTCTAGGAGTTGGCTCTTGCTCCGGTGAAATTCCTGCAATGCCGATCTGTTTAATCTTATAACGTTTAGCGAGATAAGAAAAAGCTGTATGTTGAGTAACGAAGGTTCGTGACTTAACCTTTTTAAATTTAGCTTGAAAAGTATGATCAATGTTCTCAGCCTCTTCTCTAAAAGACTTAGCATTTTTTTCGTAAATCGACCGATGTTTTGGGTCTATAGCTGCCAATTGTTTCGCAATAATGTCTGCTTCATCTGCTGCTAGCAAAGAATCAGACCAAGTATGAGGATCATACAGTCTGGCAGGATCAACACCATCTGTCACAGGCATATCTTCCAAGCCTTCAACCTTATCTAGTGTCAAACCTTTTGAAGCTTCAACAATCTTAACTTTTGAATGATGTTTGCTCGCATCCAATTTCCCTGCCCAAGCTTCCAGTGTATGGGAATGGTAAACAAATAAATCTGCGTCATATATGGCTGCCACATCATTAGAAGAAGGTTCAAAAGAGTGAATACCCGCTCTGGATTGAATCATTTTGACATCATTCAGATCACCAGAAATGTATTTGGTCATGGCATAGATAGGATAAAAGCTAGTGACAATATGTAACCCATCTTTTGTTTGCTTAGGTTGCTTTTGACAGGCTGTCATAAAAGGGACTAATAAACAGTACAGCAAAGCAAAACCTAATGCAAGATATTTTCTTTTCACGATTGACTCCTTTCTAATTAAAAAATTCATTAAACCATTAAGTTTCAGGTAAAGAACCTTCAACTTAACTGGTTAAGTATACGACGCTTTCTAATTTTTGTCAATCCCTTTTGGTGAGAAGGAAACACTTTTCACCTTTTGGTTTACACAAGATATTTTAGACTATCATTATAGCAGACATACTTTATACAACAATCAAAATTGATTAAAGTAGATTGAACTCAACTCCAATAGTGGGAGAAAATAAAAAACTCTTATAAAACCAATTTCCTGAATTAAATATGGGATTAGTTTTTAAGTGATGTTGAATTTTAGTTTTATTAGAAATTTTTATGTTTTTTAATATTATTTGTTATATTATTTTTTGAGGGGATTTTCTCTTATTTAGGATATCAAAACTTTCAGACTTTAAAAATGACTGAAACCATTCAATACAGCTTTTATATGCTGTATTTTTTTGGAGATATTGAGGGATATTTTTTCTTTCAAGAAAGAACAAAAGCATATGATATATAGATGAACTATGTAATACTACTCCCTCCTCTAACTCTAGTGAATTCAAAATATCAAGGGCAAGTTTATTATCTTGTAAATCTGAAATGATGTAGACAATACTTAAACAGTTGTAGAGATCCATAATGAAGGACAAATAAAGCTTACACTTTCCAAATTTAAGATAGGTAATATCAGTTATTCACTTTTCTAATGATCTATCAACCTTGAAATTACTATCCAACTTTTTTCAATATCATAATAGGTTTTACTATCTGTACTGATTCCCCAAATTTAGACAAAAAAGAGCCAACAATTGGCAGTAGATACTAGTTTTTTCTTTATTTAATTCTTCATATAAAAAAATCTCCCTACATAAGGTATGCTGGTTTCAAGATACTTATTTATCATAGAAAAAAACGCTCCATTTGCCAATCATTTCATAAAATGTTTCTTGCTGAAACATCTTTAGTTAAGAATAATCATCAAATTTCAACTCCTGTTTATCATAAAATTACTCAAAAACTAATTACAAAAGAAGCAATGAGTTTTATCGCCCTACTTTTCATATGAGTATATCTCATCCGACCATTGTCAAAAAATACTATCATTCCAATGCTTTCGGATTTTGGAATTTTAGAAACTTTAAAACGCGTATTTGGATTGCTTTGAACATAAAAAAGAGAGTATCATTTTAATACTCTCCAGAACATAGTTTTTCAGGCTCTATTGATATTTTCTCCTTTTTATATAAATATATGTACTCTCAATAGCGCTCATCTTAAATACTTACTACCTTTTTTGTGATAATATACCATCTTGCATATGGTAAATCTTATCACAAAAATCTGTCATTCTATCATCATGAGTCACCATAATAATAGCCTTATTTTTCTCTTTACTTTCTTTAGCTAAAAGTTTAACAACGTCGTAAGCTTTTTTAGTATCTAAACTTGCTGTTGGTTCATCTGCTAAAATAAGAACAGGATCAGGATATAGCGCACGTGCAATTGCTACCCTCTGCCTTTCCCCTCCCGATAATTCTTGAGGCAACTTATTTTGAAGAGCTACTATTCCTAAGTCTTCAAAAAGAGCATTTGCCTTATCTGGTATATGATTACCTGCTAATTTATCAACTAATTCTAACTGTTGTTTCACTGTTAAAAATGGAATTAAGTTTGAAGCTTGAAGAATAAAACCAACTGACTCAAAACGTAAACGTGATCTTTCCTTCTCTGATAAATTAGTGTAATCTTTACCATCAATAGTTAATTGGCCAGATGTGGGCGTCTGTAATCCTCCAGCGATGGTCAGAAAAGTTGACTTTCCAGAACCGGATGGTCCAACAATAGCCACAAATTCACCAGATTTAATAGTAAAATTAGTAGCTTTCAACGCTTGAACTTCTTGACGACCATCCTTAAAAGATTTAGTTACTTCTTTAAATGTTAACACAGCCATGTAATTCTCCTATCCAATTGCTTTCAGGGGATCAATTCGCACGATACTTAAAACTGAAAAAAGCGTCCCCAATAAAGCAAAAAATACCATACTAAACATAATAGCTAAATAAAGCACCCAATTGCTTTGAAATGGTACATTTACCGGTAAAACCAGCGAAGTGAACCAAGTTCCTAATAATCCTATACCACTTCCTATCACAGTTAGAAGAAATGTTTGTGTCATTACCGCCATTGCAATCGTTTTATTAGCAATTCCTTGCGCTTTCATAATACCAAAAATCGGTGCTTTTTGAATAGTTAATACATACATGAAAATACCAATAATAATAGCTGAAATAATAATGAGAAATCCAATCATAAAACCAAAAGTTAAGAGCTGTGCATTGTAGCCAGGTAATTTTTTGATAAATTTATTAATTGATAGTTTTTTCAATTTATTTTTTGGATATTTCTCTATATCACCTTTGACAACAAAAGCATTCACCATTTCTTTTTCTTTCGGCAAGAATTCTCCGTATTTGACTTCTTGAAAAGCCTCATTACTCATATAAACAACGGGAGAAACATTAAATTTATTATTTTGAATATATCCCACAATAGTTAGAGCATTATCAGAAGTTAACGTATAAAACTTATCCCCAATATTAAATCCTCCAGATTCTGCAAGACTTTGATCTAAAACAACTTCTTTGTTATTCTTAAACAATCGACCTTCAATCACTTTAGGCCTAATAAAACTTGACGAATCAATTCCAAAAAGACTTACTTTAGCCTTATCACTTTCCTTTGGATTATTGACAGACCACGCCACTGTATTCATTTGAGCAAGTGATGCTACATTTTCTCCTTTTATTAATGTTTCTGTATCCTTTTCTATATTAGATAAACTTAACGTTGCATCTGAATCTTTCGCTAATAAAATACTATCTGCCTTCCAAATATCAACAGCTGATCGATTTTCTTGCATTAAACCAAAAGCTAGTCCCGATAAAAAAAACATCAGATAGGCTATCAAAAATAATAATCCTGAAATCAAACCATAACGAAGTTTAGCTCGTTTTATTTCATTAATTGCTAAAAACATATTAAAACTCCTCCTTACTATTTAGATTATCATAAATAAAAATAATATACCATAATCCTATTCCTTTATAACCATTTCAATAGTAAAGAGAGTCTTTTGATGTTGATTACACCATATTTTGTAAAACATATCTAAAATCTATAACCAATTCACAGACTATATCCACTAGTAGAAGCATCATCAAATTCACGGTACTTTCAACTACCAGACATCATGGGAGTACTTTTCGTTTCAAAGGGAGCTTGATCTTTATCTGTAATATATTGCAAGATATCCTTGTCGAGCTTTCCAAAAGATAATGAATCAAGCTCTTTTTCTATTAATATTTTTTGTTTTAGAAGTTTAATAAAAGCATTTTTAATAGGATTAGATATCATAAACTCTGAATACATAATATCATTTCTTGCTATCCCCTTGACTACATAAGTACTAACCCAATATATTTCATTAAGAATTTTGTTGATTTCATCTTCTGACAATTGCTTTGTTTCGTACAGAGAACTTCTTTCAAAATTATAATCAAGATATTTATTCTTTTTATCTAAAAGTACTTTTGAAAAAGCATCATCTAAATAATCCTCCAAGAATTCTGGTTTAATAAGTCTTAAATCAATCCTCGTCAGATCTTGAAACTGCATTAAGTAAGCAAAGCAATTGTATTCCGTCTTATTTCTAAACTCATTTGGTTTCTGCATTATAAGAATATCACCGAATTTTTTATGATAATTAGTGTCAGAAATAATATCTTCTATAAAATTAGTAACAAAAACAATATCATAATCTTGAAAATCATCTTTCGGTACATTTTGGGTTAGCCCGAGATCCATTCAATAGTACAGCTTCGATTCTCTTATCTCGATTTGCTATATTTAAAACCAAATTATATATTTCTTGCTCATCTCTCATAATGGCTACCTCCTACTTCACTTTATATTACCATGTTTTTTCTAATACCTTTATATTACCCTTGTATTTTTCTCTAAGCATGTAATCATAAACTTAAATTAGCATGGACATACCTTTACGACCTCCAAGGATTCAATTTTAAATTTTTCTTAACAACTGATTATGATTCCAAATATTTTCAACCGTTTAATGTTAGTATGTCATCAGTTATCATCACTCTTTTTATGATAGTTAAGATTTTTAAACTATCATCTTTTGAAAAACATTTCATCTTGACTATTTCTGTTAATAAATCAGCTCCATGAGCAAAGGCATGTATCCATCCAAGCTCCTCGTCAAAGCCTCTAAAATCAGGTTCATCTATAAGCCAGGAGAATGCCTGATTCATAATTTTTATCTGATCTTCTTCAGATATCCAACTTTTATTATTTGAGTCCTCCAATAATAAAGCTAGTAATAGAGCAGTAAAAGATCTGTTTAACACAGTATTACTGTTGGGTACTCCTAATCCTTGTAAAAGAAATTTATCCCTTAAAACTCTCTGAAGGACATTTAATTTCTGGCTTTGCATCAGTTTATGTTCTATTACTAATTTAACCCAAGACCCATATACTATTTCATCTCGAACTCTTGGGTTCCAATCTCCTATATGATGTAATCAAAAAGATAAAACATCCTCATCAATTGGATAATTATTTTCTATCTTTTTGATTACATCACTTGCTTCCATGTTTCTCCTTGCATGACTTTATATTTTATATTTTCCAAAGTGTAACATTAGAGTTTTCGTTTTCACTTTAAAATGATTATAGTAACTTTAATTTTTTACTTGAATACTCACTTTTATATCAGAAATTTTTAGTACTTATTCTTTGACTTTAGAAATATAGCGAAGGCCTACCTTGTAACCTCTATTAGGAAAAAATTGAGGCATACCATAAATATACGATAGAACTAAAATTACCAGAGAATATAGAAAATATAAAAGTATAAAAATCTAAAATACTTCTGCTTAATTTATAATTTCCTTGGGTTTTACAGCTCGTGTAATATAGTATATTCCAGAAATTAAAAAGTAAAACATAGGTAATATTCTTAATAAGGCAAATGGTGTTTCAAATAAGAATGCTAACCAAAATATTTTCCCTTGCATTTCCCATAGACCTTGCGTCAGATACCAACTTTTTGGATCAAATATGGTGATAGAAGTTGTTCTTATCAAGAGAAAGAAATAAAATAAAGAGAAAAACGCATGCTCACAAGTATATTTATAATAACTCATAGCCATCGCTGATTTTGATTCTTGATCAGAAAAAATCTCTGAACTGGTTTCAGGCTTTATTTTTTGAAAATAATGCAGCCCTCCCCAACGACTACCGCTAATATGCTTCCATCCACTGTCCTCAAATAAAGTGATATAGTTAGCATAGTCATCTTTCGATATGTATTTTTTAAAATCCATTTTTATTGACATCTTGTCTTTTTCTTTATCTCTCTTAAAATAATAGAAGGCTGGAAGAAATGAGTTAATGCCTGTAAAAGTATAGCCACTTTTTTGAACCTTATCGATCCATTCTTCCTCTTTTTCTGTGGATTTAAAAAATAATTTAAACTTTATCATAACTATCTCCCCCAAAACCCAACTGATTAGCAGTATTAAGTAACTTTGCCTTAGCACAATGGATGGCACAAAACAAACATTCTCTGGTGTATGGTGGAGGAAAAGTTGGCTTAATGGGAGTCATGTCTGATACTGTGATTGCAAATGGTGGCTATACTACTGGTGTTATTCCGACATTTTTAAGAGATCGTGAAATTGCACATGAAAATTTATCAGAGCTTATCATAGTAAATAATATGTCTGAACGTAAGGCAAAAATGATGCTACTTGGAGATGCCTTTATCGCTTTACCTGGTGGACCTGGTACCCTTGAAGAAATTTCCGAAGTTATCTCTTGGTCTCGCATCGGTCAAAATGATAATCCTTGCATTTTATATAATGTAAATGGCTACTTTAATGATTTAAAAAATATGTTTGATCATATGGTTAGTGAGGGTTTTCTTAGTCTAGAAGATAGAGAAAATGTCCTCTTCTCAGATGATATTGCTGAAATCGAAGATTTTATAACGAATTATAAAGTCCCTAGCACGCGCCAATACTAGATTGATAAAAAAAGGAAGTTTCTAATTGAAATTTCCTTCTTTTTTCGAAGCGATTACCCTTGGTTCATTTTTCTTTCAGCTGGTCAAGCCCATCCTCCCAATATCCAAACTCATCCTTTCTGCTCGAGAACTTATAAATTTTTAGGTAATCTTTAGAGAAGCCAAAACCATAGTCTTGTCTATGTATTTTATCTTATTAGAAGTATCCAAGTGCTCGTCCCTATTGACTAATGACTTAGAAACCTATACATTATACATTATAATATTTCTTTGTCGTTACCGTTATTAATAAGGAGGTAATCAATTGAATCAAGAAAAAAAGAGACTTAACCTAATCGGGCTGATACTTTTAGCTCAGGCTATTGTTTTAAGTTTGGCGACTACACTATTTGCTGAAATCTTACAAAATGATGTCTGGATAGGTATAGCAAGTACTTTAATCGCCTTACTCATTCCTTGTTTTTTTATGGGTTTTAAAAATTTAAAAAAACATCTAACGGCAACCCATCATACAATCACTTTCACCACTATTTTATTCTTGTTAAGCATTATATATACTACTAATAATATAGTCTCCACAATATGGGATGCTGTGCTAAATCATCTCAATATTATGGAATCGGAAAGTCAAAATTATGATGCCACATTCAGTATACTTATGATTAGTTATTCTGTTGTTGTAGGTCCTTTTTTTTGAAGAAGTTTTATACCGAGGAATAGTATTGAATTTATTATCCAAGTATGGTAAATGGTTTGCCATTATCACTTCTGGCATCCTATTTGGTTTAATGCACCAAGACATTTCTCAGCTATTGACTACATCTATTGCGGGTATCATAATGGGTTTTATCGCTTACCATTATTCCTTTAAGGTAGCCCTACTCCTTCATATCTGCAATAACTTTATCGTAGAAATTTTCACCCAGCTATCAACAGTAAACGAGTTATACGGGACTTATTTTGAAAATATATTGCTAATTTTAGCAATCTTATTTATATTATATTACCTTTTTACGCATAGGAATACTGCTCACCATCGTATCAGTTTGCACTTTAATGTTCGAGAGGCTGACTCAATAAACTCTAAACAACATACAAAATTATTACTTACTAGTTGGCCTTTTATTCTCCTTGTCATTTACGACATTGTCCTAACAACTATTAATTAAGACCAAGCTACAAGACACAAAAAGTATGGTTTTGAAAAGGATAATCATCCTCCTTTTCAAAACACATACTTTTCTTTATGTTTACTAAAAGGTCATTAATAGTGAGATAATGTCAATTTTTTTATTATCAAATATGGTAGACTACACAGGACATATTTACACTTCTAGATTTCCTCTCCACGCTTCTGTGCCACCATCTACATTGATTACTTTGTAGCCTTTCAACTCGAGAAATTGGCATGCTCTAATAGATCTTCCCCCTCGTTGACAAACAAGATAATATTCCTTATTTTTATCTAACTGTTCAAACTTATGACTGAGTTGACTCAAAGGAAGATTTATCGCACCTGGAATATGCCCTCCACGATACTCATGCTCTTCACGAACGTCTATCAAATGGATATTATTATGCTGGGCAATCAATGTTTCTAATGCTACAACAGTTATCTTTTTAGTCATAATCTTTATTTCCTTTGATACTTGGCAAATTTAGTCAAATGACTAATCACTTTATTATTTAAAATGGTGACATCGTTCTACTATTATGACTATTGTCGTAAACCTTTTAATCATAAAAATCATGGTAGTACAAAATCACGAAGTCGACAGCATCACACGAAAAATACAAATATTATTTTAATGCTGTTTGAAGTGCTGCTTGTAATGTTACAATCTCTTGATCAACTTGTTGTACCGTAACATTTGGATTCAACTGAACTCCAACAGCATGTGTGATTGCTTTATTTAAAGTATTGTAAACTTTAAATTCTTTGACGTTAAGTACTTTTTTATCTCTAGTAAAACGTGTATTCCAAATTTCCTTATCAAGTTTTGATTTTGTATAGATGGTAGCTCTATCAGTTGGTTTTAAATCAGGATAAGTTAAAACCTTTTGTTCTAATGCCTTTACATCGTTAACTTGAGCTTTAATTGAATCAACTGAAGCAAATGGATCTAAAATGCGAATAACTAGCTTAGTTATCCCAAATCCCATATCAATATTTGCTTGACTAACCTTATTTGCTAAATGTTGAGTTGAAAAAGTGATTGCTTCAATCACATCTGTTAAGGCTTCTACACGACTACCAATAGAATTCAAATCATAAACTGTCTCAGAGTTGGCACGCAATGAAGTCTTTAATTTTTCAACGCTAGTAATAGCCTCATTAACCGGTTTTTCATAATCTGTTCCCTGAACATTATCTTTGATATTTCTCAACTGAATGCTATCTTGATCAAGCTTTTGAGCCATTTGCTGGGCTTGATTATTACTATTTACATGATTTACCACTTGTGGAGTTGTCACTTGATCAGCATGTACTTCTAATACAGCTGGTGAAAATAACAATGCACCAGCCACTAGAGTTCCAGATAGATACATTATATGTTTAACGTTCATAATGAATTTCCTCCTTTAAACTAAAATCACTTTTACTGCAGTATTTTTAATTTACAGGGCCCATGTTTGTATCTTACTACTTGTCCAAAAGGTCGTCAAGCGCTTTCTTTTCCCCTATATTTTACATTATTACAAATAAACTGCATTTTTTTCATAAAACTAATATTATCATTTTGCTATAATATACTTGCGCCTATCCTTTTGTTAATTTCTGATAATTTAATTTAGTTTTTCATGTAAAAAACCATAACGAGAATTTACCACCTTATATAAATCTAAATATTTTAGAAAATTTCTACTTATCACTATTTTTATCAAATAGATTAGCCTAATGTTTTTCTTAAAAAATAAATTTAATAAGAAACGTACTATTTTAGATAAAATCGTTCCATTATGCCCAAAAAACCATACTAAAACTCATTATTTTTACTTTCTGTTTAGAAATTCATACTAGACCAAGTAGTTTAGACGCTTAAAAAGCCTTAAACATAATAAGTTCAAGACTTTTTATTACTTAGTATTTTAAACTGTGAGTTTGTTTGGCAGTTCCCTCCGATGATTTTTACCCAATTTTTTGAACCAAAAGTTAACAATATCGTCAACCATAGTATTGATATCTAGATTACATTTACTGGTAATTATGTTACCATGTGTATGGATAACTTATATCAAAAATATATTAATCTAAAAAAGTGAATAACCCTTATAAAATAAGTAAATCCTAAGTACAGCATTAACTTCAAGCAGACAATTTAACGGAGGTAGTATATGAAAATAGCAATAATCGGATATAGTGGGTCGGGTAAGTCCACTTTAGCGAGAAAATTGGGAAATTACTATAATTGCAATGTATTACACCTTGATAGTATTCACTTCGCCCCAAATTGGGAAGAGAGAAAATATGATGACTTGATTGACGATGTCAGCAGCATGTTAGAAAAAAGAACATGGATTATAGAAGGTAACTACAAAAAACTGCTATATCAAGAACGTCTAGCAGATGCAGATGAGATTATTTTTTTTGACTTTAATCGCTTCAACTGCTTGTGGAGTGCATTCAAACGTTACTGTAAGTTTCGTGGTAAGACTAGACCTGATATGGCCAATGGATGCCCGGAAAAATTAGATTTTGAATTTATCAGTTGGATTCTTAAAGACGGTCGCTCTGATAAACAAAAATCAAACTATAAGCAAGTTATTGAGAACTACCCTCAAAAAATAAAGATTCTAAAACACCAACGCGATCTTGATCAATACCTAAAAGAACTCCCTGTTGCATCCAATACAGACCCTCTCAAGAGCTTATAATTATTATACTGACAGTATTTACTCGTATATCTCGCTTTACCTTTTCTATTCTTATTCTTGAAAATTAAATTGTTTTTCATGCTCCAATTTTCTGAATATTCTGCTATAATATGATAATCACTTGGTCAAGAGACAAAAAACTATTCACTTTTAGAAAATACCTGTCTCTAATCGACCTTTGGAATAGAGGAGGACACTGAATGACAACAAATGTAATGGCAAATTATAGCTACGGAGAAGATTGCTTCAAAGAAATTCCTAGCGTTTTGGCAACTTACCGTATTCAAAGCATTGCTTTCGTCGGTGGCAAACGTGCCCTAGACAGCTCAGAAGCCGAGGTTCGCTCTATTTTAGAGGAAGCAAATATTAAAGTCACAGGAAGCTTTGTCTATGGAACGGATTCAACACAATCTAACATTGACAAGTTAGTAGCCAACCCACAAGTTCAAGCTGCTGATGCTATCTTAGGTTTTGGCGGTGGAAAAGCTTTAGACACAGCTAAAATGGTAGCAAAAGAGTTAGGTAAAAATAGCTTTACTATCCCAACTATTTGTTCTAATTGCTCCGCAGGTACTGCCATTGCAGTTGTATATAATGATGACCATTCTTTCTTAAGATACGGCTATCCCGAGTCTCCACTTCATATTTTTATCAATACACGGATCATTGCACAGGCACCAAGCAAATATTTTTGGGCTGGTATTGGGGACGGTATTTCAAAAGCCCCTGAAGTAGAACGTGCTACCTTAGAGGCTAAGACCAATAAACTACCACATACTGCAGTGTTAGGACAAGCAGTCGCTCTGTCTTCAAAGGAAGCTTTTTATCAATTTGGTGAACAAGGTCTAAAAGACGTTGAAGCTAATTTAGCTTCGCGTGCAGTTGAAGAAATTGCGCTTGATATCTTAATCTCAACTGGCTATGCTTCTAATTTAGTTAATCAACCTGATTTCTACTACAATTCTTGTCACGCGCATGCATTTTACTATGGTACAACCGCTATTCAAAGACAAGGTGAATTCTTACATGGCGTTGTAGTTGCGTTTGGTGTGTTAGTTTTACATGCTTATTTCAACGAACTAGAAGAACTTGAAAAAGTAGCTCGTTTTAATAAGTCACTAGGTTTGCCAACAACTCTAGCTGACGTCTCTTTATCAGAAAAAGATATTCCAAAAATTGTTGAAATTGCAATGACTACTAATGAATACAAAAATACCCCTTTCGATCCCAAAATGTTTGCTCAAGCTATTTTAGCAGCAGACGCTTTCGGACAGACACTAGCCTAATAATTCACCAACTCAATTATTCCGATACAAAAATCCCTTAGACACATCATCTAAGGGGTTTTTGTTATTAATAAAGTAAAAATACTGCTCTCCATTATAGGAGGTTGCAGTATTAATTTAAATTCTTAGTATTGTATCAGTATTTTTAAATAACTGCTAAAAGATTATTTTTGTAGTTGTTTCAATTGTGCTAACTGATTTCCCAATGATACTAGCATTTCTGTCTGTAACTTTTGAATTTCTAACAATTCAAACTGATCTTGTTGTACCATATGGTCAATCTTTTCGTGCAATAATCTAATTTCTAACTCAGAGGTTTTATTGACATTAAAGTCATTTCGAGCTTGCAAACGATCATAATCAGCAGCACGATTTTGACTCATCATAATAAGTGGTGCTTGGATTGCAGCAATCGTTGATAAAGCTAAGTTTAACAGGATAAATGGGTAAGGATCAAATTGAATACCAAAAGGCTTCATGATATTAACCAACATCCAAATAGCCATAATGGATACAAAAACGATAATAAAAGTCCAAGATCCGCCAAAACGTGCAACATCATCAGCAATTCGTTGACCGATAGTTGCTTGCTTGTTCAAACGCTCTTCAACGTTGAAGGGCTTCTCTTCTTCTTTCATCAAGGTAGTCACATTATATTTTATCTTCTCATTTTTCTGATTCGCTCGCTGAACAATTTCATCAAGATAATTCATACAATAATGACTTAAATTTCCATACGAAATAAAGTCACTATCCAGAGCAAAAGGATAACGTGCTCTTATTAAACCTTTAATGCCTAAGTCTAAATCGGAAACAAATAGACCTTCTGCTTCACTATAAACTTTTTGATCAATAAAATCGACACATACCATTTTTATACCTCCCTTTCTCAACCAAGATTTATTCAATATTTGAATACGGTCAAGCTAGCCAACAGGCTATAGGCTTTTGGTACTATATAAGTGAATATTTGATACACCCCTATTAAGCTTTACATCGTTATTTCGTTAGTCTAAAAAAATTGCTGACATCTATATTATGCCTTGATTTTATGCTACCCATCAAAATAACGCTTTATTCTAAGTCTATAAACTTAAAGAAAACTTAAATTAACTAATTTATCTTAGTATAGAAGGTGGCTTAAAAATCTAGTTTAACCTCTGTTTTGGTACGTAACTTTTATTATAATAATAAACGACCAACTAAAAAGTAAGAAAGTTAAGAGGACTTTCTTACTTGCTTTTTTTGTATATAGTCAATTAACTCAAGAGTCAGATCATAGCGTAAAAAGGGAGTAATCAAATAGATACCATTAAAATAGTTCAAGGCCTCATCAATCAAGGACTTACTCTCGTTTAAGGCCAAAGTTAAACAAGCTTCTTTGTCGTCCTTTACCTTTTCAAGAGCAGATAAAAATGACTCAGAAAGTTTAATACCAGGAACTTCATTGTGTAGAAAAACAGCGTTATTATAACTTGTTATTGGCATAATTCCGATAAAAAAGGGTTGTTCAACTGTTTTAGTAAGATCAGCTAATTCCTTTAACACAGAGTGATCAAATATTGGTTGTGTCATAAAATAATCCGCACCAGAAGCTACTTTTTTCTCAATCAATTTTACGGTTCGAGTAAGGTTTTTCACATTAGGATTAAAGGCAGCAGCAACTGTAAAATCGGTTGGACGTCTCAAGCTAGCACCACTATAAGATAAACCTTGATTAAGTTGTTTAATCAGAGAAAGGAGTTTAAAGGAAGTCACATCATAAACACTAGTCGCTCCTGGGAAATCACCAAGTTTAGTCGGATCTCCTGTTATGGCTAAAATATGGTTAAAACCTAATAATTCCATGCCCAACAGTCTAGACTGTAAACCAATTAAATTATGGTCACGACAAGCTATATGTAGTAAAAAGGGTGTACTAATTTCGTCTTTAAGCAAGCTAGCTATACTTAAATTACAAATACGTGTATTAGATAGTGAATTATCTGCTAAAGTAATTGCTGCAATACCTTTTTGGTCAATCGCTCGTATAGCCTTTTGAAACTGAACGATATCTAAATGCTTTGGAGGATCTAATTCTGCGATAATTGTTACTTCTTTTTTTACCTTATCCACTAGAGTATCTGTTCGTCTGATACGCCTAACAAAATCTTTTACAGGTATTATAGGAGTAACAACCTTTCGTTCAATAGGTTTCAATCCTCTAATAGATCGTTTCACAGCTCTAATATGATCTGGAGTTGTCCCACAACAACCACCAATAAGCCTAACTCCTTCTGCTACGAGAAGTTCTGCAGATTTTCCAAAATACTCTGAATTCTGACTAAACTGGTATTGACTATTCTCACCATCTAAAGATAACTGACTTGCATTAGGATAAACTGACAAATAAGACTGGGCAAATAAAGGAACTTGCTTCAATGATTGGATCATATGATAGGGTCCAAGGTGACAATTTAAGCCAATCACATCTGCACCTAGCATAACTAATTGGCTGAGCGCCTCTACAATAGGCTTTCCATTTGATGTTACCCCTGCTTCATGAAGAGAAATATTAGTAATAATTGGTAGATCAGTCATCTCCCTCACAATTTTTAAAACTGTCGTTATCTCCTCAATATCATAATAAGTTTCAAACAATAATCCGTCTAGCTGTCCAGTCGCCAATAAAGCTTCAATTTGTTCCAAAGTTTCTTCTACAATATTATCCAATGTTAAATCGCATTGTCTTTGAGAACGAAAACCTCCAACAGTACCTAAAATAAATGTTTCTTTACCCAAAGTCGCTTGATGAGCTAGATTAACTGCTGCTTGATTGATAGAGACAACCTGATCTTCCAAACCGTAGTTCTTTAATCGATGACGTTGAGCCCCGTAGGTATTCGTCTGAATAACATCTGCACCCGCTTCAATATAAGCTTGATGAATGGCTAGAACCTTTTCTGGATGTGTTACATTGTAGGATTCATGACAAGTATCTAGCCCATAAGTATAAAGGAGAGTTCCCATTGCACCGTCAGCTACTAGAATATCTGTTTTTAATTTCTCTAAAAACTTGGACATCTTCTTTACTCCTCCCTCATGGCAATCCTTTACTGATTAACCTATTAATTATCTAATTGCTGACGAACCTCTTTGGTAGCTGAAACAAGAACCTCCAAGGAAGCAATTGTTTCTGCTTCACGGCGTGTTTTTAAGCCACAATCAGGGTTTACCCAAAATTGCTCTTTTGATAGACATTTTAGTGATCGTTGAATATTGACAATAATTTCTTCCTTAGTAGGTATGCGAGGGGAATGAATATCGTAAACACCCAGGCCAATTCCTAGAGGATAGACTGCTGTTTCAAAACTTTCAATGATGTCCCCATGACTTCTACTCGTTTCAATAGAAATAACATCTGAATCTAGTGCACGGATAGAATCAATAATTTCGTCAAATTTTGAATAACACATATGTGTATGAATTTGTGTCTCATCTTTCACAGATGAAGTTGCAATTTTAAAGGCCGCAACAGCATCATCTAAGTAAGCCTGTTGCTTTTGTTGGCGTAAGGGTAAACCTTCTCGAAGAGCTGCTTCATCCACTTGTATAATAGCAATACCTGATTGTTCCAAAAGTTGAATCTCATCTTTTATAGCCAAAGCAATTTGATTAAAAAGATCAGATCGGCTAATATCATCTCGCTCAAATGACCAGTTCGTTATAGTAATAGGACCTGTCAACATGCCTTTAACAGGTTTCTTAGTCAAGCTTTGGGCATAAACCGTTTCTTCAAGGCTTAAGGGTTGAATATGTTTGACATCACCATAAATGATAGGTGGTTTGACCGCCCTTGAACCATAAGACTGTACCCAGCCTAATTTGGTTGTCGTAAAACCAGCTAACTTTTGACCAAAAAATTCAACCATATCCACACGCTCAAATTCGCCATGTACTAACACATCAAGATCAAGATCTTCTTGAATAGCAATCCATCTTCTAATTTCAGTTTTTATGAAATCTTTATAATCTGAGTCCGATAGATTTCCTCTTTTCCAAGCAAGGCGTTTCTTCCTAATTTCAGGTGATTGAGGAAAGGACCCAATAGTTGTTGTTGGTAAAATCGGTAACTGTAATTTTTCAGCTTGCAAAGCTTGGCGTAATTTATACGGACTTCGTTCAAGCCTTACTTCTGCTAATGATTCCAATGCTACATGACGAAAATCAGCAGCTTGAAGAGCTGAAAAACGAGATAAAGCTTCGTGATATCCCTTTGTTTTATTACCATCCAAAGCACTCGCTAATAGTTCTAATTCCTTTAGTTTTTCATCAGCAAATGATAAGCCATTCTTTAACACAGGGTCTAAATGTGTTTCGTATTTAGTCGTCACCGGTACATGTAAAAGACTTGAAGAAGGTTGAAGGGTCAAACGTTTAACAAAGGGACCTATCTCTTCCAATAAAGCCAACGTTTCTTCTAAATTTACTGCCCAGATATTTCGACCATTAACAATTCCTGCAAATAATTCTTTTTCGCGGAATAGACCTTGCTTAACAGCAGCTAAATTTTCCGCCCTACCATGTATAAAATCAAGGCCAAATCCCGTTACTGGCAGCTTAGAGAGTTTATCTAAACAGACTGCTGATTCAAAGTAGGTTTGAAAGATGAAGTGGGCTTGTGGTACTTCTCTTGCAAAAAAATCATAGACAGACTTAGCTATATCTACTAAAAGTTCACCTTCATCAGTTACAAATATCGGCTCATCAATCTGAATATAGGTGGCGCCTGCATCTATCAGATCTTGAAAGACCTGCTTATAAAGTGGTAATAACCGCTGAACAGTCGCTTCAAAGTCGACAATTCCTGATGATAAGGAAACATAGGTTATTGGACCAGTGATAACCGGCTTTGCTTTATCACCAACTACTTCCCTAGCTTCTAGATAAAGATCAAGTAAATAATTATTCTGCAAGTGAGGTTTAGTCTCAACCTCCCATTCTGGGACTATGTAGTGGTAGTTGGTATTAAACCACTTTTTCATAGATGATGCGACATTATCTTTGTCACCTCTTGCAATAGCAAAATAAAGGTCTAAATTCCTCTCATACTCATCGAAACGCTTTGGGATTATATTGAATTGAAATGACAAATCCAAAACATGATCATAACAAGAAAAATCCCCCACTGGAATAAGGTCAATACCTGTCTCTTTTTGTTTCTTTAAATGATTGATACGTAATTGTTTTAGTTGTTTTTCTAAATCTTTTTGTTCAAGATTCCCTGCCCAGAAAGCTTCGATCGCTTGCTTCCATTCGCGCTGTTCACCAAGACGTGGATACCCTAAATTTGAAACTTTTACCATAATTTCCTCCATCAAGTTATAGCTAATAACTAACCATTTTAGTTTTATGAATTATTTTAGTCCATGAAAACTATAATATCAATAGCTTTTAATATTTTATATTTTTAGCGATTCATATAGTTTTTAACTATATAAACCACTATGGACCTTTTTATAAATTTTAAAACAGCAGCATGTAGATATCTTTAAAAAGCAATCTTACAATCAACTCATATTATCAAGATACAGAAAAATCCGTTGATATTATTAACAATTAGTCAAACTATTACATATCGGCTATCAAAAGTTCCTGTCTAGACAAAAACACAAAAAACGTATCTAGAAATAGATGCGTTTTTTGTGTTTTTATTAATCTTCCATTCCTACACGTTAAAATAGTAATCTCAATAAAGCCATAGTAACGATACCAGTAAGAACAGTGTAAAATAAATTTCGATATCGAATAGTGACAACTAGAGTTGGTATGCCAGCCAATAAATCTAACCATTTTAGTGTTGGCAATTGTCCTAATTTAACTGAAAAAAAGCTAGAGAATGTTAGGGCAAATAAAATAGAAAGAGGAAGAAATTTTAAAAATTTCACAAGACTATTTGGTAGCCCTTTGTATTTTACAAATATGAATGGAGCGACTCTTGGCACCCAAGAAACAACAAAACCTAAAAGAATAGCAAGAAAAACGGTACTATTTATCATCTAAAACAACTCCTACACTACATCCAACAACAGTCGCAAGCAATACTGATAAGGCTCCTGACAAAAAAGTGGCTAATAAGAAGTAACTTAAACCTACAGAAGCAAGAACATATACAACAAGTCGCTTTCCATCAGATAACATCCCAAACAACTGAAATACAAAGAGACCTATAAACATGGCGACTAATGCAAAGTCTAAACCAAACATTTCTGGATTAGGAATAGTACTCCCCAGTAAAGTTCCTATTATCGTTGAGATTACCCATGTCAAATAACTCATCACATTATTACCATGCATCCAACTAGGCGATACGACTTTGTGATGCAATGCTTCTCCAAGTAAAACGCCGTAGCTCTCATCTGTTATTAGAGTTCCTATGGCTAATTGATTCATTAGGTGAGCGGACTTGAAGATAGTAGTCGCATGTAAACTCATTAACATATTTCTCAAATTAACTAAAAATACTGTCATCGTAATAGTCATCAAGTCTGCTTTTGCTAATAATATCGCACACATAGCAAACTGAGCAGATCCCCCATATACCAAGGCACTCATAAGACCAACTTCTATTGCAGATAAATCTGATGCTGAAGCAACTATCCCAAACGCCAAGCCTATTGAGATATACCCTAAAGCTGTGGGCAAGGCATCTTTCACTCCCTCTTTAAATCCTTTTTCCATCATATCCCCCTAAATTTTCAGTATATTCAGTTATTATAGCACAACGGTGATTACTAAGAAAGAAGAGGAATGATTATTTAGCTTTGCCAGCAATTAGACTAATAAATATCCTGTAATTATTCTATAAACCTTTGATATTGTAGCCATATAGTTGGACAATATTATTATTTTCATAGAATGATTTTTAAAAAATGCTTTAGGTACGGTCTTAAATTGACCACAAAATAATTTGTAATGAAAATTCAGAAAATTGTAGAAAATTTTGATTTTTTATGTTTTAATAGTTTTTGTAATTATTATGTTACAAGAAAAGGAGATTTTTATGAACACAAAACAGCGTTTTTCAATCCGGAAATATAAGTTAGGTGCCGTATCTGTACTTTTGGGAACCCTATTTTTTTTAGGTGGTATCACAAATGTAGCTGCTGATTCTGTCATAAATAAGCCATCTGATATTGCAGTTGAACAGCAAGTAAAAGACAGTCCAACGAGCATAGCAAATGAGACACCTACTAACAACACGTCATCAGCCCTTGCGTCGACAGCTCAAGACAATCTTGTTACAAAGGCTAATAATAATAGTCCAACAGAAACACAACCAGTAGCTGAGTCTCACTCTCAAGCCACCGAGACATTTTCCCCAGCCGCAAATCAACCGGTTGAAAGCACTCAAGAAGTTTCTAAAACTCCTTTAACCAAACAAAATTTAGCAGTCAAACCTACACCAGCTATTTCTAAAGAAACCCCTCAAAACATTGATAGTAATAAAATTATCACTGTCCCCAAAGTATGGAACACAGGCTACAAAGGAGAGGGAACTGTTGTAGCAATTATTGACTCAGGACTAGATATCAATCACGATGCTCTCCAATTAAATGATTCGACAAAAGCAAAATACCAAAACGAACAGCAAATGAATGCTGCTAAAGCAAAAGCTGGTATAAACTATGGAAAATGGTATAACAACAAAGTAATCTTTGGTCACAACTATGTTGATGTCAATACAGAGCTAAAAGAGGTGAAAAGCACTTCTCATGGTATGCACGTAACCAGTATCGCAACAGCTAATCCTAGCAAGAAAGATACAAATGAATTAATCTATGGTGTTGCTCCTGAAGCACAAATAATGTTTATGAGAGTCTTCTCTGATGAAAAAAGAGGAACTGGACCAGCCCTTTATGTTAAAGCTATTGAAGATGCCGTTAAACTCGGTGCTGATAGCATTAATTTAAGTTTAGGTGGAGCTAATGGCTCTTTAGTTAATGCCGATGACCGACTTATAAAAGCTTTAGAGATGGCTAGACTCGCTTGCGTTTCTGTTGTTATAGCAGCAGGTAACGACGGTACATTTGGGAGTGGAGCATCAAAGCCTTCTGCTCTTTATCCTGATTATGGTTTAGTTGGTAGTCCATCAACAGCTCGTGAGGCCATTTCTGTAGCATCATATAATAATACAACACTGGTTAATAAAGTCTTCAACATTATCGGATTAGAAAACAACAAAAATCTCAACAACGGATTAGCTGCTTATGCAGATCCTAAAGTTAGTGATAAGACCTTTGAAGTAGGGAAGCAATATGATTATGTTTTCGTAGGAAAAGGAAACGACAATGATTATAAGGACAAAACTTTAAATGGTAAAATCGCCTTAATTGAACGTGGAGATATTACTTTTACAAAAAAAGTCGTCAACGCTATTAATCACGGTGCTGTGGGAGCTATTATCTTTAATAACAAAGCTGGAGAAGCTAATCTAACAATGAGTTTAGATCCTGAAGCAAGCGCTATTCCTGCCATTTTTACTCAAAAAGAGTTTGGAGATGTTTTAGCTAAAAACAACTATAAAATTGTATTTAACAATATCAAAAATAAACAAGCCAACCCTAATGCAGGTGTCCTATCTGACTTTTCAAGCTGGGGATTAACAGTAGACGGACAATTAAAACCTGACTTATCTGCTCCTGGAGGCTCTATTTACGCCGCTATCAATGATAATGAATATGATATGATGAGTGGGACAAGTATGGCTTCTCCCCATGTCGCTGGTGCTACTGCTCTAGTTAAACAATACTTATTGAAAGAACATCCAGAACTTAAAAAAGGTGACATTGAAAGAACTGTCAAATACCTTCTTATGAGTACTGCTAAAGCACACCTAAACAAAGATACAGGCGCTTACACCTCACCACGCCAACAAGGAGCAGGTATTATCGATGTCGCAGCAGCAGTTCAGACAGGATTATACCTAACTGGTGGGGAAAACAACTATGGTAGCGTTACATTAGGAAATATTAAAGATAAAATTTCCTTTGATGTTACTGTTCATAATATCAATAAAGTTGCAAAAGATTTACACTATACAACCTATTTAAATACTGATCAAGTTAAAGATGGCTTTGTCACATTGGCTCCTCAACAACTTGGTACATTTACAGGGAAAACGATACGGATTGAACCAGGGCAAACTAAAACGATTACAATTGATATAGATGTTTCGAAATACCATGACATGTTAAAAAAAGTAATGCCAAACGGCTATTTCCTAGAAGGCTACGTACGTTTTACAGACCCTGTTGATGGTGGGGAAGTTCTTAGTATTCCTTATGTTGGATTTAAGGGAGAATTCCAAAACTTAGAAGTTTTAGAAAAATCCATTTATAAGCTTGTTGCTAACAAAGAAAAGGGATTTTATTTCCAACCAAAACAAACAAACGAAGTTCCTGGTTCAGAAGATTATACTGCCTTAATGACTACAAGTTCAGAGCCTATTTACTCAACAGACGGTACTAGTCCTATCCAATTGAAAGCCTTGGGAAGCTATAAGTCTATAGATGGAAAATGGATCTTACAACTAGATCAAAAAGGCCAGCCTCATCTAGCCATTTCACCTAATGATGACCAAAATCAAGATGCCGTTGCACTGAAAGGTGTTTTCTTACGTAATTTCAATAATTTAAGAGCCAAAGTCTATCGTGCAGATGATGTTAATTTACAAAAACCACTATGGGTAAGTGCTCCCCAAGCAGGAGATAAAAATTACTACAGCGGAAATACTGAAAATCCAAAATCTACATTTTTATATGACACAGAATGGAAAGGAACCACTACTGATGGTATTCCTTTAGAAGATGGAAAATACAAATACGTTTTAACATACTACTCTGATGTCCCTGGCTCTAAGCCACAACAAATGGTATTTGATATCACTTTGGATAGACAAGCTCCTATACTAACAACAGCAACTTATGACAAAGATAGACGTATCTTCAAAGCTCGTCCTGCAGTAGAACACGGGGAATCTGGTATCTTTAGAGAACAAGTTTTTTACTTAAAAAAAGATAAAGATGGTCATTATAATAGCGTCTTACGTCAAAAAGGAGAAGACGGTATCCTTGTTGAAGATAACAAAGTATTTATCAAACAAGAAAAGGATGGTAGCTTTATTCTACCTAAAGAGGTTAACGATTTCTCTCATGTCTACTACACTGTTGAAGATTATGCAGGCAATCTAGTGTCAGCAAAACTCGAAGATTTGATCAATATTGGCAATAAAAATGGTTTAGTAAACGTCAAAGTGTTTAGTTCTGAGCTTAACAGTAATGTCGATATTGATTTCTCTTACTCTGTCAAAGATGACAAAGGTAATGTCATCAAAAAGCAACATCACGGGAAAGACCTCAATTTACTGAAATTGCCTTTTGGTACCTATACGTTTGACCTATTCTTATACGATGAGGAACGAGCAAATCTAATCAGTCCCCAAAGTGTCACTGTAACTATTTCTGAAAAAGATAGCCTTAAAGACGTCTTATTTAAAGTTAACTTACTCAAGAAAGCAGCCTTACTCGTTGAATTTGACAAGCTTTTACCAAAAGGAGCAACAGTCCAGTTGGTTACTAAGACAAATACTGTTGTTGATCTACCAAAAGCAACTTATTCTCCTACTGACTATGGTAAAAACATACCTGTAGGAGACTATCGTTTAAACGTAACGCTGCCTAGTGGGTATAGCACTTTAGAGAACTTAGATGATTTACTTGTATCCGTAAAAGAAGATCAAGTAAACCTAACAAAATTGACGCTGATTAATAAAGCTCCTCTAATTAATGCCCTAGCAGAACAAACTGACATTATTACCCAACCTGTGTTTTATAATGCTGGAACTCACTTAAAAAATAATTACCTAGCTAATCTTGAAAAGGCACAAACTTTAATTAAAAATAGAGTGGAACAAACAAGTATTGATAATGCTATTGCTGCTTTGAGAGAAAGTCGCCAAGCTCTTAACGGTAAAGAAACAGATACTTCTTTACTGGCAAAAGCTATTTTAGCTGAAACAGAAATCAAGGGAAACTATCAATTTGTTAATGCCAGCCCATTAAGCCAATCAACTTATATCAATCAAGTCCAATTGGCGAAAAACCTTCTACAAAAACCTAACGTCACTCAATCAGAAGTAGACAAAGCCTTAGAAAATCTTGATATTGCTAAAAATCAATTAAATGGTCATGAAACTGATTACTCTGGTTTACACCATATGATAATTAAAGCAAACGTTCTGAAACAAACATCATCTAAATATCAGAACGCCAGTCAATTTGCTAAAGAAAATTATAATAACCTTATCAAGAAAGCAGAATTGCTGCTTTCCAATAGACAAGCTACACAAGCTCAAGTTGAAGAGTTATTAAACCAAATAAAAGCAACCGAACAAGAGCTTGATGGTCGCGATAGAGTTTCTTCCGCAGAGAATTATAGTCAATCACTCAATGATAATGACTCTCTCAATACCACACCTATCAATCCGCCAAATCAGCCCCAGGCGTTGATATTCAAAAAAGGCATGACTAAAGAAAGTGAGGTTGCTCAGAAGCGTGTCTTAGGGGTGACTAGTCAAACCGATAATCAAAAGGTAAAGACAAACAAGCTTCCTAAAACAGGCGAAAGCACTCCTAAAATAACCTATACAATATTGCTATTTAGTCTCTCTATGCTAGGTCTGGCAACAAGCAAACTAAAGTCTATCAAAAGAGAATAAAATACTTTAAAAAATAGAGCAAGGCATCAATTACTAGCTATTAATAGTTAGTGACGGGTGCCTTTTTGTGGAGCTTAAAATGATGTTCCTAAAGACCTTTTCTCTGCAGTATCTTGGTTTATAACACTATAACACTTCAAAGAATAGGAAAAAAACTCTTTTTTTGTTATATTTGATATGACATAAACAGCTAGCTAAAAGTCAAATTATAACTATGGGTATTGAGGTATACATGACAAAAATAATTTATTTCGCTGATGATGAAAAGAATATTCGTGACTTGGTGGTTCCTTTTTTAGAACATGATGGTTTCACTGTTCGAGCATTTGAAACTGGAGACCTTCTCTTAGAAGCCTATAAAAACCAAAAACCCGATTTAGTTATATTAGACATAATGATGCCTGGAACTAATGGTTTAGATGTTATGAAAAGCATCCGCCAATATGATAATATTCCTATTATCATGTTAACAGCTAGAGATTCTGATGTTGATTTCATTACGGCTTTTAATTTAGGAACTGACGATTACTTCACCAAGCCTTTTTCACCTATAAAACTTAGTCTACATGTTAAAGCATTGTTCAAACGCCTTGATGAAAAAGCAATCAAAAATGACACTCAGTATCAGTTCCTAGATTTAATTCTGGATACTGAAAAGCGAATAGCCCTATTATCAAATGAAGAAATGCCCTTAACCAAGACAGAATTTGATTTTCTTTTAGTATTAATTGAAAAACCTGAAACTGCTTTTTCTAGGGAAACACTGCTTAATCGTATTTGGGGATTTGATGATATTGAAAGCAGAGCAGTTGATGACACTATTAAACGATTACGTAAAAAACTTAAGCAATACCACAGTCAGGTTAGTATCAAAACTGTCTGGGGTTACGGCTTCAAATTAATCAAAGAGGACAAATGAAAAAGAAAAGTTTAATTAGCAATCTTATCCTTATTAATAGCATCACTCTATTTCTTGGTTTTTACCTCATCTATTTTTCTGTCAACTATGTCATTAAAGACTATGTCCATCAAATGACAAGGAATTCCATGCAGGCGAATTTCACCATTTTAGATAGTATCTATAACAACAAGAAAATACCAGATGAAAATATGGTTAACCAAGATAGCATCTTTGTTTGGTCTTACTATGCTATTTTTGACCAGCATTATCGTATGAAATATGGCACTGATAATCATAAAAAAGAGAGCCATGATATTATTCGCTATCTTACCCAAAAAAGATTGTGGCAAATTTCCAAGGAAAAAGATGGTATGTTTATAACCATCAAGAAAAAAACCTATTATGCC
>NZ_GL636070.1:149995-151706 GCF_000186445.1 Streptococcus agalactiae ATCC 13813
ATGTAATGACCAAAGACTACTCTGGTATCCTTGTTGATGGTAGCATAAAAAAAGCTCCTAAAGCACAGTCGCAACTTTTTCATGTGATTAACTTTTCAGACATTACTTACACCCAGCATCTAATTACTAAAATTAATCATTTTCTTATAGTTATCTTAGTACTAACCTATATTCCCATGCTATTTATTATGAGGAAGACTTTCACTGGAATTAGAGAATCTATTCAATCAGTACAAACTTATATTTCCAGCCTTTGGAAAAATCAAGGCAATCATCAATCTAGTCAAAAAGAAATTGTCTTTTCTGATTTCGATCCTCTTCTACTTGAGAGCCAAGAAATGGCAAATCGAATCTACCAGGCAGAAGAGAGCCAAAGAAACTTCTTTCAAAATGCCTCCCACGAGTTACGGACACCTTTAATGTCCATCCAAGGATATACTGAGGGAGTTCAAGAGGGTATTATTGATGCCGAGCTCGCACACTCTGTTATTCTGCAAGAGAGCAAAAAAATGAAACAGCTCGTAGACGATATTATCTTACTCTCTAAATTAGATAGTAACTTAAGTGATCAAAAAGATGAATTTTCTTTAAATGAATTACTTAATAGTATTATTGCTTATTTCAAACCCCTAGCTAATAAACAAAAGATTAGTATCACTTATAGACCAGACAAGCATGAAAAGTTACTAAAAGGTAACGAAGAGTTGATTCAACGAGCTATCAATAATATCCTTAGTAACGCACTACGCTATGCTGTTTCTCATATTGAAATCTCTTACACAAATCAAAAACTAACTATCTCAAACGACGGACCAGCCATTTCAAAAGAAGACTTGCCTTATATTTTCGATCGCTTCTATAAAGGACATGGCGGCCAAACAGGTATTGGACTTGCAATGACTAAAGAAATTATCAAGCAACATCATGGTAATATCATCGCTGAGAGTGATTCGACCTCAACAACTTTTACGATTTATTTCAATTGCCACAAAATTGCCTAACTTTTCCTACAAAAATTCAAAGAAGTTATTGCTTTTTTAACCTATAATACCTATAGATCAAAAAGTTATTCTAAAAGAAAGTGAGTTTTTATATGTTACATTCTAAAAAAATACATTCCTTATCGCTTATTGCCGTTCTCTCTTTAGCAACATATACGAGTTTACAACCAAATCATGTAGCGGCTGAACAATCACAAAAAACATCAACTGTTCATATGAGTCAAAAAACTATTGAACATAAGTTAAAAGTTGCAGATAAAGAAGCTGCTCCTCTCTACGCTAAAATCGACCATATCCAACGACATATTGAAGTCAAAAAAGCAAAAGATTTAAAAGTTATTGAATTGTATATTAACAAAGATATCAACCAACTAGAGAAGCAAAATAAACGTCTACTAACTAAATTCTATACTTCTATTGATAATCAAACATGGGATAGCACAAGTGAAGTCAAAAAATTGATTGATAAGACAAACCTATCCACTAACGAAAAAGATAGATTAAAATTATATTTTGAACAACGTGCTTACCTTGAGACAAGGTTGAACGACCGCTATCAAAAATTTGATAACTCTATTGAAAACCAAAATAAAGAACTAAAAATATTAACGTCAAAAATAGAAAAAATCTATCAAAAACATGGTATTACAAAAGAGGTATTAAAAACTTACTATGCTAAAAAAACAGTACGAGCTGACTGATTTAGCTAA
>NZ_GL636070.1:153630-169350 GCF_000186445.1 Streptococcus agalactiae ATCC 13813
TCCCAAAAGTTAAACTTTTGGGATTTTATACGCGTAAATATCACTATTTCTAGTAAAATCTTTATCTTATTTCACCACAATATTAACGAGTTTGTTTGGTACTGCGATGACTTTGATGATGTCTTTGCCTGCGATTTCGGCTTGGACTTTTTCGTTAGCAAGGGCAAGATCTTGTAATTCTTCGCGTGAAAGGTCTTTGGCAACTACAAGTTTAGCTTTGACCTTACCTTTGATTTGGACAACGATCTCAATTTCGTTTTCAACCAATTTACTTTCGTCATAGCTTGGCCATGGCACGTAAGAGATTGACTCACCTGAAGCTGTCAAGACTTGCCAGAGTTCCTCACCTAAGTGCGGTGCGAATGGTGCAATCAATTGAACAAAGCCTTTGGCATAGTCGCTAAAGAGTTTGTCTTCCTTGTTGGCTGCATTGACAAATACCATGAGTTGAGCGATAGCTGTGTTGAATTTCATTTGGTCAACTTGCTCAGTAACGGCCTTAACGGTTTCATTGTAAACCTTGTCAAGGGCTCCGCTATTTTCCTCAGTAATCTCTTTAGTCGTGATCAAACGGTAAACACGGTCCAAGAACTTACGTGAACCTTCAAGACCTTCTTCTGACCAAGCGATTGAAGCATCTAGTGGTCCCATGAACATCTCGTAAACACGAAGGGTGTCAGCACCGTACTGCTCAACAACATCATCAGGGTTGACAACGTTCTTAAGTGATTTAGACATCTTAGCTGGTGCTTGTTCAAGCTCTTCACCAGTTTCCACATGGAAGAAGCTACCATCACGTTTTTCAACCTTATCTGTTGCCACAAGTGCACCACGGCTGTCGCGGTAGCTTGTTCCCAAAATCATCCCTTGGTTAAAGAGTTTTTGGAATGGCTCTTTGGTTGGTACGACACCGAGATCGTAAAGAACCTTGTGCCAGAAGCGAGCGTAGAGAAGGTGAAGCACGGCATGCTCTGCACCACCGACATAGATATCAACTGGCAACCATTGTTTGAGGAGTTCCTCGTCAGCCAATTTTTCCGTATTGTGTGGATCGATGTAACGGAGATAGTACCAGCTTGAACCTGCCCATTGTGGCATAGTGTTAGTCTCACGACGACCTTTAACACCATCTTCACGAGTCACTTCCAACCAGTCTGTCAAGTTAGCAAGTGGGCTCTCACCAGTACCTGACGGACGGATATCCTTGGTTACTGGAAGAACCAGTGGCAATTCACTCTCAGGAACCGCAGTTGATGTTCCATCTTCCCAGTGGATGATTGGGATTGGCTCACCCCAGTAACGTTGACGGCTGAAGAGCCAGTCACGAAGACGGTAAGTGACTTTCTCATTACCAACACCTTCTACTTCAAGCCACTCGACCATTTTGGCAATAGCTGCCGCTTTGTCGAGACCATCTAGGAAGTCTGAGTTGATGTGAAGACCGTCTTCTGTAAAGGCAGCCTCTTCAACATTCCCACCTTCAAGAACTGGAATGATGTCTAGGTTAAATTGTTTTGCGAATTCCCAGTCACGTTCATCGTGAGCTGGAACAGCCATGATAGCACCTGTACCGTAGCTAGCAAGAACATAGTCCGCAATCCAAACTGGAATTTCTTTACCATTAACTGGGTTAATGGCATAGGCACCTGTCCAGACACCTGTTTTTTCTTTAGCAAGGTCTGTACGGGCAAGATCTGATTTAAGACTTGCTTGACGTTTGTATTCGGCAACAGCTTCTGCTTGGTCAGCTGTCGTAATAGCATCAACCAAGGCATGCTCAGGAGCAAGAACTGCATAAGTCGCACCAAAAAGCGTATCAGGGCGTGTTGTAAAGACAGTGAAGTCCTTATCTGTATCCTTAACCTTGAATGTGACATTGGCACCAGTTGATTTACCAATCCAGTTGCGTTGCATGTCTTTGATTGATTCTGGCCAGTCAACTTCTTCCAAGTCTTCTAGCAAGCGCTCTGCATAGGCAGTGATTTTGAGCATCCATTGGCGCATGGGTTTTCTGACAACTGGGTAGCCGCCACGTTCTGATGTCCCATCTGGAAGGACCTCTTCGTTGGCGATAGCTGTTCCCAATTCTTCAACCCAGTTAACGGGAACTTCAGCTTCGTAGGCTAGACCTTTTTCATAAAGCTTGGTAAAGATCCACTGTGTCCACTTGTAGTAGTTAGGGTCAGTTGTGTTAACTTCACGATCCCAGTCGTATGAGAAACCAAGAGCATTAATCTGGCGTTTGAAGTTAGCGATGTTTTCAGCTGTAAACTCGGCTGGGTCATTACCAGTATCCATAGCGTACTGCTCAGCAGGAAGTCCAAAGGCATCCCAACCCATTGGGTGGAGGACATTGTGACCTTGGGCACGTTTGAAACGGCTGAGAATATCAGTTGCTGTATAGCCTTCTGGGTGACCAACGTGGAGACCAGCTCCAGATGGGTATGGGAACATATCTAGGGCATAAAACTTAGGTTTTGATGCGTCTGTTCCTGTTTTAAAAGTATGATTATCTGCCCAAAAAGCTTGCCATTTGGGTTCGATTTCTTTGTGATTATAGAATGTCATCGCACTTCTCCATGTCAAAAAAGTATAGTCTTCTTATTATAACACGAAAAATAGCAATAAAAAAGGTGAAAATACCCTCAACAGCAGGTTCTCTCCCCACTTATCCTTGACAATAAACTAAACTTACTCTATACTATTTCCAAATGACATAATGCTTTAACCGTGTCCTGTGAGACATGTAAGCGACCAAAATAGGATTCTATACAGAAATCCTACTATTTTTGCGAGCGTTTATAGAACTCAAGGGTAGCAGCTTGAGTTTTTTCTTTTACATTATAATGAGTTGAAGCAGCTATGACATCTCTGTTTTAGAATTTTTTCTATTGACAGTATTTAATAACGGTGGTCTGTGAGCCATCATTAAAGGAGGAGACTTATGTCACCATTAAATATCAATAAGAATAATTGGCGCGCCCTAATCGCTGCCATTGTCGCATCCGGAACCGATGATTTAAATATCATGTTCCTTGCATTTTCTATGTCAACTATCATTACTGATCTTCATTTATCTGCGGCACAGGCTGGTTGGATTGGGACAATTACCAACTTGGGAATGCTCGTGGGAGGACTAATCTTTGGTTTATTAGCTGATCGCTACAATAAATTTAAAGTTTTCAAATGGACGATTCTAATCTTTTCAATCGCAACTGGTTTAGTTTTCTTCACTACTAATTTATCATATCTCTATATCATGCGCTTCATTGCAGGAATTGGCGTTGGTGGCGAATATGGTATCGCTATTGCCATTATGGCAGGAATTGTCCCAACTAATAAAATGGGCCGGATTTCTTCACTAAATGGTATCGCTGGTCAAGTTGGATCTATTAGCTCAGCACTCTTAGCAGGATGGCTAGCACCAGCACTCGGTTGGCGGGGACTTTTTCTCTTTGGCCTTCTTCCTATAGTTCTCGTCCTATGGATGCAATTTGCTATTGATGATAAAGATATCTTAGATCAATATAATACAGACGCAGATGATGAAACTCTAGATATCAGTATAAAAGCTTTATTTGATACTCCTGTATTAGCCACACAGAGCCTAGCACTAATGGTTATGACAACTGTTCAGATTGCTGGATACTTTGGCATGATGAACTGGTTACCAACTATTATCCAAACCAACTTAAACGTTTCTGTCAAGAATTCATCATTATGGATGATTGCAACCATTCTTGGAATGTGTCTTGGCATGCTAGTATTTGGTCAATTGTTAGATAAATTTGGACCGCGTTTAGTATACGGGTGTTTCCTTCTCTCATCTGCAATTTGTGTCTATCTCTTTCAATTCGCAACAACAATGCCTTCTATGATGATAGGCGGGGCAATTGTCGGATTCTTTGTTAATGGTATGTTTGCAGGTTATGGTGCCATGATTACACGTCTCTATCCACATCATATTCGTTCAACAGCTAACAATCTTATCTTAAATGTTGGTCGTGCAATAGGTGGCTTTTCATCTGTTATCATCGGAATGATCCTAGACGTTTCAAATGTCTCTATGGTCATGCTTTTCTTAGCAAGTCTCTATATCGTTAGTTTCTTATCAATGCTAAGCATTAAGCAATTAAAACGTCAAAAATATTACACTAATTTAACACAATTAGATGTCAAACCAACTGACTGATATTACAAAACAGTATTCCTCAATTGAGAAATACTGTTTTCTTTATTTCATTAGATAGCTATTCAGCTCAGGCATCATACTTTTAGCATCTTTCATACCAAGCTGATAAATACTATCAAGTTTATCCGGATTCTTCTCTAAGCGGCCAATAACCAAGCTCTTACTCGGCCTAATTGCAAATAGATCGCCTGTTTTTTCAAGGCTCATGACCTTTTCAAGACTATTATTATACTGTTGGTACCGATTCGAGGCTGTCTTTACAAAATTAGGATATTTCCTATACAGAGTTTTATACAATCGTCCACTTGAAGGCTTTTTCTGATAATTGAGCGGCCTAGTCATCACAACAATCAACTTGTCAAATCCTAAACCACGGGCAAAATCAACGGGAATACTATCAGATAAACCACCATCTAAGTACTTTTTCCCCTGCCAATCAACCATCTTTGAGACTACTGGTAATGCTGAACTAGCACGTAAAATTTCCATTTGTTCAAAAACACTATCAATTTTAAAATATTCAGGTTTACCAGATGTCATCTCTGTAGCAACTACGTAAAAATCAATACTTGATTTTTTAAATGCTTCATCGTCAAATACATCCAATTTCATAGGAACTTCATAATAGGTGAAATCTTTATTAACAAAATTCCCTGTTCGAAGCCATGATCTTAGACTCATATATTCAGGGTGGGATAAATACTTTTTATTGTATCGCAAAGCCCTCTCTCGTTGTCTAGATACAAAATTAACACCAAACAATGCACCCGCAGAGACAGATACGATACCATCTATTTTTATTCCTGCATCTAGAAAAGCATCTAAAACTCCAGCAGTATAAAGACCTCTCATTCCGCCACCCTCTAAAACTAAACCAACAGACAACATAGGCAATCACTTTCTAATATTGATATTTGATTAAAGTATAGCAAAATATAGCTGTTTTTTCTGAAAAAGAATATGTTGTACTATATAAACTCCATAATTAATTTAATAATAATTTCTGAATCACACTCACCTATGATAGAATAATACTAATAGTTTTTAAATTTATATTTACTATATCTAACTAATATAAATAAAGGATTTTTTATGACTTATCAAAAAACAGTTGTTTTGGCTGGTGATTATTCCTACATTAGACAAATTGAAACCACATTAAAATCTCTCTGTGTCTATCATGAGAATCTCTCAATTTTTATTTTTAATCAAGATATTCCTCAAGAATGGTTTTTAGCTATGAAAGATAGGGTTGGACAAACTGGAAATCAAATTCAGGATGTAAAGCTCTTCCATGATCACTTATCCCCAAAATGGGAAAATAAAAAGCTTAATCATATTAATTATATGACCTATGCTCGTTATTTCATACCTCAGTACATCTCAGCTGATACAGTTTTATATCTTGACTCTGACTTAGTTGTTACTACTAATTTAGATAACCTCTTTCAAATTTCACTAGACAATGCATATTTAGCTGCAGTTCCAGCTCTTTTTGGGCTTGGATATGGGTTTAATGCTGGAGTAATGGTAATTAACAACCAACGTTGGCGACAAGAAAATATGACTATTAAATTAATTGAAAAAAATCAAAAGGAAATTGAGAATGCCAACGAAGGGGATCAAACAATTCTTAATCGCATGTTTGAAAATCAGGTAATTTATTTAGATGATACCTACAATTTTCAAATTGGTTTTGATATGGGAGCTGCTATCGATGGGCATAAATTTATTTTTGACATCCCAATTACCCCACTCCCAAAAATTATTCACTACATTTCGGGAATCAAACCTTGGCAAACATTATCAAATATGAGACTCCGTGAGGTATGGTGGCACTATAATTTACTTGAATGGTCAAGTATCATATCTAGTAAAAAAGTATTTGGTTTAGACCACCCAATTAAAACACAAAATTATCGTCTCAATTTCCTTATTGTTACAACTTCTGATTGTATACCATCTATCTCAGAATTAGTCACTGCCCTTCCAGATTGTCTATTTCACATTGCAGCACCAACAGTTATGTCTGACATTCTTATAAGCCTATTAGCTTTTGAAAATATCCGCCTTCATAAAACTTACACTCCACCTATTATTGATAAATTATTAGCAGAAGCTGATATTTATCTTGATATTAATGTTTTTGGAAAAATGGAGGGCATTCTACAGAAAATGTCACAATCTGAAAAACCAATTCTTACTACAAGAGAATGCAATAGCCAGCTTGTTCCAGAAACAGTTTTTGCATCTATCGATGATTTAATTAATTATCTTCAGTCTATATAAAAAAATTGGCATCCATTCACTATATACCCAACATTATTCTAAACACTTAACTAGGAGAATTTAAATGGAAAAAGCAGTTGCACTTGCAGTTGATTCAAACTACTTGGATAAAGCCTTAGTAACAATAAAGTCTATTTGTGTTTATAATAGAAATATAACTTTTTATTTATTCAATCAAGATACCCCAGTTGAATGGGTACGTAATATAAACAGGAAACTAGAGCCTCTAGGATCAAAACTGATTAATGTTAAAATATATAACTATGATATTGCTCATCTAACGACTTTTCTAACTGTTAGTACATGGTTTAGATTATTTTTAGCAGATTATATACCTAGTTCACGTGTACTTTATTTAGATTCAGATATTATCGTTAACACTAATCTTGATTACTTATTTGAACTAGATTTTAAAGGTCATTACTTAGCAGCCGTCAAAGATCCCCATAAAAATGAAGAAGGAGGGTTTAATGCTGGCATGCTTTTAGCTAATCTAGAACTATGGCGGGAAGATGGCCTCACTAAAACATTACTAAAAACAGCTGAAGAACTCCACCGAGTTGTCAAAACAGGGGATCAAAGTATCTTGAACATTGTTTGCCATAATCGTTGGTTATCTCTGAACAAAACATGGAACTTTCAAACTTATGATGTCGTTAGCCGCTATAATCATCGATCTTATTTATATCTAAACATAGAAAATAGAACTCCTAATATTATACATTTTTTAACTAGTGACAAACCTTGGAATGAAAATAGCGTTGCAAGGTTTAGAGAACTATGGTGGTATTACTTCCAACTTGATTTTTGCCAATTAACCGGCAAGCAAAGAAAAGTGATTTCTTACGAAAAGTCCATGGAATTGCTTTCTGTTTCAGATATTCATCTTTTCACCCTTACATCTTCCGATAATTTGGAACACATTGAATCGCTAATTTGTAGATGTCCTACTGTTCAATTCCATATTGGTGCCTACACAACAGTGTCAAATAAACTTAGCAAACTAGAACAATATCCAAATGTCCTAGTTTACCCTGAATTAATTGAGGCAAGAATTGAAAAATTAATAACATTAGCCACTGCATACCTTGATATTAATCATGGTCCAGAAGTAGGTAATATTTTACAAAGAGTTCATTTGAAACAAAAGCCAATTTATTCTTTCAACAACACGTCTCATCAAGAGAATATAACCAAACATATCGTTAATCATAATTCTATTGATAATATGGTTGTTTTAATTAACGAATTAAACCTAAATCAATTATAAATTAACAAAAATCCATCTTTATTTTAAGATGGATTTTTCAGAAGTTTTATAATTCTGCAACTTGGTACAACTCAAGTTCTGCTTGTGTTTCTGAGCCGAACATGTTGATCATTAATTTAACTTTGTTATTCTCAATCTCAACTACACGTCCTTCTTGTCCGATGAAAGCACCATCAATGATTTGAACAACATCACCTTCCTTGATATTAGTATCAAAGACATCAACGGTTTGTCCCATTGAGATGAGTATTGAACGAATCTCTTCTTCTAACAACGGTGTTGGTTTAGAGCGATTGCCGTGTGATCCAACAAATCCAGTAACGTTTGGAGTATTACGAACAACAAACCAGGCTTCATCAGTCATTACCATTTCCACAAGTACATAACCTGGGAAGCGATTTTCTTCAATTTCTTTTGTTTTCCCATTTTTCTCAACATTTACAGTTTGAGTAGGGATTTCCACACGCAAAATGTTGTCTAACATATTATAAGTTTGCGCACGTTGCAAGAGATTTTCCTTTACTTTATTTTCATAACCTGAGTAGGTTTGGAGTACAAACCAACCCTTATCAAAAGAATCTAACATAAGTTTTCCTTTCCTTAATAAAAAAGCCTTTTACGGCTTATTGGACTGCTATTTTCAATATATATTATAAAGAAAATAAAATAAGCTGTCAATTAAAGTACCGACTAAATCATTCTAAAATTCAAATAAAAAAGGCAAAGTTCTGATGAGGTTTGCCTTAAGATTTTGAAAGGATAGACCTTTCGGTTTATGTTTAAAAATAAAGTTAATTTTTTTTATGCTTTAAAACTATCGTAATAAGACCTGCACTTAACATAACAATTAGTGATACAATTGCTAAGAGTGGACTTGCGGCTTCACCCGTTGATGGTAATTTTTTACTATACTTTTTGTTTTCAATAGCTTTTTTAGCCGCCAAGTTTCCGCTTGTATTAACCGATTTTTTGGTTGCTGGTTTGGCTTCTGGTTTAGCCTCTGGCTTAACGTCTGGTTTAACTTCTGGTTTAACTTCTGGTTTAACTTCTGGTTTGGCCTCTGGCTTAACGTCTGGTTTAACTTCTGGTTTAACTTCTGGTTTAGCCTCTGGTTTGGCTACTTTTTTATCTTTTAATTCTAAACTTTGTAAAGCATCACGTAGCTTGTTAGCTAATTGATTTGCTTGATCAGTGGTAATAAATTTTCCCTCTTCCACATGATCATAAGCTTGGTCAACAGCTTTTTGAACTGCAAGTATATCTACGTATTTGTCCTTTACTTGATCATCTTTAAGCAGATCTTTAGCTTGATTATACCATGTAGTCAATCTTGTCAAGGCTTCTGGTGACAAAACTGGTTTTGCAGCTTCTGTAGGTGCTTGTTTAGGTACTTGAATATTTGGTTTGGCCTCTGGTTTGGCTTCTGGCTTAACGTCTGGTTTTTTATCTTCTTTAGTACCTCTGGTAAGGTCTTGAAGTTCTTTTAAAAGCTTTTTGACTTCATCAAGCATTTTTTTTGCTTCATCAAGTCCACTTTGACCAGTCCAAACACTTCTATTTCCGAAAGTTCGTTTATCTCTAAACCTATTCAAATAAGTTCCCACAGAGTCTGCATAATATCCAGGTGTAGGCAAAATACTTTTATGCTTTTCATAAATTTCTTTAGCCTTTTTGGATAACGCTACTTTAATTTTATTAATGGACTCAGCCTTAATTGTATTAGTTGATTTACCCTGAATTTTATTAATTGATTCAGCTTTAATATTATTAATCGACTCAGCCTTAATTGCACCACTTCCCAATCTCTCAACTTTTAATCTTACGACTGGTATACTCTGTTTAATAATTCGTCCCTGAGGTAAAGTATTGTTAATTTCTGCTTCAGTACTATTAATTAATTGTGGAAGTGTATCCTGTGATGCTCTATTAAAATCATCTACTCTATTTAGAAGTATAGCAATAGCTTTGTCATTACCACGATATTTAGAAATCAAATTCTTCAGAGTAACCGCCCCTAAATTAACTTGTTTCTTATGAGGAATTGAATCCGATATTCCTGAACTAGTATCCGCGTGTACAATACCACTACATACTATAAACGCTGCTGACATTGAAGCCAAACCATAAGCTGTTTTTCTTAAAAAGTATTTTACTTTTTTTTCGTTATTATTCATATTCGCTCCTTTATATAGTTAGTTAAAAATCCTAATTTATTAGGATAGGACCACGTTTATTTTAATTTGATTTGAGTTCCTTAACTAATTATATAACTTGGAGTTTTTTATTTAAACACTTTTCTTTAATTTATCTACATTTTATTAAAACAAATATCTCTTTTTTTAATATTTTTTTGCTAAACAATCTAGTAAAAACAATCAAAAGATTATTTTTTTATAATCTAATCGGATATATATGTTATTTTCCACACAAAAAAACCCTTAGTAAAATCTAAGGGTTTGGGTTGTTTCTATCTAAAATAATCTATTATTAAAATCGATTAATCAAGTCCATGACTCCTGCGGCTAACAGTTTGTCAAAGATGTAGATAACGATTGTGAAAAATACAGTGTATTCCAAGATGGAAATAAAATCTTTCCAACGTTGTTTTCGATTTGGCCAAGTAGTGTCACGCAATACTTGAAAAATCCCTTTGACAAACATTATCAGTTCTCCTTTTTGCAGTTTGTTACGCTATATCAACGCGTTTCTTTGTGTATTGTATATTTCTTACAATATTTACAAAATTTATTTACTTCTAGTCGTGTTGGCTTGGGGGTGCTACTTACTCCGATTGAGTAATTTCGGCTTCCGCATTCTGTACACGCTAGGCTTGCTTTCTTTTGTGCCATAACGCCTCCATAAATGCTATTTTAACATGATTTGTATAATCCTGCAAGCTATCTAAAGTAGTCCTTTAGACTATTCCAAGCATCTTTTACCTTCTCTTGGAAATTTGAATCTTCCACAGCTCTAGAAATATCTTGTGCAGCCTTACTTGCCGAATCTTTTAAATCATTAATAATTGAGCGTGATTCTTGATTCGTTGTATTACTAGCATCTTGTGCATTATAAACTGAACCAATATCGTTTTGGAAATAAGCATTCTCAATATGAGTAAAACTAGACCCCTTAGTATACGGTAGTATATATGAAGCTTGCGTGCTAAATATATTTGAAGCTGTACCTGCACTAGAATCTGTCAAATAATGGTGTTTATCTGTGTTCTTAAAGCCAACCCATTGACTAATAACGACATCAGGCGTATAGCCGACTACCCACTGGTCTCCAGATAAATTGGGGTTAAAATCTGTTTCGGTTGTTCCAGTTTTACCTGCCATTGTATAACCATAAACATTGGCATTAATAGCTGTACCATTTGAGAATGTTCCTAACATCATACTAGTCATTTTACTAGCCACTGAGCGACTAATAACTCGCTTAGGCTTATCTGTAAATTGCTTTACTAATTTTCCATTAGCTGTCTCAATTCGAGTAATCAAATGAGCGCGATGCATTATACCGTCATTTGCAAAAGTTGAGTAAGCTTGTGCCATTTCTAAAGGATTAGTGGTTACACTTCCACCTAGCGCCACTCCTAGCTCTTTGTTTGCTGATGACATATTTAGACCAAACTTCCTGCCATAAGTAAAGGCTTTATTGATTCCTAGTTTATCTAAAGTATAAACAGCAGGAATATTATAAGAATTAGCTAGTGCTTGATACATCGGGATACTTTCAGTCTCAATTCCACCATAGTTACTTGGTTTATAACCATGAAAATCTTGAACTTTATTAGGAAGTTCTTTATCTATTGACCATCCTGAAGCAATGGCTGGTGAATAAACAACTAAAGGTTTTATGGTTGAGGCTGGACTTCTCTTTGATTGAGTCGCGTAGTTAAAACTTTTAAACTGTGCATCTTTAGTACTTTGAACACGTCCAACTAAACCTCTTACACCACCAGTTTTTGGATCTAAAGCTACGCTAGCACCTTGGGCAGATTGACTATCATAGTCAGATACAGGGAAGAGGCTAGTATCATCAAATGTTTTTTGCATTCCTGATTGATAATTTTGATCTAAAGCAGTGTATATCTTATAGCCATTATTGACAATATCTTTTTCTGAAATACCATAAGTATCAATGGCTTCATTGACAACAGCATCAAAATAGGATGGGTACCTGTAATCATTAATTTTACCAGCATAGGTATCTGCTAATCTATTTTTCATACCAATTGAAGCAGCTTCTTTAGCTTGAGACTTGGTTAATTTACCTGCATCAACCATCGCTGCCAAAACAGTATCTCTTCTGTTAGTTGCATTTTCAACAGAATAATAAGGATTATAAACTTCTGGTCCTTTAAGCATTCCAGCAAGTGTAGCAGCCTCATCTACTGTCAAATTAGCAGCACTGGTTCCAAAATATTTCCTACTAGCATCTTCCACACCCCAAACACCATTACCAAAATAAGAGTTATTAAGATACATGGTCAGAATCTCAGCCTTGCTATATTTCTTAGTCAATTCTAGCGCTAAAAAGAATTCACGCGCCTTGCGTTTAATCGTTTGGTCCTGTGACAAGTAAGCATTTTTTGCTAATTGCTGGGTAATAGTTGAGCCTCCGCCAAATTTCCCAAGTGTAGCTACTGCCAAAAAAAATCGCTTAAAGTTTACACCATTATTTTCATAAAAAGTTCTATCTTCAGTTGCTATAACAGCATTTTTGAGATGATCAGAAATAGCATTTAACTCTACATAAGTTCCCTTTTGTCCCGAAAGTTTTCCAGCGTATTCTTTATTCTTATCATAAATGGTGGTGGTTGTTTTTAGAGCACTCTGTAAATCACTAACTGTAGCAGTTTTAGAAAGATAAAAAAGATAGCTACCAAATATAAGAATAAAAGCCATTAAGGCGATAAAAAGCAACTTCCCAATACGATAGCGCCGCCAAAAACGACGGATAGGATTCTTAGGAGAAGGGAGGTAACGATCAACTTTTTGTAGCCATTCAGGTCGAGATTTAGCATTTTCCTTTTGGTGACGAATGCCTCGCTGATACTGGGATTTACTAGGTCGGGTAATATCATCAATATCATAGACTTCTTCGCCATCCAAATTGCTAGTTTCTTGTTCATTTTTTCTTGTCATTTCGTCGTTGTCTTCATCAACACGAAATAAGTCTATAAACTTATCAAATAATTTCATAGACTTATTATATCAATTTTCAATAAAATGCTATAATAAAACCATGTCATTTTCATTAAAAATTAGAAATCCATACGGTGAACATACCGTTAAAGAACTCCTTGAAGATTATTTTTTGATTCCACGTAAGATTAGACATTTTTTGCGTGTTAAAAAACATGTACTTATAAACAATGAATTCATTAATTGGCAAACTGTCGTCCAAGAAAACGATACTATTACCTTAATCTTTGATGATGAGGATTACCCTACTAAAAAAATTCCTCTGGGCAGAGCAGAGCTTATTGATTGTCTTTATGAGGATGAACATCTTATTATCGTTAATAAACCTGAAGGTATGAAAACTCACGGTAACCAACCAAATGAAATAGCACTGTTAAATCATGTATCTGCCTATTCTGGACAAACATGCTATGTTGTTCATCGCCTAGATATGGAGACCAGTGGAGCTGTTTTATTTGCTAAAAATCCATTTATACTTCCCCTTATCAATCAACGCTTAGAACGAAAAGAAATTTGGCGTGAATATTGGGCTTTAGTTGAAGGAAAATTTTCACCTAAGCATCAAGTCTTGAGAGACAAAATTGGACGGAACCGTCATGACAGACGTAAACGAATCATTGATTCTAAAAACGGTCAACATGCTATGACAATCATTGACGTTTTGAAGTATATCCAAAATAGTAGTCTCATAAAATGCCGACTGGAAACCGGAAGAACCCATCAAATTCGCATTCACTTATCTCATCATGGACATCCCTTAATAGGAGACCCCCTCTACAACCCTTCTTCTAATAATGAAAGATTAATGCTACACGCTCACCGATTGACTCTATCCCATCCATTAACTTGCGAAATTATTAGCGTAGAGGCCCCTTCATCTACTTTCGAGAAGATTTTAAACAATTATAAAAAAGGAGTTGGATAATAATTATCCAACTCCTTTTAATCATTATTGCTTAGTTAATGGCTTACTGAGTAGTGGTTTATGGTAATCAAATTCTCCATCACTAGATGTCTGCCAGATTACTGGGATGATCTTATTCCCTTCAACTTTTATTCCGTAGGCGTATTTAACTTTAAGACCACCGATACCTCCTGTTACAAAAGTTGTAGTATCAGTACCTGATTCATATTGATAAAGGTAGAGCCCATTTCCCTTATCCTCCAACTTCGTAACTTTAGCAGAATGGTTACTTTCCTTAGATTTACTATCCTTGTAAACTTTTTTCTGAGTAACTTTACCATCCTTATCAAAAGTCATCGTTACTGTACCGTCCTCAACTTCACCTTTCCAACTTCCTACAAGATTCTCTGGAAAAATGGAAACGGGATCAGCCTTAACTTTATTAGTTTCCTTAGCTACTGTGATATCTTTTTTACCATCGTTAGAAATAAGGTAACTATTTCCTGATTTTTTCATAATAAAATTACCAGTTAAATTCTGAATAATGTGCCCATATGTTTTCTTATCAGGATCTGTTGATTTATCATAATTAAAATCATAATCGGCAGCAAAATTAACTTGATAACTTTCTTTCCCAACCTGTGTCATTTTATTAAGGACAATATTAGGAATAGTGAAATGGCTCGCTTTACGATTATCAGTTACAAATTTTGCTTTAATACTTTCTTTCAATCCTTTGTAAAAATCATTTTCGGCACCTTTTTCAAAAACTGTTCCTAAAGTCTGAGGGTCTTGCCCAGTTGATACATAAAGTATCAATTGATTGAAAGCAGTTATCAATTTCTGTCCAGCTTCTTTTTCATTTAATAAACCATCAACGTCTAATTTGATTGTCTGATTATCAGCGATAGAGATTAATTTTTGTTTATGAGAGGTTATCTCACCATCATTAAAAACCTTTTTGATATAAGCTTTTGAACCATCAGTCACTGGATAATTCTCTACGGAATAGCTACCATCTTTTAATTTAGCAATACGATTATCACCAAAATAAAGATTACCATCCATAAGATTACTTGTTACTGTAAAAGATTTAAAAGCGACCGATAAATCAATAGTTTGGTTTTTACCATCATAATCTTTTTTGAGTTTAATCTCTTTTCCGTCACTAGTCCCTTCAAGGCTAGCAGTATAATGGGTTCTAGGTAAACGTTCCACCGTTACTGAAAAATGATCTGAATTGCTTGTCGCGACCTTTTTTTGATTCAACAAAACATCCAATTTAGGAACATTGGTTTTCAAGGTCAAAGACATAGGCTTATTAGCAATACGATAATCAGGGAATATACCTAAGCGACTACCTACACGCTTTAGATACATTGAATCATTTTTGTTTCCTTCTTTTATTTCCTGCCCTAATTTACGCGCCTCACTTTTAGACAAGGGCTCAAAATTAGCGTAATTGGCCTCATCATTTGTGATAGATTCTCCCGTATCTGACCAAACCATGTATTCTTTAATATTATCAAACGCTTGACCTGACGTACGAGAACGTGCTGCTACAAAACGACTAAGTACTTGTCCCTTTGAAAAATAAAAGAATCCTAGACTCAGAAGTGATACTAAAACTATACCAAAAATAACTAAGCACACTTTAACAACTTTTTTCTTAAAAAAATCAAACATACCTTATCCTCTCATTCACTTTATATTAAAGTAAATTGCTTAAAGAAAAGTTACAACACTGATAAAACAGCTGTATTTGTACTTGTAACCGCTATTTTTCTATTATAACAAAACGAAAAAAGGATTGAAACCATAATCCGATTTCAACCTCTAAAATTTTTGTCTATGA
>NZ_GL636070.1:170809-174021 GCF_000186445.1 Streptococcus agalactiae ATCC 13813
GGCATCTGGTGCCGCTCCAATACCCACTGAATCTAAGACAACTAAGTGAATGCGATCAAATTGTGACATAACTTCTCCTTTATCAATTGAAAATAGGAAGTCAGACCAGCATCCTTCCTATTTCCTTTATATTATTTAATAAGTGCCTTCTTCAACTTTTTGGTTCTTAACAATCTTGATGATACGGCTAGTACCCAAGCGTGAAGCTCCTAAAGCAATAAATTTTTCAGCATCTTCCAATGATGAGATTCCACCTGCTGCCTTAATTTTAACACCTTCGCCAACATATTTTGCCATCATTTCAACATCTTCAAATGTAGCACCTGCTGTCGAAAAACCAGTAGAGGTTTTAATAAAGTCTGCACCTGAACGTGTGACAACTCCACAAAGTTCGATAAGTTCTTCTTTAGTTAATTGACATGTCTCAACGATAACTTTTAAGATATGGTCTTGACATGCAGCTTTGATTTGACGAATTTCTTCTTCAACAATATCAAAATCCCCATTTTTAACATCTGTCAAATTAATGACCATGTCAATTTCATCAGCACCATTTTTAATAGCATCTTGACATTCAAAAACCTTCGCTGCAGTTGTACTATAGCCATTTGGGAACCCAATAACAGTACAAATAGCTAATTTTCCTGAAACGTACTCTGCTGCTTTTTTGACGTAAGAGGCTGGAATACATGCTGAAGCTGTTTCATAAGCCATTGCATCATCTAAAATTGTTTGGATTTCTGGCCATGTTGCTGTTGTTGCTAGCAAAGTATGGTCTACCGTTTTTAAAATATCTTTTACTTCCACGTTACTATCCTTCTTTCTTTTGTCAACTTTTAGAATAGAGTTACAATACCGACGATAAAGGCGCTAAGCATACTTACAGCAATACCACCAATCATTGCACGGAAAACAAGTCGAGCTAGGGTGCCACGTTTCTCTGGACAAAGAACAGCAATACCTGAAACACAGATACCTAAACTTGATAAATTAGCAAAACCACAGAGTGAAATAGTTGCTACCAATGCTGTACGATAATCTAAAGATTTGATTAGGTGACCCAATTGTTGGAACGAAACAAACTCATTTAAAATCAACTTACTTCCAAGAAGGTTTCCTTCTAGAAGAATGTTTTTGTGGTCAAATCCCATAAGAAAACCAAATGGAGCAAAAACATATGAGAAGATTTGTTCTAAGCGAATTCCCAATCCACTTAACATCATATTAATCAAAGAAACTAAACCAACAAAGGCAATCAAACTAGCACCAATTGAGAAAGCCATTTGTGCACCTGTGCTTGCACCCTCAGCGATTGCATCAATCACATTGGCGTTATTACCTTTATTATCCATCTTAATGTCATCAATTTTTTGAACAGGTTCTGTTTGAGGCAATAAGATTTTAGCAATGAGAATACTGCCAATAGGAACCATTGTTGAAGCAATCAAGAGATATTCCATTGGAATGCCTAATGCAATGTAGCCACCAAGAATAGAAACTGACATACTTCCCATACCTGATACCAACACAACCATTATCTCACTATCAGTCATACGACCTAGGTATTTGCTAACCAAAATTGGACTGTCTGTTTGACCAAGAAACATATTAGCTACGGCAACAAAACTCTCAACCTCTGAGGATTTCATAATTTTACCAACACCCTTACCTATCCATTTTACTACAAATCCAAGGATTCCTACATAATAAAGTAGACTAACTAGGGCAGATAAGAAAACAATATTACCAAGCGTTTGAATGGCGAAAATAAAACCAGTTTTTGCTCCACTATCTGCTAATGAACCAAACACAAAATTTAAACCAGCTTGACCACAGTTGATTACTTTAGTAACTCCAGTTGAAACAACACTAACAACTTGTTGGCCTAGTGGGATACGTACTAAGATTAGCGCAATAATGAATTGAACGATAAGAGCTTTTCCAATTAAACTTAGAGAAACACTCTTACGATTGAAAGAAATTGCATACACAATTCCTAATACCAATAAAATACCAATAATACTATAAATAAATTGCATGATGACTTCCAAAACCTCGCTTATTGTGATTTATCATTTTCAATAAGTGTACGGAGTGCTTCAACAGCAACTTGAATAGCTGCTTCTGTGTCATGAGCCATTGGGTTATCCATACCCAAAGCGTTGCGTTCTTGATTACCAACAACAAGGAAATCTGATCCACAACGAACTCCTAGATGACTTGCTGCTACAAAAAGAGCTGCAGATTCCATTTCAGACGCTTTTGTTCCCAGACGTTTCCATGCTTCCCATTTATTTAATAATTCATAACTAACTGGCATACGTTCTGGCTCATGTTGTCCATAAAATGCATCTTTACATTGAACTACTCCTGCGTGACTTGTGTAACCAAGCTTTTTAGCTGCATTAACTAGAGCATTCGTTACCTCCAAGTCAGCTACAGCAGGAAATTCAATCGGAGCATATTCTTTACTTGTACCTTCCATACGGATAGCTCCGGTTGCAATAACGATGTCTCCGCCTTTAACATCAAGGTCAATACCACCACATGTTCCAACACGGATAAAGGTATCAGCGCCACAGAGTTTCAATTCTTCCATCGCAATAGACGCTGATGGACCACCAATACCAGTTGAAGTAACACTGACTTTTTCACCGTTTAATGTACCTGTATAAGTAACATATTCACGGCTGTCTGCTACAAGAACTGCATTATCAAAATGTTCCGCAATTTTTGCACAACGTTTTGGATCACCTGGCATGATAACATAACGACCTACATCACCTGGACGAATCTGTAGGTGATATTGCAATCCGACTTCACCTGAATAATTCTGCATGATAAAGACCTCCTTAATGTCTTGTCTATTTTTTTTACACTTGTATAATAACATACAAGACAACCTTTGTAAACGCTTTTATTGAAAGAAAGCGTTTTATTTTTTAACTTGATTTTTCTAATTTTTTCAATTAAACTAACTTGTATACGGAGGTTACAATGCCTAAAAATGAACTAAATAATAAACTAAATAAACTAAAGCATGTGCAAGTCTACAATAAGATTTTTAACATGATTCAAGACGGTACTTATTCTCCTGGAATGCAATTGCCTTCTGAGCCCGAATTAGCAGGGCAACTTAATGTTAGTCGAGCTACTTTACGAAAGTCATTAGCACTATTACAAGAAGACCATTTGGTTAAAAATATCAGAGG
>NZ_GL636070.1:174071-189378 GCF_000186445.1 Streptococcus agalactiae ATCC 13813
GTTGTTATTGCTGATCGTTGGTACCACACCGATGATGGACCATTAGCTTACACACTTTCTTTTATCCCTATCGAACTTATTTCAGATGCTGAGATTTCTTTACATGATACTAAACAGTTGTTAAACTTCATTGAAGAAGGTATCTATCACGAAGGCATATCAAGCCACTCACAAAGCCATTTGGGATATGCGACATCTGGCAATTTTTCAGCAACTAAATACACCCTATCCGATCATGGACAATTCATATTAATACAAGAAACAATTTTTAACCAAGAGAAAATACTAATGTGTAATAAGCATTACGTTCCCATTGAGCACTTTGAATTGTCCATTACCTCTCATTAAGGAGGCAAGCCTATGCAAAATAGACTATTAAAAGTTGCTTTTTTCATAACTTTTACCGAATTAATTATGGGCCTAATAGTTGGCGCTTATTTTAAGTTAAGTTATTTTCTAGCCCCTCCAAAGGAACCGTCAATGGGTGCTGGGTACGGAATGCTCTTTTCTATGTTATTTATACTTATTAGTTACTTAATTCTATTAGCTATAATTCAATTCTTAGCTTATCGATCTCAATCTAAGGTAATAGCAATCATTGTTTTGCTACTTTTTTTCCTCCCACTACGGGCAAATATTGGATGGCCTATCCTTATGATCTTCTTACCGCAAGTGGTAGTGACTATTATATCTCTATTATCACAACATAAAACTCCCCTTTAACAAAGGGGAGTTTTATGTTGTGATAAGTTAGTGATTAGAAGCCACCCATCATAGATGGATCCATTGCAGGAGCTGTAGGAGCTTCTGGTTCAGGTTTATTTGCTACTACTGCTTCTGTAGTCAAGATAAGACTTGCTACAGATGCCGCATTTTGAAGTGCAGAACGTGTTACTTTGACAGGGTCAATGATACCTGTGGTAACCATATCTACCCATTCTCCATTAGCCGCATTAAATCCTGTACCAATTTCAGACTGTTTTAAACGTTCAATAATAACTGAACCTTCATATCCAGCATTGTAAGCAATTTGACGAACAGGCTCTTCGAGAGCACGAAGAACAATATTACGTCCAGTCTCCTCATCACCATTAAGTTTCAGTGCCGCTACTTTTTCAATAACGTTCACAAGAGCCGTACCTCCACCTGAAACAATACCTTCTTCAACTGCAGCACGCGTTGCATTTAACGCATCTTCGATGCGAAGTTTCATCTCTTTTAATTCTGTTTCAGTCGCTGCACCAACTTTAATTACTGCTACACCACCGGCTAACTTAGCAAGTCGTTCTTGTAATTTTTCACGATCAAAATCAGAAGTTGTAGCCTCCATCTGTGACTTAATGATAGCTACGCGATTAGCAATTGCTGATGAGTCACCGGCACCTTCGACAATAACAGTAGAATCTTTATCTACTGTTACTTTAGCAGACTGTCCTAAAACTTGCATAGTAGCATCTTTTAAGTCTAAACCAAGGTCTTCAGTAACGACAGTTCCTCCTGTTAGGATAGCAATATCTTCCAGCATGGCTTTACGACGATCACCAAATCCAGGCGCTTTAACAGCTACGACATTGAAAGTTCCACGAATTTTGTTAAGAACAAGCGTTGGGAGAGCTTCTCCATCAACATCATCAGCGATGATTAGCAACGGACGATTTGTTTTAAGAACCTCTTCTAATAATGGTAAAATTTCTTGGATATTTGAAATTTTCTTATCTGTAATAAGGATATACGGATTCTCAAGTTCAGAGACCATTTTCTCGTTATCAGTTACCATATACTGTGACAAGTACCCACGGTCAAACTGCATTCCTTCCACAACTTCAAGCTCTGTTTCCATACCTCGCGATTCTTCAATAGTGATAACACCATCATTACCCACGCGCTCCATAGCTTCAGAAATATATTCCCCAACTTTTTCAGAACGTGAAGACACAGCTGCAACTTGAGCAATAGCTTCTTTGCCTGAAACTGGTTGTGCAATCTCTTTTAGCTCTTCAACTGCTGCTGAAACAGCTGTTTCAATACCACGACGAATGCCAATCGGATTTGCCCCTGCAGTTACATTTTTAAGACCTTCCCGTACAATAGCTTGGGTCAAAACAGTAGCAGTTGTAGTGCCATCCCCTGCAATATCATTAGTTTTTGAAGCCACTTCTGACACAAGTTTAGCTCCCATATTTTCAAAGTGATCTTCTAGCTCAATTTCTTTAGCAATTGTTACACCATCATTTGTAATTAAAGGAGAACCAAATGCTTTTTCAAGAACAACATTACGGCCTTTAGGACCTAATGTTACTTTGACTGTATCAGCTAAAATATCAACACCACGCACCATTGCTGAGCGGGCATCTGCTGAAAATTTAATATCTTTTGCCATAATTTAATACCCAGGCCTAAAATTTAACAAAGTCTACTTTCTTTACAAAGCAACTTTTCTCTAATAGGCCTATATCCTTTCTTGCTTAATAAAACCTATTTAACGACAGCAACAATGTCACTTTCGCGAACAACTGTCACTTTTTCGTTACCGTCTTTAACTTCCAAACCAGCATCATTTTCGACTAAAACAGTATCACCCTCTGCAACACTAGGTGCAACTAATTCCCCTGTTAAGGTACGAATACCGTCACCCACAGCAAGAACTTTGGCTGTCTTTGTCGCATCATGGCTTGCTCCTGCAAGAACAAAACCACCGACAGATTTCTCTTCAGTTTCAACAAACGAAATGATCACACGATCACCTAATGGTTTTAACATAATAAACGAACCTCCATACGAGATATATTTTGATTTTTTAGCACTCCTATACAGAGAGTGCTAACTACAGAAACTATTCTATCACTTGGTCAGAATTAGTCAAGAGAAAAGGCATGTTTCAAACAAGAAAAATTTCCCTAGTTATCCTGTCCATTCACTAGAGAAATTTATATTTTAACCTAAGACAAGGGCATCATCTATCAACTGTTGACCTGAGTTTTTATGGAAAAGTTCCATTAATTCTGCAACTGTTAAGTTTCTCTTTGCTTCTCCTTTAACATCAACAACAATTTTCCCGTGGTAGAGCATCACGAGACGATTACCATAAGCAATGGCATGTTCCATATTGTGTGTAATCATTAAGGCTGTCAATCGTTGTTCTTCTATCACTTTCTGTGTTAATTCCATAACCATATCGCTAGTTTTGGGATCTAGAGCCGCTGTATGTTCATCCAGTAATAATAATTTGGGACGAACAAGAGTTGCCATAGCTAACGTGAGGGCTTGACGCTGACCTCCAGATAAAAATGCAGCATCAGTCTTCATTCGATTTTCTAAGCCTAGACCTAATTGTGATAGAGACTTTTTAAATAGTTGACGGTCATCGTCAGTCACTGACTGTCTAAAAATGTGACGCTTATTGCCTCTTTTATGTGCAATTGCCATATTTTCTTCAATCGTCAAATTTGTTGCAGTTCCCATTCTAGGATCCTGAAAGACTCGACTAATATCCTTAGATCGTTTTTCTACAGAGTCTTTAGTAATTGATTGGTTGTCTAATGTGATTGTCCCCTGATCAATAGGAATCAGACCAGCAATACAGTTAAGGAGGGTTGATTTTCCTGCACCGTTACCTCCAATTACTGAAATAAAATCACCGTCTTCAATCGTTAAATCTAAACCACGTAAAACATGGTTCTCATTGACAGTTCCTTTTTCAAAAGTTTTGTGCAGATTGACTAATTCAAGTAATGACATGTTCTTATCCTTCCTTTGTAAGCGATTTAGAGGTTTTTACTCCTAGTTTAGCTCGTAATTCTGGGACATACAAAATGAGAGCCAACAAAATTGCTGAAACCAACTTTATCATCTGTGCATCAATATCGGTTGTTAATATGAAAACAATAATCATACGGTATAAAACAGCCCCTAATACAATTGACCATAACCTTTTACCAAGAGGTAAGTATTTTATCATTACTTCTGCCAAGATAATTGAAGCCAATCCAATAACGATTGTACCCACTCCCATATTCAAATCTGCATAGCCATTATTTTGCGCTAAAAGTGCACCAGATAAAGCAATCAGGCCATTCCCAATCATATATCCTAGCATTTTCATCCGATCTACTTTAATACTATTGGCTTGTCCCATAGCCTCATTATCACCTGTCGCTCTTAAAGCTAATCCTAGTTGGGTATTTAAAAAGAGATACAAAATTAAGATAACCAAACCTACACAAACAATTCCAATTAATAAAACTGCTGAAAGTTTATTTAAACCTAATCTTGTTACCATTGTAACCAAAGTATTTTTGAGAGCAAAAGAGACGTTTGATCTTCCTAAAACAAGTAAATTAATAGAGTAAAGTCCTGTCAACGTAATAATACCTGTTAGGAGGGCTGGTATTTTCATTTTAGTATGAAGAAAACCCGATACTAGTCCTGCCAACATACCACCTAACATGCCCGCTATGGTTGCCACAATTGGATTAATATCATTAACGATACATAAGGCGCAAACTGCAGCCCCCATAGGGAAAGCCCCTTCTGCAGAGAGATCGGCTATGTCTAAGATACGAAAAGTGATAAACACGCCAATTGCCATAATTGACCAAAGTAATCCTTGCGAAATTCCGGATAAGATAATATCTAACATACAATACCTTTCTGATTATTTATTATTTTTAATACTTGAAACATCAATTCCAAGCTCTTTTGCCATATCTTCATTAACTACTACTTTTAGATTTTGAGGATATTCTGAAGGAACTTTAGCGACGTCTTTACCTTTGAGGATTTTAACAGCTTGTCTTGCCGTTTGACGACCTAAAGCCTCATAATCAGCCCCATAAGAAAAGAGCAAACCACTTGGTACCATATCTGCTGAACCTCCCACAACAGGCACTTTTAATTCTTTCGATAGATTCCCTAACAGCGTTACTGAGCTGGCTATAATATTATCTGTTGGTACAAAAAGAACCTCTGTTTTAGACATTAAACTCTTAGCAGTATCTTGTACATCATTAGTGGAAGAAATACCTTTAACACTTGTTTTAATCCCCGCCTCTTGGAAGATTTTTTTTGCTTGTTTTACCTGAACTTCTGAGTTACGCTCGCTAGTGGTATACATAATACCAACACGTTTAACCTTAGGCATTACTTTTCTCAAAAGGGATACTTGCTTTTTAATTGGAGACATGTCACTTGTACCAGTCGCTAAACCTTCAGGTTTTTTCATTGATTTTACTAATTCAGCTGATACCGGATCTGTCACTGCTGTAAACAAAATAGGTGTTTCTGTTGACACCGTTGTCAACGATTGAGCCGCCGGAGTCGCAATTCCCAATACTAATTTATTATCTTTAATGAGTTTTTCAGAAATTGATTGGATATTTGACTGATCCCCTTGAGCATTCTTATACTCAATTTTGATATTTTTGCCATCTTTATAGCCTTCTTTAGCTAATTCTTTTATAAATCCTTTTCTAGTGGCAGTTAGAGAGGGATGTTCTACATATTGTAAAATACCAATATGTTTTACATCAGATTGACCATTTTGAGAAGATTGTGAACAAGCTGTCATCAGAACAGTTGCTAAAACGCTGCTAATTACCATCTTTGTTATTTTTTTCATTACTATCTCCTTGTAATACCATCAAATTTTCCATAAAACAAAAAACCAACTAGACCCTACATCTAGTTGGTTAATTATTTCTCTCAATTCCTCTGTGCACGGGAGGACGAAAAAATATTGCCTTAGCCAACTAGATTATTGAAATGATCTAATCGGCTCTGCTTTCATCATAAAATGCTTTAGCTTCATAGATACAAACTTTGCGTGACGTTTGTATCCTTGAGGCTACAAACGTCTATCTAAAGAAACTAAAGTAATAATAAGTATTTGTTTGTTTAATAATAGACGATTTGATTAACATATTATTCTCTCCTTGTTTATGGTTGCCTATAAGTTTACGTCATTTAGAAATAATTGTCAATAGTTAAATTTGATTTTTTTGAAAATTCTTGTTAGATAGATAATTTAAATAATAGCCATTCGTTGATATAACAAGCTTTTAAGGAAATTTAGATTTGCTATCCTTAATTTTCCATATACTCTACTAAAGCATAATAAATACCATCGTTATCATTATCCTGAGTTACATTTCCAATTCTCTCTTGTAAATCTTTAGGAGCATTCGCCATGACAAAACCTTTACCCACAATTTCAAGCAGATTTAAATCATTATAGTTATCACCAAACGCAATAGAGTCTGCAAGAGAAATATCTAAATAGTCTGCTAAAGTTTTAGCAGATTTTCCTTTTTCAATACCTGGAGCCATTATTTCAATAAAGTAAGGAGCAGATTGTGCGATTGATAAATGTGGATATTGAGCTTTCAAAGTGTTCTCCAATCCTCCCATCAGAGATGGTTCTCCCATCAAGAGAAGTTTATGAATCCTATCTTGCTTCTCTAACTCCATCAAACTCATCTCTTTAGATTGTAAACCAACAATCTCCTCCTCTTTTTGGACCCACTCATTTTCTTTATCACAGGAATACCATTCATGATAACGATAGACATTCCATGCAATTTTCGAATAATGCTTGCTTACATAAGAACAAACTTGTAAGGCAACTTGACCATCCATTGTGTGGGAAGCAATTGTATTTTGTTGCATATCTTGTATTAAAGCCCCATTATAGGAAATAATATAAGAATCTATTCCAATTTGTTCCATAATCGGAGTAATTGCCTCAGGCATCCTAGCTGATATGGGAACGAAAGTAGTCCCTTGAGCTACTATTTGTTTAATTCCCTGCCGTGTCTTAGGTGTTACTTTAAAATTACTGTTAATTAAAGTACCATCAATATCACTAAATATTAGCCTCACCATATTATCCTCCAAAATATAATTGTACGCGCTTACTTTAGTCTAACACTTAAATTTTTGTTTCGCAAATAAACTTCGTCTGGTCTAATGAGACTACTAATATAAGCTATATTTCAAAACAAATTAGTTTATTTCTCTCAATGAACGGTGTAACATGTTACTATATAGTAATAATAGGAGGATTAACTATGCCGTATCCATACAAAGCCAATCATTCCATTGAATCAATCACCTTAAAAGTAAATGACCTCGAAAACCTCGTAAACTTCTATAGCGATATCATTGGGTTAACTGTTATTGACAAATCAAGCACTAGAGCCTTACTAGGGGTGAATCAAAAAATCCCTCTTATTATCCTTGAAAAAACTGAACTTGAAAAACATAGTACCTATGGCCTTTATCACACTGCTATTTTAGTACCAGATGAATACCATCTCAGTCTAGCTCTAAATCATTTATTATCTCAGCATATCCCTCTAGAGGGTGGAGCTGACCATGGCTATAGCAATGCTATCTATCTAAGTGATCCTGAAGGTAATGGAATCGAAATTTATAATGATAAGGATATCTCCATGTGGGATATCAGAGAGAGTGGACAAATTATTGGTATTACTGAAAGACTAGATATTGACAATTTACTTGACAGCCTTGTCAACGTTCCTAATAATTATAAGCTTTCTGAAAAAACTCATATTGGTCATATTCATTTGAGTGTTAAAGATGCTAAGATTAGCTCAAAACTCTATCAAAATGTTTTTGGCTTTGATGAGAAATTTGCAATCCCGACAGCTAGTTGGATTGCATCCGGCAACTACCATCATCATCTAGCCTTTAATAATTGGGCTGGTCCAAATCTTTCTAAAAACCAAGAAGATAGACCCGGAATTTCCTTATTGACAATTGCTTACAATGATGACAACCTTTTTAGAGATAGCTTAAAAAAAGCGCAACTTTACCAACTGACTTTCCTTGAAAAACAAGATCATTATTATATTATTGAAGATTTTGATGGCATCCGAATTAAAGTTGTTCTAAAACCAGAGAATTAACCATTACTTGACTTTTGCCTCTTCATTTTACATAATGTCAATATGATAAAAATTTTGATCCCAACCGCAAAAGAAATGAAAGTGTGTCAAAACATTGCAAGACCTAAACTGAGTGCTCAAACGAAAATTATAATTGATTATTTTTCTACTTTAACTGTTTCAGACTTAGAGGATATCTACAGAATTAATACAAGTGCAGCTCGTTGTGAGGCTCAAAGATGGCAAGATTTTAAATCTAAACAACTTACTCTGAATCCTGCTATTAAGTTATTCAACGGTCTTATGTACCGCAATATCAAAAGGCACAACTTATCCATAAGTGAAGCACAATTTATGGAAAATTCTGTTTTTATTACTAGTGCTCTTTATGGCATCATTCCTGCTATGACACTAATATCCCCTCATCGTTTAGATTTTAACACTAAAATCAAAATCAACAATAACTCTCTTAAAGTTTTTTGGCGTGAAAATTACGATACTTTTATGCAGTCAGATGACATTATGGTTTCTTTGCTTTCTAATGAATTTGAAACCGTCTTTTCTCCTAAAGAGCGTCAAAAACTAATACATCTTAACTTTATTGAAGATCGAGATGGCCAATTAAAAACCCACTCTACCATATCAAAAAAAACAAGAGGAAAGTGTTTAACTGCTATGATGGAAAATAATTGCCAAACTCTAGAACACTTAAAGCAATTACGCTTTGATGGCTTCTGTTATGATAATGAACTCTCAGACTCTAAGCAATTAACTTTTGTTAAAAAACAGACTTAAGTAACTATTTATCCACAATTTATTCACACAAAAAGCAAGAGATAATCGTATCTCTTGCTTTTTGACAAACTTGTAAGGTCTAAAAACCTCTCTATATCAAGGTTTCAAATAATATTAACAAAAAATAATTGTTATCAACAACTTGTGGATAACTATGGGGATAGACAGAGGATAATCTGTTTATATAAAGTTGATTACTTAACATTAATGTCATTTTATATACCTTTAGATTTCAAAAATACTTGTTAAATTAACAATAATAAACGTCAACATCTTGTCACAGACTGTCAAATACTTATAAACAAGCTGTGGATAAACATAACTTTCAATTTCTATTTAAAAGTTAATTTTTGACACTAAAGTAAATCATCTCGTTTGACTTGTTCATAACTATTGTCACCATCGTTTAATCCTTCCCAAATCACGACTTCACCTTCTTTTAAAGATTTTTGTACATCAATGATTCTTTGATTTGAAGATCCTCTAAATTGTAGCATTAAATTTCGCTTACTTTGATCAAACCTACCATCCACTAAAATATCAATCAAAGATAACATCTCCAATTTATCTTGAGTCTCCAGCATCATTTCTTCCCAAGTATACCCCGTCCATGACCAAATATCTTTTTCTGGCAATTCACGTCGGATACGCTGAAGAAGTGGCAGCAAAATACCTGTATTTAAGAACGGCTCTCCACCTAATAACGTTAAACCTTGGACGTAAGGTTGTGCCAAATCTTTCATAATTTGATCTTCAAGCTCTTTTGTATAAGGGATTCCGGCTCGAAAGGACCATGTAGCAGTATTATAACACCCTTTACAGTGGAACATACATCCAGCTACGTAGAGTGAATTTCTAACACCTTCACCATCTACAAAATTAAAAGCTTTATAATCAATGATATGGCCATGACTTAATTCTTCGCTTTTCCACTCCCCAGGCTTTGGAGTATTCCAACTTGCTTCTTCTGACATTTCTAACCTCTCTATTGATATGAAAAGAACCAGAACTAACTGGTCTTTTTATTATTATCTTAAAGTACTATTTTAGGTTAATCCAATAACGCTCTGTCTGATGACGACAATCTTCTAAAACACCACCGTTAGCTAATATTACTGACTTGCTGGCATCATTGTCTACATGGCATGTCACAAGTATTTCATTAATATTTTTTAGATGTGCTTGCTCAATTCCTAGCTTCAACTGTTCTTTAGCATAACCTTTGCCACGCTGGCGAGGTCGTATGGAATAACCAATATGTCCACCTTTTTCTAAAAGAGTATCATTTAGTCTTAAACGTAAATTTAAGAAACCTATAGCATTATTGTCATTGTCAAAAGACACAAACTGAATATATGGAACAAAATTATCAGGAACACCTATCCCTAACTCCATATTTAGGTTATGATCTAGCCAGTCTTCAAAATGCATAGTTGGTTCATAAAAACCACCATCCATTGAACTACTTTCTTTTTGAAACTCTTTATACATGGCTAAAATTTCTTCTTTATCTTCTAACACTGGGCGCCGTAATTTCATATTGTTTCCTATCCCATTATCTTCAAGTTAAGCATTCCAAAAGGAGCATTCGCTTTATTAATCTGGTCACAAATAAAATGACTCAATAAACTAGACTTTGGTGATATAGGATTGACACCTGTAGTGATAGCTTGAATAAAAGCATCAATCATTGGTTCAAAACCACGTTTCTCTAGAGTGCTTGCCCAAGAACCAAAACCGATAGCACGACGATCAAAGCCATCAATAACAGAAAGATTTGACAAATCATCTAATGAATAGGTTACTTCTGGCGACTCTATTTCAATTATTTCTCGACGAGACCCTGACTGCAGGTTCATGCTTGCTTCTATTATCTCACTGTCTGTTTCTAATGTTACTGATACTTGTAATATCTTATTCCCATCACGTTTAGTCACAAAGTATCCTCTTTTAACAACATTATTTGTCAAAAATAGCGCCGTATCTAAAGGATGGATAAACATATCAAAAAGCTTATATTGAAAATCCGCTGGTGCATTGACAGCATTTTTAAAGGTGCGAATATGGTTTTTATCTTCTACTTTTTTCATTTCCATAATACGTGGTGCAAAGCGACGATTAAAACCTGCCATTAAAAATGTTTTATGATCCTCCGCCAAATCATACAATGCTTTAGTTGAAGTATAATCTTCTGTCAAAGGCTTATCCATAAAAACTGGAATACCCTTTTTTAAAAAAGCTTTGCTATATCAAAGTGAGCACTAGTCGCGACATGAATGAAGACTCCATCCAAAGAATGCTCGGCTAGACTATCTAAACTGTCATAAGCTGTAGAAGAACCAAAAAGCATATTAACTTCTTCTAAAATCTGTTTTTGGCGTGTAAAAGATGCCAGTGCACACCTGTCACTTGACGCATATAAGGTAGATAAGCTTTCTGTGAAATACCTCCTAAACCGACAATTCCAAGTTGCAACATAGCATCCTCCTTCTATTTTTTCTTTGCCTTTTCCAAAAATTGTTTCCTTAAATCTTTTAGACGTGATTTTTGATTAGCATTCTCTCCAGTAGAGTGCTTCTCATGGAACTTCTGTACTTGTGCTTGCCCTTTGTAATCTAATTGGTATTTCCCCATATCTTAATAACTCCTTCTATTTTATCTTCTTATTTTAACATATAATAGACCAGAGGTTTTAATAGAGGTTTTAATTAATTACCTTGATTTTTAATACTTGATCCGTTCATATGTTTTACACGAGCAGAGATTTCCTTATGACGACCATTAACCATCGGACGAGCCTGTGGATTACCTAAGTAACCACATGTACGTTTGACAACATCTACTGTCTTAGGGTCGCTGTTACCACAATTTGGACAAGTAAAACCTCGATCTGTCGGTGTAAAATCCCCTTCAAATTGACATTGGTAACACTTATCAATCGGTGTATTAGTACCTAGATAACCTACCCGATCATAAGCATAGTCCCAAACTGCTTCTAAAGCTTTTGGATTCTGTTGCAAAACAGGGTATTCACAGTAGTGAATAAATCCTCCTGATGCACCCGTTTCAGGATAGATTTTCTCAAAATCTAGTTTTTCAAAAGGTGTTGGATTCTTACGCACATCATAATGGAATGAATTAGTGTAGTATTCCTTATCAGTAATATCAGTTACTATACCAAATTTTTCAGTATCTAAACGACAGAACCGGTCAGTCAAGCTCTCCGATGGTGTCGAATAAACTGAAAAATGATAATCATACTCATCAGACCAATCTGCACATAACTGCTTCATCTTACGAACGATGTCTACAGTAAATGCTTTAGCTTGATGGTTATCTTCCCAGTCACCACCATAAAAAACACTCGCCACCTCATATAAACCAATATAACCAAGAGACACCGTTGCACGGCGGTGATTAAAGAGTCGATCAACATTGTCATATTTTCCTAAACGTTCTCCAAATGCTCCATACTGGTAAAGAATGGGCGCATTTGCTGGGATAGCCTCTTTGACACGTTCCACACGATAAACCAAGGCATCTCTAGCAATACTCATACGTTCATTAAATATCTCCCAGAATTTATCCATATCACCGTTAGACTCCATGGCAACACGCGGTAGATTAACTGTTACAACTCCAAGATTCATACGACCAGATGTTACATCCTGACCATTTGCATCTCGCCACCCTTGTAGGAAAGAACGACAGCCCATAGGGGCTTTAAAAGAGCCCGTTAAGTCAATAATTTTATCATAAGAAAGGACATCTGGATACATCCGTTTTGTCGCACACTCTAATGCTAATTGTTTAATATCATAATTGGGGCTATTTTCTTCTAAATTAAGACCTTTTTTAAGCGTAAAAATTAATTTTGGAAAAATAGCAGTACGATGCTCGCTTCCTAAACCTTGAATCCGAATTTTCAAAATCGCTTTTTGAATTTCTCGTTCAAACCAATTAGTTCCTAATCCAAAACCAAGCGAAGTAAATGGCGTTTGCCCATTTGAAGTAAATAAAGTATTAATTTCATACTCCAAAGATTGCATGGCATCATATATATCTTTTTGTGTTTTAGCGCGCGCATAGTCTTCTTGTTTATCTTCAATAACCCATTCTTTTGCATCTTTTAAATGTTTTTGATAATTTAACTGTGCATAAGGAGCTAAAAACTCATCAATGCGATCTGCTGTACAGCCACCATATTGACTTGAAGCAACGTTCGCAATAATCTGTGAAATCTGAGCAGTCGCTGTCTGAATAGATTTTGGACTCTCAACTTCTGCATTACCAATCTTAAAACCATTTGCAAGCATTCCCTTAAAATCGATTAAACAGCAATTTGTCATGGGAGTGTATGGGCTGTAATCTAAATCATGGTAATGGATATCACCCTTTTGATGTGCATTTGCTACATGAGAAGGTAACATTTTCAGACCAATTGATTTCCCTACAATACCTGCTGTTAAATCACGTTGGGTATTAAACACATCAGAGTCTTTATTAGCATTCTCATTAACAACAGTTTGATCCTTATTAATTAATTTTCCAATAGAAAAATTGATATCTGTAGCCTGTGAACGCTCAAAATCGCGTTGGGTACGATAATTGATATATTCTTGTGCAATAGCGTACTCATTAGCTTCCAATAATTTATGTTCAACGATATTTTGTATTTCATATATCTTGATGTTATCTTTAAAACGATTGTAGATCTCAGCGATGACATGATCTGCAATCATCTCAAGTTTAGCCTCAACTAAAGGAGACATTTTGATAACTTTATTACTAGCTTTTAATAGAGCCGTGTAGATTTTATACTTATCAAAGCTGACCAAACGCCCGTCACGTTTAATCACTTTGATATCAGATTCTGTCGTAAATCGTTCTCTTTCCAATACCATCATGTGAAATATCCTCCAGTGACAATTATAGCATGCAAAGAAAAAAAATCAATATATTGTGTCAAGTTTTTTGCTCAGACACAATATATTGATTTTTTAATCTATTTGAAACGATATAGAACAAAATGAGTGATATTTGATAGAGGAACTTCTTGGTAGTGCTTCTTAATATCAGATTTCAGTTCATTTGGTAACTTCTCATTTTTATTTAAGATAAAGTATTTAGCCCCATGCTGAAGCAGCTCGTCCTTCAAAATTTTCTCATTATTTTTTTGCGCTGTATTAATATGTGGCAAAACAAATTGAGAAGCAGATTTTAACCGAGTGTGGCTATAAATGCTAGCGACTTTGTCCCAAACATAAATCTTACCATCTCTATCAATTTTTGTAGTCAAATAATGTGAAATGTCACGCCTTTCTTTACTAAGAGTAACATTTTGATAAGTATTATAAACTAGTAACCCTATCGATAAAGAAACTAGTAAGAGGGGCAAATAATATGTTTTCTTTACAAAAAGGTCTACGATAAGAGATTTACCAGAGAAATACTGACGTCTATGTGAACGCCTGTCAATCACTTTTTGGTAAAGAATAGTAATTTTATTACTCGTTAGCAAAAGACCAAATGGTAAAGCAGGTAAAAAGTGGTAAAGGTTAAAATCTCTTGAAAAAATGGCCATTATAGCGTAAATAATAAAAATACAGGCAATAAAGTTCAAGCCGATTTGATAAGATGCTTTTTTACGATTTTGAATAAAATCCCATAGTCCAAAGAGACAACCTGACCCTAGAAGGACAACAATTTGAATTGCTAAACTAAGAAGGAATGAGTGGTTTGTCCTAGCGAAATACGTAAAGGGGTAAAAAATAGCTTTGTCAATATAAGAAGAGATAATCTGTAGATTAAACATAAAGTAACCAACAGTATAAGCAATTAAAATCATACCAAAAACAACGCATAAAAACTGATAAAATCCTCGTAGTGACTGCTTTTGCTTAATATTGGTTGCTGTTAAGAGAACAAAAGAGCAAAGCCAAAAAATCAGTGTTTGGGGATCTATAAATAGTGAGAATGCTGCTAAAATGCCATAAAATATAAATGCTTCATCAACGATATTATCGACACAAAATTTAATTAAAAACCATAGCGAAATGAGCATAAAAGGTAATGCCCACTGTATTGGGTACATACCACCGAATCCTAAGACAATATTCATTATATAGAAAATCAACGTCATGCCTATCGAGACAATTTCACTTTGTGCCACATAATAAACTAATTTATAAAAATAAATTCCAGATACATAGTAAGCAATAAACTGTACAATAAGTAACCAGATACTAGACCCTAAAAGGTAACTTAGAGCAATCGTTACATAGTATAAAAATCCTCCTGTAGCAAAAACATCACTATAAGGAATCTGTCCTTTGGTCATCATCAAACCTGTATAGAGATTCTGAGTCTGCAAACCATTTGCAAAATAAGTCAATAACGGATTTGCAATTGCTAAGAGAGTTGACAAAACACTATATAATAAAATTGAAAATCGACTAGATTTCTTCATTCTGATAGCCGTTCGTTTACTCATTGATGGGCTATTTTTATAGCTCACTCCAATTGGTTTTTCTAGGTTTTCTACCACTATTTTTCTCCTCATATTTACATACTACCAGTATATCAGAAAACCTTATTTAGTCAATTTA
>NZ_GL636070.1:190379-212129 GCF_000186445.1 Streptococcus agalactiae ATCC 13813
CTCAATTTAGCCAACACTTGACCGTAACGAATAATATCCCTAAAGTAGTGGTATTTTCTAGACATATATTGTTTGAGAAATTCTTGTTCTTCTAATGTTAGCTGAGTATCTGACATTAACATCACCTCCTTTTACTACATCATCACTATTATTATTCGAAAAAAAAAAAAACGACTGAACAATTGCTCAATCGCTTCAATATTATTCTTCATCTAGAAAGCTGTTGAAAACTTCCTCAATCATGTCCCATTCTGCATCTGAATCTTCTGGTATAGGCTGAAGGTCTCCTTCAGTTCCATCGGCATTTTCTGTAAATGAGTAAGCTTGAATCTCAATTTCACCTTGTTCGTCTTCTTCTGCACCTGCAGGAACGAGGAGAACATAGTTTTTGCCAAACTCTTCACGTCCATCAATAGTTAGTAGGATTTCAAAAAGTGTTTCGTTCCCATTCTCATCTACAAGAGTGATTACTTCATGTTGATGTTCATGGTTATGATCGTGGTTATGATTATGTGCCATTGTTTCTCCTTTTTATGCCGAATGCTTAAAACATGCGGTCTAAATAATTTTGTAAGATTAGTTGAGCTGCTAATTTATCGATAACTTTCTTACGCTTACCACGACTAATATCAGCTTGCTCAACTAGCATACGCTCTGCTTGAACAGTCGTTAGACGTTCATCTTGATATTCAACTGGAAGATTGAATAATTCAGTGATTTTATCTCCATATGCCTGACTAGCCTCTACACGAGGACCACTTGTATTATTCATATTTTTGGGTAGACCAACTACAAATTTATCAACTTTGTACTCTTTTACTAACTCTGCTAAGCGGTCAAAACCAAAATTTCCAGATTCTTCATCGATCTTAATGATTTCAAGACCTTGTGCAGTGAAACCGAGTGGATCACTAATTGCAACGCCGACAGTTTTCGAGCCGACGTCAAGTCCCATTATTCTCATTACAAATCTATTCCATTTCCTTGTAAATAATAACGAACGAGCTCTTCTACAATCTCATCACGTTCATATTTACGAATTTGATTGCGAGCATCATTGTAACGAGGTACATAAGCAGGGTCCCCACTCAATACGTAACCAACAATTTGATTGATGGGATTGTAACCTTTTTCTTCTAATGAACGATAAACAGCTGTTAATGTTTCACTAATTTCTACTTTGTTACTATCATCTAATCTAAAACGAACAGTTTCATCTGTAAATCCCATACCTACACCTTCTTTCCTTTAATTCTTTCACTTATTATAACTTAAATAAAGTATTTGTACAAGAAATTGATAAACACTATATTAGAAAATCAAAAAGGGAGCACAAGAAACCAAGAAGTGATTCTTTGATTTCTTTACTCCCTACCTTATAGGTGATTTTTACAGGTTATCGTGTGACTCTCACTTATGCTTATCTAAAGCTCAAAGTGCTGCACGAAGACGAGCTTCTGCATTTTCAACGTTACGAATAGAGCGAGGTAGAAAAGCACGAATATCATCTTCCTTATAACCTACTTGAAGACGTTTGTCATCAATTAGAATTGGACTCTTTAAAATACGTGGATTTTCTTGAATAAGATCAATAACTTCATTTACACTCAACTCCTCAATATTACAATTGAGCGCCTTAGCATAACGATTTTTAGAAGAAACGATACTTTCAATACCACTTTCAGTTTTTGTTAATATTTCTAAAATTTCATCACGTGTTAGTGATTCTTTACCTAGGTTTTGTTCTTTATATGGAAGTTGATGAGCATTTAGCCAAGTTTTTGCTTTTTTACAACTTGTGCAACTTGAAATAGTATAAATCTTAATCATGTGCCTTCTCACTTTCTATCCCATGATAGTTATAGTTTAACATAGTCACAAAAATCAAACATGGGACTTAAGACCTATTTTTTATCAATTTACTAATAAAAATAAATATATTTTAGGGATTTTTAAGCTTATTTTTAGTATAAAAATAAGTTCCAACCACTGTCAGAACTTATTTTAGTTACATTTATTCAAGTTCAAGATGTATAGTTGCTATTTTATTCCTCAATTTCAATAGCATTGTCCAAATCTAAAACAAGATCATCAGCTTCATTTTTTTCTTCAACGAGCTCAGACTGAACTGGCGAATCATCTTCAGTCATTCCAAAGTGCACGCGCACTTTATGGTCAATTTCATCAAAAATTGCTGGATTATCTGCTAAATATTTTTTGGCATTTTCAGAACCTTGTCCAATTTTCTCACCATTATATGAGTACCATGCACCTGCTTTTTGGATAATATCCAAATCACTAGCAATTTTAATTAACTCACCCGTGCGAGAAATACCTTCACCATACATAATTTCGACAAAAGCTTCACGGAATGGTGGAGCAACTTTATTTTTAACAACTTTGATTTTTGTCTCTTTACCAACATTATGATCTTTATGCTCACCAGTTCCCTTGATTTGAGTATTACCACGAACATCTAGACGAACCGATGAATAAAATTTCAAAGCACGACCACCAGGTGTTGTTTCAGGGTTACCAAACATAACGCCTACTTTTTCCCTTAGCTGGTTGATAAAAATTGCGATTGTCTTTGTCTTGTTAATGGATGCTGACAATTTACGCATTGCTTGACTCATCATACGAGCTTGCAAACCAACGTGGCTGTCACCAATATCACCATCAATCTCAGCACGAGGAACAAGGGCTGCAACTGAATCGACAACAACTAAATCAACTGCGCCTGAATCAATCAATTTACCTGCAATTTCAAGACCTTGCTCACCTGAGTCAGGTTGAGACAAGAGTAACTCATCAATATTAACTCCAAGAGCCGCAGCATAGGCTGGGTCAAGAGCGTGCTCAGCATCAATAAAGGCAGCAATCCCACCTTCCTTTTGGGCTTGAGCTACGGCATGAAGGGCAACCGTTGTTTTACCAGATGACTCTGGTCCATAAATTTCGACGATACGTCCTTTAGGATATCCACCTGCTCCTAAAGCGATATCTAAAGCAAGAGAACCTGAACTCATTACTTGAACCTTTTGTTCAGCTCGCTCACCTAAGCGCATCACTGCGCCCTTACCAAAATCTTTTTCAATATTTTTCAAAGCATCATCTAAGGCTTTTCGACGTTCATCACCGAATTTCTTAGTAATTTCTTCTGCTTTTTTCGTTTTTTTAGCCAATGTCTTCTCCTTATATTTCTATGAATCTAGGTTGATTCAAATTTAGAAATCGTTCTACTAATTATAACAAATATTATATCTTTAATAAAGCCCTACGCACCAAGTCAAAAGCATGTAAAGTACTGATATGACGGACATCTGAGCGGCTCTTTCCTCCAATCGATACTTTAATAGAAGAAACGCCTTCAGGGGTTGCAATCCCAATAAAAACTGTACCTGCAGGGTATCCTTCCAACTCATCAGGACCAGCAACTCCCGTTAAACCGATACCAAAATCTGCTTTTAAAAGTTGGCGAGCTTGCTGAGCCATTGCCTCAGCTGTAAAATGACTGACAACTCCATATTCTTGCAATTTTTTCTTAGGGATGCCGAGAAGTTGTGATTTTGCTTCCATACTATAGGTCGTAAAACCACCATTAAAAACTTGCGAAGCACCAGAAAATTCTGCTAACTGAGATTGAAATAACCCTGCTGTTAAGCTCTCTGCGGCAGTAATCGTTTTATTTTGTACTTTCAATAATTCTAAAACAGTACGTGCCATACTATTATTATCACCATAACCATATAATAAATCTTTTAATTTACGGTTATCTAATGTCTTAAGAGCAAGTATTTCTTTTTCTAAGCTATCTAATTTAAAGTCGGCCTCATCCTGATTTTCAGCTTTCGTTGATAACCTTAAAGTTACCTCACCAACCTTTGCATATGGTGCTATAGTTGGATCTGTCTGATTCTTAATTATGTCTTCTAAGATTGTGACTAACTGACTCTCACCAATACCAAAGAATCTCAATACACGTGAATATAATTTTGTGCCATTATTTGACAAAATAGGTACCGCCTGCTCCATAACCATTGGCTTTAATTCACTAGGCGGACCTGGTAAAACCATATATTGGACTCCCTTAGATGTAACGATACCACCAACAGCTAGACCAGTAAGGTTTTGTAGAGGTATTGAGCCTTCAACCAATTGAGCTTGTCGTTCATTATTTGGTGTTCTAGCAAACTGAGGACGACTTGCAAAAAAACGATCCAATTTTTGACTAGCTAATAAATCCACTGTTAATGATTTACCTAAAAATTTAGCCAAAGTTTGTTTCGTTAAATCATCCTCTGTAGGTCCAAGTCCACCACATAGGATAACCATTTGACTGCGCTGACTAGCTATATCTAAAAGCGATAATAAACGTTCCTCATTATCTCCTACAGCTGTCTGGAAATAAATATCAATTCCCAATTCTGCCATTTTCTCCGACAAAAATTGTGCGTTTGTATTAACGATCTGTCCTGTTAAAATTTCTGTTCCTACAGCGATAATTTCAGCCCTCACAACTTCACCCTCTTATCTATTCGAAATAATGACTACATTTTAGCAAAAAAAGTAGCAAAAGTGCTACTTAAAACATATCACATTGATATTACTTGAAATCACATATATTTTCATGGTCATTAACCATACCTGCGGCCTGAATAAAAGAATAGAGGCAAGTTGGACCAACAAATTTAAAACCGCGTTTTTTTAAATCCTTAGATAAGCGTTCGGATAAGGTAGTACTTGCAGGCACATCGTTGTAATTGTTAACTGAGTTAACCTGTACTTTATTATCTACAAAAGACCAAATGTAGCGATCAAAACTTCCGAATTCTTTCTGAATTAATATAATTGACCTAGCATTTTGTCGTGTTGAGAAAAGTTTTAGACGATGACGAATAACCCTAGGATTTTGTAAGATTATCTCTAAATCCGCATCTGACATTGCAGCTACCTTTTCAATATTATAGTGATGAAAAACTTGTCTGAACTCCTGGCGTTTATTTAATACTGTTTCCCAAGATAAACCCGATTGATAAGTTTCTAAACATAGTAACTCAAAGAGTACATGATCGTCATGAACAGCTCTCCCCCACTCTTTATCATGGTAAGCTACATATAATGGATTATCTAAATTCACCCAAGAACATCGTTTCATGTGAAACCTCATTACTTCTAAATTATTTCATCAACATCTTCAAACTAGATTTGATGTATTGCTCCACAGTCTCGTTCGTACCTTCAAAAAAGGCTTTTACTTTTTTCAATTCAGTCGCCTTATACCCCAACGCTAACAAAGCTTCCATAGCTTCTTCAAGATTGCTATTCTGCTCAGAGCTAACCTTACGACTAGTCGCACTCTCACCAGAAGCTTCTACAAACTTCCCTGACAAATCAAGGATCATCTGTTGTGCTGTTTTTTTTCCTATCTTTGGAAATTTAGTCAAATACTTAATATCACTATTATCAATGGCACTTACGAGACCTTCATTGTCATCGACTGCAATAATTGCTAAAGCGGTCGTTGGACCAATTCCTGATACTGAAATTAAATTAAGAAAAATTTCTTTTTCATTTTCCGTATGAAAACCAAATAAAAGATGTGCATCATCGCGAATGACTTGATGTAAGTAGATGGTAACTTCTTGATTAACGTAACCTGAAAAAGAGTAGGGATTTGCCACATATATCACGTATCCCAATCCAGCTGTTTCCACAACAATAAATTTAGCTGTTATTTTACTCAATTTTCCTTTAATATAATCGTACATTCTATTTTCCTATCTCAATATTTTTCATTTTGGTAGCATATAAGATTAAAACCAGACCTGCTAACATAAAAATGGTCAATGTTATTTGAACACCTATTTTTCCTGTAAAATAGCTGAGCGAAACCATGGCACCTGCTAATACACTTGCAACAGGTTGTGCGATAGCTAAAAATCCAGAATATAATCCAATTTTTCCCTCCACCATCATCTCCGCCCTTAGAACCTGACTAGCTGGAACATAAATCATTTCGCCAAAGGTGAAAAACGTCATGGCAATCAAAATAGCTCCAAAAGTGTTTAGAGAAATATTAAAAAGCATTCCAAAACCACAAATCAAGCTCCCTAATATTAGTTGACGTTTCAAAGGCCAATTCTCTATGAATTTATTTATAGTTGTCATTAGTAAGACAATTAATAGAGTGTTTGTAAAGACTGCTAAACTAAGCATTTTAGCACCTGTGATTGTATGTCCTAAAACGGACACTACTTCAAAATTTTGCTTAAGATTGACCGAGAAATAATTATCAACCTGGAGCCAGACAACACTTGAACCAATTGCTCCTAAAGTATAAACAACAAACGCTTTATCCACTAAAACCTGACTATAATTTTTAAAAGTTCCTAAAACTCCCTTATCATGCTTGAAGGTTCCCTCCTGTGGTTTTGTCTCATCAAACTTGAAGTAAACCACGAAACAACAAATCGCTGAAATAATAAGAAGAACTATTAATAATTCAAAAAAATGGTGATCATAGAAAATCCCAGCAATCCCAGAACCTAGCATTACAGCGATGTTAACCAACCAATAACCTATAGTGTAAACAAAGCGACGATTCTGTTCGTTCGTCAAATCAATGGTCATAGCTTCATAGGCAGGAAAATAAAATTGGTGAGCTATTTCAATGATAAGGATACCTACAAAGGTCAAGTGTGGCGTAATATGATTTGGAACATTTGCAGCTATAGTTATAGCCCAACCAATGGTTGCCAGCAGTGAACCTATAATCACAACTTTTTTCCTCCCCATAGCATCTGACAAATGGCCTCCATATAAGGTCGCTACAAACCCTGATAGTTGAGTTATGATGATCAAAATTCCTGTAACTAGATTTCCAAAATATTGAACATAATACATTGCCATAAAAGGAAAAATAGCTGAACCAACCGTAATGGAAATAAAACGCAATAATTCTCTTAACTGTAGCTGTTTTGGCAAAGCAAAAAACTCTTTCACTTTTTCTCCCTTCTTCCCTAACAAGTAATTATCAATATTTTCCTAAATCCCTGAGGCTTGTATGATTTTCTTGGATTCGTTTAAACATTTTCTCCATATCAGCTTTTGTAAAATTAACTAAAACAGGTCTTCCATGAGGGCAATTATAAGGATTTTTGCATTGCGCTAACTGATCTAATAAATGACGTGCTGAGTAATCGTCTAGCGTATGGTTTGCTTTAATAGATCGCTTGCAAGACATCATAATAGCCAACTCTGCGCGATATTTTTTCACTGATACTTCATTAGTGAGCAACAACATATCACACATTTCATAAACGCCAGACTCTACCTCTTCTTCTTTCATCCAAATTGGATGTTCCCTTAAAATGAAAGTATTATTACCATACGGTTCCAAGAAAATACCAACATCTTGTAATAATGACATTTTTTCTTGTAATTGAAGAAAATCTGAACTTGAAAATTCAAATAGAAATGGTACTAACAATTGTTGAAGACTATTATCAACCTCACCTATCTTTTCACGGTAATACTCGTATTTTACACGCTCTTGAGCTGCATGTTGATCAATAATATACAACCCACCATTCCCTTGAGCAAATAAGTAGGTCCCATGCATTTGACCAAAAAATTCGAGCTCTGGAAAAGTCGAACTTTCTTCCGAATCTAATTTTTCAACAAGTTTGTTAAGTGACTGTTTACTACTAAGGTAGTCCTGAGAATGAATGAAGTTCTCACTATCAGCTTGATCTCTACTAGCATACTTTATATTAGGAGACTGCGTTGCTCCTTGATTAACAGAGTTTTTTACATCATTGTCAACTGAACCGTCACTTTTGTCAAGGTTTGTAAAGTTAGCAATAGGTTCAGATACAGTATCTGCATCTATAAAAAAGTCATTTTTAGTCCTATCGTAATACAAACCAGACTGTTTTAGTGAGAAGCTTGTTTGTATAGGCTTATCTACACTTCGGGTACTAGTTTTCGCTAAATTCTCTAAAGCATCCGGAATCAAATCATATTGTTTCAGACTCTCAGAAATTGCTGAGCTTATTAAACTCATTAATTCTCGTTCCTTAGAAATTCTCACCTCTTGCTTAGTCGGATGAACGTTGACATCTGCTAGATAAGGATCTATCTGAATATCAATGACAGCAATTGGAAATCTTCCAACCATCAACTTTGAACCATAACCATCTAGAATTGAGCGGTTTAAAAGAAAATTTTTAATGTAACGACCGTTAATTAATAGGGTAATATAGTTTCGGTTAGCTCGTGTCAATTCAGGCAAACTTACATAACCCGAAATTTCAAAATCTAAATCTGCATTTGAAATCTCAATCATTTTTTTTGCAGTATTTAAACCATAAATACCTGCAATCGCCTGTCTCAAATCGCCAGTCCCACTAGTTTTAGTCATTTCTTTACCATCATTTATCAGTGTAAAAGCAACTTCCGGATGCGCTAGACTGAGTCTATTAACAATATCAATAATATGAGCTAGTTCAGACTGTAAACTCTTCATGTATTTCAATCTGGCAGGCGTATTAAAGAATAAATTTTCAACTAAAATTTTTGTTCCACGAGGACTTGAAACAACTTCCTGTTTTTCAATGTTTCCCCCTTTAGCAACAAGTAACGTCCCTTGTTTCCCTTGCTCTGTAGCTGTTTTTATTGTCATTAAACTAATCGAAGCGATTGATGGTAGAGCTTCACCACGAAAACCTAAGGTCCGAATACGAAAAAGGTCACTCTGGCTTTTGATTTTGGATGTAGCGTGACGTCGTAAACTGAGAACGGCATCCTCACTAGTCATCCCTTCACCGTTATCCGTTATTTGAATCTTTTTAAGACCAGATTCTTCAACCTCTATGGTAATTTGGCTACTTCCTGCATCTATGGCATTTTCAACTAATTCTTTAACGACGCTACTAGGCCTTTCAACAACCTCACCAGCAGCAATCTGGTTAGCTAATATATCCGGTAATTCAATAATTTTAGACAAGTTCATCCCTCCTTTTTTTATGATTTTTTGTAACTTTTTTTGTGATATCTTAGCCATTATACCATATTCAAAATATTAATTTGACAATAACACAATTTTTAGTTGACATCACTCCTATTACCTGTTAGACTTAGGGAGCGTAATAAGTTTTGAAGTTGTATTTTTGTTTAACATTTTTACCTTTTTTATTTTTTACAGTAACATTTTTAGAAAGGTAATAAACAAATGACACAAGGTACAGTGAAATGGTTTAACTCAGAAAAAGGTTTTGGCTTTATTTCTAGCGAAACTGGAACAGACGTCTTCGCTCATTTTTCAGAGATTAAAGTTGATGGCTTCAAAACTCTTGAAGAAGGACAAAAAGTAACATTTGATATTCAAGATGGTCAACGTGGACCACAAGCAACAAATATCAATCTTGTTAAATAATTAAAAAAGAGCCTAAATGAATTATTTAGTCTCTTTTTTGTTGCCTAAAGGCTATTTTATAATAATTTCTTTAAATCAAATATAGCATTCATAGCTTGCATTGGAGTTAGATTCATTATATCTATCGCTTCTAACTCCTCAATAACCCTACCTGCATTTGAATGTTCTTCAAAAAGCGATAATTGTCCTTGTTGCTTCCCAGGATCTAGTTCCTCATTTAAGTCAGCAGTAACAGCTTCTTGGGGGGCTGATACGATCAACTGTACTGCATCAGCTTCCAACTGTGATAAAATATCAGTTGCCCTATCCAATAAGTCAATTGGTAAACCAGCTATTTTTGCGACGTGTATCCCATAAGACTTGTCCGCAGGTCCAGGTTCAATTTTATGTAAGAAGGTAACTTCTCCATCTCTCTCTAAAGTAGCCACGTGTACATTGACAAGCCTTGTCAATTGTTCAGATAAATCTGTCAACTCATGGTAATGAGTTGCAAACATTGTTTTTGCCCTAACACGGTCATGAATATATTCTATAATCGATTGAGCTAATGCCATACCATCATAAGTGGCTGTCCCTCGACCTAATTCATCAAAAAGAATCAAAGATTTATCACTGGCTCGTTTTACAGCTTGATTCGCTTCCATCATTTCTACCATAAAGGTTGATTGCCCAGAAATTAAGTCATCAGCAGCACCAATCCTAGTAAATATTGCATCAAATACAGGCAAATCAACTTCGTCTGCCGATACAAAACCTCCCATTTGTGCCATAATAACTGTCAAAGCTAACTGGCGCATATAGGTCGACTTACCACTCATATTTGGTCCTGTAATCAACTGGATATCTGTCTGACTATCAAAATAGATACTATTGGGAATATATTCTTGCACTCCCATCACTTTTTCAACGGTTGCATGACGCCCATTCTTAATCTTAATCTGATGTTCATCATTAAATTTGGGACGAACATAGTGATGATTTTCTGCAACTACTGCCAAACTCTGTAGAACATCAACGGTTGCAATAGTCTTTGCTAACTCTTGAAGACGTTTAATATAAGATTCTACTTGAGCACGAACACGCATAAAAATATCATATTCTAAATTTGAAGATTGCTCGCGAGCTTCGAGCATTTCACCTTCAATTTTGGCTAGTTCTGCTGTTCCATAGCGTTCAGAATTTTTTAATGTCGCTTTACGGAAAAAATGCTCCGGTACTAGTGATAAATTGGAACTGGTCACATGGAAGTAATAGCCGTCTTTTTTATTATAATCAATTTTAAGGGTACCGATACCACTTGCTGCTCTTTCCTTAGCTTCAATATCAGCAATCCAACCTGTACCTTCACGCATCACTGTTCGATAATTATCCAATTGCTTATCAAATCCAGACTTGATAATGTTTCCCTCAGTGATAGTAGCCTGTGCTTCTGGGGCTATCGCCGTATTAATTAAACTTTCTAATTCAGGCATAGTGTCAATTTTGTTGACAATGATGTCAAGCTCAGGTTGATTGAAGGACTGTAAAATCATTTTAATTCGAGGAATTTGTGATAAGGTCTGTCCGAGTTGCAATAGATCTTTAGGGTTGGCTTTTCCGAAAGATACTCGACTTGCTAGGCGTTCAATATCATATACACCCTTTAAACTTTCTGTGAGATCGTTTCTCTCAAAAAAATAATCAAGAAACACTTGAATAATATCTTGACGTTCCTTGATTCGATTCATACTTACCAAAGGCCTGTCAATCCAAGTTCTCAGCATTCGAGTTCCCATCGCTGTTTTAGTCTCATCTAACAACCAGTAAAGACTTCCATGCTTCTTGCTTGTTCTAGCATTCTCCAGTAAATCTAGACTATTTTTCGTTGCATATGACATTTGTAAATAGTCCTTTATTTCATAATGAACGACTTTCTGTAAATGACTAAGTTCACGCTTTTGTGTTCTATGCACATATTGTAAAAGTTTTTCCGCAGCAGATATTTCCAAATCAGTTAACTGCTCATCAATCAAATGAATATCATTAAGTCGTTCGTCTTCGTATGATAAAAGCAAGTTCATCTGCTTCGTCAGTAGGTGATTTTTTTCGTCCGTCAATTGATATCCTACTACAATCTCACGAGCTTTTAAATTTAGTATTTCACTACGGACGGACTCAAAATCTGTTAAAAGGGTTGCCTGAAACTCTCCAGTTGAGACATCCATATATGCTAGACCAAATGTTTGTTGATCTTGCGAATCAATCGCTACTAAGAAATTATTAGCACTATCCGGCTTCGTTGACTCCACAACCGTTCCTGGGGTAACAACTTGCACTACCTCACGCTTGACCACTCCCACAGCTTTTTTAGGATCTTCCATCTGCTCAGCAATGGCTACTTTGTAACCTAATTCAACTAAAACGTCAATATACTGTTGAGCTGAGTGATAGGGAACTCCTGCCATTGGGATTGGCTTTTCTGCGTTCTTATTTCGACTAGTCAAGCTAATTTCCAGGATTTGTGCTGCTTTTACCGCATCATCATAAAATAATTCATAAAAATCACCCATTCTAAAAAGCAAAAAAGCATCTGGATAATTCTCTTTTATATCCAGATACTGTTGCATTCCCGGTGATATCGTTGGCTTGGCCATTTCTCACTCCTAACTAACGGGGCTGGCTGCCATGCTCAGCTCCTCAATCATTATATTTATAAACCTACTGATAGTTCTTTTTCAAAAACTTTGGCAATATCTTCATTTTGACAAATCACCAACAAGGTGTCTGCTCCTGCCATTGTTCCTAAAATCTCTGGCAGCCCTTTCTCATCAATAAAGTTTGCTAAAACGCTAGCCTCCCCTAAATTAGTATTTAAAACTAACATAAAACTTGCTCGCGATACTTTCAAAATATATGAGCGTAAGGCTGGGCTAAATCGATTTGAAGTAGCTGTTGATAAACTATAATATAGCTTACCTTCTGGGCTACGTAATTTTAAAAGACCAATCTCACGCAAGTCTCTTGACAGAGTCGCTTGTGTGACATCGATTCCTTCATTTTTTAAATGTAATTTAATTTCTTCTTGTGTGCCAATCTGCCCTGATTGGATTAAACGTTTAATACGTTTTTGGCGTTCTATTTTATTCATGTTATTCAATCCTTTTTAGTTAGAATTATGCTTACCAAATTATATCAAAAAAAATTGTCTTTTTCACTTAGTAGTGATATCGTAATCATTCTGTAAAAAAGCTATAAAGTAGGCTAGTTCTTTACAGAATGCATTATGAATTTAATCAACAAGTTCTCGTCTATTTTTCATAATTATGTTAAAATAGGGTGACTATATTACTAATTAAAATAGGAGATACCATGGATACAAAACATCTAATTGCGAGTGAAATTCAAAAAGTTGTTCCAGATATGGAACAATCGGCCATTCTTTCTTTATTAGAAACCCCAAAAAATTCGAGCATGGGAGATTTAGCTTTCCCAGCATTCTCTTTGGCTAAAATTCTACGCAAAGCACCTCAAATAATTGCTAGTGACATTGCTGAACAAATTAAAAGCGACCAATTTGAAAAGGTGGAAGCTGTTGGACCTTACGTTAACTTTTTCCTTGATAAAGCCGCAATCTCAAGTCAAGTTTTAAAACAAGTCTTATCTGATGGTTCTGCCTATGCTACTCAAAATATTGGTGAAGGACGAAATGTTGCCATTGACATGTCTAGTCCAAACATTGCTAAGCCATTCTCAATTGGACACCTTCGTTCAACAGTTATTGGTGATAGTTTAGCTAATATTTTTGATAAAATTGGCTATCATCCTGTTAAAATTAATCACCTTGGCGACTGGGGTAAACAATTTGGAATGTTAATCGTTGCCTATAAAAAATGGGGCAATGAAGAGGCTGTCCGTGCTCATCCCATTGATGAACTTTTAAAACTTTATGTCCGTATTAATGCTGAAGCCGAGACAGACCCTAGCGTTGACGAAGAGGCACGTGAGTGGTTTCGTAAACTTGAAGCTAACGATCCTGAAGCAACTGAATTATGGCAATGGTTCCGTGACGAGTCATTATTAGAATTCAACCGTCTTTACGATAAAATGAATGTTACATTTGATAGCTATAACGGCGAGGCATTCTACAACGACAAAATGGATGAAGTGCTTGAACTGCTAGAATCTAAAAACCTCCTGGTCGAATCTAAAGGTGCACAAGTTGTTAACCTAGAAAAATACGGTATTGAACATCCTGCTCTCATTAAGAAATCCGATGGAGCAACTCTCTACATTACACGCGACTTAGCTGCTGCACTTTACCGTAAACGTACCTACGATTTTGCAAAATCAATCTACGTTGTAGGAAACGAACAGTCTGCACACTTTAAACAACTAAAAGCTGTTCTTAAAGAAATGGACTACGATTGGTCCGATGATATGACTCATGTTCCTTTTGGCCTTGTAACAAAAGGAGGAGCAAAATTATCAACTCGTAAAGGAAATGTAATTCTACTTGAACCTACTGTTGCAGAAGCTATTAATCGTGCGGCATCTCAGATTGAAGCTAAAAACCCTAACCTAGCAGATAAAGATAAAGTTGCTCAAGCAGTTGGTGTAGGTGCTATTAAATTTTACGATTTGAAAACTGATCGTACAAATGGTTATGACTTTGACTTAGAAGCAATGGTATCATTTGAAGGTGAAACTGGTCCATATGTACAATATGCACATGCTCGTATTCAATCAATCTTACGTAAAGCTAACTTTAACCCATCTAATAGCGATAATTACAGTCTCAACGATGTTGAAAGCTGGGAAATCATCAAACTCATCCAAGATTTTCCTCGTATTATTGTACGTGCGGCAGATAATTTTGAGCCCTCTATTATTGCAAAATTCGCTATCAATTTAGCTCAGTGCTTCAATAAATATTACGCCCACACACGTATTTTAGATGAAGACGCTGAAATCAGTAGTCGTCTAGCACTTTGCTATGCAACTGCTACAGTATTAAAAGAATCTCTTCGCCTCCTAGGAGTTGATGCTCCGAATGAAATGTAAGAAATGACACTACTAAGACTGTCAAATTTATGACAGTCTTAATTTTTTATATTATAATAATAGCACAATAAGTTACAGGAGAATGCCATGCCATCAGAAAAAGAAATATTAGATGCTCTTAGTAAAGTTTATAGCGAAGAAGTAATACAAGCAGATGATTATTTTCGTCAAGCTATTTTCGAGCTTGCTAGTCAACTTGAAAAAGAGGGGATGAACTCACTCCTAGCTACAAAAATTGACTCACTTATCAATCAATACGTCTTAACACATCAATTTGATGCTCCTAAAAGCATATTTGATCTTAGTCGCTTGGTAAAAACAAAAGCTAGCCATTACAAGGGAACTGCTATCTCAGCTATTATGCTTGGTAGTTTCTTAAGTGGAGGACCAAAATAAAAATACAGGCCAGACAGCCTGTATTTTTATTTATCGTAATTTCTTCGTCGAATTTTAAAATCTGAGCTAATAACTTCATCTACATTTATAACAGAAATAAAAGCATCTGGGTCTAAATCAGCCATGATTTCTTTCACATCACGCACTTCACTTGGGTTAAGAGCTACGTACAAGACATCATGCTCTCTACCTGAGTAGGCACCTTGGCCCCGTAAAAAAGTTACACCCCTATTAATTTCATGCAAAATGGTTGCTGCTGCAGATTCTGATTCTTTGGTAATAATGATCATTCCACGAACAGTGTAGCCTCCGTTTTCGACATTTGTTAACACTTGACTAAATACAAAGCTAGCTACTAACGTATATAGCATCTGTTGTAAATTAATATAAACAAGTGAAGACGTTAGAACTATAGCATCAATAAACAATAAGGTTTGCCCTAATTTTATTCCAGATTTTTCCTCTACAATACGACCAATAATATCTGCACCACCTGTAGTTGCACCATATCTAAATACTAAACCACTACCAGTTCCTGCTAAAATTCCAGCAGCTACTGCAACTAACATCATATCGTTTTTCAAAGGGACTGTTACAGGGATTTGTTGCCAAAACCACATGAAAAAAGACATTAACACTGTACCATATATAGTTAACAATAAGGATTTTTTCCCTAAAATCCTAGCCCCTAATATAAATAACGGGATATTAAGGAGAAGTGATGAAAGTGCTGGATTAACTCCGAAAAGTGCATGGATAATCAAAGTGACACCGGAAATACCTCCTTCAGCCAAATGATTAGCCATATTAAATTTGACAAAGCCGAAAGTATAGAGAGCCACACCAAAGGCAATTAAAATAGCTTCTTTTATCTTTGTTTTTAAATCCAGTTTCAACATAGGCTTAATCCTTCCTTATTCAAAAAAGCTAAAATTGTTTAAACAACTTAGCTTAATAACATCATAATGTTTCCTTAGTGGCGGTTGACCAAAAGTCATATATACAGTTAATCATCATCAACGAATCGTCCAATAATATGAACATTTTCTGCAACGGAAACAAAGGCTTTTGGATCTGCTTTTAGCATTAAATATTTAAAATCACTAAATTCTTCACGTGTTAATATAGTTATTAAAACTGCTTTTTTCTCATGATTATAAGTACCTTCAGCATCATTGATACAGGTTACACCACGATGTAAATCACGATGGATACGTTTAATGACGCAATCAGGCTTACTGGTAACAATCATCGCTTGCATCTTTTTTTGCTTTGTAAAAATGGCATCTGTAACTCTACTTGATACAAAAATGGTCACCATCGAGTACAAAGCGTACTTCCAACCAAATAAAAGACCTGCAAATAATAAAATAATACCATTAATAATAAAAGAAATACTACCTACATCTCTGCCTGTTTTCTTTCTAATTGTCAAACTGATAATATCTGTTCCCCCACTAGAAATTCTAGACTTAAAGCTAAAACCAACACCAGCTCCCATAATTAAACCACCAAAGATAGCATTGATTAAGGGATCAGTTGTAAGGGTGATTTGAGGCATTAGTTGAATGAAGATAGAGCTTACAGTTACTGTGATAAACGTAAAAATAGTAAATTTATGTCCAATCTTACGCCAAGATAATATCAGCAAAGGGATATTAATGGCATAAAAAGCTAAAGCAACTGGTATTTCAAAAGAAAACCAGTGTTTACTGACAGCTGAAATAACCTGAGCTAAACCAGTTGCTCCACTTGAATAAACATGTCCAGGTTGAAAAAAGAAATTGACAGCAACACTGGATAGAATACCATACAGTAATGAAGCCGAAATTTTCTCTGCATATTTTTCTCGTGAGATACTTTTTAAAGTGTGTAAGAGACCAAATTTTTTAGCCCATACACTGATAATATATTTTACCTTTTTTTCTAAAGGGGTTCGTCTAGTTTTCATAACTTTCTACAGTAAGTGATAATTCTTCTAATTGTTGTTCTGAAACGAGACTAGGAGCTTGAGTCATTGGATCACTAGCCTTATTGTTTTTAGGGAATGCAATAACTTCTCGAATATTGTCCTTGCCTGCTAACAACATAACAAAGCGGTCAAGGCCTATTGCCAATCCACCATGTGGTGGGAAGCCGTAATCCATAGCTTCAAGTAAGAAACCAAACTGTTCCTGAGCTGATTCAGCGCTAAATCCTAAAGCCTTGAACATACGCTCTTGTGTATCTTTTTGGTTGATACGTAGGCTACCACCGCCTAACTCATATCCATTCAAAACAATATCATAGGCAACTGCACGTACTTTAGCCAAATCCCCTTCCAACTCATGCACTGTCTCCGCTGTTGGCAAGGTGAATGGATGATGAGCCGACATATATCGTCCCTCTTCTTCTGACCACTCAAACATTGGCCAATCAACAACCCATAGGAAATTAAATTTAGAATAATCAATGAGTTCAAGTTCTTTTGCAATGCGTGTACGAAGCGCTCCTAAAGTCTCGTTAGCTACTTCAAGACTATCTGCTACAAATAGAATTAAGTCATTATTCTCTAGCTGCAAAGCTTCTGTCAACCTACCTTCAATAGCTGTCAAGAACTTAGCAACCGGACCTGAAATAGTATTATCTACATATTTTAGCCATGCTAAACCTTTGGCACCGTATTGTTTTGCAATTTCTGTTAATTTATCAATATTTTTTCGAGAGTACTTGTCCGCCTTATCTTTGACAACAATCGCTTTAACTACTGAAGCTTCTGAGAACACCTTGAAGTCAACTTCTTTTACAATTTCTGTCAAGTCTTGTAAAAGCATATCAAACCTTGTATCAGGCTTATCAGACCCGTAGTTATTCATTGCATCATCATATGCCATCCTTGGGAATGGTAAAGAAACCTCTAAACCTTTAGTGTCTTTCATTACTTTAGCAATCATACCCTCAACAATGTCTTGAATTTCTTGATCACTAAGGAATGATGTCTCTAAGTCAACTTGTGTAAACTCAGGTTGACGATCTCCACGTAAATCCTCATCACGGAAACATTTGACAATTTGATAATAACGATCAAATCCTGCATTCATCAATAGCTGTTTTGTAATTTGAGGGCTTTGTGGAAGGGCATAAAAATGTCCTTGGTTGACACGTGATGGAACCAAATAGTCTCGTGCCCCCTCTGGAGTTGATTTTGTTAGCATCGGAGTTTCGACATCAATAAACTCTAAGTTGTCAAGGTAATTACGGATTGAGTGTGTTACTTTCGCACGTAATTTGAAATTTTCAAGCATTTCCGGACGACGAAGATCCAAGTAACGGTAACGCATGCGTGTATCATCATTTGCCTCAATACCATCTTTAATTTCAAATGGTGTTGTTTTCGAGGTATTAAGAACCGATAATTCTTGCACTTTTAATTCAACTTCTCCTGTTGGTAAATTATCATTAGCTTGTTCTCGTGCTGTCACTACACCGCTAACCTCTATAACAAATTCACTACGGAGACTTTCTGCGGTTGCCATAACTGAGGCTGATACTTCTTCAGGATTAATAACTAATTGCATGATTCCCTCGCGATCGCGAAGATCAATAAAAATAAGACCTCCAAGGTCACGACGACGACCAACCCATCCTTTTAAAGTAATCGATGTTCCTATGTGCTCACTACGAACACGCCCAGCATACATACTACGTTTCATCTATTTTCTCCATTTAAAATATTCATTCCAACCTATTATAACAAAAAGCACCTAAAAACCCCACCCATTAAGGAGAGTTTTTAGGAACTGTTTTACAATCCTAATTGTTTAAGCACAGATGAAAAATCTGTTTTAATGTTTTCAAAACTAACTTTAACTTCTTGACGTGTTTGATTATTTTTTAAACTGACCTCTTTCGAATCTACTTCACTGCTACCTAATGTCATAATCACTTTAGCATTAAAAGTATCTGCAGACTTAAATTGTGCTTTGATTTTACGACCCAAATAATCACGCTCTACTTTAAAACCTTGATGACGTATTGATTGTGCCAAATCTAAGGCAGCTAGATTAGCCTCTGTTCCTAATACAGCTATATACAGATCTATAGTATTTTCTATTGGTAAAGAAATCCCTTGCTTATCTAATATTAAGAGCAAGCGTTCTAATCCTAATCCAAAACCAAATGCTGGTGTTTCTGGTCCACCAAAGTAGGATACTAGGCCGTCATAACGGCCTCCGGCACAGATCGTTAATTCATTATCTTCAATCTCAGTGATAAACTCAAAAATAGTATGGTTATAATAATCAAGACCACGAACCATATTAGTATCAATGATGTATGGAATATTTAGAGCATCAAGCATATGACACACGGCATCAAAGTGGGCTTGGCTTGACTCATCTAAATAATCTAAAATAGAAGGAGCATTTTCAACTGCTAGTTTGTCTTCTGGCTCCTTAGAGTCTAGTACGCGCAATGGATTTTCATTCAAACGACGTTGACTATCCTTAGACAATTGTTCACGTATGGGTGTTAAGTAATCAATAAGAGCTTGGCGATAGGCTTGACGACTTTCTGGACTCCCTAAACTATTAAGATGAAGTTTAACGTTTTTGATACCTAAATCTTCAAATAGATGATGTCCCATTGCGATTGTTTCAACATCAGTTGCTGGATTATTTGATCCAAAGCACTCAACGCCTACTTGATGAAATTCTCGTAAACGACCAGCCTGTGGGCGCTCATATCGGAACATTGATCCAATATAATACATTTTGGTTGGTTTTTGAACTTCTGGTGCAAATAGTTTATTTTCAACATAAGAACGTACAACAGGTGCTGTTCCTTCTGGACGAAGCGTAATGTGACGATCTCCTTTATCATGAAAATCATACATCTCTTTTGTAACGATATCCGTTGTATCCCCAACTGAGCGACTAATAACCTCGTAATGTTCAAACATTGGTGTACGAATTTCATCATAATGATATTGTTTAAAGAGATTGCGTATAACATTTTCAACGTATTGCCACTTTGCTGATTCTCCAGGTAAGATATCCTGAGTCCCTTTTGGTTTTTGAAGTTTCATAAGTTTACCTCTTCGATTAGTTTTCTCTTTAAACATTCTACCATTTTTTCTTATATTTTAAACAAGCATATATCATTTACTTTAGTTTGATAGTATTTTCACCATGAAATTGTAAAAATAAAAAGTTTTGTCAAGTAACTTTACTTTACAAAAAAGATATGTTATCATAGTGAAGTTGATGAAAATCAAAACTTACACATCGAAAGGAAGAATAAGAAAATGGCAGTACCTGCACGTCACACTTCAAAAGCGAAGAAAAACAAACGTCGTACACACTACAAATTGACAGCTCCATCTGTACAATTCGACGAAACTACTGGAGATTACTCACGTTCACACCGTGTATCACTCAAAGGATACTACAAAGGACGTAAAATCGCTAAAGCTAACGAAGCTAAATAATAGAAGGGAGATACTATGCGCGTAAATATTACACTTGAACATAAAGAATCTGGTGAACGCTTGTACCTTACTTCAAAAAACAAACGTAACACTCCAGACCGTCTTCAATTGAAAAAATACTCACCAAAACTTCGTAAACACGTTGTTTTCACTGAGGTTAAGTAAGGGGTTCACTACACGTCATTAGACGTCAAAACGTTGATTTTAAGCGATTTTTGAATTTTTGAAATTCATTACATTACAATATAAATCAATAAGAACTCTACCTTTTACTCTACCTTTTTTAGATGAATATATCATTTGGATATTGAAGTTAAGCCCTGTCATCATTTGGATGGCAGGGCTTTTTTATATTTGGTACACTAACTTCTTATCTATATTTTGGTGGAGCTGAAATTGACATCTACAAAGTTTAATGTTAAAATTCATTCAAAAATATATTTGAATGAGGGGTTTTATGATTCAAAATGTTGTTACTTCAATAATCCTGTATTCTGGGACAGCCGTAGACTTACTTATTATCCTAATGTTATTTTTTGCCAAAAGAAAAAGCAGAAAAGACATCATTAACATCTATTTAGGACAATTTCTAGGTTCTGTTAGTCTAATATTGCTAAGTTTGCTTTTTGCATTTGTCTTAGATTATATTCCTAGTAAAGAGATTTTAGGTTTGCTCGGTTTGATTCCAATTTTCCTAGGCCTCAAAGTTTTGCTTTTAGGAGATTCTGATGGAGAAGCTATTGCCAAAGAAGGTTTGAGCAAAGATAATAAAAACCTGATTTTTCTAGTCGCTATGATTACTTTTGCAAGTTGTGGTGCTGACAATATTGGTGTCTTTGTCCCATATTTTACTACCTTAAATTTAGCGAATTTGATAGTGACTTTACTGACCTTTCTAGTCATGATTTATCTCTTGGTTTTTTCTGCCCAAAAATTGGCACAAGTCCCTTCTGTTGGAGAAACTTTGGAAAAATATAGCAGATGGTTTATTGCCGTTGTTTATTTAGGATTGGGGATATATATCCTGATTGAAAACAACAGTTTTGACATGCTATGGACTGTGTTAGGCTAGGAGAAAATATTTTGAAAAAAGATAGTATCTGCCAAGTGAATGTTATAAATCAACAAAATGTTACAACCGCAACGAACTACCTTGAAAAGGAAAAAGTCCAAAAATCACTTCGCATTTTATCAAAGTTTACCGATAATAAACAGATAAATATCATCTTTTATCTCCTTGCTGTTGAAGAACTCTGTGTCTGCGATATAGCCTGTTTACTAAATCTCAGTATGGCATCTGCCTCCCACCATCTTCGTAAACTAGCCAATCAAAACATCTTGGACACTAGAAGAGAGGGGAAAATTATATATTATTTTATAAAAGATGAGGAAATCAGAGATTTTTTTA
>NZ_GL636070.1:213061-256795 GCF_000186445.1 Streptococcus agalactiae ATCC 13813
CGATTATTAATTAATAATAGAATTCTCGATATTCTAACAAGAATGAATTACATACTAATTAGTGTTGATGCTGGCTCACAGAATACATATGATTGTCTAAAAAACAATGGTAAATCATCTACAAACTTTCAACGATTATTGGACAATATAGAAATGTTGAATAAATATAAAAATGATTATAATAGGGGTGTTGAAATTAATGTAGGGTTTGTATTAAATGAAATGAATTACAATGAAATTTATCCATTGGCTGTATTATTAAAAGAAAGAGGGGTATCGAATTTAAGGATTAAAACAGATATTTCATTGAAATATTTGATTGATGAGTCTTTCAAAACTTTAGTTCAGGAGCAATATGATCTTGTTCGAAAAAATCTTGTTGATGAGAGCTTTAATCTAGTAGAGTTACATCGAATAACAAAACAAGTAGATAGAGAAAGATACTTTGATAGGTGTATAATTAATAAAATATACGCTAATATAAGCTCTGATGGATTTGTTTATGCATGTAACTATCATCCAGCAATTAAAGGAGTAAAGTATGGAAATGTAAAAACAGTCCCATTTGATGAAATTTGGGAAAATGCAGAAAAGGATTTTAATTTATCATTGTGTCCAAGGGTATGTGATCCATTTAAAACAAGAGCAAATAATATGCTGAATTCTTATTTCAATGATACAGATTATAGAAATCAAGTTGATAGTGTACTGGTTGATAGATATGGATATTCTAAGTAAAAAGTTTAACAAAAATATATATAAGGTTATAGTTGCAGGAAATGCTTACATTATTAATTATTGTTTATTAGATAACCAAAAATTATTTAATAACTTGAATAAAATACATACATACTGTAGTCAAAAGGGATTATGTCCTGAAATTATTGTAAATTCAAAAAAATTTTTTATTTATAAGTACCTAGCCAGTTTGGAAGTTGAAGAAAATTTTCGAAGGTATGCTAGGAGTATTGGAGAACTGCATAAAACATTATCAGAAGCAGAAATTGATTTTAGTTCTTTGTATCAATTCAAAAATCAAAGTTATGAACTAAGTATTAGACAGCTGGAATTAATGAATACTAAGAATTCAAGAGATATGACTGAAATTTTAAAAAGTCTTAAGAAAAATAATTGCTTATCTGTGAAGATGAACGAAGAAGATATTAGGTTAATACACGGTGATTTGCATATAGGTAACATTATTTTTTCTGAAAGCAATAGAACTTTCTTTATTGACTTTGAACAGCTATCTTATTTTTACGCTTCATATGAAGTATTACGTTTTTTCTTTCATACAATTAGTCTAGAGGATGATATGTCCAATATATTAAAAAATCTTCAATCATTTATTTGTGAATATAATAAAATAGTTGGACTAGAAATATCAGAATGGTCCGCAAGTTTATTTTTTTATTTAGAAATATTAACAAAAGATACTTCAATGGCAGTCAGTAATCCAAAATATTACGGATTTAGAGTCAATCTAGCAAAATTTATATTTAGAAATTTTGATGATTTATTTTTAACAATTGTTAATGCTATTCAGATTAGAGAGGAAAACAATGAGGTCAGAATATAATGTTTTAGTAATACCATTTGTTGAGAAAGAAGGCTTAGTTGAATTTTGTATCTTAAAAAGAACAGATTTAAAAATTTGGCAATTTGTAGCTGGAGGTGGTGAAAGTGGAGAAGATTCCATAACTTCTGCTTTGAGGGAGTTAGAGGAAGAAATTGGTTATAAAGGTGATAGAGAAAAAATAATATGTTTAGATTCAAGTGCAACTGTGAGAATTGATTGTTTTCCTGACTTAAAAGAAAGTAATAAATTTGTCATACCTATCCATTGTTTTGCATGTAGGATGAGTGACAAAAACATTATTCTTTCTAATGAACATACTGAATATAAATGGGTTAACTACGAGATTGCAGATCAATTCTTACATTTTGATTTGGATAAAACTGCAATGTGGGAGCTTGCTAAAAGAATTGTGAGGAATGAATATTGATGGTAACATATGAAGAGTTACGTAATCGAAACGCTTCAATTTGTGTAATTGGCTTAGGTTATGTTGGATTTCCATTACTCAAATTATTATCCAAAAAATACAGAGTGATTGGATATGATAGCGATTACAGGGTTGTTGCAAAATTATCAGCAGAAGCTGGGAATATAAATAAGAACTATGAACTGACTAATGATCCGAAGGCTATAAGTAATTGTAAGGTTTTTATTGTTACAGTTCCAACACCAACTAATGAGGATGATTACTCACCAAATTACTCATATATAAAAAGTGCTACAGCCACCATTGCTTCTCATATGGGGATAGGTACACTTGTTATATATGAATCAACCGTAGGACCTGGCACTACTGTTGAAAAGTGTGTCCCATTATTGGAAAAAATATCAGGACTTAAATGTGGTAAGGATTTTAGTGTGGGTTATTCGCCTGAAAGAATAAATCCAGGTGATACTATAAATACACTTGAGCAAATCACGAAACTCGTCTCAGGGTTTGATTTGAAAACTACAAATTTAATAAAACAGATATATGATAATGTTATGATTACGCCAACTTATCCTGTTTCAGATATAAAAATTGCAGAACTTTCAAAGCTTTTAGAAAATATACAAAGAGATGTTAATATTGCTTTGTTAAATGAGTTTTCTGAAGTATTATCTAATTTAAACATTAATGTACAAGAAGTACTAGAAGCTGCTCGTACAAAATGGAATTTTGTGAATTTTAGACCAGGGATTGTTGGTGGGCACTGTATAGGGGTTGATATCAATTATTATTTGGAATTTGTTAGTAAAAATAATCTCACTTCTAAATTAATTGGAACTGCAAGGGACATAAATGAAGAACATGTTGAATATATATTTGAAAAGATTCAGGGATATCTTGAGAATAGTAATGCAAAAAAAATTTGTGCGATGGGAATTTCTTACAAAGAAAATGTTTCTGATATTCGTAATAGTAAGGCTTTGAAAATAATAAATCATCTTCAAGATTCAAAAAAATTTGAGATAGATATTTTTGATCCATTACAAGATAAGGAGGAAATGAAACAAAATAAAATATCTCTGATAGATATAAAAGATTTTGATCCATGTCAGTATGACTGCTTATTACTATTTGTTGCTCATAGAGCATTTAAAGAATTTTTAGATGATAAAATTAATTTCGATACCCAATTTTAGAGTTTGTTTTTCAAGAGGCAATCGAAGGTAAATCCATGCCTCAGATTACTGCTGAATTGAATCGTAGAGAAATTGCTGTACCTCATTCCTACCGTAAGACAGGTCAATTATATAGAAGTGAGCAGGATACGAAAAGATGGCAAGCAGGAAATTTACTTCGTCTGATTAAGATGCCTGTTTACAGGGGAGACCTTGTTCAGCGAACACGAAACAAATCCTTATCTGAAGATGACTATATCTATTTTGAAAATGCGCAGGAAGCCTATATCAGCAAAGATGACTACGAAAAAATTCTTCAGTATTCAGCTAGTCGTAAGTCTGTTAAAAAGACTGACCGAGTGAAAACTTCAAATCGCTATAAAGGTTTGATTTATGCCAAAACCAAATCAGCTCAAATGGTTCGAAAGTGTCGCCATTTTTCAAACAATAAGTCTGATTATGATTACTATTATTTTATGGACTACGTCTATGATTCCAACCAATCAGAAAGACGGACAGTTTCTATTAGTGAGAATGCTTTGGATAAGATAATCTTAGAGTTGCTTCAAACTACAATGAAGCGTTTAGGTACAGTTGAGACTTTATTGCCTCGACTTGAATCTAAAAAGGAGAATTGCCTTAAGAATTATCAAAAGCAGTTGAGGGGTCATCAAGGTTCAATAGTACAATGGAATGCTGAACTAAGCGATCTATACGCAGTGTTCAGTCTTAATCGGTCTAAGCGAGAAGACTATCTTTCCAAGAAGAAAGAAATAAACTCAAAAATCAAAACCATTTCACAAGAAATAGCCCAATGTGAAACTTCAATAAAGCAGATTGAGGAGGAGCACAGTAAGCAGGTGAATTGGGTTAGACATCTAGCCAAGAGTAACAATCAAGCAGTTTTAACGGCAGAACTCTTAAATTCTTTAATAGAACGGATTGAAGTTGATGTGGACAAAACAGTCACAGTAACTTTTAACTGTCGGATCGGGGGGGACGAGCATGACTAAAATCGCTCTATACCTCCGCTTGTCAGTTGATGAGGCTAATACAGATGAAAGCAACTCAATTACTCATCAACGGTACTTATTAAACCATTTTCTTGACCAAGAATCTAAGTTCAAGAACTGGGAACGTTTGGAGTTTGTGGACGATGGTTTTTCAGGCACCAGTCTTAACCGTCCAGCCTTTAAACGCATGATGGCTGATGTTAAGGCTGGAACTATCCGTTATATCATCGTCAAGGATTTGTCTCGATTTATGCGTGACTATCTGGAATTGGGAAACTATTTGGAGAATATTTTTCCTTTTCTCGGAGTTCGATTTATTGCTCTCAACGACCATTATGATAGCCTGGTTTCTGAACATAATGGACTGGATATTGATGTGCCCTTTAGAAACTTACTCAATGATTTCTACGCCAAAGATGTTTCTGAAAAAGTCAAGAGTGCAATGAACAGTATGAAACGCTCTGGGAAGAACATGAGTTGGTTACCACCGTTTGGTTATATCAAGGACCCAAATGACCGATTTAAGATTATCATTGATGAGGAAGTCGCTCCAATTGTGAGACGAATTTTTAGACTTTGCATTGAGGGAATGGGAACTCAAAAAATAGCGATGTTACTTAATAGTGAACAGACTATTACTCCAGCAGAGAGGAAAATGCAGGTTAGTCAAGCAAGGTATGCAAAATCAATTATCATTACTGTCGAACAAAAGAGGAATGTATGGACGAGAAGTGGAGTTCTCCAAATACTCAAAAATGAAGCCTATAAGGGGACGTACCTGTTTAACACTAGAACAATGGTAAATGGTAAGCAGATTAGACGACCTGAATCAGAGTGGGAACGTCTTGAAAATAACCATGAGGCAATTGTACCAAGTGAGGACTTTGACAAAGCTCAACAATCACTGGCTTCTCGCATTAGTGGGGCGAAAAGTCAGACTTGTAATCAGCCACAAGAAGTTTTATTGCGAGGCTTAGTTATCTGTGAACATTGTGGGCATCGTCTCCTTCGATATAGCCACTATAACAACTATGATTATTTTTATTGTCGCTATTGTAGAAGCCAAGGCCAGAGCATGAAGTCCTGTCGGATAGATAGAATAGAAGATGCTATCGAGAAAGAATTAAAGTCTCGGTTGCCGATGAGCTCTCCAAAGTTACCCAAAAGGAATCCTATAAGAGAAGTTGAACGGCTGAAAACTCAAAAGGTTTCTCATTTTCAAGACTATAAAGAGGGTTTGATGACAAGAGAAGCTTTTATGAAAAAACGCCAGATTTTGGACAATTCTATAATGGAATTAGAAGAACAACTAAAGGTAGTTGATGGGGAAAATATAGCATTTGACAAGAAATTGACCAGGGAAGTGGTTGACATTCATATCGATAGGATTGTCGTCAATGGCCAAGGTTCTTTTACAGTCGTCTATAAATAATCAAATGAGAGGCTTGTGTAATAGCAAGTCTCTTTCTTGAAAAGTAGCTTTGTGGTATAATAAGAGTGTATAAAGTGGAGAAAAATAGTGTCATTTACTTGACATAAGAGGGTGGTCGTGAGGGCGATGAAACACCTTTGGAATGTCTTTTTCGAGAAGTTAGTGAAGAATTAAATCTGACCTTAACTCGAAACCATATTAATTGGGTCAAGACTTATAGGGGTATGTTGAAGCCTGATAAATTATCAGTTTTTATGGTTGGACATATCAGTCAGAAAGAGTACGATAGCATTGTTCTAGGTGATGAAGGACAAGGCTACAAGCTCATGTCCATTGACGAATTTCTAAGCCATAAAAAGGTCATTCCTCAGTTGCAGGAGAGGTTGAGAGATTATTTGGAGGTGGAAGATGATTACTTTACAAAAGGCGGAAGCTAGTGATTTAGAGAAGATTATTGCCATTCAGAGAGCTAGCTTTAAGGCAGTCTATGAGAAATACCACGATCAATACGATCCCTATGTGGAAGAAGTTGAGCAGATTCGATGGAAACTAGTGGAGCGACCAGATTGTTTCTATCATTTTGTCCTTGTTGATGAGACAATTGTTGGTTTTCTTAGACTGGTTATCAAAGACGAGGAGAAGCGTGCTTGGCTTGGTACGGCGGCTATTCTTCCCCAATATCAAGGGCAGGGCTACGGCTCAGCAGCGATGGCTTTATTAGAGAAAACCTATCCTAAGCTTACAAAGTGGGATTTATGTACGATTGCGCAAGAAAAACTAATGGTCAGTTTTTATGAAAAATGTGGTTATCATTCAACCCATACCGAACCTGAGCAAGAAGGAATGGATATGGTCTATATGACAAAGAAGATAGAATAAAAAAAGAAAACTAGATGATTGTCTAGTTTTCTGATAGTTTATTGGCAATAGTAAGCAATAGCTTGGCTGACAAAATCACTTGTTCCTGCTCCACCAGCTTTGTCAATTGATTGACTAAACCGGTCATCTGATTGATACATTTGTCCTAGTCCAGCAAGGATTTCATTGGTACAGGTGTAAAAATGCTGAGAGATATAGTCTTGTAGCCGTTTCACACACATTTGAACAGATTCATCAGATACATTTTGTGTCTTTAATTGCCCAAATTGTACCATTATTTTTGCCATTTCTTGGCTAATTTGTGCAAAGTCATCTGAAGCATGTTTTTGAGCAAATTCTTGGTAGGCTGCTGTTTGTCCCCATTTTTCTTTTGCTTCAGCTTGTAATTGTTCTAATTCTGTTTTATTATAAACATCGAAATTCATATAATCATCTCCTTTTTCTTGTAATCGTTTCGCATGGGTGATAACCTGCTCAAGATGCGATCTTTTCCATTCAAGCAATTTGATTTGTTGGGCTAATAAGTCTTGCCTTTCCTCTTTTGCTTGCTCAAGCAGGTATTTGATATCTTTGAGAGGGAATTCCAACTCACGAAATAGCAAAATTTCTTGCAGGCGAATCAATGCTTCATCGTCATAAAGTCGATAGCCTGCTTCGGATAGGGCGGTAGGTGGGAATAAACCGATTTTATCATAGTGATGCAAGGTGCGCACACTTACACCGCTTAAGATACTGACTTCTTTAACTGTTTTCATGGTAATAACCTCCTCTCACTTACATAGTATAAAGGATAACCTAAGGTCAGGGTCAAGCAAAAAATAAATTATTTTGAAAAGTATGGTTAATCATATTGATTTGAAGATAAAGGAGGGATAGTTATAGAAATAGTTGAGCTACTAAGGGAATGGTATTCTTCCTTTGAAGTTAAAGAAGAAAAGTGGAATGAAAAATATGAAGGTATCCTCATAAGAATTGAAGGCGATAGAAACTATAAAAGGTGTCGTTTAGCTCATAAGACAGCTAGCAAGATGGGGTATTTTACAGTATTTTGGCAGAAAGATGGAAATGGTAAAAATATTCCTTTTTATGAACAAGATGAAGTGGAAGATTTGATTATTGTCATTAAAGATGGTAGATGGAAAGGTTTGTTCATCATTCCCAAAGAGGTTGCAGTGAGTAAGGGTATTCTTTCATCTGCTAACTCTCAAGAAAAGATGGCTATGCGATTTTACCCTCCTTGGTGTAGCGATTTAAATAGAACAGCTTTGGTGACACAGCGATGGCAGTTGAATTATTTTATTGATTTAAGTAGAAATAATGAAGGAGTTACTACATGAACACATGGAATGAACTAACGGTTCACGTGAATCGTGAGGCAGAGGAAGCTGTCTCGAATTTATTGATTGAAACTGGCAGTCAGGGGGTTGCGATTAGCGATTCGGCTGACTACCTTGGACAGGAGGATCGTTTCGGTGAGCTTTATCCTGAGGTGGAGCAATCTGATATGATCGCTATTACTGCCTATTATCCTGATACGCTTGATATTGAGGTGGTTAAGGCTGATTTGGCTGATCGTTTGGCTAATTTTGAAGGCTTTGGTCTTGCGACGGGTAGCGTCAACCTTGACAGTCAGGAATTGGTTGAAGAGGACTGGGCTGATAATTGGAAGAAGTACTATGAGCCAGCTCGCATTACCTATGATTTGACCATCGTGCCGTCATGGACGGACTACGAGGCTAAGGCTGGTGAGAAAATCATCAAGCTAGATCCTGGTATGGCTTTTGGGACTGGGACTCACCCAACGACTAAGATGAGTCTTTTCGCTTTGGAGCAGGTGCTTCGTGGTGGTGAGACGGTTATCGATGTGGGGACTGGTTCTGGCGTTTTGTCTATCGTTAGCTCTCTTTTGGGTGCCAAGGACATCTATGCCTTTGATTTGGATGATGTTGCGGTGCGCGTGGCTCAGGAAAATATCGATATGAACCCTGGTACTGATAATATTCATGTGGCTGCTGGTGACCTGCTCAAAGGTGTCGAGCAAGAGGCAGATGTCATTGTTGCCAATATTTTAGCGGATATTTTGATCCATCTGACAGATGATGCCTACCGTTTGGTCAGGGATGGGGGCTACCTCATCATGTCTGGTATCATTTCTGAAAAATGGGATATGGTGCGTGAAAGTGCTGAGAAAGCTGGTTTCTTCCTTGAGACTCACATGGTTCAAGGTGAGTGGAATGCCTGCGTTTTCAAAAAGACAGATGATATTTCAGGAGTGATTGGCGGCTAATGCAACAGTATTTTGTAAATGGTAAAGCAGATGACTTTGTGACCATTGAGGACAAGGATACCATCAAGCACATGTTCAATGTCATGCGATTGACAGAAGATGACCAAGTGGTCTTGGTTTTTGATGATGCCATCAAGCGTCTGGCAAAGGTGGTGGACAGCTCTGCCCATCGCTTCCAAATTCTAGAAGAGCTAGACAGCAATGTTGAAATGCCTGTCCAAGTGACCATCGCCTCAGGCTTTCCCAAGGGAGACAAGCTAGACCTTGTGACACAAAAGGCGACAGAATTGGGTGCAGCGGCTATCTGGGCCTTCCCAGCTGACTGGTCAGTCGTCAAGTGGGATGGCAAAAAACTGGCTAAAAAAGAAGATAAGCTGGCAAAAATTGCTCTGGGCGCTGCAGAGCAGAGCAAGCGTAATCGTCTTCCTCAGGTTCGTTTATTTGAGAAGAAGGCTGACTTTCAAGCGGAGCTTAATGGCTTTGATAAGATTTTTATCGCCTATGAAGAGTCTGCCAAGGAGGGTGAAATGTCAGCGCTAGCCCAGAATTTGCAGACTGTAAAAGCAGGTGACAAGCTCCTCTTCATCTTTGGACCAGAAGGGGGCATTTCTCCAAAAGAAATCGCAGCTTTTGAAGAGGTTGGAGCTATCAAGGTGGGCCTAGGGCCACGCATCATGCGCACAGAAACAGCGCCGCTCTATGCTCTAAGTGTTATTAGTTACTCAACGGAGTTATTATGATTATTGCTATTCAAGGTGGTATGGCTGTAGGGAAAACCACAGCTTTGAAAATCATTGAGAAAGTTTACCCGAAAATCGCTATTAGTTTTGAGGATATTTCTCCAGTAGTTGATAAGATTAATAAACATCAGCTTGATAACAATAAATTAGACGATTATTGTGAAATTCAACAACTATTTATTCAGCATGAGCGAGATAGATACGAACTTGTTAGAGATAATGAAATAGTGTTAATGGATTATGGAGCTGAGGAAATTGCTTTCTATACACAATACTTTCCAAAGGTGGCGGGTTATAGTTGGACTTTACCTTCTAATTTGTTACTAGAGGTAAATAGGCTAAAGGAATGTTTTGCTGATTATATTATTTTTCTAGATGCAGATGAGACGGTCCTATACCAACGTCAAAAAAATGATTTTAATAGACGGCGTCATTTTTTCAAATGGTATACTTATCACCTGCTGCCTGCTAAAAAACATTATTTAGACACATTTTCCAATGTTATTCATATTAATACAAATCATTTAAATGCTGAGGAAGTGGCTGAAAAAATCATTGACATCATTCGTAAGTTAACTCTATAATGGGATAGTTATACTTCAATTATGTGGTATAACAACTGTTTCAAGCCGACTTATTGGCTGAATTACCATAATAGAAAAAAGGAGTTTGGATAATTTTCCAACTCTTTTTAATTTTACATTGATTTTACAAAAATCCTCAAAGAGATTTGATATTCCTTAACTATAATAAAATCAAATCAAAAAATATTTAGGAGTTCATCATGAAAAAACACAAAATGCTATCTCTTTTGGCGGTATCTGGTCTTATGGGAATTGGCATCCTAGCAGGATGCTCAAATGATTCATCATCTTCATCTAAAGGGACAATTAACATTGTTTCTAGAGAGGAAGGGTCTGGAACTCGTGGAGCTTTCATAGAGTTATTTGGGATCGAGTCAAAAAATAAAAAGGGCGAAAAAGTAGACCATACTTCTGATGCAGCAACTGTTACAAATTCAACTTCAGTTATGCTAACCACTGTCTCTAAAGACCCGTCAGCTATTGGTTATTCTTCACTAGGTTCATTAAATAGTAGCGTTAAAGTGCTTAAAATTGATGGCAAAAATGCAACTGTAAAAGATATTAAATCAGGAAGCTATAAGATTTCTCGTCCCTTCAATATTGTAACAAAAGAAGGTAAGGAAAAAGAAGCAACAAAAGATTTTATTGATTATATCTTAAGCAAAGATGGGCAAGCAGTCGTTGAGAAAAATGGCTATATTCCACTTGACAATGCTAAAGCATATCAAGCAAAAGTGTCATCTGGTAAAGTTGTTATAGCAGGTTCAAGTTCAGTAACGCCGGTTATGGAAAAGATTAAAGAAGCCTATCATAAAGTAAATGCAAAAGTAGATGTTGAAATTCAACAAAGTGATTCTTCAACTGGGATTACAAGTGCAATGGATGGATCAGCAGATATAGGTATGGCATCACGTGAATTGGATAAGACAGAGTCATCCAAAGGGGTCAAAGCTACTGTTATTGCAACAGATGGTATTGCAGTAGTTGTTAATAAGAAAAATAAAGTTAATGATCTATCAACAAAACAAGTAAAAGACATTTTTACTGGAAAGACAACGTCTTGGTCTGACTTATCAAAGTAAGGTAAGAGTAAACAATGAAACAAACAAAAGAAGGTCTTATGCAAGCTGTGTTTTTCATCACAGCTTGCGTCAGTGTTATATCAGCTATTTTAATTTGCCTCTTTCTCTTCTCTAGTGGTCTTCCAGCTATTACGAAAATCGGCTGGGGAAATTTTATATTTGGTAAAGTCTGGCATCCTAGTAATAATATTTTTGGCATCTTTCCAATGATTGTAGGTTCCTTATATGTTACAGCAGGAGCTTTACTTTTAGGAGGACCGATAGGTATCCTTACTGCTGTTTTTATGGCTTATTTCTGCCCAGAAAATATTTATAAGCCTTTAAAGTCAGCTATCAATTTAATGGCGGGAATCCCTTCAGTTGTTTATGGTTTCTTTGGACTCGTTGTTATTGTCCCTATGATAAGGCAATATATTGGTGGCTTTGGTATGGGAGTCTTAGCAGCTTCAATTTTGCTAGGAATTATGATTTTACCAACAATTGTTAGCATTTCAGAATCTTCTTTAAGAGCTGTTCCAGAGAGCTATTATGAAGGCGGTATTGCCCTTGGTGCCTCTCATGAACGAAGTGTCTTCTTTGCTGTTTTACCAGCTGCTAAACGTGGTATTTTAGCATCGGTTGTTTTGGGAATTGGACGTGCTATTGGTGAAACAATGGCTGTCATCATGGTAGCGGGTAATCAAGCTGTCTTGCCTCAATCGCTGACATCAGGCGTTAGAACTCTAACCACTAATATTGTCATGGAAATGGGCTATTCTTCTGGTTTGCATCGTCAAGCCTTAATTGGTACAGCTGTGGTACTCTTTATCTTTATATTAATGATTAATATCAGTTTTTCAGCATTACAGAAAGAGGAATAAGATGGAAAATATTAACCAAAGAACGTCAAAACAATATTTAGCATCTTTAAAAAAAGATCCCCTTTCCTTCTTTCTTTTTGCTATTGTCTATTTGGGAGCAATTCTAAGTTTTGCTACAATTGCATTTGTTGTTATTTATATTTTAGTTAAGGGGCTTCCTTATGTGAATACTGGCTTGTTTGCATGGACTTATAATACTCAGAATGTCTCACTATTACCAGCTTTCATTAACACTATCTTTATAATCGCCTTAACTTTATTATTTGCAGTTCCACTTGGTATTGGTGGATCAATTTATCTAACGGAATATGCTAGACGTGATAATCCTTATCTCAAAATTATCCGTGTTGCAACCGAGACATTGGCAGGGATACCTTCAATTATTTATGGTTTATTTGGTGCATTATTTTTTGTAAAATACACACACTTAGGCTTATCTTTGATATCGGGTTCTCTGACTTTGAGCATCATGATTTTACCTTTGATTATGAGGACAACTGAAGAAGCTTTACTATCTGTTCCGGATTCTTATCGAGAAGGAGCCTTTGCGCTTGGTGCTGGTAAATTGAGAACCATATTTAAAATCGTATTACCTAGTGCTATGTCTGGTATTTTTGCTGGTATTATTTTAGCGGTAGGACGTATCATTGGTGAGTCAGCAGCACTTATTTTCACAGCTGGAACAGTTGCAAAAGTAGCACATTCGGTATTTAGTTCATCTCGTACTTTAGCAGTACATATGTATGCTATTTCGGGTGAGGGCTTATATGTTGACCAAACTTATGCGACTGCGGTCATCTTATTGCTTTTAGTTATTATTGTCAATTTTGTATCTGGACTAGTAGCCAAACGATTAGGAAGTGAGTCGAACAGTGAGTAAATTAGTAATTAATAATTTAGATTTGTATTATGGAGAATTTCACGCTCTGAAGGATGTTAATTTAGACATTGAAGAAAAAGAAATCACAGCCTTTATTGGACCTTCTGGGTGCGGAAAGTCTACTCTCTTGAAAAGTATTAACCGTATGAATGATTTGGTCAAAAATTGCAAAATCACAGGGGATATTACTTTAGAAGGCGAGGATGTCTATAGACAATTGGATATTAACCAATTGCGTAAAAAGGTTGGAATGGTATTTCAAAAACCTAATCCGTTTCCAATGAGTATTTATGATAATGTTGCTTTTGGTCCAAGAACGCACGGTATTCATTCCAAAGCAGAGTTAGATGATATCGTTGAACGTTCCCTTAAACAGGCGGCTCTATGGGATGAGGTTAAAGATCGTCTTCACAAATCTGCTCTGGGTATGTCTGGCGGACAGCAGCAACGTTTGTGTATTGCGCGTGCTCTTGCTATTGAGCCTGATGTTTTACTTATGGATGAACCCACAAGTGCCTTGGATCCTATTTCAACAGCAAAAATTGAAGAATTGGTTATCCAACTGAAGAAGAACTACACTATTGTTATAGTGACACATAATATGCAACAAGCTGTTCGTATTTCTGATAAAACAGCATTCTTTCTGATGGGAGAAGTGGTTGAATATAACAAAACGAGCCAACTCTTTTCATTGCCACAAGATGAGCGTACAGAAAACTACATTACAGGGAGATTCGGATGATTCGTTCACGATTTGCAAGTCAACTTAATGACCTTAATAAAGAAATTATTTTTATGGGGGCATTGTGTGAGGACATCATTGGGAAGTCCTTAGGTGCTCTAACAAATAGTAATGACGTTTACCTTGACGATATTTCTGAAACTTATCACAAGATTGAACAAATGGAACGGGATATTGAGGAGAGATGTTTAAAACTTTTACTTCGTCAGCAACCAGTTGCCAAGGATTTACGCCGTATTTCTTCTGCATTAAAAATGGTTTATGATATGAAACGTATTGGTGCTCAAGCTTATGAAATTGCGGAAATTGTTAGTTTAGGTCATATTATCCAAGGTGCAGGTTCTGAAAGGGACCAACTTAACAGCATGTCTAATAATGTCATTAGTATGCTGACTAAGAGTATAGATGCTTTTATTTATGACAATGAAAAACAAGCGCATCAAGTAATTGAACAAGATAGGACAGTTAACCAGGAATTTGATACAATAAAGAAACAGTTAGTGTTATATTTTTCGGTACAGGATGTTGATGGTGAATATCCCATAGATGTTTTAATGATTGCCAAGTACCTAGAGCGTATTGGTGATCATACAGTAAATATTGCTAAATGGGTGCTTTTCTCAATAACAGGTAACCTAGATGGAGAAGCGTAATGATATATTGTGTTGAAGATGATGCTGATATTCGCGAAATGATGCTCTATACTTTGCAAATGGCAGGTTTTACAGCTCAAGGATTCTCGAGTTCAGAGCTTTTTTGGGAAGCTATTCAGGAGAAAGTTCCAGACTTGATTTTACTTGATATTATGTTGCCGGGAGATGATGGTTTGACTATTTTAGAGCGTTTAAGGAGAAAACATCAAACGGAAATGATACCAGTAATCATGACAACTGCTAAAGGTAGTGAGTATGATAAAGTTAAAGGGTTAGATCTTGGAGCAGATGATTATCTCGTCAAACCTTTTGGGATGATGGAAATGATTTCACGAATAAAAGCAGTCTTGAGACGTAGCCGCCAAGTAGATTCAAAAGCTCATATTATTATTGGAAATTTAGAGATTGACCCGACTAATTATTGGGTCAAAAGGGGAACGGAAAAAATCCACTTAACCCTAAAGGAATTTGAGTTATTAGTATTATTCTTCCGTAATCCCAATAGAGTCTTTACAAGGCAAGAACTTCTGGATAAGGTTTGGGGAGAACAATTTTTAGGAGAAACTAGAACTGTGGATGTTCACATTGGGACACTGCGAACAAAACTTGGTGAGGATGGCTATTTGATCGCTACAGTAAGGGGAGTTGGATACCGTTTGGAGGAAAGACATGACTAAAAAAATTTTCCGTACAACTTTATCCGCTAGTTTGGGAATTGTTTTAGTTACAATTTTGATGATTATGGGATTTCTCTATAATTACTTCAATCACATTCAGCGAGAACAGTTGAGAACACAAACGGCACTGGCGTCACAAGGAATTTCCTTTGAAGGTAAAGATTATTTTGAAAATCTTAAAACTTCAAATGTGCGTATTACTTGGGTAGATAATAAGGGACAAGTGCTTTATGATACCCAATCAGATGCAAAACATATGAAAAATCACGCCAATCGTCAAGAAATTAAAGAAGCTATCAAGAGTGGTTATGGTGAGAGCACGAGGTGGTCAGCGACACTTACTGAGAAGTCTATCTATGCTGCGCAACGTTTAAATAATGGAACGATAGTTCGTTTATCAGTTGCGCAACAAACTATTTTTTATCTTCTCCTTGGTATGATGAGTCCCTTAGCAATTATCATCTTACTTGCTATTATTTTATCTGTATTAATTGCACGATATATAGCGAAAAAAGTATCAGAGCCTTTAAACAATATTGACTTAGATCATCCTTTATCAAATGATAGTTACGAGGAGATAACACCATTATTAAGGCGTCTTGATAGCCATCAGGCTAAGATTCAACATCAAAAACTGTTATTACAAAAGCGTCAAAAAGAATTTGATACCATTATTTCTAAAATTAAGGAAGGAATGATTCTTTTAGATGATCAAGCAAGAATCGTTAGTATCAACGCAGAAGCTTTAAAGTTATTCCAAATTAATGATGATTGGCATGGGCGCTTTATGATGGAAGTTAGCCGAGATTTAACTCTCAAAGACTTAATCGATCAAGGACTAAAAGGGAAAAAGAAAGAGGCTAATATTGACATTGAAAATAATCATTACCGCGTCTTGGTAAGACCAACTACAGATAACAACCGAGTAACAGGATTGGTTGTTCTACTGTTTGATGTGACTGATCAACTCCAAATGGAACAACTTCAACGTGAATTTACTGCCAATGTCTCTCATGAATTAAAAACCCCGCTTCATGTTATTTCTGGGTACTCAGAACTGTTAGCTAATCAAATGGTTCCAAACGAAGAAGCCCCACAATTTGCAGCTAAAATTCATAAAGAATCTGAACGATTAGTTAAATTGGTTGAGGATATTATCAACCTTTCTCACCTTGATGAACAAGAAAAATTACCGCAAGAGACAGTAAATCTGTATGACTTAACACAAAAAGTTTTAGAAGGTTTACAAGCTAAAGCAGATAAGAAACACATACAAATCAATTTTAATGGAGAAGAAGCTATTTTGCGAGGGAATCCAGTTTTATTGAATTCCTTGGTGTACAACTTGTGTGACAATGCTATCACCTATAATCATGAGAAAGGTCAAGTAAATGTGACTCTGAAAAATTCATCTGATACAATTACCTTAGAAGTTAGTGATACGGGACTAGGCATTGCAGAGAAGGACAAAAAACGTATTTTCGAACGTTTCTATCGCGTCGATAAAAGTCGCTCAAAAATAGTTGGAGGGACTGGTTTAGGTTTGTCTATTGTAAAGAGTGCTTTAGATTTTCACAATGGTAGTATAAAAGTGGACAGCCATTTGGGGCAGGGAACAACAATGACCGTTTTACTTCACAAACAATAAAAACTCACGAATAAAAGTCTAGATGATATTATCTAGACTTTTTTAGTAATTCAGAAAAAATATACAAGTAAGGGTTTACAAAAAACAAATAAGTGCTATAATAAAACCATAATAACGCAAACGATTGCACTAGTAAGTGCATAATAGGAGATTGAAGATGAAAAATAATGTCAAACAGCTCTTTAGTTTTGAATTTTGGCAGAAGTTTGGGAAGGCTTTGATGGTTGTTATTGCTGTTATGCCAGCAGCAGGATTGATGGTTAGTATTGGTAACTCCATTAGTCTATTGGATCCATCAAATGTTTTATTAGGGCGCATAGCTAATGTTATTGCTCAAATTGGTTGGGGGGTCATTGGTAACTTACACATCTTATTTGCATTGGCTATTGGTGGTAGCTGGGCTAAAGAACGTGCCGGTGGTGCTTTTGCGGCTGGCTTATCCTTTATTCTTATTAACCTTATTACGGGGAACTTTTTTGGTGTTAAAACAGATATGTTAGCAGACAGTAAAGCAACTGTTCAAACGGTATTTGGTGCAACCATCAGAGTTTCAGATTACTTTGTTAACGTTCTTGGACAACCTGCTCTTAATATGGGTGTATTTGTCGGTATTATTTCAGGTTTCGTTGGTGCAACTGCCTTTAATAAATATTATAACTATCGTAAATTACCAGATGCTTTAACTTTTTTCAATGGAAAACGTTTTGTTCCATTTGTTGTTATTTATCGTTCAGTCATTGTTGCATTAATTTTATCAGTATTTTGGCCGGTTGTTCAATCAGGTATCAATGGCTTTGGTAAGTGGATTGCAAGTTCACAAGACAGTGCTCCAATATTAGCACCATTTGTCTACGGTACGTTAGAGCGTTTATTGCTCCCATTTGGTTTACACCATATGTTAACTATTCCAATGAACTACACGCAACTAGGTGGCACATACACTGTCCTTACAGGTGCAACTAAAGGAGCACAGGTGTTGGGACAAGATCCACTGTGGTTAGCATGGGTTGGTGATTTAATTAACTTAAAAGGCTCAAATTCAAGTCAATACCATCACTTATTGACAAGTGTCACTCCAGCACGTTTTAAAGTGGGGCAAATGATTGGTGCTTCAGGTATTTTGATGGGATTATCTTATGCTATGTATCGTAACGTTGATAAAGATAAAAAATTGAAATACAAGTCAATGTTTATTTCAGCAGCAGCGGCTACTTTCTTGACAGGTGTTACTGAGCCAATTGAGTACATGTTCATGTTTGCAGCAATGCCACTCTACCTTGTATATGCTGTCGTTCAAGGATGTGCGTTTGCTATGGCAGATATTGTTAACCTCCGCGTTCATTCATTTGGTAATATAGAATTTTTAACACGTGTTCCTATGGGCATAAAAGCGGGCCTTGGTGGTGATATTTTCAACTTTGTTTGGGTGACACTTCTTTTTGCAGTATTGATGTACTTTATTGCAAACTTTATGATTAAAAAATTCAATTTAGCAACAGCAGGACGTAATGGTAATTATGATAACGAAGAGGTTGATAATGCTCCTTCAACAGCTTCTGGTTCTGCTGATGCAAATTCTCAAGTTGTACAAGTTATTAATTTACTTGGTGGTCGTGATAACATTGAAGATGTAGATGCATGTATGACTCGTCTTCGTGTCACAGTTAAAGATGGAAATAGCGTGGGTTCTGAAGCAGCTTGGAAAAAAGCTGGTGCAATGGGATTGGTGTTAAAAGGTAATGGTGTTCAAGCTATTTACGGACCTAAAGCAGATGTCCTTAAATCAGACATTCAAGATTTGCTAGATTCAGGTACAGTTATTCCAATAGTTGATTTAGAAACAGGCCAACCTGTAGTAGCAGCCCAAGTTACAACTTATAAAGGAATAACAGAAGAAATTGTTTCGGTGGCTAATGGTCAAGTAGAAGCATTGGATGTTGTTAAAGACCCTGTCTTTTCTCAAAAAATGATGGGTGATGGCTTTGCTGTGGAACCAACTGATGGCAATATCTATGTTCCAGTTTCAGGTACAGTTACTAGTGTCTTTCCAACAAAACATGCTTTTGGTTTATTAACAGAAAGTGGCCTAGAAGTTTTAGTACATATCGGTCTAGATACAGTAGCTCTTGATGGTCAACCATTTGAGGTTAAAATTTCTAGTGGTCAAAAAGTGGTAGCAGGCGATCTTGCTGTAGTAGCAGATTTGGAAGCTATCAAAGCAGCTGGTAAAGAGACAAGTGTGATTATCGTCTTTACAAATGTTTCAGATATAAAAACTGTTAAACTTGAAAAATCAGGTCCACAAATAGCTAAAACAGTTGTGGCAAAAGTCGAACTGTAACAAACGATAGGAGCTGGGCAAGTCTCAGCTTCTTTCTGATGAAAGGATACTCTATGGCAAAATGCTTAACGTTAAATACTCATTCATGGATGGAAGTAAATGCTCTAAAGAAATTATTTGATTTAGCAGAGCATATCTTCCGTGAAAAATATGATATCATCTGCCTACAAGAGGTGAACCAGAGCATATCTTCCCCTCTTGCTAAGAGTAGTCCAAATTATCATCCGATTGAAGGTACACCAGCTCTTCATCAAGATAACTTTGCCTTGCAATTAGTGCATTACCTAAATCTTCAAGGTCTACACTATCATTGGACATGGGCTTATAATCATATTGGTTATAGCAAGTACCATGAAGGGGTAGCGATACTTTCTCTGAAACCATTAAAGCCAGATGATATTTTAGTTTCAGCTGTAGACGATGAGACTGATTATCATACTCGTCGTGCTCTGGTAGCTGAGACCACTCTGAATGACAAAGTTGTTACAGTAGTTAGCCTCCATTTATCATGGTTTGAGAAAGGATTTGCGGAGGAGTGGAAACGACTAGAAACTACCCTACTTGAGGTAGAAACTCCACTTTTACTCATGGGTGACTTTAATAATCCTACTGGAAATCAGGGTTATGAACTTGTTCTTAATAGTCCATTAGCATTAAAGGATAGCCACCAGATAGCCAATCATGTATTTGGGGACCATACTATTATGGCTGATATTGATGGTTGGGAAGGGAATAAAAAGGCTCTTAAAGTTGACCATATTTTTACTAGCGAAGACCTTTCAATCAGTTCAAGTCAAGTAGTTTTTGAAGGTGGTGAAGCACCTGTCGTTAGTGATCATTACGGCTTGGAAATTACCATAGATTTCTAATATCTTATAATAAAAGATACCCTTAGGTTCAGATAAAGTCTGTATCTAAGGGTATTTTAATAGAAATAATTTATTTTTAATACTTAACTACTTAATTAGGTGTTCAAATAGTTATATATATGTTAAAATTAGCATATATTTATTATGCTTTTAAAATTAGCCTCATGGACGTCACATATTAAGACGAGATAACTCATAAACGATACCTATGAGAAGAATATCGTAGTGGCTCTATTGTTACTATTAATATTCAAGTAATAAGATAGAGGATATAAGGTGAATATTTTTATACTTGAGGATGATTTTGTTCAACAAGCCCATTTGGAAAAAATCATTAAAGAGATTAGAGTTCAGTACAATCTGCATTTCAAAACAGTAGAAACGTTTGCTAAACCAGTTCAATTATTGGAATCAATTTATGAAATAGGTTTACATAATTTATTTTTCTTAGATATTGAAATAAAAAATGATGAGCAGATGGGCTTAGAGGTAGCAAAACAAATTAGACAAGTTGATCCTTATGCTCAGATTGTTTTTGTTACAACTCATTCAGAATTAATGCCTTTAACCTTTCGTTATCAGGTATCAGCTTTAGACTATATCGATAAAGGACTTTCACAGGAAGAGTTTAGCCAAAGGATTGAGGAAGTATTGTTGTACGTAGATGGCATTTGCAATAAGCCCTTAGTGGAAAATTCATTCTACTTTAAGTCGCGTTACAGCCAGGTACAATTACCTTTTAACGATCTTCTTTATATAGAAACATCCTCAAGATCACATAGAGTTGTCCTTTATACTGAAAAAGATAGAATGGAATTCACAGCCACTTTGGGGGATATTTTAAAACAAGAACCTAGGCTCTTTCAATGTCATCGCTCTTTTTTAGTAAATCCCTTAAATATTTTTAAAGTGGATAGGATAGATAGATTAGTTTACTTCCAAAATGGAACGACTTGTCTGATTTCACGCAATAAAGTGAGAGATATAGTATCTATAGTGGATAAATATCAAAAGGATAGAAAAAGATGAGTTCTATTTTAGACTGTCACTTCAAAACTTCTTTACAGGAGAGGTTGGTTGTTCAAAGAAAACTCCAATTGGCTAATATGATAGATTATAGCCACCATATTGAAGTTTCTTTAGAGACAGATGAACCTAAGATAGCCATGTCTTATTTTACATTAAACATAAGCAAATTTTTATCATAGAAAATTCGATAGTCGAGGAAAGAATAGATGCTTCACGTTTGTTTGGTTATGGAGCAAGTAGCAAGGGAGAAGATAGGGGTTAGGCCTTTATAATGTCATGAAAGTTATTGACCGTTATCCTAATGCATCTATTAGTACAAATAGTGAACAACATACTTTCCGTCAGGGCTTAGAAATAATCTTTTAGCTATATTACTTTACAATCATTTAGAGAGTAAGTGAGAAAGCTCATTTTTAACCTTTAGCTCAGTCGCTATATTTTAGTAATTGATTTTTCAACTGTCTTAATTATTGAAAGGAGACAATACTATGTTATTACAGCTAGATAATATCACTAAAAGCTACGGAAAAAAAATAGTACTTAACCAGATTTCCTACCAGTTTACTCCTGGTTTGTATGGACTCTTAGGAGCAAATGGTACTGGCAAAACAACCTTATTAAATTTGATGAGCCACTTTACATTCGCAGATAGTGGGAATATTTATTGGAATGGACAGGAGCAGTCGGAAGAATTTTATCGTCACATTGGTTTTTTACCGCAACATTTTCGCTATTATGATCAATTTACTGGCATTGCTTTCTTAAATTATATCGCTACCTTAAAAGGTGTTGATAAAAAGAAAGCTAAACAAGAAATTCCTAGATTACTAGAGCTTGTTGGTTTAGGCGATGTAGGTAAAAAGAAGATTTCATCATATTCCGGTGGTATGAAGCAACGTTTAGGCATTGCTCAAGCACTTATCAATGACCCTGAAATACTCATTCTGGATGAACCAACTGTTGGACTTGATCCTAAGGAACGGGTTAAATTTCGCCATATTTTGAGTCAGTTATCCACCAATAAAATTATCATTTTATCAACGCATATTGTGTCGGATGTGGAAGCTGTTGCCAAAGAAATTATAGTATTAAAAAATGGTAAATTTATCGAACATGGCAACACCGCACAGCTGTTGAAAACTATTGAGGGAAAAGTGTGGGAAATAACGACTGAACCAGATTTATCTCAGATACCCAATATTGCTATTGTTAATGAAAAAGTCATTTCAGATAGTCGGGTATTTCGTGTAGTGAGTGATATTTGTCCGAGTGATTCGGCACAGTTGGTTGTTCCGACTCTAGAAGATTTCTACATCTATCATTTTAGAGGGGAGTAAGTAAGATGATATCAATTTTTCCTTTTGAATTAAAAAAACTTCTACAACGTAAGGCAGCATTGGGGGCTTTTATTATCTTCCTTCTTGCTATTTTTGGTCTATTTTACCAGCATTTTTTTGTTGGGCAAATTAGTGGCTATTCTGCAGATAAAATACATGGTCGAGAAGCGGTTGCCATTAATCGTAGAATAGCTGAAAAATATTCAGGGGATTTATCTGAAGAACGAGTAACAAATATTATTAAAAACCATGTTAATCCGCCAGCAGGACGCCCCCCTATATTTGATGTTTTTAGTTATTATGTGGCAGACACTTTTGATCGTGATTTTTTAATTTACTATAACCAATTGAAAGATGATAAAACAATTGATTTTAATAAAATAAATATTAAAGATCAAAAACAGTTGGGTTCTGCGCTACCACTAAAACAACTAAAGCTAGGTAACTTTGCTCCTTGGAATCAACTTTTTGAAGTAAGTAATAGCACTTATATTTTAATTATCTTATTTACTCTATTCTTATCAGCTCCTCTTTTTTCAGGAGATAGGGCTAAGAAGATTAATCCTATACTACTGACGACTCGGTATGGACGTAGTCAGTTGACCTGGGCTAAGTTAGCTAGTACGATGACCATCGGTATTTCCACATTTATCCTAGCATATGCCCTCATTCTGACGGTATTTGCAGATTATTTTGGTTTTAGTGGTTGGGAGACAAGCGTTCAACTGAATTTATACTGGACATCACCTTTGGCTAATATTATGGGATTTCCTGTACCTATGACAATATCAACTGCTTTTGTTCATATTATTGTCTTACAATTTGTTGGACTCCTTTTTATAGCCAGTCTTAATTTCTTTATATCAAGCATCACAAATTCGCCATTAACATCTTTTGCTGTTTCAACGCTTGCCTTTTTTGCTCCTAGCTTTTTAATGGCTATGTTTAATAAAGGCGTGATAAACAAGTTATTAACTATTTTCTCAGTATCAACGACAGACACTCCAGCTTTACTTTTAAAATTATCACGTAATGGTAGTCATGGCTTTTTCTTTGATAGTTTTTCTGCTAATGAAATCTGTCTGATTAGTCTACGTATGTTAATTGCAGTGTTATTGATAGCCTATACCTATCGTTTAATGCGACGAAGAAGTTTATAATTCCCACTAGTTATCTGAACAAGAAATTATTCTAAGCTGATTTTCTTTTGCGAAATCAGCTTTTTTATTTCCTAATATGGTTGATAAGGTATTAACAATAATTATCAGATACCATTTAAGGCGTTTCAATGACTTTTTGGGATAATTGAGATATTCTTCTGAAGAGATTGGTATCATAGTAATGATAACTTATAGAAAGTAATGTTAAGGATGAAGAGAAGTCAGTGCGTGGATAATAAGCAGCATAATACATCAATGATTAGCTTGCTACAATATCTTTTTTCCATACTGGTCATTTTAGTTCATAGTGGAAGGTTATTTAGTCAGGATGTCATTCATTTTACCTTTAAAAGTTTCCTAGGTCGGATGGCTGTTCCTTATTTTTTGATTTGTACTGCTTTCTTTTTGAGAGGTCGTATACAGCAAGGTTTGTGTAATCACTCCTACTTTCGTAAACTGATTAAAAAGTATAGCATGTGGACTATCATTTATTTGCCTTATGGTTATTTCTTTTTTGAATCTCTAAATATAGCGAAGATTTATTTGCTGCCGGGTTTTATTGTGGCATTTTTGTATTTAGGTATGTCACATACTCTTTGGTACATCCCTGCTGTTATTCTAGGTTGGTTCATTATTCAAGGATTATTGAAGTATGTAGGAACTAGGGGGACATTTATCACAGTTGTTGTACTCTATTGTATTGGAGCAGTAGAGACCTATTCTGTCTTTGTACAGTCAACAAAATTTTATCCCCTGATGTCCACTTATATGTCAATTTTTCAGACAACACGAAACGGATTATTTTACACTCCAGTTTATCTTCTAGCAGGATATTTACTCTATGATTATTTTAATACTGACCTATTTACCAAATCGCGTGGTCTTAAGTATATTCTCTTCCTTTTACTTCTAGCTTTAGAGAATGTTCTTATTTATTTTAATCAAGGGTTGGATAAAAATTTCTTCTTATTAGCTCCTTTATGTGCAGTATTCTTATTTAACTGGAGTATACGTACATCACTGTTTAAGGGCTATCGTTTAAGTCCTTTAAAACAGTTGAGTGTCTATTATTTCTTCCTTCACCCTCTTTTTGTTGGCATAGTGTCTTACTGTTTAAAATCAACTTCCTTAGTTGCACACCATCAAGGAAAAGTGATTTTTGTGGTGACCTTGGCATTAACACATGCTTGTGCTCTACTCATAATAAAGGTTGTTAATAAGATACCCTATCAAAAAATTATTCCATTATCTCTTTCGAAATAGTGATTCATATAAGAGAAAGTTTAAAGTTATAGTGATGTAAAGGTTGTGTAAACTATTAGGATACATGACCTTTTTATTGTTCTGTTTTTAAATATTAATTATATAGAATAGTCCACACATAGAGTAGAATAGTCCATTTTAAAACCGCTTTTATTTGTTAGAATGATAGTAAAGGTTATCTTATTCAAAGTATTGATAAAACTTTCAGAACTAATTTAGGGTAATGTAATAAATAGGAGGAGAAAGATGAAGCGGAAATTCCTAATCGGCAGTCACGGAAAACTTGCGAGTGGGTTGCAGAGTTCTATTGATATTCTGACAGGCAAGGGACAAGAGATTCAGACAATAGATGCTTACATTGATGATAGTGACTATACCAAGTCTATTGTAGAATTTATTGATGAGATTGCACCAGATGAACAGGGGCTTATTTTTACAGATTTGTTAGGTGGTAGCGTTAATCAGAAAATGGCGACTGCTGTAATGAATAGTGGGAAAAATAATGTTTTTTTAATAACGAACAGCAATTTAGCGACCTTGTTGTCATTACTATTTTTGAAACCTGAAGAGGAATTAACTAAAGAAGAAATTGTAACCGTTATCAATGAATCTCAAGTGCAGCTGGTAGATCTCAGCTTTAAAGCGGGTTCAGAAGATGACTTTTTCGATTAATAATTAGGAGGAAAAAATGATTACTCAAATTCGTGTTGACGACCGTTTGATTCACGGGCAAGTGGCAGTTGTATGGACTAAAGAATTAAATGCACCACTTTTAGTGGTGGCTAATGATGAGGCTGCAAAAAATGAAATCACACAGATGACTCTTAAAATGGCTGTGCCTAATGGCATGAAATTATTAATCCGTTCAGTTGAAGAATCAATAGCTCTATTTAAAGATCCACGCGCAACTGACAAGCGTATTTTTGTGATTGTCAATTCTGTTAAAGATGCCTGTACAATTGCTAAAAATATAACCGATTTAGAAGCAGTAAATGTCGCTAATGTAGGACGCTTTGATAAGTCTGATCCAGCTACAAAAGTCAAACTAACATCAAGTCTCTTATTAAATCCAGAAGAGTTGGAAGCCGCAAAAGAATTAGCCAGCTTACCAGATTTAGACGTCTTTAACCAAGTATTGCCTTCAAATACTAAGGTTAACTTGAGTCAGCTAGTCAAATAAAGTGAGGTATGACATATGATAATGCCAGCGACGATGGCAGCTTTAGCTGTGTTGATTTGTTTTGGGGGAAATTACTTAACAGGTCAAAGTATGATGGAGAGACCACTTGTAGTTGGTCTTGTAACAGGAATGCTACTAGGTGATATTAAGGTTGGTATCTTAATGGGAGCCTCCCTAGAAGCGCTATTTTTGGGAAATGTTAATATTGGGGGTGTTATTGCAGCAGAGCCAGTAACAGCAACAGCGATGGCAACAACTTTTACCATTATTTCAAACATTGATCAAAAAGCAGCAATGACTCTAGCTGTTCCGATTGGAATGTTGGCAGCATTTGTTGTTATGTTTTTGAAAAACGTCTTCATGAATATCTTTGCACCGATGGTGGATAAAGCTGCAGCCGCAAACCATCAAGGTAAACTTGTGATGCTTCACTATGGTACATGGATTATTTACTATCTCATTATCGCTTCTATTTCTTTCATTGGTATTTTAGTAGGTAGTGGGCCTGTTAATAGTTTTGTACATCATATTCCTCAAAACCTGATGAATGGCTTGAGTGCGGCGGGAGGCCTCCTTCCAGCTGTTGGTTTTGCCATGCTGATGAAATTATTATGGACAAATAAATTAGCTGTTTTTTACTTGCTTGGTTTTGTTTTAACAGCTTATTTAAAATTACCAGCGGTTGCAGTTGCTGCCCTAGGAGCAGTTATTTGCGTCATTAGTTCACAACGTGATATAGAATTAGACGCAATTACTAGAGGTGCGATCAGTAAACAGACAACCTTTGACTCTAAAGAATCAGAAGAGGAGGACTTCTTCGCATGAAATCACAGGATAATTTGACTAAAGAAGACCGTAAAATGCTTCGCTCAGTCTTCTGGCGCTCATGGACGATGAATGCCAGTCGTACTGGGGCAACACAATACCACGCAGTAGGAGTTATTTATACTTTACTACCAGTCATCAATCGTTTTTATAAGACTGATAAGGATAAAGCAGAGGCACTGGTCCGTCATACAACATGGTTTAATGCCACCATGCACATTAATAATTTTATTATGGGTCTTGTTGCATCTATGGAAAAGAAAAACAGTGAAGATCCTGATTTTGATGCTAGTGCCATCACCGCAGTTAAGGCTTCTTTGATGGGACCTATATCTGGCGTTGGTGATTCATTCTTTTGGGGAATTCTAAGGGTTATTGCGGCAGGTATCGGTATCTCCTTAGCAAGTACAGGCTCAGCTATGGGAGCTGTTGTCTTTCTACTCTTGTATAACATTCCAGCTTTTCTGATTCATTATTATAGTCTCTATGGAGGTTACTCTGTAGGTGCAGGGTTTATCAAAAAATTGTATGAATCAGGTGGTATTAAAATTGTTACTAAGACTTCAAGTATGCTTGGTTTAATGATGGTAGGCTCAATGACTGCTTCAAATGTTAAATTCAAGACAATCTTAACGGTAGCAGCTAAAGGAGCTAAGGAAGCAGCTTCCATACAAAGTTACCTTGACCAATTATTTATTGGCGTAGTGCCACTGTTGGTAACGATATTAGCCTTCTGGCTTCTACGTAAAAAAGTCAATATCAACTGGATCATGTTTGGTATTATGGTGTTAGGTATTGTACTTGGTCTCTTAGGTATTTGCTAATAATCTCCTAGCATTAAAGGTAAGTGGAACAAGACGATACTTGTTTAGCTTATCTTTTTTTCTTTTGAAAGTTATTGTATGAAAGGAGTTGACTATCTTTATTGGATAGCTATTTGCTATAATAAAAGGAGATGGAAATGAGAGGATATAGAATGGAAGAACGCTTTAAGAAACGACTACAAGATGATATCTCTAAACATTTTTCCCGCCAGTCTTTAATTTTATCCTTGTTATTGATTGCACTTTTCGTCCTTTTTTCTTTAGCGCCTCAACAGATAGGTCTTTATAAAGATGTTAATTCAGTTTCCTATAGTTATAAGCAATTGATTCAAAAACATGATACCTTATTAGATGACTTAGGTAAAAATAGTTTGAAACCATTTGTCTCAGGACACTTAGGAAGTGCTGATTTGAGTAAGCAATATTATCATTTAAGGAATCATTTACAAAGTCAAACAGAACTTTTAGTATTCTTACCTAATCAAGAACTTTTGTTTGCTAGTAATTCACATTTAGGTAATTTTTTTAGTAAGTCTATTTACATTAGTGAAGTTTTAGATAAGGCTAAAATAAATCAAAGGCTACTAAAAATTATTGTAGATAGTGAGGGAGGGCATTACCTTGCACTCATTAAGCCAATTATAGTTAATAAAAGAGTTTCAGGTTATGCCTTTTTATTGATGAATGGGAAAGACTTTTTACTTCCAACGAAGGCTATTAACTCAGACTTGATTATTGCCGATCAGATAAATAATAGCTTTACTTTTACTAATCGTGATTTTATCTCCTCTAGTTTAGATAAGGTAGATAGTCAATTCTTAACTAGATATTTTAGTTTTCACGATCATCGAGCTTTTGTTGTTAGGAAAGTAGCTCTGCAAGACAATATCCTACTTTACATGTATCGTCCCCTGATACCAGTAACTCTGGTCGTCCTTTTTTCTCTAGTATCATCAGTTATTATTTTTGTGATTTTACGACAAAAATCTAGAGTTCTAGCCGATCGCATCGCAGTAAAAAATTCTGGCGCCATAAATCAAATGGTGCTAGATATGGATGCCATTTCCCGCCAAGAAAAATCTAGTATTGAGCTTGATAGTCAAGATGAATTTCAATATCTATCTGTTCAAATCAATCAGATGGTTTCACGGTTAAAAGATTTACATGAGAAAACTCTCGATTTGGAAACACAAAAGTTGCTGTTTGAAAAGAGGATGTTAGAAGCTCAGTTTAATCCTCACTTCCTTTATAATACCCTTGAGACAATTTTAATAACCAGTCACTATGATTCACAATTAACAGAAAGAATCGTTATACAACTAACAAAATTATTGCGCTATAGCCTTAGTGGTAGCACAGAGGCAGCTGTGCTTAAGGATGATTTAGCAATCATTGAATCCTACCTTTTGATTAATCAAGTGAGATTTGAAGAATTAACTTACACTATTTCAGTATCTCCTGAACTTGAACACATGCGTGTACCAAAACTTTTCTTGTTACCGCTAATTGAGAATGCTATTAAATATGGCTTAAAAGAACGTCATGATGTAGCAATAAACATAGATATTTGGCAAGATAGTGATGGAATTTGGTTTACTGTTTCAAATAATGGATCAGGTATTAGTTTGGCTAGGCAAAAAGCCATACGTACAATGTTAAGATCAACTCACTCGCATCATGGGCTTATTAATTCTTATAGACGATTACAATATCAATTTTCAACAGTATTGTTAGAGTTTACGAAGACAGATGATGCTTTTCGAGTTAGCTATATAGTAAAGGAGTGAGTTATGTATAGATTACTTATCGTTGAGGATGAGCACCTTATTCGTAAGTGGTTGCGCTATGCTATTGATTATCAATCATTGAATATTTTAGTGGTTGGTGAAGCAAAAGATGGTAAAGAAGGAGCTCAATTAATTCAGGAAGAGCAGCCAGACATTGTTTTAAGTGATATTAATATGCCAATTATGACAGCATTCGATATGTTTGAGGTAACCAAAGGACAATCTTATGCCAAAATTATTTTATCTGGCTATGCTGATTTTCCAAATGCGCAATCAGCTATTCACTATGGCGTTCTTGAATTTTTAACAAAACCACTAGAAAAGCAAGCTTTGATTGATTGTTTAAAAACAATTATGGCTAGAATTGAGGAACATAAGGAGAAGCACCTACAAGAGCATACAGAATTGTATTTACCTCTACCACAAGCTAATGACCAAGTTCCTGAAGTTATTAAAGATATGCTAGCATGGATTCATAGCCATTTTCATGGGAAAATTGTGATTAGCCAGTTAGCTCACGATTTAGGTTACAGTGAAAGTTATCTTTACACAGTCACTAAAAAGCACCTTCATATAACTTTGAGTGATTATATAAATCAATATCGTATTAATCAAGCCATTCAGTTGATGTTTAGAGAACCAGACCTAATGGTTTACCAAATTGCAGAAGCTGTTGGTATTTATGATTATCGTTATTTTGATAGGGTTTTTAAAAAGTACTTGGGTCAGACAGTAAAAGCGTTTAAGGAAGAACATATTTTTAAACAGATGGATTAGGTAGGTGAAAGATGAAAGAAAAACAGTCGAAAAGGCTTATTTATATACTACTGGTTGTTCCCATTATTTTTATAAGTGTTTTTACATACAGTATTAGCCAGCCTTCTAAACTACTTCCACCAAAAGAATTAGTTATTCTAAGTCCAAATAGTCAAGCCATTTTAACAGGAACGATTCCAGCTTTTGAGGAAAAATACGGTATAAAAGTTAAGCTTATTCAAGGTGGGACAGGGCAACTAATAGATAGATTAAGTAAGGAGGGTAAGCAGTTGAAGGCGGATATTTTCTTTGGAGGAAATTATACGCAATTTGAAAGTCATAAGGCATTGTTTGAGTCTTACGTATCAAAGAATGTTCATACTGTTATTCCAGACTATATCCATCCAAGTGATACGGCGACACCTTATACTATAAATGGGAGTGTCTTGATTGTAAATAACGAATTAGCTAAGGGACTTACTATCAAGAGTTATGAAGATTTATTACAGCCTTCCTTAAAAGGTAAAATTGCCTTTGCAGATCCGAATACTTCCTCTAGTGCTTTCTCACAACTCACTAATATACTCTTGGCCAAGGGTGGTTACACCAATCCAAAAGCGTGGAACTATGTTAAAAAGCTACAACATAATATTAATGCTATCAAATCTTCTAGCTCTTCAGAAGTTTATCAATCAGTTGCAGAAGGAAAAATGATTGTGGGGTTGACTTACGAAGACCCTAGTGTCAATTTGCAAAAAAGTGGTGCCAATGTTTCTATTGTGTATCCGACAGAAGGGACAGTTTTTGTCCCATCTTCGGTTGCAATTATAAAGAATGCTCCTTCTATGAAAGAAGCAAAGTTATTTATTAATTTTATGCTTTCTTTAGATGTTCAAAATGCCTTTGGGCAGTCAACGAGTAACCGACCTATTCGTAAAGATGCCCAAACGAGTAATGGCATGAAAGCTTTAAAGGATATCGCTACTCTTAAAGAAGATTATCGCTATGTCACTAAGCATAAGGGCCAAATCCTTAAAACCTATAATCGTATTCGTAGAAATGCTGATTAAATGAGAATATAGAAAAACTCCTCGGAATCATTGATTCCGAGGAGTTTAATCATCGTCCTCGTCGCTTTCGAAATCTTTTTTCCAATAACGATAAAGACTAATGCATGCCAGAAATCCGGCTATAATGGGAACGATAATAAATAAGAGGTCAATCACTGTATCCATGGGCAATATACTCCAATGATAAGAAGTCATTATTGTTTATAGTGCGTACAATAATGTTAAGGTAAAACGTCTGTCATTATAAGTTTTTTGACATCCTCTAAACTCATAGATTTTGTTAATATTTTTTCAGGTATCTCTTTTAAGAAGTCTTTCTCAAGCCACCATCTTGCAAGAGAATCTTCTCCAAATTCTAAAGATTTAAGTCGAGTTGAATGTCTTTTAACAGTTTCTTGAAAGCTTAAATCATAGTAATAAGCATAAGTATTGTTGGGGTTATGTTTTAAAATATGTTTCCAAACAGGCGTATACCAATCAGAACGAAGTATGCCTTCAAGGATGATGTAGGAACAGTTATGGTAACCATAATTTAGTAAATTGATCAAAAGGGGAATGGTAGTAGTATTTTCACCATCCTTAGTTCCTAACATCTCTCTACGAAGGTGATCCTGAGATAAGAGAAGGGTACCTTCCCCTAATTCGGCTTGAAGTTGTTTAGCTATTGTAGACTTTCCGCTAGCTGAATTTCCCCTGATAATAATGAGCGTGGCTACCATTAGTTCACCATATTGCTTTTGAGATAGGCATCCACTAAGAGTTCAGTTGCTTGAATAGAATCGATATGGGTACGTTCATAAGAATGACTAGATTCAATACCTGCACCAAGTAGCGCGTGTTTAACTTCAGCACCAGCACGCATGGCAGCGGAGGCGTCACTACCATAATAAGGATAAATATCAAGTTTATAAGGAATATTATTGTTTTCAGCTAGAGAAACAAGATGTTGACGTAATTCATAATGATAAGGACCAGAAGTATCTTTAACACAGATAGAGACAGTATATTCGTCAGTTTCTTGATCGTCTCCCATAGCTCCCATATCAACTGCTAGATATTCTACAGTTTCATTTGGGATGCTTGAATTTGCTCCATGTCCTAGCTCTTCAAAGGCACTAAAGTAGAAATGAGTAGTATAAGGAAGTTGAATGTCTTCTTTCTTGTAAACAGAAAGAAGTTCCACTAGGATACCAGCGGATACCTTGTCATCTAGGTAACGTGATTTAATAAAGCCGCTGTCTGTTACGATTGTACGCGGATCAAATGAAATAAAATCGCCGACCTGGATACCTAAAGCACGTGTTTCGTCAGCAGTTGTTACTTTCTCATCTAAACGAATTTCCATATTTGTTTGATTACGTTCAGCAGTTCCAGCGTCTTTGTAAACATGGACACTAGTTTGATGAATAAGAGCAGTTCCAGAAATTTCTTTACCATTTTTTGAGAGGTGTATAGTACAGTTTTCTCCTTCAATGGCATTGTATGTGTACCCGCCAATAAGGTCAATTTTTAACCGACCATCTGGTTTGATGGCCCTAACCATAGCACCAAGTGTATCAAGGTGAGCAGTTATCATGCGATGTTTAGTATCATTTTTTCCTTTTAGAGAAACCATGACGCCTCCCTTGTTTGTGCGAATTGGTGAGTAGCCAAACGATTCCAATTCTTTGATGATATAGGTCATGATTGTTTGGGTAAACCCTGTTGGTGAAGGGATTGATGTCAGGGTTTTAATGTAGTTTAATGTTGTTTCCATACTATTTCCTTTAGGCTTTAAAGTTCGATAATGTTTCAACGATAATATTTGCGATACGTTCAACGTCGCTAGAAGTTCCTCGCAATTCAAAGTCTCCTAACATAGGAAACCCAAACCGTTCAGAGTATTGTTTTGCAGTTAAACAGTACTGATTGTTAAAATTTCTATTTCCAGAGCCAACAATTCCGATACAATTTTTGACATTATTGTGTGCAGCTATAAAATCACCAAGTGGAATGGTAAGAATTTCTTGATCGCCATTGTCAATGCCATTTCCTCCCTCAAGGTAAGTAGGTAATAGTGCTACGAAAGGTTGGTCAACAGGAAAGGTTTGATGATTTTGTTCCTTGATATTAATAGTCGAAACTTGACAGTTATGCCAAGTTGACAGTTGTTCACTAAGACGTTTGACAAAGCTTTGAGTATTGCCGCTAAGACTGATATAGACTAGGGTTAATTTAGGCATTTAGTACTCCTTAAATCTAAATTTCTTGTTATCAGTTTAGCAAAATCATGTCAGATAAACAAGCTAGAGTGGTATCTCAATATCTGACTATTTAGAGGGAAAATCTATTGTTGAGACTAAAAACTGAGGCCAATCAACCTCAGTTTTTAGTGATGACTATATTTGTTTCTTTTTAAGTAAACTTCCCATGAGTCCAAGTATTGCGACACCAAAGAAAGCCAGATAAGATTGTTTTTCTTGTCCAGTTTTAGGTAATGTTTTTTCTTTCTGTTGTGTATAGACAGTGCCTGCAATATTTGGAGAAGCTTTTGCTTTTGTATAAGCAGTTGCAACCATGTGGTGAATTTTTTGTTTTTCTATTTGGCTTAACTTTTCTTGATGTGATGGCTCAGTAAGGTCTACTTTTTCTTGTTCAGTATAGACAAATCGATAATCACCAAATCCTTCATCTTTGGTAGAACTAGCGATATACTGAATATCCTTGCTATTAGTAACAAGATTTTTAGCTTTATCGGCTGTTTGGAATCGTAAATCAAGGCCTTTAATAGACTCTGTGAAGCCCCAGTTATTATCAGCTGTAGGATTGATGGTTTTCTCTGAAATAATATAGTTGATAATAGTTTGGCGATTTTCTAAGTTAAGCAAACGGTTCATTGTGGCATTTTTAGCCCCAGGGAAGGTACCACTAGCACGGTAGTTATTGGTCACAATCATAAACTCTTGTTTGTCTGTAACGGGCTTACCATCGTACATTAAATCGCGTACTCGACTAGCTTGACTATTAACAACTTTTCCATCTTTATTGTATTTATTAGGTTGTGTAATATCAAATTTATAAGTCAAGCCATCAATAACGTCAAAATTATAGGTACGATATTCGGTATTGATAATATTTTGCGGTGCTTTATTGTTAGGATCAATTTGGTTAAATTGACCAGCGGACATTTCTAACCATTCACGTAAGTCTGCTCCGGTCACTTTTAAAAGTGCAGTAACATTATCATAAAGGTAAAGATCAGCTACGTTTTTAATTGCAACAGGTCCAGCTGGAATATCAGTATATGCGGTAGCATCGCCACGTGTTCCGGCTTTAAATGGTGCTGCAGCAGATAGAAGTGGTAAATTTGCCTCAGGTGTTCCTTTTAATTCATTTGCAACGTACCAACGTTGAGCGTTGTTAACAATTTGAACTGAAGGGTCATCTTTAACTAGTGCAAAGTAACTTGTAATTGGCGCAGTTGTTGTACCTACTTGTTGGCGAACATAGTTGATAGTGCCATCGTGTGCTTCCTTAGCCAATGCAATGATACGCTCGTCAGTAGTTGTTGAGTTCATATCAATTTTACGGATTTTAGCACTGCTTTCGGAGACTTGCCATTTTCCATTAGTATAACTAAGTCCTAAATCAATAATACCAAGATGATCCCCGTACTTGCCTGCCATTGTAATAGGTGTTCCATTTATTTTTCCGTTGATACCATCAACTCCAGTGTATTTTTCATAGAAGCCAGTACCGTTACCTGATGGAAATTCAGCGTGTGAGTGTCCCGTAACAACGGCATCCACTCCCTTGATGCTGGCAATTTGATAGCCAACGTTTTCTTCACCTTCTTCATATCGATCATCTCCAATGCCAGAGTGTGATAAAACGAGAATGACATCTGCTCCTTTAGCACGCATAGTAGGAACGATTTCTTCGATTGCTTTAACTGAATCTTTGACAATAACCTTTCCCTCTAGGTTAGCCTTGTCCCAGTTTAAGATTTGAGGAGGTACAATTCCTGTAATTCCAATATTTAGTGCAACAGATCTTCCTGTTGAATCTTTGAAGGTTTTAGTAATGATGTCATAAGTTTTAAAAACTGGTTGATGTGTTTTGAAATCCAAAACATTTGCGTTGAGGATTGGAAGGTTGGCCGTAGCAATGATTTTTTTGAGGTAATCTAAACCGTAATTAAACTCATGATTACCTAGTGTTGATGCATCATAACCAAGAGCATTCATGGCTTGGTACATAGGATGTTCTTCATTTTCTGCAACAGGTTTAACGATTGCTTTATAAGTTCCTAAAGGTGTCCCTTGAATGACATCTCCGTTATCAACTAAGACGGTATTAGGATTTTCTTTTTTTGCTTCTTCGATAAGGACAGCAGTTTTTGCTAACCCTATTTTTTGAGATTCTTTATCTTGATAATAATCATAGTTAACTAAATTGGTGTGTAGGTCTGTGGTTGACATGATGCGAAGGTCAACTTTTTCACCTTCAATAGGTTTGAGATCACTAGTTGTGGCTTCTGTGGCAACAGGCTGTGGATCTTGGTTATTGGTAGTGGTATTTGTGCTTGTGGCTGTTGAAGCATCAGTTATTGCAGTTGGAGTAGAAGTAACGTTTGACTTTTCCTCTGCAATTGTGCTAGTAGGGGTAGTTGATTCAACCTTTGTAGCGGTTGAACTTGGTGTTGTAACAATGTCTTCTGCTTGAACAGCTAAACCACTTGTTGCTGTAGCTGTTAAGACAGTTAAAGCGAATACGCTTTTTGAAAAATAATGTTTTGACATAAATCTCCTCCATTAAAACATTACATGTATATTATCCTAATCTAAAAACTATTATAGCTTATTGAAAACGTTTAATCAATCTCATTTACGAATTATTTTTAGTATTTTCACCAAAAACAATCGTTTATTTATAAAGGATAACTTGGTTAGACACATTTACTTGGCATTTAATTCTTTTTGAGCCTCTAACTTCTTTTATTTTTAGGTTAAAAAGTGATAAAATAGGTACAATCTATCACTATGATTAAAGAGGATAACTATGGTCAAAGAAATTAATTTAACAGGAGAAGAGGTTGTTGCAATCACATCCCAGTACATGAGTGAGACGGATGTTGCTTTTGTAAAATTTGCCTTAAATTACGCAACCGCAGCTCATTATTATCAAGCAAGAAAGTCGGGAGAGCCCTACATTATTCATCCAATCCAAGTAGCAGGTATTCTTGCAGATTTACACCTTGATGCCGTTACGGTAGCTTGTGGTTTTTTACATGATGTTGTAGAAGATACGGAAATTACCCTTGATGAGATTGAAACTGATTTTGGCAAGGATGTTCGCGATATTATTGACGGCGTAACAAAATTGGGTAAAGTGGAGTACAAATCTCATGAAGAACAGTTAGCAGAAAATCACCGTAAAATGTTAATGGCTATGTCTAAGGACATCCGTGTTATTTTGGTTAAGCTCGCTGACCGCTTACATAATATGAGAACCCTTAAACACCTCAGAAAAGATAAACAAGAGCGTATTTCACGTGAGACTATGGAAATATACGCTCCTTTAGCGCATCGTTTGGGGATTAGTCGTATCAAGTGGGAATTAGAAGATTTATCTTTTCGTTACTTGAATGAGACGGAATTTTATAAGATTTCTCATATGATGAGTGAAAAACGTCGTGAACGCGAAGAGTTGGTTGATATAATTGTCGATAAAATCAGATCCTATACTGAGGAACAGGGTTTATATGGTGATATTTATGGTAGACCAAAACACATTTATTCTATTTACAGAAAAATGCGTGATAAAAAGAAACGCTTTGATCAGATTTATGATTTAATTGCGATACGCTGTATCATGGAAACTGCTAGTGATGTTTATGCCATGGTGGGGTATATCCATGAGTTATGGCGTCCTATGCCAGGAAGGTTTAAAGATTATATTGCGGCACCAAAGGCCAATGGTTATCAATCTATTCACACGACGGTTTATGGACCTAAAGGGCCAATTGAAATTCAGATTCGAACTAAAGAAATGCATCAAGTTGCCGAGTTTGGTGTTGCAGCCCATTGGGCCTATAAAAAAGGAATCACCAGTAAGGTTAATCAAGCAGAGCAATCGGTTGGTATGGGATGGATTCAAGAATTAGTTGAGCTTCAAGATGAATCAAAAGACGCCAAGGATTTTGTTGACTCTGTTAAGGAAGATATCTTTACAGAACGCATCTATGTTTTTACCCCAAATGGTGCTGTTCAGGAATTGCCAAGGGAATCTGGACCAATTGATTTTGCTTATGCTATTCACACGCAAGTTGGAGAAAAAGCTACTGGCGCTAAAGTAAATGGACGTATGGTTCCATTGACTGCTAAGTTAAAAACAGGAGATGTTGTTGAGATTATCACAAACCCTAATTCATTTGGACCAAGTCGTGACTGGATTAAGATTGTTAAGACCAATAAAGCTCGCAATAAAATTCGTCAGTTCTTCAAAAACCAAGATAAAGAAACTTCTATTAATAAAGGTAGAGAATTACTGGTTGATTATTTCCAAGAACAAGGTTATGTGCCTAACAAATATTTAGATAAGAAACATATTGAAGAAATCCTTCCACGTGTCAGTGTTAAAAGTGAGGAAGCTTTGTATGCAGCCGTAGGTTTTGGTGATTTGAGTCCGATTAGTATTTTTAATAAACTGACGGAAAAAGAACGCCGTGAGGAGGAACGTGCTAAGGCTAAAGCGGAAGCAGACGAACTTATTAACGGTGGTGAAATCAAAACCGATAAGCGTGATGTTCTCAAAGTTAAGAGTGAAAATGGTGTTATCATTCAAGGAGCTTCAGGTTTATTAATGCGTATTGCAAAATGTTGTAATCCCGTTCCTGGAGATCTCATTGAAGGCTATATAACTAAAGGTAGAGGCGTGGCTATCCATCGTTCAGATTGTCAAAATTTAAAGAGTCAGGAGAACTACGAACAACGTTTGATTGATGTTGAGTGGGATGATGATGGATCTAAAAAAGAGTACATGGCTGAAATCGATATTTATGGTTTGAACCGTAGTGGCCTCCTTAATGATGTTCTTCAAACCTTATCAAATGCAACAAAGCTAGTATCGACAGTAAATGCACAACCAACAAAAGATATGAAATTTGCTAATATTCATGTTAGCTTTGGAATTTCAAATTTAGCACAATTGACAACTGTGGTTGATAAAATCAAAATTATCCCAGATGTTTATTCTGTTAAACGTACGAATGGTTAGGAGAGCAAAATGAAAATCATTATTCAACGTGTTAGTCAAGCAAGTGTTTCTATTGAAGATGATGTAGTCGGATCTATTGAGAAGGGTTTAGTACTTCTAGTTGGGATTGCTCCAGAAGATACAACAGAAGATATTGCTTATGCAGTTCGTAAAATTACTAGCATGCGTATTTTTTCTGATGATGATGGGAAAATGAACCTTTCAATTCAAGACATTAAAGGAAGCGTCTTATCTATCTCACAATTTACACTCTTTGCAGATACCAAAAAAGGAAATCGTCCAGCTTTTACTGGGGCAGCTGATCCTGTTAAAGCGAATCAGTTTTATGATATCTTTAATCAAGAATTAGCAAATCATGTTTCGGTAGAAACAGGTCAATTTGGAGCTGATATGCAAGTCAGTCTGATTAATGATGGACCAGTAACTATCGTTTTAGATACTAAAAATAAATAAAAAACCAAAGAGTTGGGCAGAATGCTTGGCTCTTTTTATTGTGGTTCTAATTATACTCCTTAACCCATTCATGTTTATGAAAAGATTTACTGTAGCTTGGAAAGGCATGAATAAAGGTTGTTGATGTGAAATTAAGTGCACTTAACAATATTAAAAATAGAAAAATATTAGATTTATGGTTTTTCGTTGACACTAAAATAAGAATACTCTAAAATGTTAACTGATTAAGTATTTTTTATTTTAAAGGAGGTTTAATGAAAAGGATACGGAAAAGCCTTATTTTTGTTCTCGGAATAGTTACCCTAATTTGCTTATGTGCTTGTACTAAACAGAGCCAGCAAAAAAATGGCTTGTCGGTCGTGACTAGCTTTTATCCAGTATATTCCATTACAAAAGCAGTTTCTGGTGATTTGAATGATATTAAAATGATTCGATCACAGTCAGGCATTCATGGTTTTGAACCCTCATCAAGTGATGTTGCTGCCATTTATGATGCTGATCTATTTCTTTATCATTCGCACACACTAGAAGCTTGGGCGAGACGTTTGGAACCTAGTTTGCATCACTCTAAAGTATCTGTAATTGAAGCTTCAAAAGGTATGACTTTGGATAAAGTTCATGGCTTAGAAGATGTAGAGGCAGAAAAAGGAGTAGATGAGTCAACCTTGTATGACCCTCACACTTGGAATGACCCTGTAAAAGTATCTGAGGAAGCACAACTCATCGCTACACAATTAGCTAAAAAGGATCCTAAAAACGCTAAGGTTTATCAAAAAAATGCTGATCAATTTAGTGACAAGGCAATGGCTATTGCAGAGAAGTATAAGCCAAAATTTAAAGCTGCAAAGTCTAAATACTTTGTGACTTCACATACAGCATTCTCATACTTAGCTAAGCGATACGGATTGACTCAGTTAGGTATTGCAGGTGTCTCAACCGAGCAAGAACCTAGTGCTAAAAAATTAGCCGAAATTCAGGAGTTTGTGAAAACATATAAGGTTAAGACTATTTTTGTTGAAGAAGGAGTCTCACCTAAATTAGCTCAAGCAGTAGCTTCAGCTACTCGAGTTAAAATTGCAAGTTTAAGTCCTTTAGAAGCAGTTCCCAAAAACAATAAAGATTACTTAGAAAATTTGGAAACTAATCTTAAGGTACTTGTCAAATCGTTAAATCAATAGGTAGTTATATAAAGAAAGGACGCAGGATGAATCGTAAAAAAACAGTTATTATTAGTGCTTTATCAGTAGCTCTATTTGGTACTGGTGTAGGTGCTTACCAATTAGGTAGCTATAATGCCCAAAAATCAGACAATAGTGTTTCTTATGTGAAAACAGATAAATCTGATAGCAAAGCACAAGCAACAGCTGCAAATAAAACGCCCGACCAAATCAGTAAAGAAGAAGGCATATCTGCAGAACAAATCGTTGTTAAAATTACTGATGATGGTTATGTAACTTCTCATGGAGACCATTACCATTATTACAATGGGAAAGTGCCATATGATGCCATCATTAGTGAAGAATTGATTATGAAAGACCCTAGCTATGTCTTTAATAAAGCTGATGTCATTAATGAAGTCAAAGATGGTTATATTATCAAAGTTAATGGTAAGTATTACCTCTATCTTAAAGAAGGTAGCAAACGAACAAATGTTCGTACAAAGGAACAAATCCAAAAGCAACGCGAAGAATGGTCTAAGGGTGGTTCTAAGGGAGAATCAGGAAAGCATAGTAGTGCAAAAACTCAAGCTTTATCAGCCAGCGTACGTGAAGCGAAAGCTAGCGGTCGCTATACTACAGATGATGGTTATGTTTTTAGTCCAACAGATGTCATTGATGACATGGGAGATGCCTTTTTAGTACCACATGGCGATCATTTCCATTATATACCGAAAGCTGATTTATCTCCATCAGAGTTATCAGCCGCACAGGCATATTGGAACCGCAAGACTGGCCGATCAGGTAATAGCTCAAAACCATCAAATTCAAGTTCATACATTCATGCAAGTGCACCAAGCGGTAATGTATCAACAGGAAGACATGCTAATGCCCCTATTTCTATTCCAAGAGTCACTCACGCAAATCATTGGTCAAAACCAGCTGGTAATCATGCTACGGCACCAAAACACCATGCACCTACAACCAAACCAATCAACAAAGATTCTGCTTTAGACAAAATGTTGAAACGTTTATATGCTCAACCGTTATCTGCTCGTCACGTAGAAAGTGATGGTTTGGTTTATGACCCAGCACAAGTTAATGCTTTCACAGCAACCGGTGTTTCTATTCCGCACGGTAATCATTTCCACTTTATTCACTATAAGGATATGTCTCCATTAGAGTTAGAAGCAACAAGGATGGTGGCAGAGCATAGAGGACATCATATTGATGCATTAGGGAAAAAAGATTCTACAGAGAAACCAAAGCATATTTCTCATGAACCTAATAAGGAACCTCACACAGAGGAAGAACACCATGCAGTAACACCGAAAGACCAACGTAAAGGCAAACCAAATAGCCAGATTGTCTACAGTGCTCAAGAAATTGAAGAGGCAAAAAAAGCTGGTAAATACACAACATCTGATGGTTACATTTTTGATGCCAAAGATATTAAAAAAGATACAGGTACAGGTTATGTCATTCCACATATGACACATGAGCATTGGGTACCAAAGAAAGATTTATCAGAGTCGGAATTAAAAGCAGCTCAAGAATTTCTTTCAGGAAAATCTGAAGCAAATCAAGACAAACCAAAAACAGGTAAAACAGCTCAAGAAATCTATGAGGCAATTGAACCAAAAGCAATTGTTAAACCTGAAGATTTATTATTTGGAATTGCACAAGCGACAGACTATAAGAATGGTACATTTGTAATTCCTCATAAAGATCATTACCATTATGTGGAATTAAAATGGTTTGATGAAGAAAAAGATCTTTTAGCTGATTCAGATAAGGCATATTCTTTAGAAGACTATTTAGCTACAGCTAAATATTACATGATGCACCCAGAAAAACGTCCTAAAGTTGAGGGATGGGGTAAAGATGCTGAAATTTATAAGGAAAAGGACTCTAATAAAACAGATAAACCAAGTCCTGCACCAACTGATAATAAATCAACATCAAATTCTAGTGATAAAAACTTAAGTGCTGCAGAAGTATTCAAACAAGCAAAACCAGAAAAAATTGTACCGCTTGATAAAATTGCTGCTCACATGGCATATGCAGTTGGATTTGAAGATGATCAATTGATTGTTCCTCATCATGATCATTATCATAATGTTCCTATGGCATGGTTTGACAAGGGTGGTTTATGGAAAGCACCAGAAGGCTATACATTACAACAACTCTTCTCAACAATTAAATACTACATGGAACATCCTAATGAATTACCAAAAGAAAAAGGTTGGGGACACGACAGTGATCATAACAAAGGCTCAAATAAAGACAATAAAGCCAAAAATTATGCTCCAGATGAAGAACCTGAAGATTCAGGGAAAGTAACTCACAACTATGGTTTTTATGATGTTAATAAAGGTTCAGACGAAGAAGAACCAGAAAAACAAGAAGATGAATCAGAGCTAGATGAATATGAACTAGGAATGGCACAAAACGCTAAGAAATATGGTATGGATAGACAATCTTTTGAAAAGCAACTCATCCAATTATCAAATAAATATAGTGTAAGTTTTGAAAGCTTTAATTATATTAATGGTAATCAAGTTCAAGTTACTAAAAAAGATGGCTCTAAAGTGCTTGTTGATATTAAAACACTAGCAGAAGTGAAATAATAAAAGAGTTGAATAAACTTAGCTGACAACTAAAAACAAACAAGTCACCGCACTTGTTTGTTTTTTAGTTATGATTTCTAGCGTGCGAAGATTTTAATGATATATCTAATTCTTATTTTGAACAACCATTGTTTTACGCTTAAAAAGAGAGTTAATGTATTTTTGTTTGAGGAAGTTTTCTTGTTTTGACTTTTATAAAACGACTAAAGTTATAATCACTAAATAAAGAGCCACTACTAAAAACTGTATAACAGGTTTCTAGTAGTGGCTCACTTGTTTTATTACATGTAATTGTTATTAGTTAAAATTTTGGTGAAGCTACTGTATTGCTCTTTAACAACATTATCAATATTATGATCTGTTAATACAAAATCAATATCGTCTAATTGATAAAAAGTATAAAAATCATATTTACCAAATTTTTGGCTATCAACTAAAAGGAATTTTTCAAAGGAATTATTAAGAGCAATGCGCTGGATTTCACCTTCTCCCTCGTCGTAAGTAGCGATAGACTTTTCAAAAACACCATTACTACTAACGAAAGCTTTTGAAAAATTAAGTGATTTAATAGAGTTAATAGTAACAGAACCGACAAAAGCACCAGTAATCTCTCTGTACTCTCCTCCTACAAGGATAAGGTCAAGTGTTGAACTTTGATTCAGAATATTGAAAACAGGAAGGCTATTGGTTACTACCCTAATTTTAAAATCAAGTAATTGCGTAGCTAATTTCTCTAAGGTTGTTCCAGGCCCAATAAAGATTGTTTCACCATCATTGATGAATTGTTTTGCAAATTGGGCAATTTCTAATTTTTCATTTGTTTGAATATCGTATTTTTCAGTGTTTGATTTTTCATAATTTTGTGGAATTGGTGATGCGTTTACTTTTTGTGCACCACCGTGGATGCGTATTAACAGTCCTGCTTTATCTAATTCATCCAAGTCACGCCTAACAGTCATGTCTGATACATCAAGTTCTTCCATGATTTCATTAACAGTGACAATACCATTTATATTGACTTTTTCTATTATTTTTTGTAATCTTTCTCGCTTTAACACAATGACCTCTCCTACCTCTTCATTATATATATCATACCATAAATAGAGCTAAAATAATAATTTTGAAAAAAATAAAC
>NZ_GL636070.1:258251-263460 GCF_000186445.1 Streptococcus agalactiae ATCC 13813
CAAATAAACAATAATAAACAAAAATAAATAAAAAATGTCTTGTAATGTTTTATTTTGTTTTGTATAATATCGATGTAGATAAGTTGATAAGGCTTGTTTGCCTTGCAACAAAATGTAATCGCTTAGCTAAGAAGAAAGGTGTTTGCTGTGACTCAAGATATTTTATTTATTGATGCCCATTCTCAGGAAGAATTATTTGACATAGTATCAAAAGCATTGATAAAACAACACTATGTTAGTCCTGACTACCGACAGGCAGTAAAAGAAAGGGAAAGAGAGTTTCCAACGGGGTTAAAAATTGATTTAAAAGATGGGACTCCTATTCAATATGTTGCTATTCCACACACTGAAACGCAGTATTGTCTAGTAGATAGAATCTTTTATGTCAAAAATAGTCAGCCAATTACTTTCAAACATATGATTAATCCAGAAGAGGAGTGTAGGGTTCAGGATTTTTTCTTCATTATTAATAGTAGGAATAGTAACCAAAGTGATATTTTATCTAATTTGATTACCTTCTTTATTACAAAAGGAAACCTAGATCGGCTACATGAGCTTGGCGACAATAAAGAAAAAATTAATCATTATTTAATAGAAAAAGGAGTGTTTTAACATGATCAAAATATTAGCAGCTTGTGGTGCAGGCGTAAACTCAAGCCATCAAATTAAAGATGCTATCGAGACACAATTAGGAGATAGAGGTTACAATGTACATTGTGATGCTGTTATGGTTAAGGATATCACTGAGGAAATGGTCAACAAATATGATATCTTTACTCCTATTGCTAAAACTGATTTAGGTTTTAATGTACCAATTCCAGTTGTAGAAGCAGGACCTATTCTTTATCGCATACCAGTTATGAGCGAACCAGTATTTACTGCTTTAGAACAAGTTATCAAAGAACACAACCTATCATAACATATTTAAAATTGGAATTAGTCTTAAAGGAGAAGGAACATGCAGGTATTTTTAGATATTGTCAATAAATTCTTTAATCCAATTATTCATATGGGTTCGGGAGTTGTGATGCTAATTGTCATGACAGGTTTAGCCATGATATTTGGAGTGAAGTTTTCTAAAGCACTTGAAGGTGGTATTAAGTTAGCTATTGCTCTTACGGGTATTGGTGCTATTATTGGTATTTTAACTGGTGCTTTTTCCGAATCACTTCAAGCTTTTGTTAAAAATACAGGAATCAATCTAAGCATTATTGACGTTGGTTGGGCTCCATTAGCAACTATTACATGGGGATCACCATATACACTTTACTTCTTATTAATCATGCTTATTGTCAATATTGTTATGATTGTTATGAAAAAAACGGATACCTTAGATGTTGATATTTTTGATATTTGGCATTTATCTATCACAGGTCTTTTAATTATGTGGTATGCTAAAAAAAATAATTTACCAACACTTTTATCTGTCATTATTGCATCTGTAGCTATTATTTTCGTTGGTGTTCTAAAAATTATCAATTCTGATTTGATGAAACCTACCTTTGATGATTTATTGGGGACAGGTCCAACTTCTCCCATGACTTCAACGCATATGAATTATATGATGAACCCCATTATTATGGTTTTGGATAAGCTTTTTGATAAAGTTTTTCCAGGGCTAGATAAATATGACTTTGACGCGGCTAAATTAAATAAAGCCATTGGATTCTGGGGATCTAAGTTCTTTATTGGTATGATTTTAGGACTTGTCATAGGGATTATGGGCAACCCCGTGTTCTCATTTGCAGCATTAGGTGGCTGGTTCTCTCTCGGTTTTACAGCAGGTGCTTGTTTAGAGTTGTTCTCTTTGATTGGTTCTTGGTTCATTGCTGCAGTAGAACCACTTTCTCAAGGAATTACTAATTTTGCTAATGGTAAAATGCATGGTCGTCGTTTCAATATTGGTTTGGACTGGCCATTTATTGCCGGACGTGCAGAGATTTGGGCATGTGCTAACATTCTTGCACCGATTATGCTAGTCGAAGCTATTTTACTCTCTAAAGTTGGTAATGGTATTCTACCGCTTGCCGGTATTATCGCAATGGGCGTAACCCCTGCTTTGCTGGTTGTTACACGTGGCCGTTTAATTCGTATGATTACCTTTGGAACATTGCTATTACCGCTATTCCTTTTATCAGGAACAATGATTGCTCCATTTGCAACTGAATTAGCTAAAAAGGTAGGCGCATTCCCAGCTGGGGCGCGAGCAGGTTCACTTATCACTCACTCTACACTAGAAGGCCCTATGGAGAAAATCTTTGGTTACGTTATTGGTAAAGCGACAACAGGTCAATTATCAGCGATTATAACATTAATTATTTTTGCGACAGCTTATCTTGGTTTGTTTATGTGGTATGCTAAACAAATGAAACGCCGTAATGCAGAATATGCAGCTAATCAAAAATAAATAGAATAAACAAAAACCTAGGAAATATCACATTCTCCTAGGTTTTTGATATATTAAATATTTTAAAAATAATATATATAATTAATTTTCGCTCATTTTAATAATAAAAAACTAGTAAAATTATAAAAATATATTGAAAATAGTGATAAGTTGGCATACAATCCTTTTTGGAAACATTACTGAACTCCCATTTTTCTAGAGTTGATGTATGCAACCAATATTTTAAGACTTGGAGTTTCTATGACATTAACCTTTGGGAAACCTTCTATAACGATACGCCGTCTAGGAGTGATAACTAGTACATATATGATGCTAGGTTTTATCTTATTATGTGGACTTTTGCATCCTAGTACAATTTATAGTGAGGAAATAAAATCTGATATAAACTCTTTTATATCAATAGATGATGAAAAAACTACTGCTCCCATATTTGACTCTACTTTAGATAAGCTTACTAATTCAATATAGGAGAGGCAGTTAGAATTAGATTCTGATACATCGGACGGTTTAATAGTAGATGATCAAAAAGATAAAGATATGGTAGTAGTCTTAGGTGATTCTGACAGTCAAGAAAAATTGTCATCTCCTCTAAAAGCGGAAATAGCGACAGAAGAAAATCGTAAACAGGCAAATTTAGCAGAACTAAATGCAACTCAACCTAATAATAGAACTACCTATATTATACCCGAAAGCAGTCATTCCATCGCAGAACAACAGAGATTCCTGATAGAATCAAAGGGTTCTTCGGTTGCATTACTTAATAGCGATGAATTTAGAAAGACAGCGGGAGAGGATAGAGGTTTTGAAAGGGATAAGTTGAGGTCTTTGGATATCATTCCTAAGGGAGATTTATCGACAAGTAATGTCATAGGTAATACGGACATTGCTAGTCAGATATCGTTGGGCTTTAAAAAGAATGCGATACAGGAACACCATCTTACTAAAACATTCTCTCAAAAGGATGGAAAGTTATCGTCTGTTATAGAGGGGATGCTTGCTATTGGCAAAGAGAAAGTAGAGAAGGAAATAAAATATAGTGGTAATTTATGGCAAAAATTAAAAGCTAAGGCACACTGCCTTGTTTGCTGTGTTGATAATTTGAATTTTGAAGATATAAAATCTTATTTTCAATATTATTGTCATCTAAACCATCAGCTCAAATTACCTAAAGGTGCTATACTTTCTGCTAAAACAGAAGTATATAGGGGAGGAGATTTTGGGAGAAAAAATAAAGATAAGGTGTTTGGTTACCGTATCCCCTCATTATTAAAAACGGAAAAAGGAACTTTACTTGCGGGAGCTGATGAAAGAATTTAGCAAGCTTGTGATTGGGGAAACATAGGAATGGTTATTCGCCGTAGTGAGGATGATGGTGTCACTTGGGGGAAAAGAGAAACTATTGTCAATCTCCGTAATAACCCTAGAGTTCCGCTAGTTACTAGTGGTGACTATAGTGGCTCACCTATTAATATGGATATGGCATTAGTTCAAGATACTAGCTCTAAGACGAAACGTATTTTTTCAATATATGATATGTTTCCAGAAGGAAGAGGCGTTATTAGTATTGCTAACACACCTGAAAAAGAATATACCCAAATCGGAGGACAGTCTTATCTTAATTTATATAATAATGGAAAGAAATCGAAGGTTTTTACTATCCGTGACAAAGGTATTGTATATAATTTTAAAGGGAAAAAGACTGATTATCATGTTATAACAGAAACTACTAAAAGTGACCATTCAAATCTAGGGGATATTTATAAGGGAAAACAGCTACTTGGAAATATATATTTTACAAAACATAAAACGTCACCATTTCGTTTAGCAAAATCAAGCTATGTGTGGATGTCATATAGCGATGATGATGGTAGGACATGGTCATCACCTAGAGATATAACAGCAAGTCTTCGTCAGAGAGGCATGAAATTTTTAGGAATAGGACCTGGAAAAGGTATAGTTTTAAAATGGGGGCCACACGCTGGTCGTATTATTATTCCTGCCTATTCTACGAATTGGAAATCTCATCTAAGAGGTTCACAATCTTCACGCCTAATTTATTCAGACGACCATGGAAAAACGTGGCATACTGGAAAAGCAGTCAATGATAACCGTGTACTTTCTAATGGTGAAAAAATTCACTCATTAACAATGGATAATAAAAAAGAACAAAATACAGAATCCGTACCCGTTCAATTGAAAAATGGGGACATTAAGTTATTTATGAGGAATCTAACTGGTAACCTAGAAGTAGCCACAAGTAAAGACGGCGGAGAGAGTTGGCAAAACCATGTTAAACGATATAAGGAAGTTCATGATGCTTACGTCCAACTATCAGCTATTCGCTTTGAGCATGACAAAAAAGAGTATATTTTATTAGTGAATGCTAATGGGCCAGGTAAGAAGCGCCAAGATGGATATGCACGTCTAGCGCAAGTTAATCGAAATGGTAGTTTTAAGTGGTTATATCACCATCACATTCAAGATGGTTCGTTTGCTTACAACTCTGTTCAACAACTTAATAATGATCAATTTGGTGTCCTTTATGAACATAGAGAAAAACATCAAAATAGTTTTACTTTAAATTACAAAGTTTTTAATTGGAGTTTTCTTAGTCAAAATACAGAGAAGCAAGGCACTTTATGGGAGAAAATAGCAGCAAATTGGCATGTTTTGTTTAAATTTTATTTATGATTATGGCTTGCGGAATAACCGTTCCTACAAATAAAAATAATGAGAAGTATCAAACTTCGTGATAGCTAGCTAGTAGTGAATTCTAGTTGACATAGTTATCACGGAGTTTTT
>NZ_GL636070.1:264766-269606 GCF_000186445.1 Streptococcus agalactiae ATCC 13813
CAGTTTTTTTGTTCATTTCAAACAAAAACAAAACAAAACATTAACAAAAACAAAAATAAGATATATGATGATATTACAAACAAAAACAAACAATATCTTCCAACTACATACAATTGTATTAAAAGTGAAATAAGGAGAAAGAAATGACAATTATTATTGGAGCGGATGCGCATGGTGTTGAACTTAAGGAAGTGATTAGACAACACCTTACAAGTTTAGGTAAGGAAATCATTGATTTAACGGATACTAGCAAAGATTTCGTTGATAATACCTTAGCAATCGTTGCTAAAGTGAATCAAAAAGAAGATAACTTAGGAATAATGGTTGATGCTTACGGTGTTGGTCCTTTTATGGTAGCCACTAAGGTTAAGGGGATAATTGCAGCAGAAGTTTCAGATGAACGTTCAGCTTATATGACTAGAGCTCATAATAACGCTAGGATGATTACTTTAGGTTCAGAGATTGTTGGTCCAGGAGTTGCTAAACATATAGTAGAGGGTTTTGTTGATGGGACTTACGATGCAGGTCGTCATCAAATTCGGGTCGATATGTTGAATAAAATGTGCTAAGCGTAAGAGAGGTAAAGCAGATGAAAATTGCGGTCGGTTGTGATCATATTGTAACTTATGACAAAATTGCAGTTGTGGATTATTTAAAAACAAAAGGGTATGAGGTTATTGATTGTGGAACTTATGATAACATCCGTACTCACTATCCTATTTATGGTAAGAAAGTAGGAGAAGCTGTCGCTAGTGGAAAAGCCGACTTAGGTGTATGTATTTGTGGAACTGGAGTTGGTATTAATAATGCTGTTAATAAAGTTCCAGGAATTCGCTCAGCTCTGGTACGTGATTTGACATCAGCTATCTATGCTAAAGAAGAATTAAATGCTAACGTTATCGGATTTGGTGGGAAAATTACTGGTGGGCTGTTAATGACAGATATCATCGAGGCGTTTATAAGAGCTAAATATAAACCAACAAAAGAAAACAAAGTATTAATTGAAAAGATAGCCGAGGTTGAGACTCATAATGCCCATCAAGAAGAGAATGACTTTTTCACAGAGTTCTTAGATAAATGGAATCGTGGTGAATATCACGACTAAGGAGATATCTATGATTTTAACAGTAACTTTGAACCCTTCTATTGATATTTCGTACTGCTTAGAAAACTTTAACATGGATACTGTAAATCGAGTTACCGACGTCTCCAAAACACCTGGGGGTAAGGGGTTAAATGTGACTCGTGTTCTTTCTCAACTTGGCGATAATGTAGTGGCAACTGGTCTATTAGGGGGGCATTTTGGAGATTTCATCCGAAGTGGCTTAGATGCATTGGAAATCAGACACCAATTTTTAAGTATTGGTGGAGAAACACGTCATTGTATTGCAGTTTTACATGAGGGTCAGCAGACTGAAATTCTAGAAAAAGGTCCACATATTACTAAAGATGAAGCAGACGCCTTTTTGAATCATCTAAAACTTATCTTTGATGCTGCAACTATCATAACAGTATCAGGAAATTTACCAAAGGGACTCCCCTCAGATTATTATGCTAGGTTAATCTCCCTAGCGAATCACTTTAATAAGAAAGTTGTTTTAGACTGTTCAGGAGAAGCATTACGTTCGGTTTTAAAATCTAGTGCTAAGCCGACCGTCATTAAACCTAACCTTGAAGAATTAACACAATTAATTGGAAAGCCAATTAGCTATAGTTTAGACGAACTAAAATCTACCTTACAGCAAGATATTTTTAGAGGAATTGATTGGGTTATTGTTTCTTTAGGTGCTAGGGGAGCTTTTGCTAAACATGGGAATCACTACTATCAAGTGACGATTCCAAAAATAGAAGTTATTAATCCAGTTGGTTCAGGGGATGCAACGGTTGCAGGAATCGCGTCTGCTTTAGAACATCAACTAGATGATATAAATTTGCTTAAGAGAGCTAATGTCTTGGGTATGCTTAATGCACAAGAAACATTGAATGGAAGCTAAGTGAAATTGCTAAATCAAAAACTAGAAAATATAGCCCAAAAACCTTGATTTATCAAGGTTTTTACTGTTTTATAATTTTGTAGAATAATTATAGTGTTTAGCAATAATACGCAAAAATAACTAATTTTTGGTGCCTAGTTTGGTGCCTAAAATTTAGCGAGAACATTTTACTAAGTGTTCTCGCTTTTTTATTTTCAGGAGGAAATCATGTATAAGTACGAAAAGTCGTCACGACAAATTGTAATGTGTCAACTTATGGCTATTATGAAAATTGATATTGAGAAAGCAACACGGATAGTTAATGAAATGGAGGAAGAAGGCTTAGTTAAATTTGATGAGTTTGGAAATGTTGGTTTATTAGTACTGGAGGGATAATCATGAAACGTATTACTGCAAATCAATATCAAACATCAGAACGCTATTATAAACTTCCAAAACTATTGTTTGAAAGTGAGCGTTATAGCGAAATGAAACTAGAGGTTAAGGTAGCTTATGCTGTTCTAAAAGATCGCTTGGAATTGTCATTAAGTAGAGGGTGGATAGATGAAGATGGAGCTATTTATCTGGTCTATTCCAACTCAAAACTCATGGCACTGCTTGGCTGTTCCAAGTCAAAATTACTGACGATTAAGAAAACCTTACGAGAGTATGGTTTGATTGATGAAGTTCAACAGTCTTCCAGTGAAAAAGGACGAATGGCCAATAAGATTTACTTGGGGGAGTTAGAACATGAACCTACCCCCGTCTTAAATTCAAACGGGGGTAGTGTTCAAAAAACACTAGGGGGGTGTCAAAATCAGCCGGGGCCTGTCTTAACTTCAGCCACTAGTGAGACTGAAGTTAGTGAGACTAATAATAGTGAAACTAAAGAGAGTGAGTCAGTCATTGAGGACTAAGAGGAGAAAGAACGTCTAACAAGTAAGAAAAGTGACAATGACAATTTCCAACGTAAAGTAGACCGAGTCACAAGATACGACAGAGATTACATTTGGGGCTTGGTACATGACCAGTTGAGACAAGTAGGTCTATCACCTGCCGCTAGTGATTATGCCATGATTTATTTTGATCATCGTTATCAGTACGCTTTAGAGAATATGAGGTTTGCGGATAGATCAGAAACGATAGCGGAATACGTATTTAATGGTGTCTTATCCGAATGGACCAAGGGACAACGCTTAAAAGAACTAAAAGGGGGTGAGTAAGATGTTTTGGTGGATTTTGGGACTAGGAATGATTTGGATCATTATTGAGGTCATCACTGCCCCAGAAAAGGAAGATCATTGTTAAGTAAGGACGTTGCGCAAGAAGTAATGTCCTTTTATTTTTGCAGAAAGGAATGAGAGACATGAAGTTTTTAGATTTGTTTGCAGGAATTGGAGGCTTTCGATTGGGTTTAACTAATCAGGGTCATGAGTGTATTGGCTTTTGTGAGATTGATAAGTTTGCGAGGAAATCTTACAAGGCCATTTATGAGACCGAAGGAGAAATAGAATTTCATGACATTAGACAAGTCACAGACCAAGACTTTAAACAACTTAGAGGGCAAGTGGACATCATCTGTGGGGGATTCCCTTGCCAAGCATTTTCACTCGCAGGTAGACGACTGGGATTTGAGGATACTAGAGGAACTCTGTTCTTTGAGATTGCTCGAGCGGCCAAACAGATCCAACCACGTTTTCTATTCTTGGAAAACGTCAAAGGCTTACTCAGTCACAACAAGGGAGAGACATTTCGAACAATCCTCACTACATTGGATGAGTTGGGGTATGATGTCGAATGGCAAGTGCTTAACAGTAAAAATTTTCAAGTCCCGCAAAACCGAGAAAGGATCTTTATTATCGGACATTCTAGAAGATACCGTCCCCGATTCCTATTTCCTCTCGGAAGAGAAAGTAGCTCAACTGGTCTTGAGCGATTAGGCAATGTCAATCCATCAGGTAACGGGATGAATGGAAAAGTCTATTTATCAAGTGGGCTGGCACCAACCTTAACCAGAGGAAAAGGGGAAGGAACTAAAATTGCCATTCCAGTATTAACCCCAGATAGGTTAGAAAAACGCCAACATGGCAGACGCTTTAAGGACAATCAAGAGCCTATGTTTACCTTAACTAGCCAAGATAAACATGGTGTGGTCGTCGCAGGCACCTTACCAACGTCTTTTGTGCAAAATGGACGAGTCTATGACCTTTCAGGTGTATCACCAACATTGACCACGATGCAGGGTGGTGATAAAGTTCCAAAAATTCTTTGTCGTGAAGAGGTTCCGCATTTGAAAATCAAAGAAGCGACTAAGCTAGGCTATGCTATGGCAACTGTGGGAGACTCTGTCAACCTTGCTTACCCAGAGTCTACCAAAAGGAGAGGGCGAGTAGGAAAAGGTGTCGCCAATACCTTAACCACTTCTGACAATATGGGAGTAGTAGTTGCTGCTCTAGAGTATCGTAAGGATAAGTGGTATGAAGGGACTGGTCTTGTTCTAGAAGGTAAGCTCTATCGTTTAAGAATTAGACGCTTAACACCTAGAGAGTGTTTCAGACTTCAAGGATTTCCTGATTGGGCTTACGAAAAAGCAGAAAGTGTATCAAGTAAAAGTCAATTATATAAACAAGCAGGTAATAGTGTAACTGTTACAGTTATTGAAGCCATTGCCAAAATCTTTAGAATGATTGAAGAGGAAGAAGAACATGAAAATATTACATAGCAAAAGTATCATAGAATGTACGGAGTTAGAGGAAGTCATCCATCAAGCAGAAATGGATAACATCATGAATTTAGTCTTTGAGTTACCAGATTATGACTGTGAGCTTTCAGTAACCTATATTGACGACTATCATAAAAATCATTGT
>NZ_GL636070.1:270937-285983 GCF_000186445.1 Streptococcus agalactiae ATCC 13813
AGACATTATCTTGATGAGTACGAAGGATTAGCTAGAAGATTGGAGATGTTTGTGAGCTTGTTAAATAAAGGAAATACACTTGAGAGAGAAAATCGGGATGATATTTCTTTGGTATGATTCATTTTTTAAGGAATAAATTCATACCATAGGTCGTTATCCTAGTTAAAAAGATATAACCAATAACTATATCAAATCATTAGAAATATATAATTTACTCTTATAGTATTGTTTGGTAAACTATTTAAAAATTTATATGAGGTGATGTCTATGGTTAAGAAGTATTTTGAGCATGTTGGTTCCTTTTTACGTCCTGAAGAATTAAAGGTAGCGAGACAACAATTTGATAATGGTGATATTTCCAAGGAAGCATTAAAAGAAGTTGAAGATAAAGCTATTATAGAGTTGGTGAATAAACAGGTTGCGGCAGGTCTTGATAAAATTACTGATGGTGAATTTCGTCGTTCCTACTGGCATTTAGATAATTTTTGGGGATTCAATGGTGTATCACATGAGCATTTTGGTCGTGGTTACCTATTTCACGATGAAGAAACTCGAGATGATACCGCTGTTTTGCGTGGGACATTAGGGTTTACAAAAGAAAAACATCCTTTTATCTCTCATTTTGAGTTTTACAAGAAAATAGCCGATGATAAAGGAGTTGAAGCCAAAATTACCATTCCAGCTCCAGCACAATTTTTGGCGGAATTGGAACGAGGTAAGAATGCCAATTCTATCGGTGATTTTTATCAAGATAGAGGCTCATTTTTAACGGATATAGCGAGAGTTTACAGGGAAGAAATTTTAACACTTTACGAAGCTGGTGCTAGAACAATTCAACTGGATGATTGTACATGGGGCATGTTAATTGATGAAGATTACTGGCAAACAAGACAAAGAGAAGGATTGAGTAAGCAAGATGTTATTGAAGATTACCTTTTTGTTAATAACAATGCTATCAAAGATCTACCAAATGATTTGATGATCAATACACATGTATGTAGAGGAAATTACCATTCAACATATGCTTCTAAAGGGCCATATGATGATGTTGCGGAAGCCTTCTTTGCTCGAGAAAATGCAGAGACTTATTTCTTGGAATTTGATGATGAACGTTCTGGGGGTTTTGAGCCATTAAGTCACTTACCAAAGGAAAAAGTTGCAGTTTTAGGACTTATTACTTCAAAAAATGGAAAATTGGAGGAAAAAGAAGCTGTTATCAAACGAATCCAAGAAGCTAAAAAGTATCTGCCACTAGAAAACTTATGGCTATCAACGCAATGTGGATTTGCATCAACTGAAGAAGGTAATATCCTAACTGAGGAAGATCAATGGAAGAAACTAGCTTTAGTGAAAGAAATCATTGATGACGTTTGGAAAGAAGATTAAGTCCACTTCAATAAAAATTTTAAAACACCTGTGCAGGAGCGTAGGTGTTTTAGAATGGTTAGCATTTACGCTTTCATATTTACTGCTAGAGTATCTAAAAGTAGCCTCATAATAATATAAAGTGGCAATCTTGAATGGACCTCGAAATCAGGGAAATAGGTTAATTCTGTCTTAAACCCATATAATTGATAAGCCGTTAGCTTTCCGAGATTTCCAGCTTGATTGGAACTAATTAAAACACTGGGTATCAGTCGTTCTTGACAGTTGCTAGCAGCATTTTGTAAAGAGTGCGTTTCACCATTTAGTGAAATAAAGATGACACACGTTTTTGTATCTAAACGTTTACTAATGGTACGAATGATATTGGGATCGGTATAGAGTTCAGTATAGATGCCTAAGAGCAACAATTTAGTTTGCATTTCTGTTCCCAATAATTCTGAAAAACCACGTGCAAAAATGATGACTTTTTCTGTATCTAGTAAGAGATCCACCACGTTATTGAGAGTTTTTAAATCTAGCATATTCAATGTTCGAGTGACTTCCTGGTAACTTTTTAAAATTGAAATCTTAGTTTCGTCATTCAATAGAGGTTCTGTTAGGATATTTAATTCATCCTGAGCATTATTGGCCATACTGTGTTTAAAATCTACAAAGCCACGATACCCCTTTTTTTGAAGCGTTCTGGTAATAGTAGCGGTAGAAACACTGATAATCTCTCCGACTTCGGAAATATTGAGGTTGATAATTTCTTGAAAATGCTCATTTAAATAATCCCAAGTGTAAGTCTCGGTTTGTGTTAGTTGTTTTTTTGATGTCGTCATATATTCTCCGAAAGTAATGTAAAGCATTTCAATATTGCTTGAATATCAGAAAACCCTTACAAGCTATTTGTGTTATTTTAATGATAATAAAAAAAATAAAAGAGTGGTGATTTTATGTCGGTCTATACTTGCACAATGAATCTTGCGATAGATATGTTTATTCAGACAGAAGATATGGAGGATAAAAAAGTTAATAGGACCATCTATGATGAGTTACAAGCAAATGGTAAAGGGGTTAACGTTTCAATTATTTTAAAAAAACTCGGTATTGATAGTACACCTTTAGGATTTAAAGCTGGTTTTACAGGTGATTTTATCGAAGATGAGTTAAAAAAACAAGCTATTTTGGCAAATTTTGTCAAAGTAGATGGAACGACTAGGATAAATGTATTCACTCAGGTCATGTCGAAAAATCAGGAATTCAAATTGGTTAACAAGGGACCGATTATATCAAAAGAATCCCAGGAAGAGCTATTAAAGCAATTTGAATCCTTAAACCAAGATGACTTCTTGATTGTATCAGGAAGCTTGCCAAGGGGGATCTCCACAGAAATTTTTTTAAAAATTGGCCAAATTTGCCAAAAAAGAGGGATAAATCTCATTTATGATATCAGCGATTCAAAACTAATTGAGTGTTTAGTATTTAAACCATATTTAATTAAGCCAAATGACGAAGAAATATCAGAATGGTTTCAACTAGAAAATCCTTCATTAAATGATTTAGTCGAAAAAGGAAAATTACTTCAGGAAAAAGGAGCGAAAAATGTTCTCATTTCATTGGGGGGAGAAGGCTGTTTACTCATAAGTGACTCGGTCTATTTTGCAAACGCACCAAGCGGAACAGTTGTTAACACAGCTTGTGCGGGAGATACACTTTTGGGAACATTTCTTGCCAATAAATTGAAAGGACACTCCGAAGTGGAATGTCTTGCTCAAGCAGTAGCAGCAGGCTCATCAACGGCCTTTCGACCAGGACTTACAGATTTTACTGATGTTGAATTATTAAAAAAACAAATCAAAATTAAGGAGATTACAGATGGTTTATAAAATTATAGCAGCAACAGGCTGTCCAACAGGTATTGCTCACACGTACATGGCTCAAGAAGCTCTTGAACAGGCTGCCAAAGATAAGAATGTCTCAATCAAAGTTGAGACGCACGGTCAAATTGGTGTGGAAAATCAACTGACACAAGAAGAAATTGCGAATGCAGATGCCGTTATTATAGCAGCAGATAAGGATGTTCAAGCAGAACGCTTTGCTGGTAAAAGAGTTATCAATGTATCTGTAGGAGAAGGTATCAAAAATGCTGAAAAACTAGTGCAAGATGCAATAGATGGCAAAGGTTTTATTCAAAAAGGCGATATTAAAGAAGATGTTGTTGAAGAAAAGCAAGAACATCGTGAAAATTTCGGTCGTCAAATTTATAAACATTTGATGAATGGTGTTTCTCACATGTTACCTTTTGTGGTAGCTGGTGGAGTGCTTGTCGCTGTATCTTTCTTGTTTGGTATTTTTTCATTTGACCCTAAAAGTGACCAATATAACTGGTTTGCGGCTATGCTAAAAAATGATATCGGTGGTGTTGCAATGGGAATGATGACACCTGTTTTGGCGGCTTTTATTGCTGAATCTATTGCTAAAAGACCAGGTTTTGTTGCCGGTCTAGTAGCTGGTCTCATGGCAGCGAATGGAGGATCGGGTTTCTTAGGAGGTATTTTAGGCGGTTTTGCAGCGGGGTATATCGTTCTTGGTTTAATTAAACTTCTTAAGGGTCTCCCTAAATCACTAGATGGTTTGAAAGCAATCTTTTTATATCCCGTTATAGGAGTTTTTCTAACCGGATGTTTTATGGCACTGATAAATGCACCAATGGCTTGGGTTAATGAATCCATGATGTCATGGTTAGCAGGTTTTGAAAATGCGAATCCTCTCCTTCTTGGAATTATTATTGGTTGCATGAGTGCTTTTGACATGGGTGGACCTATCAATAAGGCTGCCTACGTAACAGGTACTGTTCTTCTTGGTCAAGGTAACACAACATTTATGGCAGGTGTATCAGCTGCTTGTATCGTACCACCACTGACAACATTCTTTGCAACTTTGTTCTTCCGTAAATATTACAGCGAAGAAGATAAAAACGCTGGTCTTGCTAACTTGATTCTTGGATCAACTCATATAACTGAAGGGGCTATTCCATTTGCTGCTAAAGATCCATTACGTAATCTCCCTATCTTAATGATTGGCTCTTCAATTGGAGCTGTACTTACATATCTTTGGAAAGTTCAAGTCCCTGCGCCACACGGTGGCTTCTTGGTACTGCCTGTTGTGACACACGCAGCTCTATGGGTCTTAGCAATTTTTATCGGGGCGGTTATATCCGGTCTCCTTATGGGACTTTTACAAAAGTCTAAAATAAATAAAGGGGTTTAAAGAATGATTGATAAAAATTTAATTCGGGTGGATGTTGATATGCCACTAAAAAAAGATGTGTTCGCTTATCTTGCAGGTCTTGTTGTCGAAAACGATTATGCAGATGATACTGATCAAGTCTATAAAAGTTTGTTATCTCGTGAAGAAGAAGGAACAACAGGCATGATGGATGGATTTGCTATTCCACATGCTAAAAGTCAAGCGGTCATAAAACCAGGTATTGCTGTTTTAAAACTAAAAAATGGAGTTGAGTGGGAGTCTATGGACGGTAAACTCATTGATTCTGTTATAGCCTTATTTATTCCAGAGACAGAAGTTGGTTCAACTCATCTGACTTATCTCTCAAAAATTGCTAGAATTCTTATGAAAAATGACTTTAAAAATGATTTTAAAGAAGCACATGAGATCGAAGAAATTGAGACAGTCTTTAATAAGTACTTAGAGCTTTAAACATGTATTAAACGCTATAAAACCCCTCTGCAAATAGACTGATGACGTCAAGAATTAAAATCAAAGTTTAATTCTTGATGTCCATCGTCACAGAGGGATTTTTAATGTAAATAGTAATAATTTTTGAATAGCCTTTAAGTATTTACCTTAATGATGTTACAAAGCCTCATCTCTATTTTGTCCAGTTCGAATTCTAATAGCATCTTCAATTGGAATAATAAAAATTTTACTATCTCCAATTTCTCCAGTTTGAACTGCCGAAATGATAGCTTCAACTACAGTATCAACACGAGAATCACTCACGATTATTACTACTTTGACTTTTGCTAAGAATGTTCGTTATTACGTTAGAAAAAACTAACATAAATAAGGTGTACTAAAAAATTCGATAGAAAAAGACACTCCTTAATAATAAATTAAGAAGTATCTAGATTATCCTTTTTGAAAGCTATTATTACTTATCAGCAATAATTATTTTAGAAAATTTCTCATACTTTTCTATCATTTCAGTTGTCACATTTTTATCAGTCACAATTAAATCCATTCGTTCTAGCTGGTAGAAGTTATAGAAATCATAACTTTCAAACTTGGTACTATCAACTAGAAGGATTTTCTCAACAGCATTATTCAAGGCAACTCTTTGAACCTCTCCTTCGAGGTCACTGTAGGTAGCAATCGAATTATTATAAACAGCATTTGCACTGACAAAAGCTTTTGAAAATGTTAATGATTCTAGGTTATTAATTGCAATAGCCCCAACAAAAGCACCAGTAATTTCACGACACTCACCACCAATTAAAATCAAGTCAATAGTAGTGCTCGGATGTAAAATCAGAAAAACAGGAAGGCTATTTGTAATAACTCTTATATTTCTATTTTTCAATTCGACAGCTAGATGCTCTAAAGTTGTTCCTGGACCTATAAAGACAGTTTCACCATCTTTAATAATATCGTTAGCTCTTTGTGCGATTTGTTTCTTTTCGTTAGTTTGTAAGACTTTCTTTTCGGTGTGCGTTTTCTCGTGGCCTTCGTCATTTGTTGAAGGGTTATCTAAGTATTGAGCTCCACCATGAGTCCTGATAAGTAATCCTTCATCTGCTAATGTATCAAGATCTCGCCTAGCGGTCATATCTGAGACGTTCATTTCATCGATAATATCTTTTACTTTTATAAAACCGTCAACTTTTAAGATATCGAGAATTTTTTCATGACGTTCTTTCTTCTTCATTCTTACCTCCTATCAGTTTCTTATAATATAACTATTAAAGGTATCATAACATAATAACAACCAAAAAATCAAACAAAACAAACAAAAATATTTTTAAAAAGGAGACTAACAAAACATAAAAATGTTTTATATGAAACGTTTACTAAAAAATAAGAAATAATGATTTAATACTGATTAATAGAATAGTTATTGTTGTTAAAGGTTTATGAAAGTTGTGAAAACACACAAAACATCATTTTTGAGACATAAAACCAAACAAAATAAACATATACCGTTTATTTTTTCAAAAAATAAACATAAAAGTGTTGACTTTTATGTTGGTTAGGTGTATTATAAGGTCATAGAAATAATGTAAGCGTTATTTCAAAAGATTTTGCAAATCGTTAATTAACTATCTACGTAGGTTTTCCACATTTACTTATTCTAAATCATAGGAGAAATAAAATGGCAATTATTATCGGTGCTGACAAAGCAGGTACAGAACTTAAAGATGTTATCAAAGATTACCTTAAAGAAGGTAAATACGAAGTCATTGATGTCAGTGAAAATGAAGTTCGTGACTTCGTTGATACAACTCTCGCTGTCGCAAAAGAAGTTAATGCATCCGAAGATAACTTGGGTATTGTAATTGATGCGTATGGTGTTGGTTCTTTCATGGTGGCTACTAAAATTAAAGGAATGGTGGCAGCTGAAGTATCAGATGAGCGCTCAGCATACATGACAAGAGGTCACAATAACTCTCGAATCATTACGCTTGGTTCTGAAATTAGTGCACCAGGAATTGCAAAAAACATTGTCAAAGGCTTTGTTGAAGGTGAATATGATGGTGGACGTCATCAAGTTCGTGTCGACATGCTTAATAAAATGTGCTAATTGATTGAAATAGGTTAAAACAAGGAGAACAAAAATGAAAATTGCTGTAGGTTGTGACCATATTGTTACTTATGAAAAAATCGCTGTTGTTGATTATTTGAAATCACAAGGTCATGAAATCATTGATTGCGGTACATACGATAATGTCCGCACACACTATCCAATTTTTGGTAAAAAAGTTGGTGAAGCAGTAGCAAGTGGTGAAGCAGAACTAGGTGTTGTTATCTGTGGTACTGGTGTTGGTATTACAAATGCCGTAAATAAAGTTCCTGGAATTCGTTCAGCACTCGTCAGAGACATGACATCTGCTATCTACTCAAAAGAAGAACTTAACGCAAACGTTATTGGTTTTGGTGGAAAAATTATCGGTGGTTTGCTGATGAATGATATTATCGATGCTTTCTTAGCTGCTGAATACAAACCAACTGAAGAAAATAAAAAATTGATTGAAAAAATTGATAGCTTACAACATGCTAGTCAGGATCAAAATAACCCACACTTCTTTGATGAATTCTTAGAAAAATGGGACCGTGGTGAATATCACGACTAATATTTGAATATACTAATATAGGGATAAATATAGAAAAAGGAGCTATTGTGATTTTAACAGTTACTTTAAATCCAGCTATTGATGTCTCCTACCCTTTGGATGAGCTACAATTCGATACCGTAAATCGAGTTGTAGATGTTACAAAGACACCTGGTGGTAAAGGCTTAAATGTTTCCCGAGTTCTTAATGAATTCGGTGAAACAGTCAAAGCTACTGGTTGTATAGGTGGAGAAAGCGGTGATTTTATCATTAATCATCTTCCTGATTCGATTTTAAGTCGCTTCTATAAAATTTCAGGCGATACCAGAACTTGTATAGCTTTATTACACGAAGGTAATCAAACTGAGATTTTAGAAAAAGGACCGATGTTAAGTGTAGATGAAATTGATGGATTTACTAATCATTTTAAATATTTATTGAATGATGTTGACGTAGTGACAATGTCAGGTAGTCTTCCTGCGGGAATGCCAGATGATTACTATCAGAAATTGATTACTATTGCCAACCTTAATGGAAAGAAAACGGTTCTGGATTGTTCTGGAAATGCTCTAGAAGCAGTATTGAAAGGTGATAGTAAACCAACAGTTATCAAACCTAATCTTGAAGAACTTTCTCAACTTCTAGGTAAAGAAATGACAAATGATTTTGAATCCTTAAAAGAAGTCTTACAAGATGAACTATTTGAAGGAATTGAATGGATAATCGTTTCTCTTGGTGCTAATGGTGTATTTGCAAAACACAAGGATACGTTTTATAAAGTTGACATCCCTAAAATCGAAATTGTAAGCGCTGTAGGTTCTGGTGATTCTACAGTAGCAGGTATCGCTTCGGGTTTAGCGAATGATGAAGATGATCGAGCTTTATTAACAAAAGCAAATGTCTTAGGTATGTTAAATGCGCAAGAAAAAACAACTGGGCATGTTAACATGGAAAATTACGATAAGTTATATCAATCTATTAAAGTCAAAGAGGTATAAAAAATGACAATTACTTTAACTGAAAACAAACGTAAAAGCATGGAAAAACTAAGTGTAGATGGTGTTATTTCTGCCTTAGCCTTCGACCAACGTGGAGCTCTCAAACGTATGATGGCCCAACATCAAACAGAAGAACCAACAGTAGAACAAATTGAAGAGCTTAAAAGTTTAGTTTCTGAAGAACTTACACCATTTGCATCATCAATTTTACTTGATCCTGAATATGGCTTGCCAGCAAGTCGTGTTCGTTCAGAAGAAGCAGGCTTGTTGTTGGCATATGAAAAAACAGGATACGATGCAACAACAACTAGTCGCTTACCTGATTGTTTAGATGTTTGGTCTGCGAAACGTATTAAAGAAGCTGGTGCAGAAGCAGTTAAATTCCTTCTTTACTATGATGTTGATGGAGATAAAGATGTCAATGAGCAGAAAAAAGCTTACATTGAACGTATTGGTTCTGAATGCCAAGCAGAAGATATTCCATTCTACCTAGAAATTCTAACTTATGATGAGAAAATCTCTGACAATGCTAGTCCTGAGTTTGCAAAAGTTAAAGCTCATAAAGTTAACGAAGCAATGAAAGTATTCTCAGAAGAACGCTTTGGTGTTGACGTGTTGAAAGTTGAAGTTCCAGTAAACATGAAATTTGTAGAAGGCTTTGCAGAAGGTGAAGTTCTCTTTACAAAAGAAGAAGCAGCTCAAGCTTTCCGTGATCAAGAAGCTTCTACTGATTTACCATACATTTACTTGAGTGCAGGTGTTTCAGCCAAGTTGTTCCAAGATACTTTGGAATTTGCAGCAGAATCAGGCGCAAAATTTAATGGTGTATTGTGTGGACGTGCTACTTGGGCAGGATCTGTAAAAGTCTATATTGAAGAAGGACCTGAAGCAGCTCGTGAATGGCTGCGTACAGAAGGTTTCAAAAATATTGAGGAATTAAACAAAGTACTAGATAAAACTGCAAGTCCTTGGACTGAAAAAATTTAACATTATTTTCGGAGGAAACTACAATGAATAGAGAAGAAACTACTCTTTTAGGTTTTGAAATCGTAGCCTATGCTGGTGATGCCCGTTCTAAATTCCTAGAAGCTCTTAAAGCAGCGCAAGAAGGGAATTATGCTAAAGCAGAAGAATTAATCGCAGCAGGTAGTGAATGCTTGAACGATGCTCATAATGCTCAAACAAGTCTACTACAAAAAGAAGCTGCGGGAGAAGATTTGGCATATAGTGTTACTCTCATGCATGGTCAAGATCATTTAATGACTACCATTTTATTGCAAGATTTAATGAAACACATGATTGAACTTTATAAGAGAGGAGCAAAATAATGAATGGATTAATTGCTCAGATTGAGAAAGGGAAACCTTTCTTCGAGAAAATTTCTCGAAATATCTATCTTCGTGCTATTCGTGATGGTTTTATCGCTGGTATGCCAGTCATCTTGTTCTCAAGTATCTTTATTTTGATTGCCTATGTTCCAAACGCATGGGGCTTCCATTGGAGTAAAGATATTGAGAATCTTTTGATGACACCATACAATTACTCAATGGGTATTTTAGGTTTGTTTGTGGCTGGTACGACTGCGAAAGCATTAACTGATTCAATGAACCGCTCATTGCCTAGCACGAACCAAATCAACTTTATTTCAACCATGCTTGCTGCTATTGTAGGTTTTCTACTAATGGCCGCTAATCCAGCAAAAGACGGTGGTTTCTTAACTGGATTTATGGGAACAAAAGGTTTGTTGACAGCCTTCATCGCAGCATTTATTACCGTAAATGTCTATAAAGTCTGTGTGAAAAACAATGTCACTATTCGCATGCCTGAAGAGGTTCCACCTAATATTTCTCAAGTATTTAAGGACTTGATTCCATTTACGTTATCAGTTGTACTGCTTTATGTGATTGAATTGATTGTTCATACTACATTAGGCGTTAACGTTGCGGAATCGATTGGTAAACTTCTTGCACCATTGTTCCAAGCAGCAGATGGTTATGTTGGAATCACTATTATCTTCGGTGCATTTGCTTTCTTCTGGTTTGTTGGTATCCACGGTCCTTCTATTGTTGAACCAGCCATTGCAGCGATTACTTACGCAAATGCTGAAACCAACCTTCAATTACTTCAAGCTGGTGAACATGCGGACAAGATCTTGACTTCAGGGACTCAAATGTTCATCGTTACCATGGGTGGTACTGGTGCAACTCTCGTCGTTCCATTCATGTTCATGTGGTTAACAAAATCAAAACGTAACAAAGCCATTGGACGTGCATCTGTTGTTCCAACATTCTTCGGTGTTAACGAACCTATCTTATTCGGTGCTCCACTTGTTTTGAACCCAATTTTCTTTATTCCATTTATCTTGGCACCAATTGTCAATGTATGGATTTTCAAATTCTTTATTGACACACTTGGAATGAACAGTTTTACTGCAAACTTGCCTTGGACAACACCAGCACCATTAGGTCTTATTCTTGGGACAAACTTCCAAGTGCTAGCATTCATTTTGGCAACTTTGTTAATCGTTGTTGATGTCATTATCTATTACCCATTCTTGAAAGTATACGATGAGCAAATTCTTGCTGAAGAAGCAGCAGGTACGAATTCATCAGATGCGCTCAAAGAAAAAGTAGCAGCAAACTTTGATACTAAGAAAGCTGATGCTATTCTTGAAAAATCAGCAGCTAAAGAAACTAAAGAAATCACTGATCAAACTAATGTTCTCGTTCTTTGTGCCGGTGGTGGTACTAGTGGACTACTAGCAAATGCTTTGAATAAAGCAGCTAAAGAATATGGTGTACCTGTCACTGCAGCAGCAGGAAGTTATGGTGCTCACCGTGAGATTTTATCACAATATCAACTTGTTATCCTTGCACCTCAAGTAGCTTCTAACTATGAAGATATGAAAGTGGAAACTGATAAACTTGATATTAAATTAGCTAAAACAGAAGGGGCTCAATACATCAAATTGACTCGCGATGGTCAAGGTGCATTGGACTTCGTTAAAGAACAAATGGAAAAATAATATTTCGCAAGGGAAGGTTGGGGGGACTCAATCTTCCTTTATAGTGAAATGAAAATTTAGAAGAGGTATATCATGACTAAAACATTACCTAAAGATTTTATTTTTGGTGGTGCTACAGCTGCTTACCAAGCTGAAGGAGCTACCCACACAGATGGCAAAGGACCAGTAGCTTGGGATAAATACTTAGAAGACAACTATTGGTACACTGCTGAACCAGCAAGTGATTTTTATAATCGTTACCCTGTTGATTTGAAACTAAGTGAAGAATTTGGTGTCAACGGCATCCGTATCTCTATTGCCTGGTCTCGTATTTTTCCAACAGGAAAAGGAGAAGTTAATCCTAAAGGGGTAGAATATTACCACAATCTCTTTGCAGAGTGTCATAAGCGTCATGTTGAGCCTTTTGTTACACTTCACCATTTTGATACACCAGAAGCTCTCCACTCGGATGGTGATTTCCTCAATCGTGAGAACATTGAACATTTTGTAAATTATGCAGAATTCTGTTTTAAAGAATTCTCAGAAGTTAACTATTGGACAACATTTAACGAAATTGGGCCTATTGGTGATGGCCAATACTTGGTTGGTAAATTCCCTCCAGGTATTCAATATGATCTTGCTAAAGTTTTCCAATCACACCATAACATGATGGTTTCTCATGCTCGTGCCGTGAAACTCTTTAAAGACGGTGGCTATTCAGGTGAAATCGGTGTTGTCCATGCTCTTCCAACTAAGTATCCATTTGATGCTAACAATCCTGACGATGTTAGAGCGGCTGAACTTGAAGATATTATTCATAATAAATTTATTCTTGATGCAACTTATCTTGGTAAGTATTCAGATAAAACAATGGAAGGTGTTAACCATATCCTTGAGGTGAATGGTGGTGAACTTGATCTTCGTGAAGAAGATTTTGTAGCACTGGATGCTGCAAAAGATTTAAATGATTTCCTTGGTATTAACTACTATATGAGTGATTGGATGCAAGCTTTTGATGGTGAGACTGAAATTATTCATAATGGTAAAGGGGAAAAGGGAAGTTCTAAATATCAAATCAAAGGTGTTGGTCGCCGAGAAGCACCAGTTGATGTTCCAAAAACGGACTGGGACTGGATTATCTTCCCACAAGGTCTATATGATCAAATCATGCGTGTCAAAGCCGATTACCCTAACTACAAGAAAATTTATATCACAGAAAATGGTCTTGGTTACAAAGATGAGTTTGTAGATAATACAGTCTATGATGATGGTCGTATCGATTATGTAAAAAAACACTTAGAAGTTATTTGTGATGCCATTGCAGATGGTGCAAATGTTAAAGGATACTTCATGTGGTCATTAATGGATGTCTTCTCATGGTCAAATGGCTATGAAAAACGTTACGGTCTCTTCTATGTCGATTTTGAAACTCAAGAGCGTTATCCTAAGAAGAGTGCCTACTGGTATAAAAAAGTAGCAGAAACTCAAGTGATTGAATAATTTTATAAATACTTCTTTAATACATTTTTACACAAAATAAGAGTGTTGGTGAGCGCACTAACGCTCTTGTTTTGTTTATAGGGAGAATAAAATGGTAATTGAATTAACAAATGAAGAGTTAACAGTACAATTTAAAGAATTTGGTGGCGCACTTTCTTCTATTAAAGACAGTGACGGGATAGAATATTTATGGCAAGGTAATCCAGAATACTGGAGCGGACAAGCTCCTGTCCTCTTTCCGATTTGTGGTAGTTTAAGAAATGATATTGGCTTTTTCAAAAATGAAGATGGATCTTTTCATAAAGGACAAATTCCTCGTCATGGTTTAGTCCGAAAAGAAAACTTTACTTTTGAACAAATCTCAGAAAATAGTGTTTCATTTACAATCACACCAAATGAAAACATGTTGGAAAATTTTCCTTATCAGTTTGAATTAAAAATTATCTACACTTTGAATGACAACACAATTCGAACAGAGTATCAAGTGACAAATCACGAAGATAATAAAAAAATGCCTTTCTTTATTGGTGGCCACCCTGGATTTAATTGCCCACTATTTGATGGTGAACAGTATGAAGATTACTATCTGGAGTTTGAAAAAGAGGAGACCTGTGAAGTTCCTAAAGCATTTCCTGAAACAGGCTTGTTAGATGTGCAGAACCGTACTGCTTTCCTAAACCAACAAAAAACTATCGATTTAGACTATTCGCTTTTTGATTATGATGCTATTACCTTAGATGATATTCAATCAAGAAGTGTATCACTTCGTTCAAAAAAACACGATAAAGGATTGACATTAGATTTCTCTGATTTTCCGAATTTAATTCTCTGGTCAACAATAAATAAAAGTTCGTTTATTGCCTTAGAACCATGGAGTGGTCTATCGACATCATTGGAAGAAAACGACACGGTGGAGGATAAGCGATTAGTAAGTTTTGTTAATCCTGGAGAAACAGCAGTGAAATGTTTTGATATTACAATATTATAGTTGATAATTATGAAGAGTTTTTAATTCAAAAGGCAGTATTGTCTTTTGAATTATTTTATAGAGAGGGTGTTTGATTCATGTTAATGTCAGTATTATGTTTGGATGATAGTCTAAAAGCTATTCTAGTTAATCACGTTTGTAAATCCACAATTAAGAAGATATGTTGAGTATTATTTTTTTGTTATAAATAATCTGAAAATTTATGTTAATTCAGTTTTATGCAACAATATACTAACCTCTTCTTCATTTGATTTACTGGAAAATAGTTGTGATTTTAATTTAAAAGTTTACAAATTAATCACCACTGTCCAAATAGGACAATTTCAAAGAATACGTCTAAAAGTATCCTATACTTTTTCATAGGAGAAAGCTAGATGTACCAACGTATAAGAGATTTGAGAGAGGATAATGACCTAACTCAAAAGAAGTTGCTACTATTCTTTCCTTTACTCATTCTGCTTATGCGAAAATAGAAAGGGGGGAAGAATATTGTCTGCAGAAGTCTTAATAAAAATTTCAAATATTTATGGTGTTAATATTGATTATCTATTAGGACTTACAGATTTTCCTTATAGGTATCCATCAAAAAAATAGTCTCTCCTTGATTTGTTCATTGACAATTGAATAAACCGAGGTGGGACTTTCTTATTTGTCGAGCATTTTAGTTTGATTCGCAGGGATAGGAGCGATAACAATCAGCTATAAAATAGAATGGTCCTCTATCTGCCATGACTACAAATAAGGACAATGATACTTCTGACCGTTCAGGCTGCCAGCGTAAAAGGACAGCGAGTGAAATACCCATGAGTGATTTAACCAGTCATACCCACTGAGGAAT
>NZ_GL636070.1:286975-291058 GCF_000186445.1 Streptococcus agalactiae ATCC 13813
AGGTGTTTGGGTCAAACAGTCAAGCCCCAACAAGAAAGGCAAGTCAATAGAACTCAGCCATTTTGTCGTCCATACAGGAAGTGAGAAAGGCAGCCGAAATGTACTGAAGGGTAAATTTGAAGTGATTTCAACCTACTGTCAGGAAGCAAGGAGAAAGCTCCTTGATGTAGTGATGAATCATTTTGAGATAACTCCTGAGACGGTCATTGTGACGAACTCGGACGGTGGGAAAGGCTATTCTCCTGCCATCTTTTCAGAAATAGCCAAAGCCTTCCATCCCAAAGCCCACCTGCATTTTTGGGATACTTTTCATGTGCATCAAGGTATCAAGAAACACTTGAGACCTTTTCCTTCAGAGCTTACTGAGCTAGCATTTGAAGCGCTGAAAAATCAGGATAGACAGAAATTGAAGACCGTATTTGATACGGGGGAAGCCTTGGTAAGCGATGAGAAGCTGGAGGAGTTTCAGCGCTTCAGAAGGCAACTAATGAAAAACTTCAGATACACGGAAAAACCTGAAGCCTTCGGGCTGCCCTCAAGTGGAATTGGTATCATGGAATCGCAGCACCGCAAAATTACCTACCGCATGAAAAACAGGGGGATGTATTGGAGCAAAAGAGGGGCGGACACCATGAGCCAAACTATTCTTCTTAGCTATGCTGGAAAATTGAGAGAGCTCTTTTTTGGAGACTGGCGAAAATCCTATAGAAAAATGAAAGACCAAGAAGTCAAATTCCTTGGTCAATTTTGGCAACCTCAAGATAAAATCTATACAATCCCACGGCTGAAACGTCAGAACGTTAAGCCAAAGTATGGAATGGATTGGCTAGAGGAGAGGGACTGAAAACAAAGAAGAACCTTGATACATCAAGGTTCTTTGAGGATATTTTTGTAGAAAATGCTTGCATTAAAATCCATTTATGATATAATAGAGTTATAGAAAAACACGAAGAAAAGACGAAAGGTGCGCGAACACCTTCCGTCTACCGATTAAACAAGATGGGCTTGTTCAATCAGTTTAGAAATATTGTATCATCAAAAGGTCAATAAATCAAGGCTGAAACGAAGAAAAGTCCAAGCGTTTCGGTCTTTATTGTCGTCCTCTTGATGATTTTTACTTTCTCCCAAAAACAGACACATTCTAATTTCGGTAGATATTTGCAAAAAAAGGTTATTCTCAGTATAATGAGGTAACAAATGATGTTAAAAGAGTATTGAAATAGGAGAAAAATATGGCAGTTCTGATTTTAGGTGGCGCCGGCTACATTGGCTCGCATATGGTTGATCAGTTAATCACACAAGGAAAAGAGAAAGTTATTGTTGTTGATAACTTGGTAACAGGTCATCGTCAAGCGGTGCATTCAGATGCGATTTTTTATGAAGGAGATTTATCCGATAAAACGTTTATGCGTCAAGTTTTTAGGGAAAATCCTGATGTAGATGCTGTTATCCATTTTGCGGCATTTTCACTAGTTGCTGAGTCAATGGAAAATCCTTTAAAATATTTTGATAATAACACTGCTGGAATGATAAAGCTTTTAGAAGTAATGAATGAATGTGATATCAAAAATATTGTCTTTTCATCAACAGCTGCAACATATGGTATTCCAGAACAAGTTCCTATTTTAGAAACAGCTCCTCAAAATCCTATTAATCCTTATGGCGAAAGTAAGCTTATGATGGAAACAATTATGAAATGGGCTGATCAAGCCTACGGTATTAAGTTTGTCGCTCTACGTTACTTCAACGTTGCTGGAGATAAACCGGATGGCTCAATTGGGGAAGATCATAAACCAGAAACACATTTGTTACCAATCATTCTTCAAGTTGCTCAAGGAGTACGTGACAAAATAATGATTTTTGGAGATGATTACAATACTCCAGATGGAACTAATGTTCGAGATTATGTGCATCCATTTGATTTGGCAGATGCTCATATATTAGCAGTTGATTACCTTCGCCAAGGGAATGAATCAAACGTGTTTAATCTCGGATCTTCGACAGGTTTTTCTAACCTTCAGATGTTAGAGGCAGCTCGTCGTATTACTGGGAAAGAAATTCCTGCTCAAAAGGCAGCTCGTCGTCCAGGAGATCCAGATACGCTTATTGCTTCCTCAGAGAAAGCTCGTCAAATCCTTGGGTGGGAGCCTAAATTTGATAATATTGATAAAATTATTTCATCGGCATGGGCATGGCATTCTAGTCATCCAAATGGCTACGAAGATTAAAAAAACTTAGGTCTACAGGCCTAAGTTTTTTTTATAAGCTTATAAACTTTGTAAGGACGACCGACCTTAGTATAAATTTGCTGACTTGTCAGAAGGCCTTTTTCTTCCATATAGGCAATATATTTCCTAACAGAGACATGAGAAAATTGACTGCATTTTGCTAACTCTTGGATAGTGAAAGGCTGCTCTAACTCTTGAATGGCATCAAGAATATGCTGATAGGTAATTTCAGAGAGCCCTTTCTCATCAAGTTTAACCTCTCCCTCTAGCCATCCAGAATCTATTTTTTGAAAGTGATCGATGTTGTCTTGGTAGATTTTATCAGCTTCAAATGTATGATAATGATTTAGGAATTTTTCAATACTAGACTCAAAGCGTTCAAATGTAAATGGTTTTATCAGGTAATCTACAATACCTAAATGAAATGCTTCTTTGACAGTGTGCGCCTCGTTGGCTGCTGAAATAACAATGACTTCGGTATTTTGGTGTTGATTGCGTAATAACTTTAATATTTCTAGACCATTGCCTTCTTTAATATGAATATCTAAAAGAACAAGTTGGATTTTAATGTCATTAAGATAAGCAATAGCTTGTGTTTGACTAGCAGTTGAATAGATGTTTTGAAAATAATTGAGTTTTTCAAGGTAATTGCGGTGGATAAATTCCACCATAGGATCATCTTCGATAATTAATACGTCCATACTAAGGCCCTTCTGAGTAGATAATATTTGTTCTTATAATAACCTTATTTTGTTTTAAAGAGATCTTATAAGTAGCTCTTGAATCTACAAGTAACTGTTGAAAATAAGCGTCGTTGAAATACTGATGGTAGTCATTGAGTAACCACTTCTCATTCTCCCATTGATAATCTGTTTCAATGAGGTTATTTTGATAATTTAAACGTAAAGAAACTAAAGTCGTTGAATTTAATAGCGTGAGTATCTTCGTATTAATATATCTGTGGAGCAAGAGATAGTTATTAACATCCTCAACAGTTGACTTGGTAGGGATTTCTACTAAAATTTCTGTGGATAGATTGATGTGTTTTTCTGCGAATTTTTCTCTTTCGCCAATAATGAAACTAGCCAGTCGAGGCTCTCTAACTAACATTGATAAGCGTGCTAAAAATTCATTTTGTGGCTCCAATAATTCTTTTAAATAAATTTTCAACTCGTCGTAGTATTCAATGTCTGCAAGTCCATAAATAACATGAAGTTGATTCATAAATTGATGTGTTTGGGCCTGTAAAGCAGAAGCATAGGCTGTAGTGTGTGCTAATTGATCCAAAAGGATTAACCTTTTAGGGACAGAGAAAATAATAAGAACTTGGAAAGGAGGTAATTCTCATGTCAAATACGAAAAGAATAGGACAAACAGCCCTTTATGAGCGTTTAAGTCGTGATGACGAAATGCAAGGAGAAAGCAATTCCATCACCAATCAAAAACAGCTACTTGAAAGCTATGCGAAAAGAAACGGCTTTGTAAATATCTATCACTATAGCGATGACGGAGTAAGCGGAACAACCTTTGATAGAGAGGGATTTCAAAAGATGATAAAAGCAGTAGAAGAAAACAAAGTATCTACTGTGATAGTAAAAGATATGAGCAGGTTTGGCAGAGATTACCTCAAAGTAGGCTTTTACACCGAAATACTTTTCAAAGAAAAGGGAGTAAGATTTATAGCCATCAATAACGGAATAGACAGTGAGAAACAAGCAGAAAGCGACTTTACCCCATTTCTAAACATTATGAACGAATGGTACGCAAGAGATACCTCAAGGAAAATACAATCCATCTTCAGAGCAAGAATGGAAGAGGGTAAAAGAGTATCACCAAGCGTTCCATACGGCTATTT
>NZ_GL636070.1:292414-298951 GCF_000186445.1 Streptococcus agalactiae ATCC 13813
AATATCAAGCTTATTTCTGTAAGAATAAGCTTTGTCCAATGTGTAATTGGAGACGTTCAATGAAATATTCTTATCAGACTTCTCGTATTGTTGACGAAGCAATTAAACGAGAATCAAAAGGACGCTTTCTCTTTTTGACATTAACGGTTAAAAATGTTCCTGGAAGTGATTTAAATAAAACATTATCTTCTTTAACACAGTCTTTTGATCGTCTGTTCAGACGAGCAAAAGTTAAGAAAAACCTTATTGGATATCTTCGTTCTGTTGAAGTAACACATAATGAATTGACTAATGAATATCATCCTCATATCCATGTTTTATTAATGCTTAAAATAAGTTATTTCAAAGGTGGAAATTATATTACTCAAAAAGAGTGGGGTGAAATGTGGTCGCAATCTCTTAAGGTTGATTATGTTCCTATGATTGATATAAGAGCAGTTAAAGAAAAAGGCAAAGGTTTAAAAGGAGCTATCCTTGAAACCGCAAAATACCCAACCAAACCTATCAAATTAGAGATGGAAAATAAACAAGTTGTAGATGATTTATATAATGGTTTATATCGAAAAAGACAACTAGGATATGGTGGATTATTTAAAATTATCAAAAAAGAATTAGCTTTAGATGATGCTGAAAATGGAGATTTAATTCATACATCAGAAGATAATGATTCACTTTCTGAAGGAACTAAAATTGTAGCAATTTGGAATGCTATTAAGCAAAATTACTACTTAAAATAGTGTATAGAATTTGTATAACATTTGTATAGTAAGATTGCTATGCACTGTATAGAGAGGAATTTATGGCTCAAATTAATATAAGAGTTACAGATGAGCAGAAAGCCTTAATTAATAAGCTTGCTAAAGAAAACGAAAAATCTATATCAGCGTATATCATCGATAAAATTTGTATAGAATCTGTATATCAAAATGATAGCAAACGTATAGACGAAACTAAAAAAGATGATGAAGGATTAATTTTGTTGCTGATGAAACAATTAGAACAAAAAGATATGCAAATTGAACAACTCCATAAAATAATTTACAACAAAGATACTAAACTTTTAGAGTATGATTCTAAAAAAAGTTGGTGGCAATTTTGGAAATGAAGAATATATTTAAAAAAGTTGGAATTATGTTCCAACTTTTTTGACTAAGAAAATTATTATTTGAGATAGTGTATAAAGAGATTAAACATTATAATTATAATAAACCTAGGTTGGTTTTTTTAGAATTAATTATGTAGTCAGGGTTACATAATTAACCTACAACTCCTTAATTATAGCAAAAAAATAATTATAAAAAAAGACTTGTATTTTTAAAAAAATATAATAAAATTAAAGCGTTAACTAGTTAATGCTTTAATTTTATGCAGCGTTTAGTTTTTTTAAGATTTATGGAGTTTTTTATGAAAAATAAATTATTTAAAATTATAACTACGTCTTTAACTATTGTAACTTTAGGAGGTGTTTTTGTTCCTTCTGCTATTTATGCTAACGAAGTTTTGCAACCAGAAACAGTAGTAAGTTTACCATCTGATATTAATAGAGATCAATTAATTACTGAAATTATATCTGATATTGAAAAAGAAGGGCTCCCTGAGGTTCTGAATGAACGTCCGAAACGCCAGAAAAGGGGAGCTGCCGGTTTAATGGCAACTCTAATTGCTAAGTATGGGGTTAGATATGTAAAAACTCAACTTCCGAAGATAATTTATAAACATATTGGGAAATATGTAGGAAATAAAATTGGTGAAGCAGCGTTTGTTAGGATTTTTGGAAATATCGTAGATTGGGGAACAGGAGCTGCTATAGAACAAGCATTAGCCCAAGCATTACAAGCTGCAGGTATTGATGCTGGCACAGCTAACACAGTTGCTACTGTGACTGTAACTGTAGCTTCATGGCTAATTTAAGAAAAAAATAAAAAAGAGAAAATATATTCTGTATGGTGCTATTTCTGCAGCTTTATTAGCACTTATAAAATATTTTTTCTTTAAGTAACTTGTATTTTTAAGACGAAGCATATTATAAATATGTTTTGTCTTTTTTAGTGTCATTATATTCGATTTTTTTACTTACTTAGCGTTCGTATGATTCTATTTTGTTGTTGTAAATTATTTCAACAACAAAATAGAATAGCAATCATTTAGTCGAGCGTAGCGACAAATTCAGATGACATCATCTCAATAAGGTTTTAGACACCCTAACAAGCCGTTTAAGCGATTTGTGTATACAAATCCGTTGCTTGCCTGAATCAGATTGTAAAATGGCTTAGAAGGCAAATGTGAGCCTTCTGAGAGGTTTTAGAGATAAGTTAAGCGATTTATGCCGAGAAAACTTTAGTCAGTAAGCTGAAGCGATTTAGACTAAAGGTGATTAGTCGTAAGGCTGAAAGACGAACGACTGGACACGTAGTCAAAAAATAGCGAAAGGTTACTTGCTGACTAAAGGAAATTGGAATAAAGGAAGCGGACTTGAAGAAAAAACTATCACGTGCTATAATTAAGTAAAATTTTAAGTAAGTAGGTGAGGCTATGGAAAACATTGTACCTGTATCAGATATGCGTTATTATAATCAAACGCTGAGTGATGTGTCGGTTGGTTCTCAAGTTATTTTGACCCGTAACGGGAAAGCTGAATATGCGGTAGTCGATATTGAAGAATGGAGACGTACGAAAGCAACACTACGCTTGTTTGAGGAATTGCAAAAGGGCTATCGCTCTCTAGCGAATGAAAAGGCTTATACTCCAGATGAGCTTGCGGAACGACTAGGAGTGGACTGATGAGTTACAAAGTGATAACTTCGAGTGAAACAGTCCGAGATATTGAGGAAGCTGTTTTTTACAAAGAGGGTCTGGGAGTTTATCCGGAAAATGTCGTAAAATTCAAGAAAGCTGTCGTTTCAACTATCCGAAAGTTAGTGGATTCACCCAAGATTGGAGCTAATTTGTCAGCAAGAATTGACGAAGAGACCGAGATTAAATATAGCGTGATTGATGACTATATCCTGTTTTACGAACTTGAAGTTGATACTGTTAAGGTGTTGCGATTGTTGCCAGCTAAAACAAACTGGATGAACACCATTCTGAAATATCTGTGATATAATATGCGCGAGGGCACCTCAGCGATACGGTCGGTGGTGTGAACCCTCAAGTGCGTTGGGCAACTGGAAACGGGTAGCTAAAAGGTCACTTTTGTGTGACGGGTGTGGGACTGCCTTCAGTTTTGAACTGTAAAGACCCCGAATAAGAGAAAAAGACCTTTTCAGGTCTTTTTTTAATTTTTGGGAGAGAAAATTTTGGGGTAGATTTTTCGACAGAAAAATCTAAAATCTGGGGGCTACTACGACCCCCCTTATAGTGCCGAGTGCCAAATCCTCAAAAAAAGTGCCTTGAGGCCTTATGCCCCAAGGGTTTGATGGCTTTGAAATCTCGGCGAGTTTTCGGCGAGATTTTAGCGTAATTTTGATAAATTTTAGGGAACAATGCAAAAAAAATTGCATTTAGTGCGCACTTTTGCTAATATAGGCTTATAAAATTTTGAGAGGTGATTCATGAAAAAAAGATTGACGATAACGCTCAGTGAATCTGTGTTTGGGAATCTTGAAAAAATGGCAAAAGAAATGGGCTTATCAAAATCTGCAATGATTTCTGTTGCCTTAGAAAATTACAAGAAAGGTCAAGAAAAATAAAAAAAGCCGTGCTTGGGGCACAGGCTAAACAAAATACTTCTTGGATATATTATACTTTATGGCTAAAGAAAAAGCAAGATACTTTACTTTTTTGCTCTATCCAGAATCGATTCCAATTGATTGGGAGTTGAAGCTTGAAACTCTTGGGGTGCCGATAGCGGTTAGTCCGCTTCATGATAAAGACAAGAGTAATGTAGAGGGGCAGAAATATAAAAAACCTCACTATCATGTGATTTACATTGCTAAAAATCCAGTTACTGCAGATAGTGTTCGTTGGAAGATTAAGAAAAACTTGGGCGAGCAAAGTGTTGCAATGGTTCAAGTTGCGCTAAACGTTGAAAATACATACTTGTATTTGACTCATGAAAGTAAAGATGCGATTGCTAAGAAAAAACATGTTTACGATAAGGTTGATATAAAACTTATCAATAATTTTGATATTGATCGTTATGTGACATTGGACGTGGAAAAAAAGCAGAACTTTTCAACGTGGTAGTTTCTCTCATTCGTGCATATACTCTTCAAAATATTTTCGATTTGTATGATTTTATTGACGAAAATGGAGAGACTTACGGATTAACTATAAATTTGGTTAACGAAGTTATTTCAGGAAAAACTGGTTTTATGAAATTGTTGTTTGATGGAGCATATCAGCGCAGTAAACGAGGGATAAAATCAAGAGCAGAAGAATAAAAAGCGGACCTTGAAGGAAAGGTCCGCTTTTTTGGAAGGGTTACAAACATATGTCAGCTGGGGGGATGTGACCTATGTTTTCCGATTAGTCTAATACCCGTTATTAGTGTAGAAGCGAATAGTAATTGAAGTATATCTAATTTTTCAAGTTTGAAGATATGGTGTGCTGCTAAATGGAATAATAGAACAAATAAAAATGAGGTAATAAAATTTAATGTTATATATTTAAGCCCATGCATTGATTCGACCATTGTTTGGGTGGAAGTCGTTTGCGTCTACCCATTGAGCAACAGCATGTCCTACATTAGCAAAAATATTTATATAATCAAATACACGCTCGAGAGCACCCGCTATCCAACCACTATAAACGCCGACACGCATTGCAGCGGCTTTGGCAACTCTACTTAAAGTAGCTTTAGCTGCTGCTAAACCTTTTTGTTTCACAAGATTACCAATACCACCTACACCTCCAGAAATACTTGCAGCGATTAGGTTTTCTACAACCCAAGCAAATTCATCTACAGTTACACCTTGTCCATCCCATACGCTAGCTCTAAAGGAGTAAGGAGTCAATGTTTGATAGGCTAATTCTTTCATTCTTTCTTCTGTTAGTCCAGGGTAGCGTTTTTTAGCTTCTTGTATTCTCGCATTGAGATCATTTTCTGAAACGGAAATTGGCCGGGATAATTTTTGATCAATTTCATCAATAGCTTGCTGAACTTGTTGTTGTTCATTAATGATTTGATTGGTTTCATTGGCATAAACAATAGCAGGAGCTGTATTTGCGATTGTGAATAAGGATAAAGCTAATGCTATGATGAATCGTTTGATTTTTTTCATAATCTAAAATACCTTTCTGTTTTTATTTTGTTATCTGTGCCTTTTATTTAGGATTTATGCTTATCTCCTTTCTAACCCAAATAAAATGTTTTCGCTTTTATTTTAAACCTTTTGGGGATGAAAATCAAAGAAAGATAATAGATTGCCCATCGCTGATTCGCACGATTGTTGTCTGGCAAGACTAGACATTTACCCCAAGAAGTAGTACCAGATCAGGTTGAAAAGTCCAAAAAAGAGACTATGAAAAGGTATGCGAAAGTGTGTTAAAACCGTATGATTTTGTATGTTTTAGTGTGTTAGGTGGTTAGTTAGGAAGTGTGTAAAAGTAGGTGAAACCGAGAAAAATGCTATCACTGGAAACGTTGATACTATCAACTCCACACGATATGTGGGGACAGTTTCCCTTATGCTCTTTTCAAGGGCTAAAGGGGGAATTTACTGATGAGGAAAAATAAGGGGTTTGGGTTCTCCCGAAAATCAGCTTTTAGTTCAAAACTGATGAAGCATGTGATAAACTTACTGGTAAGTGGTCGACCACATGCTACGCTTGCCGGAAGAAAAATAAGCAGATAAGGAGCGAAAACAAGCTGTTGTTTCGGCTATCCGAAAGTTAGCGGATTCTCCCAAGATTGGGGCTAATTTATCAGCAAGAATTGACGAAGAAACCGAGATTAAATATAGCGTGATTGATGACTATATCCTGTTTTACGAAATTGAAGCTGATACCGTTAAGGTATTGCGATTGTTGCCGGCTAAAACTAACTGGGTTAATACGATTCTGAAATACCTGTGATATAAAAAAGACCTGTTAAGGGTCTTTTTTGGGTGAATTTTGAACGAAGTGAAAAAAGAGGGCTGAGAAGCCCTTAGAAACCCTCGAAGAGGGTTTCTACTTATCTTGATACTTTTAGAAATAACTCTCATGCTAAAAAGAGTCTCTCTACCATAATTAAACCCTTGGTATTATTGGATTTTTAGCACAAAAAAAAGCTTGATTCTCAGTCAAAACTTTGATATGATTTAGTCACCACAACAAAAACATAGAAAGAGAGATGAGTACAAACTTTTTTTGTGAATTAATTCTTTTTTGTACTCCAATTATAACATGGTAAATGAACTAAATCAAGAGGAAGTTCTTAGAGATAAAAACAGTAAAGGTAAGGATAGAGATTGGCGAGGTCGCAAAATCATGAGCTTGAAATTAGCTGATGTCTTTGAGAATTTAGGGTATAAAAAATCAATGATTGAACGTGTTCAATCATGTGGTGAAGTTTTAAACTTTATTCGTCATTCAGACGGTTCTTTAAAATTATAT
>NZ_GL636070.1:300625-305651 GCF_000186445.1 Streptococcus agalactiae ATCC 13813
AAAGATACCTACAAAGCCTATACTAAACTAAAGAAAAGTAAACAGGAATATTTTTATAACGAGCATACGGCAGAGATTATTTTATTTGAGAGTGCGAAAAAATATCTGAAAGAACATTTAGGAGAAAGCAAGAACTTAGCCATTAGCAAATGGAAATCGGAAGTTGATACTTTGAAGAAAGAAAAAAGAGTCTATATAATCAAATATTGGAGATACGAGAGGAAGTAGGACAAGCAGAAAAAGTTAAAACCTGTATAGAGCAGTTACAGGAACAAGAAAAGCGACTATCGCAGGTAAAGAAGAATGAGTTAGAGTTATAAAAACAAAAAAGTGAAATATTTATAACTTTACTATTGACATTAAAATTGTTATGTGATATATTTATAACATCGAGTTAGAAATATATCACTTGAAATTATATGTAAGGAGAACTTGAAATGAAAAACAAAGTATCTATACGAGAAGTTGTTGCAACAAAAATTATTATTGCAATTTTAATTGCAGGGTATTATTGGTTGTGGAGTAGAAGCGACTATCAGCCTGAATATCGACAATTTTCAAGCTATTGGGGTTTTCTTTTATTTTTGATACTGATAGTACATTATTTTAGAGTAAAAAAATATAAGAAAGAATACTTTGATGAATTTGCAGAAAAAAATCTATTAAGATGTGATGCGATATGCTTGAAAGTTTTTTGTCTTTTGATGGTCATTATAGCATATTTAGGAGGAATTTTAGGTCATGTAAATGCAATTTCAACAGCAGTTATGGGATGGCTAATTATTGGAACCATAATTGCAATTACAATACTTCGTACGATTATATTTTTAATTATGGATTCTAAAGGAGTATAATGATGGCACTTATAACAAAAGTTAAGGAATATAGAGAAAAGGCAAAATATAAGCAATCCGAACTTGCGGAAATGGTAAATGCCAGAAGAGAAACTATTGTACATCTTGAAAATGGAAAATATAATCCGTCATTAAAATTAGCTATGGATATTGCAAAAGTATTTAATGTTAGTGTAGAAGATTTATTTGAATTTACAGATGATTGAGATACACAATTTAATTTAGGAAAATATAATATACAATTCACAGAACAGTAAATCAAAAAGGTTTACTGTTTTTTTATTGTTTAAAAATGGAAAGGAGAATTTATGGAAGAAGAAAAAAGGAAAATACAAGCACCACCACATAAACAGTTAATTATGTATATGGGGAAGACAAAATACACTGTAAACCTACATTTCAAGCAAGGTACAGGGGAAACATACAAGGATAAAATACTAAAGCTAATCAAGAGAGAAACAGAGAAGATATAAATTTGTCAAAGAAATTTTGTTTATGTCCTTGACAAATCTTCCCAAAGTGAAAAGTGTTTCAGTAACATTCCTTAAGAAGACAACATAACCTCTATTTTGTGTTTTAACCGTAATTGGCGAGATAGATAGTAAATAGTCTTGTCCTTGAAAATGTAATACTTGTTCAGTTTTTTTTGAAAAATGATCCTGCTTGAGTTGAGGAATTAAAGATTCTAATAATTTACCTGAAAATAGGTCTCGTTGCCCCTCTTTTTTGAATAATAAACTAGCTGCGGGATTATTTCTTTTGATGATATGCCTCTGGTCAATAACAAATACAGCAGCTTGAATTTGGTCCAGTGTTGCATTGCGCTCTTCTAAATGTTGAAAAATATCACTTGGATGGAGGTTGTGAAGTTGTTTTTTTAAGCCATAAGAAATTATACTTGTGACGACTAAGCTAATCAAAATACTAATCAAGAGAGGCTTACTAAACTCTTTTATACTACTTTGAGATAAGTCTCCAAGTGTCGTTAATTTTAAGCCAACTGCAATTGCTCCAACCTGTTTTTGGTGATCATATACTGGAATTAAGTATCGTAAAGATTTTCCTAAAGAACCTTCTGCAGTAGACATAATAGCTTTTCCCTTAAAAACAGCTTGTTCATCACCGCCTTGAAATGGTTTACCAATCTTAGTGGAGTCAGGGTGGGTAAAACGGATCCCTTTTAAATTTATAAGGACAATATAGTCTAAATTTGATTTTTTGCTAAGGAATAGCATTTGTTTTTGGAGACTTTGATTATAGTGATTATCTTTGAGTGTTTGTATAACTTGTGGATTTCTCGATAAAGCATAACCAGTATTTTTTAAGATTTTTTCTTCCTGTACCCTTACCATACGATAGGACTGATGTATAGTGACATAATAAAAAATAGAAAATATACAAATGGTCATAGTGACTAAAATCAATGATAGAAATGCCCAAAGAGATAGTTTTTTTTTCATCAGCACCCTCCGAGTTTAGTATAACATAGCCTAAAAACTAGAATCCAGCTTAAATTAATTAAATAAGTTGAAATAATTCAATTACTTAAATAAACTTCCTTATCACTAAGTCCCAAAGTAAACTGTACATAAGAAGTAAAAGGAGGTGCTTTCACGGCAGACGTGAAGGTAGTGAATAATGAGGGTTCTAGAGGTCAAAAGCAAGACTTAAAGACTAAACTATTTCATATACTGGTAGGGTCAGTTCCCCTACCAGTATATGTTTGTTTAGCATTATTGATTCTTCTAGCAGGCTTTTTACAAAAATTGCCAGTCAATATGCTAGGAGGATTTGCAGTCATCTTAACAATGGGGTGGTTCTTAGGTACTATCGGAGCTAGCATTCCTGGTTTTAAAAACTTCGGTGGCCCAGCTATTTTATCTTTATTAGTACCATCTATTTTGGTGTTTTTCAACCTCATTAATAAAAATGTTTTAGAGTCAACAAATATGTTGATGAAGCAAGCTAACTTTCTTTATTTTTATATTGCTTGTTTAGTGTCCGGTAGTATTTTAGGGATGAATCGGAAAATGTTGATTCAGGGATTGCTAAGAATGATTTTCCCCATGTTATTAGGAATGGTTTGTGCGATGATGGTAGGGACATTTGTCGGTGTTATTTTAGGCTTAGAGTGGCGACACACTTTGTTTTATATCGTAACATCCGTTTTAGCTGGTGGTATTGGTGAAGGTATTTTACCATTATCGTTAGGCTATAGTTCAATTACCGGTGTAGCTAGTGAACAACTAGTTGCTCAACTCATCCCAGCCACTATTATTGGTAATTTCTTTGCCATTTTATGTACTGCACTATTGAATCGTTTGGGAGAAAAGAAACCACACTTGTCTGGTCAAGGGCAATTAGTAAGGTTAAATAAAGGAGAGGACATGTCAGATATTATTGCTGATCATTCTGGCCCAATTGACGTTAAGAAAATGGGTGGAGGTGTTTTAACAGCATGTAGTCTCTTTATTTTTGGACATTTGTTGCAGCAATTAACTGGATTTCCTGGCCCTGTATTAATGATTATTGCAGCAGCTATTTTGAAATATATCAATGTTATTCCTAGAGAAACACAAAATGGAGCTAAGCAACTTTATAAATTTATTTCTGGTAATTTTACATTTCCTCTAATGGCAGGGCTAGGATTGCTTTATATCCCGTTAAAAGATGTTGTGGCAACGCTTAGCATACAATATTTCATAGTTGTTATTAGTGTTGTATTTACAGTTATTTCTGTTGGATTCTTTGTATCGCGATTCCTTAATATGAATCCTGTTGAAGCAGGTATTATTTCAGCTTGTCAAAGTGGTATGGGAGGAACAGGAGATGTTGCCATTTTAAGTACAGCAGACCGAATGAACTTAATGCCATTTGCTCAAGTTGCTACGCGTTTAGGAGGAGCTATTACTGTTATCACGATGACAGCCATTTTACGCATGTTATTCTAATATTTATCAAAAGGAGTTATCAAAATGAGTGAAAATTTAGGTCAATTAGCTATCAACCAAGCTAGAGAAAATGGTGGAAAATTAGAAGTAATTTCAAAAGTTAAGGTGGAAGATAAGAGGGGTCTTAGTATTGCCTATACCCCAGGGGTGGCGTCAGTATCATCGGCTATTGCAGAGGATGTGGAGCTTGCATATGAGTTGACGACTAAAAAAAATACAGTAGCCGTAGTGAGTGACGGTTCGGCTGTTCTTGGATTAGGAGATATTGGTCCTGAGGCAGCAATGCCAGTCATGGAAGGTAAAGCAGCACTCTTTAAACGTTTTGCAAATGTAGATGCTGTGCCAATTGTGTTGAAAACAAATGATACAGAGGAAATTATTTCTATAGTAAAAGCGATTTCGCCGACTTTTGGAGGGATTAATTTAGAGGATATTTCAGCACCACGTTGTTTCGAAATTGAACAACGCCTAATTGAAGAATGTGATATACCAGTTTTCCATGATGACCAACATGGTACAGCAATCGTAGTATTAGCGGCTTTGTTTAACAGTTTGAAGCTAGTTAAAAAAGACATTGAAGACATCAGAGTAGTTGTTAATGGTGGAGGTTCAGCGGGCTTATCTATAACAAGGAAGCTTCTATCAGCAGGAGCAAAACATGTAACGGTAGTTGATCGATTTGGCATTATTAACGATAAAGATCGGGAGTCATTAGCCCCTCATTACAAAGCGATTGCAAAATTGACTAATAGAGAATTCCAATCTGGATCCTTAGAAGATGCTTTGGAGAATGCCGATGTTTTTATAGGTGTTTCTGCTCCGGAAGCATTACATGCAGAATGGATTTCCAAGATGGCTGATAAACCTATTGTATTTGCAATGGCGAATCCCATTCCAGAAATTTATCCAGATCAAGCCTTAAAAGCCGGAGCTTACATAGTTGGAACTGGTCGTAGTGATTTTCCAAATCAAATTAATAATGTTTTAGCATTTCCGGGTATTTTCAGAGGAGCATTAGATGCTAGAGCAAAAACGATAACTGTTGAAATGCAAATTGCGGCAGCGAGAGGCATAGCTAGTTTAATACCGGAGGAAGAATTAAGCACAACTCACATCATTCCAAATGCTTTTCAAAATGATGTGGCCGATGTAGTTGCTAAAAGCGTCAGTAATGCTGTACAAAAATAAGGTGTAAAATAAAAACTGAGCTATGCTCAGTTC
>NZ_GL636070.1:307069-326122 GCF_000186445.1 Streptococcus agalactiae ATCC 13813
AACTGAGCTATGCTCAGTTTTTTTGATGAGTCATTTAAATATGAGTGAGCATTTTTGAGGATAGTTTGAAGCGAGAAGTGAGTTAATGATTTTGATAGAATCGTTGTTACTCTTACCTTGCAAGTTTTGCCATCATAGGTTATTCTTTAAATATAAGATTTAGAAAGTTGGTTAACTATGTATTCTTTTGAAGAACTTTTGGCAACCATGACTTTGATAACGGCTGCCGAAATTGAAGATAAAATTGATTCAAATCAAGATTTTGTACTGTTCATTGGTCGTATTTCTTGTCCATTTTGTCACCTCTTTGTTCCTAAAATTGTAGAAGTAGCTGATGAAGATGAATTTGAATTATTCCATTTAGATAGTGAAGATTTTGATCATTGGACTGCAAATAAAGATTTTCGAAATAAATATGACATTCCTACAGTGCCAGGTTTGATGGTTGTTAAAAACGGAACTATCAAGGTGAAGTGCGATTCAAAAATGACAAAAGAAGAAATCCGTGAATTTATTGGCTAAGAGACAGTATCTCCTTGCAGATATAGCATAAATTTGCTATAGTAATGATTACGTAGAACACGGAAAGGAGAATCAAATGAGCTTACCTATTATTATGCTTGTTGTTATGGTTGGTATGATGTTCTTCATGCAACGTCAGCAAAAGAAACAAGCACAAGAACGTCAAAAACAATTGAATGCTGTTCAAAAAGGTGATGAAATTGTCACAATTGGTGGTCTTTTTGGAGTAGTTGATGAAGTTAATACTGAAGCACAACGAATGGTTTTAGATGTTGATGGTGTCTACTTGACGTTTGAGTTGGCAGCTATCAAATCTGTTGTCTCTAAGGCAGCAACACCAACAGAACCAGTTGAAGATGTTAAGATTATTGAAGTCAATGAAGACGAAAATAAAGAAACAGCCATCGAAACTGAATAAGATATGTAGGACCAGATGATTGTTCTGGTCTTTTTAGTTTGCTGTCACAAATGGCATTTTAATACTCAAAAATAAGTTAAAATGTGGTAAAATGTTATAGTATGGGATATTTCCAGCTCTTTTAAAAGGGCTGATAAGAAAAACGATTGCTAAATTAAGGAACATTATGTTTATATTTAAAAGAAAAAACAAGTAGAAATGCCTTTGGAGAAAATACCAGCACATATTGGTATTATCATGGATGGTAACGGACGTTGGGCAAAAAAACGTTTAAAACCACGCGTTATGGGACATAAGGCGGGGATGGATGCTCTTCAAGAAGTTACAATAGCAGCTTCAGAATTAGGTGTTAAAGTACTAACTGTCTATGCCTTTTCTACAGAAAATTGGTCACGTCCAGATGATGAAGTTAAGTTTATTATGAACCTCCCGGTTGAATTTTTTGATAAATATGTACCAGAGTTAGATAAAAATAATGTACGTGTACAGGTCATCGGAGATACTCATAAATTACCTAAGGCAACATACGATGCAATGCAACGCGCTTGTTTGAGGACAAAACATAATTCGGGGCTCGTCTTGAATTTTGCACTAAATTATGGCGGACGTTCAGAAATCACTAATGCCATTAAGGAAATTGCTCAGGATGTTTTGGAAGCTAAGTTGAATCCTGACGATATTACAGAGGATTTAGTAGCAAATCATTTAATGACAAATAGCTTACCCTATCTCTATAGAGACCCTGATTTGATTATCCGAACTAGTGGAGAGTTACGCTTGAGTAACTTTTTACCTTGGCAATCAGCTTATAGTGAATTTTACTTTACTCCCGTTTTATGGCCAGATTTTAAAAAAGACGAACTACATAAGGCCATTGTGGATTATAATCAACGCCATCGTCGATTTGGTAGTGTATAGAAAGAAGAGAGAAAATGAAAGAACGTGTTATTTGGGGAGCTGTCGCGCTTGCCATATTTATCCCTTTTTTAGTAATGGGTGGTTTGCCTTTCCAATTTTTAGTTGGACTTTTAGCTATGATTGGTGTTTCTGAATTACTTCGTATGCGTCGTTTAGAAATATTTTCCTTTGAAGGTGCATTAGCTATGATAGGAGCCTTTGTTTTAACAGTTCCTTTAGATAGTTATTTGTCCTTTTTACCAGTTGACGCTAGTTTATCAGCATACAGTATTGTTATTTTTATGATTTTGGCAGGTACTGTTTTGAACAGTAATTCTTACAGTTTTGAAGATGCTGCCTTTCCAATTGCGTCTAGTTTTTATGTGGGTATTGGCTTTCAAAATCTAGTCAGTGCTCGTATGGCTGGAATAGATAAGGTGTTGTTAGCTTTATTTATTGTCTGGGCGACTGATATCGGTGCTTATATGATTGGTCGTCAATTTGGACAACGCAAACTACTACCCTCAGTGTCTCCAAATAAAACAATTGAAGGGAGTCTGGGAGGGATTGCTTCAGCCATTGTGGTAGCTTTCTTTTTTATGCTTTTTGATAAGACCGTTTATGCGCCTCATAGCTTCCTAGTCATGTTAGTTTTAGTGGCTATCTTTAGCATTTTTGGTCAATTTGGAGATTTAGTTGAAAGTAGTATTAAACGTCATTTTGGTGTTAAAGATTCGGGTAAATTGATTCCGGGTCATGGGGGGATTTTGGATCGCTTTGATAGTATGATTTTTGTTTTCCCAATCATGCACTTCTTTGGCTTATTCTAAAATAATATATTGTATTTAGAGAGGAATTGAATGCTAGGAATTTTAACCTTTATTATTATTTTTGGTGTCATTGTAGTTGTTCACGAATTTGGGCATTTCTATTTTGCAAAGAAATCAGGAATTCTTGTTCGTGAATTTGCTATTGGTATGGGTCCAAAAATCTTTTCTCACATTGATAAAGAAGGAACAACCTATACTATTCGTATATTACCGCTAGGTGGTTATGTCCGTATGGCTGGTTGGGGTGATGATAAGACTGAAATTAAGACAGGGACGCCGGCTAGCCTTACTTTAAATAAAGAAGGCATTGTAACTCGTATTAATTTATCAGGAAAACAATTAGACAATACTTCTTTACCAATCAATGTAACAGCTTATGATTTAGAAGATAAACTAACTATCACAGGATTGGTCTTAAGTGAGACAAAAACCTATAGTGTTGATCACGATGCTACTATCATTGAGGAGGATGGTACTGAAATTCGTATTGCTCCCTTAGATGTGCAGTATCAGAATGCTTCTGTATGGGGGCGCTTAATTACCAATTTTGCAGGTCCGATGAATAATTTTATTTTAGGTCTTGTAGTCTTTATTGCACTTGCTTTTATTCAAGGAGGTGTTCAAGATTTATCAACCAATCAGGTCCGTGTATCAGAAAATGGTCCTGCTGCTAGTGCAGGTTTAAAAAATAATGACCGTATTTTACAAATAGGGTCGCACAAAGTTTCTAACTGGGAACAGTTGACAGCAGCAGTAGAGAAGTCAACTAGTCATTTAGAAAAAAACCAAAAACTTGCCCTTAAGATTAAGAGCAAAGAGGTGGTGAAAACGATCAACGTTAAGCCACAGAAAGTTGATAAATCCTACATCATCGGTATTATGCCAGCTCTAAAGACAAGCTTTAAAGACAAGCTTTTAGGTGGATTTAAACTAGCATGGGAAAGTTTCTTTAGAATTTTAAATGAATTAAAGAAACTTATTGCTCATTTTAGTATTAATAAATTGGGAGGTCCAGTAGCTCTCTATCAGGCTAGTAGCCAAGCTGCTAAAAATGGTTTCGTCACAGTTCTCAACTTAATGGGATTAATCTCTATCAACTTAGGTATTATGAATCTCATCCCTATACCAGCCCTTGACGGGGGTAAGATAGTGATGAATATTTTAGAAGCCATTCGTCGCAAACCACTTAAACAAGAAACAGAAACTTATATTACGCTCGCTGGGGTAGCAGTTATGTTAGTATTAATGATTGCTGTAACCTGGAACGATATCATGCGAGCTTTCTTCTAAAAGATAATAAAACGTGAAAGGAAATACGAATTTTTCAATTGCAATTCTCAATTGAAAAAGAATCAACTTTGATTAGTCGTATCTTATTGTAATGAAACAAAGTAAAATGCTTATTCCAACACTTCGCGAAATGCCAAGTGATGCTCAGGTTATCAGCCATGCTCTTATGGTTCGTGCAGGATATGTCCGCCAAGTTTCGGCTGGAATCTATGCTTATTTGCCTCTAGCTAACCGTACTATTGAAAAATTTAAAACAATTATGCGCCAAGAATTTGAGAAGATTGGTGCAGTTGAAATGTTAGCTCCAGCTCTTCTTACAGCAGATTTATGGCGTGAATCTGGGCGCTATGAAACATATGGTGAAGACCTTTATAAATTAAAGAATCGTGATCAATCGGATTTTATCTTAGGACCAACTCATGAAGAAACTTTCACAACTCTTGTTCGTGACGCAGTAAAATCTTATAAGCAGTTACCACTAAACCTTTATCAAATTCAGTCTAAATATCGTGATGAGAAGCGTCCTCGTAATGGACTTCTTCGAACACGTGAATTTATCATGAAAGATGGATACAGCTTCCACAAAGATTATGAGGACCTTGATGTCACTTACGAAGATTACCGTAAAGCATATGAAGCCATCTTCACACGTGCTGGACTTGACTTTAAAGGTATTATAGGTGACGGAGGTGCTATGGGAGGTAAAGATAGCCAAGAATTTATGGCAGTAACTCCCAATCGTACAGATTTAAATCGTTGGTTAGTTCTTGATAAAACTATTCCTTCTATTGATGATATTCCAGAGGATGTTTTAGAAGAAATTAAGGCAGAACTCTCGGCTTGGCTAGTTTCTGGTGAGGACACTATTGCATACTCCACTGAATCAAGCTATGCTGCTAACCTTGAGATGGCAACGAATGAGTACAAACCATCTACTAAGGCTGCTACCTTTGAAGAAGTAACAAAAGTAGAAACTCCTAACTGCAAATCAATTGATGAGGTAGCTGGATTTTTATCAATTGATGAAAATCAAACTATCAAGACACTATTGTTTATTGCTGATGAACAGCCCGTGGTTGCTTTACTAGTTGGTAACGATCAAGTCAATGATGTGAAGTTAAAAAATTATTTAGCGGCTGATTTCTTAGAGCCTGCAAGTGAAGAGCAAGCAAAAGAGATTTTTGGTGCAGGTTTTGGTTCTCTTGGGCCAGTTAACCTACCTGACTCTGTTAAAATTATTGCTGATCGTAAAGTTCAAGACCTTGCTAATGCTGTGTCTGGTGCTAACCAAGATGGTTATCATTTTACTGGAGTTAATCCAGAACGTGATTTCACAGCTGAATACGTTGATATTCGTGAAGTAAAAGAAGGGGAGATTTCTCCAGACGGTAAAGGTACTCTGAAATTTGCTCGTGGTATTGAAATTGGACATATCTTTAAACTAGGTACCCGTTATTCAGATAGTATGGGAGCAAACATCCTTGATGAAAATGGCCGCTCAAATCCTATTGTTATGGGGTGTTATGGTATTGGTGTTAGTCGTATTCTCTCAGCTGTCATTGAACAACATGCCCGACTTTTTGTGAATAAGACACCAAAAGGAGCTTATCGCTTTGCTTGGGGGATTAATTTCCCAGAAGAATTAGCCCCATTTGATGTACATTTGATTACTGTCAATGTCAAAGATCAAGAGTCACAAGACCTTACTGAGAAAATTGAAGCTGATTTGATGCTTAAAGGTTATGAAGTCCTGACAGACGATCGTAATGAACGTGTTGGTTCTAAATTCTCAGACAGTGACTTAATTGGACTTCCAATTCGAGTAACTGTTGGGAAGAAAGCTTCTGAAGGTATCGTTGAAGTGAAAATTAAAGCAAGTGGTGATACGATTGAGGTTCACGCTGATAACTTAATTGAAACTTTAGAGATTCTAACAAAAAAATAAGCCGATAAAAAAGTTAGTCTGATGTGCTAACTTTTTTATATGGAGTGAAATTTAGTATGGTTCTTATTGGTAAAAAGCAACTGCCTTTTGTTATAATGAAATGATATTTTAGAAAGGAGCCATCATGAAAAGTCGAAAAAAAGATAAATTGGTATTGAGGTTAACAACAACACTATTAGTTTTTGGTTTGGGTGGGGTTTGGTTTTACAATTATAAAAATGATAATGTCGAACCGACAGTCACTAGTGCATCGGATCAAACGACGACTTTTATTCAAACGATTTCCCCAACAGCTATTGAAATTTCTAAGACCTATGATTTGTATGCGTCAGTCTTATTAGCACAAGCTATTTTGGAATCATCCAGTGGACAATCAGATTTGTCTAAGGCTCCTAATTATAACCTCTTTGGCATCAAAGGAGAATATAAAGGTAAATCTGTCCAAATGCCTACTTTAGAAGATGATGGGAAAGGCAATATGACTCAAATCCAAGCTCCTTTTCGCGCCTATCCAAATTATTCTGCTTCACTATATGATTATGCTGAGTTAGTATCTAGTCAAAAGTATGCATCTGTTTGGAAATCAAATACTTCTTCTTATAAGGATGCTACTGCAGCTCTAACAGGTCTTTATGCGACAGATACTGCTTATGCTAGTAAATTAAACCAAATTATTGAAACCTACAGTCTAGATGCTTATGATAAATAGTCTCAGCTAAGAGAGTGTTGTTAAGAAGGCTAATAAATGCCTTTTTTAACAGCCTCCTTTTGTTATCTCGAAATATTTACAGATATGTGATAAAATGGAAGTAAGATATTCAGGAGAAAACTATGTCAGAATTGTTCAAGAAACTTATGGATCAGATTGAAATGCCGCTTGAAATTAAGAATTCAAGTGTTTTTTCGTCTGCTGATATTATCGAGGTAAAGGTTCATTCTCTATCACGCTTATGGGAATTTCAATTTTCATTTCCAGAATTATTGCCAATTGAGGTGTATCGTGAATTACAAACTCGTTTAGTGAATAGTTTTGAAAAAGCAGATATAAAGGCTACTTTTGATATAAGAGCAGAAACTATTGATTTTTCTGATGATCTGCTACAGGATTATTATCAACAAGCTTTTTGTGAACCCTTGTGTAATAGTGCAAGTTTTAAGAGTTCTTTTTCACAATTAAAAGTTCATTACAATGGCAGTCAGATGATTATTTCTGCACCTCAATTTGTCAATAATAATCATTTTCGTCAGAATCATTTGCCGCGTTTGGAACAACAATTTTCATTGTTTGGATTTGGTAAACTTGCTATTGATATGGTTTCTGATGAACAAATGACGCAAGACTTAAAATCATCATTTGAAACTAATCGTGAGCAATTGCTTGAAAAAGCTAACCAAGAGGCTATGCAAGCCTTGGAAGCACAAAAATCACTAGAAGATTCAGCGCCTCCATCAGAAGAAGTGACACCAACTCAAAATTATGATTTCAAAGAGCGTATCAAACAACGTCAAGCTGGCTTTGAAAAAGCAGAGATTACACCCATGATTGAGGTGACAACAGAAGAAAATCGTATCGTTTTTGAAGGAATGGTTTTTAGTGTTGAACGAAAAACAACCCGCACTGGACGTCATATCATTAATTTTAAGATGACTGATTATACCTCAAGTTTTGCTATGCAAAAGTGGGCTAAAGATGATGAAGAATTGAAGAAGTACGATATGATTTCTAAAGGTTCGTGGTTGCGAGTCAGAGGGAATATTGAGAACAATAACTTTACTAAATCTTTGACAATGAATGTTCAAGATATCAAAGAGATTGTGCATCATGAACGTAAAGACTTAATGCCAGCAGATCAAAAACGTGTGGAATTTCATGCTCATACCAATATGTCAACGATGGATGCTTTACCAACTGTCGAGAGCCTCATTGATACTGCAGCTAAGTGGGGACACCCAGCTATTGCAATTACTGACCATGCCAATGTTCAAAGTTTTCCGCACGGCTACCACAGAGCAAAAAAAGCAGGTATAAAAGCAATTTTTGGATTAGAGGCAAATATTGTTGAAGATAAAGTGCCTATTTCCTACAACGAAGTTGATATGAATTTGCACGAAGCAACTTATGTTGTATTTGATGTGGAAACTACAGGTCTTTCTGCAGCTAATAATGACCTAATTCAGATTGCAGCATCAAAAATGTTCAAGGGTAATATTATTGAGCAATTTGATGAGTTTATTGACCCAGGCCATCCTCTTTCTGCCTTTACAACTGAGTTGACAGGTATTACGGATAATCATGTCAGAGGTTCAAAACCTATTTTACAAGTCCTTCAGGAATTTCAGAATTTTTGTCAAGGTACGGTTTTAGTTGCGCATAATGCAACCTTTGACGTTGGTTTTATGAATGCGAATTATGAACGTCATAATCTGCCTTTGATCACACAGCCGGTCATTGATACCTTAGAATTTGCAAGAAATCTTTATCCTGAATATAAGCGTCATGGTTTGGGGCCTCTAACCAAACGTTTCCAAGTTGCTTTGGAACATCATCATATGGCCAACTACGATGCTGAAGCAACGGGTCGCTTACTCTTTATTTTCTTAAAAGAGGCGCGGGAAAATCGTGATGTGACTAATTTGATGGAGCTCAATACTAAATTGGTAGCTGAAGACTCTTACAAAAAGGCACGCATAAAGCATGCAACCATTTATGTCCAAAATCAGGTTGGACTTAAAAATATATTTAAGTTAGTTAGCCTTTCAAATGTTAAATATTTTGAAGGAGTGGCAAGAATTCCTAGGTCAGTTTTAGATGCTCACAGAGAAGGTCTCTTGCTAGGTACTGCCTGTTCTGATGGGGAAGTTTTTGATGCCTTGTTATCAAATGGAATTGATGCAGCAGTGACCCTAGCTAAATATTATGATTTTATTGAAGTCATGCCACCTGCTATTTATCGCCCCTTGGTGGTACGTGATTTAATTAAAGATGAGGCGGGGATTCAACAAATTATTAGAGACCTAATAGAGGTCGGTCGGCGTTTAGATAAGCCTGTTTTAGCTACGGGAAATGTTCATTATATTGAGCCTGAAGATGAGATTTACCGTGAGATTATTGTTCGTAGTCTTGGACAAGGTGCCATGATTAATAGGACTATAGGTCGTGGGGAGGATGCTCAGCCAGCGCCTTTGCCAAAAGCACATTTCCGCACAACAAATGAGATGTTAGATGAATTTGCCTTTCTTGGTAAAGATTTAGCCTATGAGATCGTTGTAACCAATACGAATACTTTTGCAGATCGATTTGAAGACGTTGAAGTTGTAAAAGGGGATCTCTATACCCCGTTTGTTGATCGTGCTGAAGAACGAGTTGCTGAATTAACTTATGCTAAAGCATTCGAAATATATGGTAATCCTCTTCCTGATATTATTGATTTACGTATCGAAAAAGAGTTAGCATCTATACTTGGTAATGGATTTGCCGTTATCTATCTTGCTTCGCAAATGTTGGTGCAACGTTCTAATGAACGTGGTTATCTAGTAGGATCACGTGGGTCTGTTGGGTCGAGTTTTGTAGCGACCATGATAGGAATTACTGAAGTTAATCCAATGCCACCTCATTATGTTTGCCCAAATTGTCAGCATTCTGAATTTATCACAGATGGTTCTTGTGGTTCAGGCTATGATTTACCAAATAAAAATTGTCCTAAATGTGGTACTTTGTACAAGAAAGATGGACAGGATATTCCATTTGAAACTTTCTTAGGATTTGATGGAGATAAGGTTCCTGATATTGATCTAAATTTCTCTGGAGATGATCAACCTTCTGCTCACTTAGATGTTCGTGATATCTTTGGAGAAGAATATGCTTTTCGTGCAGGAACGGTAGGTACCGTAGCTGAAAAAACTGCTTTTGGTTTTGTCAAAGGTTACGAACGAGATTACAATAAATTTTATAACGATGCAGAGGTCGAACGGTTAGCGACTGGTGCTGCGGGAGTTAAACGTTCTACAGGTCAACACCCCGGTGGTATTGTTGTTATCCCTAACTATATGGATGTTTATGATTTTACTCCGGTTCAATATCCAGCAGATGATATGACAGCTGCTTGGCAGACAACTCACTTCAATTTCCATGATATTGATGAGAATGTCTTAAAGTTAGATATTCTAGGACATGATGATCCTACTATGATTCGTAAACTTCAGGATTTATCAGGAATTGATCCATCAAATATCCTTCCAGATGATCCAGACGTTATGAAGTTATTTTCTGGTACGGAAGTTTTAGGAGTGACAGAAGAGCAAATTGGAACTCCTACAGGAATGCTTGGTATTCCAGAGTTTGGTACGAACTTTGTTCGTGGTATGGTGAACGAAACCCATCCAACCACATTTGCAGAATTGTTGCAACTGTCAGGGCTATCACATGGTACGGATGTTTGGTTAGGTAATGCTCAAGACTTAATCAAGGAAGGTATTGCTACCTTATCAACTGTTATTGGTTGTCGTGATGACATCATGGTTTATTTAATGCACGCTGGTCTACAACCAAAGATGGCCTTTACAATCATGGAGCGCGTGCGTAAGGGGTTATGGTTGAAAATTTCAGAAGATGAGCGTAACGGTTATATCCAAGCAATGCGTGATAATAATGTCCCGGATTGGTATATTGAATCGTGTGGAAAAATCAAGTATATGTTCCCTAAAGCCCATGCAGCAGCCTATGTTTTAATGGCATTACGTGTGGCGTACTTTAAAGTACATTATCCAATATTTTATTATTGTGCTTATTTTTCTATACGCGCCAAAGCTTTTGAATTACGCACAATGAGTGCTGGACTTGATGCCGTTAAGGCGCGCATGAAGGATATCACTGAGAAGCGTCAGCGTAATGAGGCGACGAATGTCGAAAATGATCTTTTTACGACATTAGAGTTGGTTAATGAAATGCTTGAGCGTGGCTTTAAATTTGGGAAATTAGATCTTTATCGTAGCCATGCGACTGACTTTATTATTGAAGAGGATACGCTAATCCCTCCATTTGTTGCTATGGAAGGCTTGGGAGAAAACGTTGCAAAACAGATAGTTCGAGCACGTGAAGATGGTGAATTTTTATCAAAAACAGAGCTTCGTAAACGAGGAGGAGTCTCAAGTACCTTAGTTGAAAAATTTGATGAGATGGGTATTTTGGGAAATTTACCAGAAGACAATCAGTTGAGTCTTTTTGATGATTTCTTCTAACCAATAAGGTTGAGTAGTTACTCAACCTTATTATTTGCCAGCTGCTTTTGATAGGGCAAAGATGATATTCTTGCTTGAAATAACTAATTAGTGATAAAATAAGAAAAAATACGTTTGGGAGATGAAATGGGAAACTTTAAAAATTCAGCGGTTAAATCTATGGTTGTCATGCGAAAAGCATTTAGAACAATAGACGGAAAAGTCTCAGAATCATTTAAAGAATTTGAATTAACACCAACTCAGTTTGCAGTTTTGGATGTTCTCTATGCTAAAGGCACAATGAAAATTGGAGAATTGATTGAAAATATGCTTGCTACATCAGGTAATATGACTGTTGTTATTAAAAATATGGAAAAAAAGGGATGGGTATTACGCCATTCTTGTCCGAATGATAAGAGAGCCTTTTTGGTGAGTTTAACAACTGAAGGAGAAGAAGTGATAAAAAAAGCTCTACCAGAGCATATTAAACGTGTAGAAGATGCTTTTTCAGTCTTAACAGAAACAGAGCAAGAAGACTTGATTAACCTTTTAAAAAAATTTAAAACCTTGTGAGTCACATTCTTTGACTTTACGATATAGTGGTAATATAATTACTACATAGTAATAAATAACTTTAATCTAATTCATATGTCGCTAGAACAAATGTAGTAAGATATCTGAGATTGAAGAACAAGGAGAAAAAATATGTCATTTTTGGAAGAATTAAAAAACCGTCGCTCTATTTACGCTCTTGGTCGCAATACAGAAGTTTCTGATGAGAAAATAGTAGAGATTATTAAAGAGGCAGTTCGCCAATCCCCATCTGCTTTTAATAGTCAAACTTCCCGTGTTGTCATTTTATTGAATGATGAAGTTACTAAGTTCTGGGATGAATTGGTTGCTAATGATTTGGTAGAAACAATGAAAGTACAAGGTGCTCCAGAGACAGCTATTGCTGGAACTAAGGAAAAATTAGCTAGTTTTGGAGCTTCAAAGGGAACAGTACTCTTCTTTGAAGATCAAGATGTTGTCAAATCTCTTCAAGAACAATTCGTTCTTTATGCGGATAACTTTCCAGTTTGGTCTGAGCAATCAACAGGTATTGCCTCAGTAAATACTTGGACAGCCCTTTCTGCAGAACTTGGACTTGGTGGTAATTTACAACATTACAATCCAGTTATTGATGCATCAGTACAAGCTGTTTATGGTGTTTCAGCTAGTTGGAAACTTCGTGGACAACTAAATTTTGGTTCAATCGAAGCTGAAACAGGAGAAAAAGAATTCATGAATGATGATGACCGCTTTAAAGTCATCGGATAATACTGTACAAAAAAAGGCAAGGATAGCAATGACACTGCATCTATGAACTAAAATGAAAAAACACTCCTACTTCTAGTAAAATAGAGGTAGGAGTGTTTTTAGTATATTCAAAAAAGCTACAATTCGCTTGATACAGAGACTTCTGTTATTTGATGTAGATATTTGAAAGGTTAATTCGTGTTCGTTTCTCCTTTTTCGGGATTTTCACTTAGTTTCATTTCTCCTTCTTTTAATTGTGAATAGAATGTTTCATTCAAATTTAGACTTTTTGTAAACTCTGTGTACTCATGCTTGAATAATTTATCTTTTTGTAGTAGTTCTTCATATTCTTTCTCTAGATAATTTCGTATATTCTTTTCCCCAGGATTTTGTGTATTCTCTGGGATTTTTGATAATAATTCTTTATATTTATCAATCAAGTTGTTTTTTTCTGTTACTGAAACAAAATCATTGTTTTCAGCTGGAGTCTCCCTCTCTTTTACTGAATTTTCTCTTGGTTTTTCTTCTTTTTTGAGATTATCACTCGGTTTCTTTTCTTCTTTCTTTAATTGTAGGTAGAATGATTCATTTAAATTTAGACTTTCTTTAAATTCTGCATGTTCATGCTCAAATAAATTATCTTTCTTTAATATTTCTTCATATTCATTTTTCAAATAATCTCTTATGTTTTTTTCTCCTGGATTTTGTGTGTTTTCAGGAATCTGTGACAATAATTTTTTATACTTATCTATCAGCTCGTTTTTTTCTTTTTCTGTTACTGGTACAAAATCATCTTTTGGTTTTTTATCTTTTAGAGCTGCAGATTCATTAATAAATAACATAGATTTGCTTCCATTATTATGTATCCAATTTTCAAACGCTTCATTTGATTCCATATACTTAACTTTAAATCTATTATTTGTTTTTGCGGGATCATAAACGTCATAACCATCTATACAGTATTCTTTAATAAAATCGGAATACGTTGTTTTGTAATTACCATTTTTCCAATATGTACTGGCTGTGATATCTATGATATGCCAACTTCTATTATAATACGCTCTCACAGCTGCATGAGATATTCCTTGAGGACTTTTACCAGAAACGACATAACTAGGTATCCCCATAATATTAAATGCCCTAGCGGCTGTTACACTATAGCCAACGCACATAGCAAGTTTTCTTTCTGTTACAGAAAATAAATCTGAAGCTCTGTAATATTCTGTGTCGACATTTCTAGCTCTGTAAGCTTCATTGTCATAATTAGTTATTTCACCTATATATTTAGTGAAAGCAATTACTTTTTCTTCATCTGTTAAGTTTTGATTATTAGCTCCAGATTTAACTATTAAATCTAGAATTTTTTGGTCATTTTCTTTTATTTTATCTTCACTAATATTAATGTTTGAAGAATATGAAGAATCTTTTGAATTATTTTCAAAGGCAAACTTATTATCTATAGATAATGTTTTAGTGTAAATAGGGATACCATTTACGCCCATATAATCAACTGGTTTACCCATAGATAACCCTGATGATTTCAATCTTTCCATGATAAAGTTTTCATCCTTAATTTCAAACGTAGAATGAACGGTATCATATGGGAACTTTCCTCTCTCAGTTAGCCTTTTTTGGGTTATCGTCTTAAATTCCTCTATATTTTTAAGTAATTTATGTTTTTTATTCATCAAGAATACTGTTGTATCATGTGCGATTTTCCCATTTAATTTGACAAAGACATATTCTTCATTTCTTTCTTTTTTTAATGTAGCTTGGATATTTTTAATTTCTTCTAAATTGATAAGGTTTTTGTAATAACCTTTATCACCTAAAATCCAAACATTAAAACCTTTGAAATTTGGTATCTCTGTTTTATACCTATTTAACTCTTGAATAAACTTATCTTCACTGTTTTTTTCAACTAGATTAGTTTCTTGAATATTATTTTGATTAGCATATGATATATTTAAATCAGATAGGTTGAATAATGTTGAAGCTACAGCAAATGATAAAACACAAGTTAATTTTAATCTTTTTTTCTTCATTTTTTAAAAACCTCCTCATTTATTAATAAATAAATAATAACATATTAAAAAATGTTTTTCAATAAAAATCTTGGATTAATTTTGATTTTAAATGCGTCTATTTAAATAGGTGATTATAAAGAGATATAACAGTAAAACGAGTCGTTATAAAAAATAAAATCGGTCAAATTAGAAAGGAGGTTTAGAATGTCTAAAAAATGACTATTAATGATATCACTCAACTATCAAAACTTCAAAATAACGGTACACCCAAAAGCTGAGACGCAGGAAAAATACTTCTGTTGAAATCTAATAAACTATAATCAGAAATGTTTTTAATTATGTTTAAAAAATGTATTTGATAGGAGCTAAGTTAGCCTGTGTTGAGATAGGAAAAGCGGGTAAGCCTGATAGGTCATTGCTAAGTTTTTGGATATAAAAATGATATCAAATCTATTATTTGCTGAAATGATATGAGAATGATGAGCTTCACTACTTATATCAATCTGCGGGCAAGTAGTATATCTTTGGTGAAGACATGGATCAGTTGTCGGAAGTAGAACGGTTATGTCTACAGGAAGATTAGCTAAAAATTATCTCGGTCTGATAAGAAAATCGAGATAATGAGTCTGATTAAGATAAACGGTACTACAGAAAAATGGCTTTATAAAAGTTCTTTTCTTCTGTCTCATGATTGAGGTGTGGGGGTGCCTTGTCTTTTTATTGTGTTAATTCAGATTTAGCTGTATTTTGTATTGTTTAGCCATTTCTGTGATTTTATCAAATTCCCCCAAAGCTGCTAGTTTATTGAACTCTCCACCAATACCAATGGCTGTTACTCCAGATAGAAACCAGTCTTTGGCATTTGTGAGATTTACCCCACCAGTCACCATAATTTGTACTTGAGGTAAAGGTGCTTTTAGTGATGAGATAAAAGATGTTCCTAGAGTACCTCCTGGGAATATTTTAATTATTTCACAACCAGCTTCAAGTGCTGTTGTTATCTCTGATAAGGTCATGCAACCTGGTAAATAAGGAATAGCATAACGATTACATAGTTTAGCAGTCTGTAGATTAAATGCGGGAGATACAATAAACTTTGCTCCTGCTAAAATAGCCATTCGGGCAGTTTCTGAGTCTAGAACAGTCCCTGCCCCAACGACAACTTGTTCTTGGTTAGTATATTGTGTGACTAGTTGTTCAATGACTTGGCTAGCTTTGCTATTAGTATAGGCGATTTCGATAGCAGAAATACCACCTTTTATGCATGCTTGAGCAGCTTGAAAAGCTTCTTCTTGGCTATTTCCACGAATGACAGCAACTATTTTTCCTTGCATTAATTGCAATAAAATCTTTGATTTTATCATAATTCTCCCTTTTAACGAATAATGTCTTTCGATTGATTTAGTACTTTGTTAACTGCGGCAACGGTCTCAAACATATTGTCCCCTTCCAAAGCACATTTTAAAGATGCACTAGCGACAGCGAAATTAATGACTGTCTTGCTGTCTGAGTGCTGAAGTAGTTGATATAGCGCTCCAGCCACAAAAGCATCTCCGCTTCCAATTCTCTGGTTTACAGCTGTGGTGATTTCTTTTGAAGTGACAAACTCTTGTTTACGATTTGCTATGTAAGCTTGGTAGTGATTTCGTCCCCATTCATCCTGTAGACGTTTAGTATGGAAAATGACTTGAAAGTCAAAGTGATTTATAAGAGAAATCATTCGTTCTTTGATGTCCTCTATTGTAGCTTCATCGCGATTGAAGAAGGTAGTGTCCTGTGAGTCAACCATAAGAGGTTCAATACCGAAACAAATATCCGCAAAGGTAGCGAACTGAGAAAAAAGGATTTTGGCATTTTTAGGAGAAATTAGTTTACTGCGAAAATTGAGATCTAAGGAGATTGTTATCTCTCTTTTTTTAGCTTCTTTTAAAAGAAGCAATGTTATCTCTTGAATAGACTCATCCAATGATAGTGTAATGCCACTAAAATGAAAGAGAGAAACTCCTTCAAATAATTGATCGAAATCAATTTGGTTTATCCTAAAGTCATGTAAACTACTATGATCGCGGTCATAGACCACCTCACCTTTTCTGCAAGCAAAGGAATTTTCTAAGAAATATAACCCAACACGTTCTCCAACCCACTGAATAGAATGAGTATCAATACCCTGTGCTTTTAAAAATTGAAGAAAACTATTACCTATGGGATTATTGGGTAAGGCTGAGAGGAGTTTAGTATCTTGCCCAAAGCCTTGTAGAGCTCTTGCGATATTAACCTCAGAGCCACCGTAGAATAGTTTAGTTGAGATACTATCTGCAAAATAGTCATTTTCTTTGGGAGTGATGCGAATGAGAGGTTCACCGAAAAAAAGAATCTTAGACATAAAAGTCCTTTCTAAAACAGACGCTTTAGTCTAAGACAGATTTCAAGTAGTCTGCTATATTTTGATTTTGGCAATTAGCGAAGAAATATTCTTGGAAATGCTCCCCAGAAATGGTTTCCTTTAAGAAATCTTGATCAATTTCTTTTAAAACAGAGAGTAAATCTCTGTAAGTAATCTGTTTTACTTCGCTAAGGATACGTGCGTTGCGTTGCTCAGGCACAGCCCTCTCTTTAGGGTATCCCCCTCCTTTTTCATCTTCGAAAAGACGTTCAAATAAATATCTCAGATTCAATTCAGCTCCCCAGCCAAATCCTTTAGCAAAAGGAAGAGAAAGAGCATTTCCTCCGTTTACTTGAGAGAATAAGTAAGCGTCGACAGGATCAGCAGCGAATCCACAGACTACGCCAGGAAAACTATTACAAGCAAGCATCGCTCCAATTCCTGTCCCACAGCCTGTAATAACAAAATCTGCAGCACCGCTATTAAGTAAAATAGCAGTCAGTAAACCATTTTGTACATAAGTTAGCTGGCTTTCTTCTTCTTCTTTGCCATACATTCCGTAGTTGAAAACTTCAAATCCTTTTTCATCAGAAACCGCTTTCAATTCTTTGTAGATAATAGTATTTTTACTCGCTTGGCTATTTTCGTTGATTAATGCAATTTTCATTTATATTACTCCTTTATTATTGAGGTTGTTTACCGATGTAAGCTAAAATACCGCCATCTACATAGAGTATGTGACCATTGATAAAGTTTGATGCATCGCTAGCAAGGAAGATAGCTGGTGCACCTAAATCTTCTGCCTCACCCCAGCGAGCGGCAGGTGTTTTAGCGATGATAAATTGGTCGAATGGATGGCGTGAACCATCATCTTGACGTTCACGAAGGGGAGCTGTTTGTGGTGTGGCAATATAGCCGGGCCCGATACCGTTACATTGGATGTTAGCAGAACCGTATTCAGAAGCGATGTTCTTGGTTAACATTTTAAGTCCCCCTTTGGCAGCAGCATAGGCAGCAACTGTTTCGCGTCCAAGCTCACTCATCATAGAGCAAATATTGATGATTTTACCATGTCCTTTTTGGATCATTCCAGGTAATACCGCTTTTGATACGATAAAGGGAGCATTCAAATCAATATCAATAACTTGTCGAAAATCTGCAGCGCTCATTTCTAGCATAGGGGTGCGTTTTATAATACCTGCGTTGTTAACTAGAATATCAATTACCCCAACATCTTGAGAAATTTTGTTCACCATTTCGTTGATTCCATCTTCATCTGTAACATCACAAACATAGCCATGGGCCTTAATGCCAAGTTTTTTATAGGCGGAGATGCCTTTGTCAACGAGTTCCTGCTTAATATCATTGAAGACAATAGTTGCTCCAGCTCTAGCAAAAGCAGTTGCTATTGAAAAACCAATGCCGTAAGAAGCACCTGTTATTAAGGCGACTTTACCTTCTAGTGAAAAGTTGTCTTTTAAGAATTGTTCAGTCATAATATGACCTCCGTAAAAAAATTCAGGGAGTAAACCTGTTTACATGAATAGTAACAAAGTAAACCGGTTTTGTCAACTATAGAGTTCTTCTCCTATAAAACTTGGCGACACATATAATAAAGCTTTATCTAAGTTATAATTCTTAAAGATAAAAAAGACATCATTATAAAAAATCAAGTAAACTGCTCAAAAAATAGAAAAAAGATGTTGACACCTAAAAATGAAAGCGCTATAATATGATTATAAAAGTAAACCGGTAAACTCAAGAGGAGAAAATATGATAAAAATTATTATTGTAGCACACGGCAACTTTCCAGATGGTATTTTAAGCTCTTTAGAACTTATTGCCGGGCATCAGGAATATGTTGTTGGTATTAACTTTATTGCAGGCATGTCTTCTAATGATGTTAGAGTTGCTTTGCAAAGAGAGGTTATCGATTTCAAAGAAATTTTAGTATTGACTGATTTGCTAGGTGGGACTCCTTTCAATGTTTCTTCCGCCTTATCAGTAGAATATACAGATAAAAAGATAAAAGTTTTATCGGGTTTGAACCTTTCAATGTTAATGGAAGCTGTTTTATCTAGAACGATGTTTGAACATGTAGATGACCTTGTTGATAAAGTTGTAACATCATCTCATGAAGGAATTGTTGATTTTTCTACTTGCCTTGCTACACAAACTGCAGAAGCAACTTTTGAGGGAGGCATTTAATAATGATGAAAATAAAA
>NZ_GL636070.1:328601-329606 GCF_000186445.1 Streptococcus agalactiae ATCC 13813
TACATCATTTAGATACTGACCTGTACCAGCTGAAGCAGCGTGGTCGTAGTAGTTGTAAGAGAATAGGTCGGTTACTGTGTTTTGTTGTTCTAACTGTGTTTCGGCTGTATCAAGAACGATTAGTTGTCGCTTGTGTTCTAATTGAGAAGAAGTAGCATTTATTTTTTGTAGGGTAGATGGGATGAGTTCTGGTGATGCGGTTTCTTGGATTTTATATATTTCGTCACCTAAAAGCTTCGATTTTGGTATTCCGAAAATAGAAGCCATTTGTTCTATATTATCCATTAGAGGTTTGTTTCTACCCACCTCCCAAGCTGAAATGGCTGTTGGAGCTATTTTTAACTTTCTAGCTAGCTCTTTTTGGGTTAGCTTATTTTGTTTTCTGAAATATTTTATATTATCCGATAAGTTAGCCATTTTTTGCTCCTTTACTATTATATGTCTAACAATATTGTACACTTCAAGTGGAATAAATGCAATATTTTTTTAGCAAAATGCAAAAAAACACTTGCAAGTACACTTCAAGTGTAGTATACTATAATCAAGCTTAAGGAATTAAGCAAAACGAAAGGAGGTACAGCTAATGAAATCTAGGCTAAACAAAAAGCCTAAACACAAAGAACTAGAAGTCGAAATCAAGATTCTTTGGTTTAAGCTTAGGATTCACTACTCAATAGAGTGGTGACAATACCAAGAGGGCTAAGAAGCCCTCTCCCCTAACGGGGTAAGTTTAGTTTAGCACATTGGCTGTATCTCCGCAAGAATGAAAGGAGAGGTTGCATGAATTGGAAAAAACTAATGTTTGGCGACTTAGAACACACGTTTACTAGTCGTGATGGCAAGGAAAAAACAAGCGTTGAATTTGAAGGTGGCTTATTGCCAGCACTGTTAGTGCTAGGTGGTATCACTTGGTTGATCGCTTGGTTTATTACAAAATAAAAACTCCCAAGTGGGAGTGGAAAGGAAGATATGGAAAAAATTAAATACGGTGTACTAGGTTCTTCT
>NZ_GL636070.1:330627-331940 GCF_000186445.1 Streptococcus agalactiae ATCC 13813
AGCCATGTTTTCTAAGTTCAAAACAAGTATCTAGTACATCTTCTTCAGACCATTCATTCATAATGTTTTCTTTGATGAATTGAATATCTTCGAAATTGCGAGACTCTTCTTTAGAAATTTTATCTTTACGTCTCTCGTTGTATTTGACATACATTGAACTTAAAAGAAACTTGGCATCTTTTGTTAATTTATCCATATAATCACCTCCTTTCTGCTCACATTATAGCAGATTAGAGGTACTAAAAACAGATAGAAAGGGGGTGGGGAATTATGAAAATGACACTAGAGATGGCAAGAGCCAAAGTGTCAATGACGCAAGAAGAAATAGCTAGAAAAATCGGTGTAGATAGGAATACATATGCTAGCTACGAGAATTATAAAACTCCAATGCGTATCGATAAAGCTATTAATTTTTGTAAAGTTGTTAACGTATCAATTGATGATATTATTTTTTTAAAACAAAACTACACTTCAAGTGTATAACACTAGAAAGGAAATTATGAATCAACTAATAGACATCAACCTAAACGAAAATCAAGAACCAGTTGTCAGTGGTCGTCAGTTACATAAAGCACTCGAGATCAAAACAGCTTATAAAGATTGGTTTCCAAGAATGGCTGAATATGGTTTTGAAGAAGGTCAGGACTTTAGCTCATTTTTGAGCAAAAGTACAGGAGGTCGTCCTAGTCAAGACCATGTCCTCAAACTAGACATGGCAAAAGAGATTGCTATGTTACAACGTAACGAAAAATCTAAGCAAGTCCGCAAGTACTTTATCCAAGTTGAGAAGGATTTCAACAGCCCAGAGAAAATCATGGCAAGAGCCTTGCTGATGGCAGATAAGAAAATTACTAATCTGACAATTGAAAATAATCAATTGCAGCTAGATTTAAAAGAAGCGCAAAAGCAAGCGAGGTACTTAGATTTAATTATTGAGAGCAAGGGAGCTTTGCGAGTAACACAGATTGCTGCTGATTATGGTATGTCTGCCAATAAATTCAATAAAACACTATTAGAATTTGGTGTGCAGCACAAAGTGAATGGACAATGGATTCTCTATAAACGACATATGGGCAAAGGTTACACAGACAGTCACACATTTGACTATCAAGACAAAAACGGCCATACAAGAGCCAATGTGACGACGACGTGGACACAAAAGGGGCGTCTATTCCTGTACGAGTTGCTGAAAGACAACAATATTTTGCCACTAATCGAACAAGATGACATTGCTTAATCAAAAAAAGCCACTGCGGGGACAGTGACTTACGAAAATAACTACTTAGATTATAACACAAAAGAAGAGGAGATGC
>NZ_GL636070.1:331990-367157 GCF_000186445.1 Streptococcus agalactiae ATCC 13813
GCATGGCGATTGAAATTTTTGGTCCAGATTTTAGAAAAGAATTACTTGAAGATTTAATTGCTTTAAACAGAGAAGCGCTAAAAATAGCCCAGACAAAAAACTCTAAGTCTATTGAGTGGGTGACGATGAAACAACTTGAAAAAGAAACTGGCTGGGGACGCACTAAATTGAGTGAGTGGAGAGATGAAGGCAATTTTAGTTTTAAACGTTCTTCTCTCAACGGGAAAGTGCTATATGACCTGGCGGATGTCAATAGATTTCTACGAACAAGTGGATTGAGAAAAGGAGTATGATATGGAAAATCCAATTACAGGCGTAGTAGTCTTATTATTTATTGCTTTAATTGCGTACATCGGAAACCGCAATAGTAATCAAAAAACAATTACAAAAACAGTTGACACAATCTTAGATGATTATCAAGTTGTACGTAAGGTTGAGAGACCAAAACGCACGGATTTTATAGAGTTACCCACTCCAGGATCGTGTGGGAAAGTCTGGGGCAAGGATAGACCTTTTTAAGGAGTATTGAATGGCAGATAACAGAAAGTATTACTATCTTAAATTAAAAGAAAATTTTTTTGAAAGCGATGAAGCAATTATATTGGAAAGCATGCCTGATGGCTATATTTATAGCAATATTTTGCTCAAGCTATATTTAAGAAGTTTAAAAAATGATGGCTTATTAATGTTTAATAACCTTATTCCTTACAACGCACAAATGCTTGCAACAATTACAAGGCATCAGGTTGGGACTATCGAAAAGGCTATTCAAATCTTTAGAGACTTACAGCTAATTGAAATTCTTGATAATGGCGCTATATATATGACTAACATTCAAAATTTTGTTGGTAAATCAAGCACTGAGGCTGACAGGATACGAAAATTAAGAACAGAAAAAAACAGCGGTGTACAAATGTTGTACAAATGTACACCAGAGATAGAGATAGAGATAGAGATAGAGAAAGAGAAAAAGAAAGAGAAAGAGAGAGAGTTAGATAAAGAGAAAGAATATATTGTCGAGCAGAGCCCGACTGAATATCTCTTTCCAGACTGGTTAGAAGAGAAATATGTCGAACAAGTCAAAAAAGGTAATCCCAAAAATTTTGATTATCGTATCCCAATAGCTTATCTCAACCAAAAAATGAACTCTAACTATAAGTTTGTAAAAACAAACACAGATTTAGTCAAAGCGAGACTAAAAGATAGTTATACTTTAGAAGATTTCAAAGCTGTCATAGATAAAAAATGCAGCGAGTGGGTAAATTCTGACATGGAAAAATATCTCAGGCCATCAACCTTGTTTAATGCTAGCAAGTTTGAGAGCTATCTCAATCAGCCAGAAGTTGCTAAAAGTGATTATTACCAGAAGCAACAAGGCCAACGATTTTCGCAAGCTGAGTTAGATGAGCTTAAGAAACCAGATCCGAAATATGGATTTTAGGAGGTATCTATGGCTTTTGGGTTAATGACAAGAGAGAGCATGCTCGAGAATGGTGTTATTAGAGATACTGGAAAAACATGCGAAAAGCACGAGATGCCAATTTATGCTAGGAAAATGCCAAATCATGGCAATAGAGAAACAGAATTTTGTTGGCAATGTACAACAGAGTATATCCAAACGAAAAGTAATGCGGTTGACATTGCGTACAACAACCAGTCGTTGCTAGCTAAGGGTTATAAAGTGTTTTATAAAGAGAGCGTTTTATCAAAGGAAATTGCTAGTGCTACGTTGAAAAACTACAAGGAACATAGTGCTGTAGATACAAAAGCGCTAAACTATGCCAAACGAATCACCAGAGATTATGTTAAAGGAATGGAAGGTAACTCCCTCTTACAAGGACCTCCAGGGGTTGGCAAGAGCCACTTGTCTATGAGTATTGCTAAAAATATTAACGAGATGTTTAAATCTTACAATCAATCAAAGAGTGTGATATTTGTTTCGGTACCTTTGTTGTCCGGACTAGTCAAAGATACATTCGATTATGACGATAAAAAAAATAGCAAATATTCGCAAGAAAGAATGTCAAAGCTTCTCATCAATTGTGATTATCTGATACTTGATGACTTAGGCAAGGAGTCAACCACAGGTAACACCATTAAATCTGCTAGCGGTTGGACATATACGTTTTTATTTAATATTTTGGATAATCGGACAAATACTATCATTAATACAAATTTTAGTAGAGCTGAGCTTATGAAAATCTACGATGCTGCTTTTGTCGATCGCATAATCAAAGGTGCAAAAAACAATATTTTTAAATATCCAGATAATGCAGAAAGTAAGAGGTTCTGATGGAACTAACATTAACAACATTTTTCGGCCTATCAGAAGAGCATGCAGCAAGAATCATGGCTCTAGATGAAACTAGTCGAAATAAAAAAATTGAAGAATACAGGCAGTTAAGACTGCGCAGAGGGAGGATTGACTTTGGAAAATAGACCAGATTTGAAATTAGTAGCTGAATTAGAAAATAGGATTAAAGACTTAAAAATCGAAAATGAAATCTTAAAGTCTAAAAACATTGATTTGTCTGAAGATGTTAAATATTTAAAAGATGAATGCTTCGAAAGAGATATTTCTATGGCAGATATTATGGTTAATAATAACAACCTAAGAAAAGAAAACAATGAGTTGCGAGAAATGTTTGACTTTATCAAAGATAGACTAGAGAAATTTGTAGGTAGCTATCATGGTAGAAATTAGGATTAATGGCGAACTTGTAACGTTTGACGGTAATTTTAGGGATGCTTTTATCTTTACAATTGACTGCTTACGAGGCAGCGAAGAACCTACGCTAAAGCGGACATATCAAGAATTTACAGATTACACAGACGAAGACTTAATGGAATACATTGAAATGGAATTTGATGTTAAACCTGAATTAATTGTCAATCGGAGACTTGATAGCAGTTGGACTTTTAAATCTCACATTTTGGAAGACTGACTATGAGCGAAGAGTTATACGAGTCTAGTCGTTATTGGCAAAGCAGATACAGCGACTTGATGTCTGATTATCTTAAAGAAGCGGAAGAAAATATAGAGCTTAAAAAACAGTTGAAACGCTTAAAAGCTGAAAACTGGCAATTAAAACATAGAAAGAGGAAATAGATGGCGAATGAATTAACTCAAAGACAAGTGACATCAAACGTTGCGACACGAATCAATCAAATGAAAGATTCTGACGGACTGATGATTGCGCCAAAATACAGCGTAAGCAATGCGCTTAGCTCAGCGTACCACGCTTTGAAAAATGAGGGTCTATTGAATAAAGACCAGGATAGCATCTACAATGCACTTTTTGATATGGTAACGCAAGGTCTAAGCCCGGCCAAGAATCAATGTTACTTTGTGCCTTATGGGAACACTGTCAAGTTGACGCGTTCGTACTTTGGCACTATGAAAGTTGTTAAGCAACTACCTGAAGTAAAAGACATTTATGCAGAAGTGATTTATAAAGGTGATGATTTTAAAATCAAAAACGAAAATGGGCGCAAGGTGTTTGTCAGTCACGATACAGATTGGACAAATCAAGACAATGAGATTGTTGGAGCGTATTGCATTATCGAAAAATCAGATGGAGAAAAAATCTTAACCGTTATGACAAAAAAGAAATTGATAAGGCATGGTCGAAAGCAAAAACAAAGAATGTACAAAATGATTTCCCTCAGGAAATGGCTAAACGGACAGTTATTAATCGAGCAGCTAAGCAATTCTTCAACACGAGCGATGACAACGATTTGTTTGTAGATGCGGTAAACCGTACCACAGAAAACGAATATGACAACGACAGACAAGTCAAAGATGTCACACCGCAAGAAAAAAACAGCTTAGATGACTTAATAGGTCATCAGAGCGAAATTAAGGGCACTTCTAGCGATTTAAAAGACGTGACTGAAGATTTACATTCAGAACCAGAAAAAACGCTCACAGACGAAAATAAGACGGTTTTAGAAGACACCTCTTATCCGGCAGATGAAATTCCGGATTTTGACCAAGAAACTGGTGAAATTAAAGCTAGCGAAGGTAATCTCTTTGATAATCTTGGAGACTTAATGCCATGACGGAGTTAGACTTACTTGGAAAGGACTATTATAGCAACGAATCATCAATTAAGTACTGGTCTATTAGTCAGTACAAGCGTTTTAGAGAATGCGAAGCAAGGGCGCTTGCTGAATTGCAAGGGGATTGGACAGATACTAGAGATAACACTGCGCTGCTCGTCGGGAACTATGTCCATTCTTACTTTGAGAGTAAAAAAGCTCATGAAGAATTCAAAGGCCAAAACGGCTCTGAAATGATTTCGACCAGAGGAACAACCAAAGGTCAGCTCAAAAAAGACTATTTAGTCGCAGAACAGATGATTGAAGCACTTAAAAATGATTATCAATTCATGAAATATTATCAAGGCAAAAAAGAGGTGGCCATCACAGGTTTACTTGGTGGCGTGGAATTCAAAGGTAAAATTGACTGTCTAAATGTTGATTGTGGCTACTTTGTGGACATCAAAACCACAAAAGGCCCTGTTGACGACAAGGTTTGGAATGGCCAAGAGCGCGTTTACTGGTTTGAGGCTTACGGTTACATCTTACAGATGGCTGCTTATAAAATCATGCTAGAAGCTAAATACAAGAAGCCATTTAAGCCAATCATTTACGCAGTGACTAAAGAAACACCTCCAGATACTAGAGCAATAGCAATCGAAAATTTAGATGCTATGCAAAATGAGTTAGATAACCTAGCACAAAACATCAAACATTTAGATGCAGTCAAAAAAGGGATAGAACCCCCAAAACCTTGCGGGAAATGTGAATATTGCAGAGCTAATCAATTAACACAAAGAGTAATGATTTTTTAACAACTTATTGCAGAGTGAAGCTCGGCCTTTGCAGTAATAATGTTTTCCGGGCAAGAAAGGAAAATAGCCTACTTATCGATAAAATCGATAATATAGAGAATTGCTACACTCGTCCTTGCCACAGCTCACACACATTTAATAGGGCGAGTGTGGATTTTTGAAAAATGATTAAGAAACAAAGGATATATGCAATATATGATGACGACAAGTTTGTCGACGTTGGCACAAAAGAAGAGCTGATGGAAAGACTCGGAATTAAAAAGCAAACAATAGAGCAATACATGACTAAATCATATCAAGCGTTAGCTAGCTCAAAACGAATTGCATTGTTGGTAGGGATTGAAGAGGAATATGACTTTTAAAACAGAATTTGAAATACCAATCGAACCAAAACCTCAAACTAGACCAAAATTTAGCAAGTGGGGAACGTATGAAGACCCAAAGATGAAGAAATGGCGAAAAGAGGTTTCTGGCTGGATAGAAAAAAATTATGATGGACCGTTTTTCGATGGTTGCATAAAGGTAGAGGTAACCTTTTACATGAAAGCTCCCAAAACGCTATCAAAAGAGCCTACACAGCGTTCTAAAGATAAAACAATACAAATATATCAGAACTTCGTGCGTGAGCTTATATGGCACGCTAAGAAGCCTGATATTGATAACTTAGTTAAAGCTATTTTTGATAGTATTTCCGATGCAGGTTACGACAGAATACAGAAATCAGGCATCGTTTGGTCGGATGACAATATCGTATGCGATTTAAGAGCAAAGAAGAAATACAGTCAGAATCCAAGAATAAAAGTGAGGATTGAAGAGATTGACAGATGAATTAATAAATAAATTTTACAAAATTTTTGACGATGGGATTGTAAGGCAAATTAAAAAGCTAGATGTAGATTGCAAAAAAGCTGAGCGAATAAGATGTAGCGTTACAAATAACAGACGTCGAAAAACATTGCCAAGACCGTACGTTATCGAAGCATTTAAAGATTATTTTGACGAAGACACTTATGTACAGATGTATCTCAAATCTTATCGTGAGTATCACAATCCAAATAGTCACGAAACTGATATTTTTATAAAGTTAAACAAAAAGCACAGAGATACAAAGTTAGACCATTACAAGAAAGTTAAGCGATTGATGTACGCAGCAATGACTTTCTGAGGAGGTATAGTATGGCAGATAAAATAAACGCAGAGAGTATGCAAGCTGCATACAACGAAAATTATCAAATGTTTTTAGCCAAAAACGCAGATTACGGAAATTCTTTCGAGAAGTCTCTAAACGACTTCGGATATGTGGCTGGTATCGTCCGTATAAGCGATAAATACAACAGGCTATATAATCTTACCCAGAATAAACAAAACGTCTCAGAGAGCCTAATAGACACCTTAAACGACATGGCGAATTATTGCATGATGTTGTCTGTCTGGATGGAGGAAGAGGAACGATACTGAAATTTAGAGCATGGGGGATAACCGATGTTGATTAATAAAAATTTAGTAAGAGACATTAGACTTGCTATCAATGAATACGATGATAATTATGACGAAGATAACGCAGAAGTTTGTATAGAAGTCATTAGACGATTGATTGAACAGGAGGAATTCTGATGATACCGAATTTTAGGGCATTTAACAAAAAACTAAAAAAATGTATAGCATTGATGGCTTTAAATCAAGTGAACGCAAAATATACAGATGCAGCTTAGCAGATGATGAGTTTCGCTCTGGTCGCTTAGAGACATTCCATTTTGTAGAGGATAATCTTGACAACTATATACTCATGCAATCAACAGGGCTTAAAGACAAAGAGGAAACTGAGATTTTTGAGGGTGATGTTGTTAGACATATTGATTTTCTTCTAAATAATGAAACTGTTAATAAAGTGTATTTTAAAGACGGATTGTTTATGTATGACGTAGTTGTTGATGAGTATACATATGATGTTCCTATCGGAGAAATTATAGAAAATTCAATAGTTGAAGTTATCGGAAACATCTACGAAAATCCAGAATTACTAGAAAGCGTGGAAGAATGAATGAACATGAATCGTTAAACACATGGCTAACTATATTTGTGGCAATCTTAATTGGTCTTCGGATTGGTTGCGACTGTTCTGAATTACACTACAAGCCACAAATAGCAGACTTACAGTCACAATTAAGCAGGACACAAAAGCAGCTTAAACGTGCTAGCGAGCAAAATCAGAGACAGACAAAGCGGATTGCAGAACTAACGGGAAATGGGGGATAGGGTATGATTGACGAAATTTTAAAAAGACTTAATAAAGAATTTGACAATGATCTGGATAACTACGGACAAGAAAGCTACGCTGGTTATATGGCTGCAATAGGTGTAGCAATTGAAATTGTTGAAGAAGTTAAGCGAGGTAGCAAATGAATATTGAAGAAGCGAAGAAATTGATAGACAAACAGTCTATTGGTAAAGGTGGTGTCGGCGACATTCCAGTAGTGAAAACACATATTGTAAAAGTATTACTCGACCAACTCGATCAACCTCAACCAGAAGTGCCACAAATGATATTTGATGTGATTAAAAGCTTTGATGATGATGTAGATTATTTACATCAACACATGAGTCGACAATCTGATGAAGTTAGAGAGTGGCTAACTCACAATGAACGTGAGTTTTATGAAGCTTGGCTAGCTTATCCAAATATCACAATTGAAAAAGAGAAGCTTTATACAGTTGAGATACCTAATCCGAATAGTGATTTAAAATTAATTTTAGTAAAAGTAATTAATGAATTGAAACTTATTTCTGTTTATGAAAATGAATTAGAAGGGTATAGCAATATTCGTGTTCTCACAGAACAAGAAATCCGCAAAGACTTCGACTGGGCATGGCAGTTTAGAGAAGAGGTGACGGAATGAATGAAAGAGAGTTAAATAAAAATTATGAATTATGATAAAAATAAAAATGATGCTAAAAAGAACTTTATTATAGCTTTAGTTCTATTGCCGTTCGGCTTAGTATTATCTGGATTTGTTATTAAATACGGTTGGAATAACATTTTATCAACAATTGATGGCGTACCATCTATCAATTTACCGCAAGCTGTAGTAATCAATGTGTTAATTAGTCCTTTTGCTTCTAAAAAAAATACAGATGAAGATTTTGCTACAGTGATTGCAAGAGTGTTTATTTCTCCGCTAGTCGTATTGTTATTGCTTTGGATAGTGACTTTGTTTATGTAATATCTTGAGGTGACGGAATGAAAGAAAAAACAATTTTTATATCAAAAAAATATGCAAATGACTTTAACAATGACAAATATAATTTGTCCTCTGGCTATTATTTTAGAAATGGTGAAAAACATGATATTGCTATTGTTAAATATGGTGAAAAAGATTATTTAAAAAATACTGATTTAGCATATGTTGTATGCGATAAAATCGTTGATGAAGGCTATGTAGGCTTCGTTTATCATGGTGAATATGAAACTTGGCATTTTAAACTATTAAACACAGAAGCAAATTAAAGTCCCACGCAAGCGCCTAAGAGCCTGCAATGGCTCTGTGGGTCTACGAGCTGGAATACTCGTTAAACTTACCCTGGAAGCTTTCTGTAAGTATTCAGCTGCGTAGCGTGGAATAATCGTTACGTAGTTATAGAGCGAAATTTTTAGAAAGGGAAATATCCTCCGACATTTTTTTCGTAAAAATCTAAAGTCTGTTATCGCTCACAGATGATTATACAAGCGCAAAGCTGCAAATAAAGTGCTGACGCAAAACTAAAAATTTAATACTCGACAATTTAACAACACAAAAAAACAGTCAGCAGAAAAAGGAAAGGAGAACAATAAAAAAGCGCTCGTGAAAGCGCCATTCGGTATATATTCGTACAACTATTATATCATACGAGGAGCTTTCATGACGTTTTTTCCAGAAATTAATATACAAAAGACTAAATCAAACGCTAAGCGAAAACTAAGAGAGTATCCACGCTGGCGTAGGATCGCTAATGATGTAGATACTCAAAAAGTGACAGCCACTTATTCCTTTGAGCCTAGACAATCACATGGAACTCCTAGTAAGCCAGTTGAACGCTTAACACTCAACCGTGTGTCAGCTGAACAAGAATTAGAAGCAATTGAGCAATCAGTTAGTATGATACTGGATCCAGAAAAGCGCAGGATTTTGTATGAAAAATACTTATCTCCTTACAAGAGCGCAGATAAGGTTATTTATACAGAATTATGTATGTCAGAGAGTTTTTATTATGACACGCTAGATGCTGCATTATTAGCTTTTGCAGAGCTTTATAGGGAGGGTTCTTTGATTGTAGAGCAAGGAGTTTTTGACTAGTTTTTATACAGTAATACAATAGTTTATACATAAAAATATGTGTTAATATAGTATTATCAAAATAGCAAGAAGAGATAATCATTTACCAATAGGCTATTTATTTAGTCGTCAACTTTAACTACTATCAAACTTGCTATTTTATGTATGTGGGACGTGCGGGTTCGAATCCCATAAGACACCTTTAGGAACATGAACCGTGATTGGAAAACGGTAGAGGTAGCGCCTTGATAATTGGATTGTCGACGGTCTGATTATATGTGTCGGTTCGATTCCGACTGTTCCTATGAAATAAGGTTAGACCTTAGCTTAGCTCATTTGCTGGGTTTACAAAGAGTCATCACTTAGTGGTGGCTTTTTATTATGGAGGAAGAATGCTTAAATTAGATGAAAAGAAAATACGAAAAGGAAAACCGATTGGGCTTCCTTACCCAGGTAGTAAAAAGAAAATCAGTAAGAAGATTGTTGAAATTATCAAACAAAATTTCGGCATAGATAAACCAATATACGACGTTTTCGGGGGAGGCGGTGCAATTACTGCGGAATGTATGCTAAATGGTTTAGAAGTTCACTACAATGACTTGGATAAAGAAATAACAGATATGCTTCAAGAAGTTATCAGTCAAGACAGAGAGTGGATCAAAACGCTAATTGTCAATCGTGAAGAATTTTATAAAATCAAAAATAAAGCGGACAAGACAGTTGATGATAATATTAAGTTGCTTGTAAATAGCTTCGGGAACAACTCAAGAGGATATTTATACGGCACAGAATGGTCTGATATGAAGTATAATCTAGCGATTAAGATTATCAATAAGCATGATTTGTTTAGTGGTTATAGACAAACAGATACATATAAAAATGCTAAAAGACCATACGACGAAGGAAAACTGGATAAAAACAAAGTTTTACAACAGCCACAACGGTTACAACAGTTAGAGCAGTTACAACAGCTACAACAGTTACAACAGTTAGAGCAGTTACAACAGCTACAACAGTTAGAAGTAACGAATCTAAGTTACAAAGCTTTCTCAGATATCGAGTGTGCTATTTTTTATCTTGACCCACCCTACGAAAATACGTATCAAAATTACAAAGGTGATACGTTCGATAGCCAATCTTTTTACGATTGGGCTTATCAAATGTCAAAACGTAACACTGTTTTGATTTCGAGTTATGAGATTTCAGACCCACGTTTTGAAGTTGCGTATGAATTTAAAACTGCCAGATCAACATTTCAAAGCGGTAACGCAGGAAAAAGATACGAGAAGTTGTTTATGGTTAAGTAGTCATCACATTGTGGTGGCTTTTTATTATGCAAAAAGAACCACAACGGTGGCTCTTATGCTTGTAATTTTAATTCAAGTGCTTCAGTAAGGACTTGAGAAAAGTTGAGGTTTTTATCTTCGGCTGCGTTGTTCAACCACTCAGGAATAGTCACGTTTTTGCGTACCTTCCTAGAGCGATATTTTTTCATGTAGGCGATCATATCAATGCCAATTAAAGCAATATCAGAATCAGGATACTGTTCTTTTAAATCAGAAACGGAGCTTGCCTTTGGATAGTCAGTATAATCCTCAAGGGCAAAACCTAAGACTTCAACAGCCATTTCGTAAGCTTCTTGAAAGTCTTCACCTTGAGTGATTGCTTCAGGGACATCTGGAAATGTAACCATGATATAATCTGAGTCTTGTGTAAATATAGCTGGATAAACTAACATAATGATTCTCCTTTGATTATTGTGAGATAAGCAAGTCATCTTGTTAAGCGGATTATTTCAAACCCGCTTGTTTTAAGATGGCATCTTCAAGACCCTTACCAAGGTCTTTATTGTGCATTGGAACGATTGTTTGGTGTCCTAAGTCATCACGAAGTTTTTTATGACTACCGTTCTGGCTAATTTCGTAAAACCCGTTCTTTTTAAGCAATTTAATCATTTGCTTAGGGGTCATTGGCATATTGCTTACCTCACTTTCTATACTTATATTATACACATAAAAGCAATGTTTGTCAAGTAAAATACGCATAAAATACTTATTTTTAGGAGGATATAACATGAAACAAAGTCAATATCCGTTGTTTGAACCATGAAAATAGACACAACTTCCAAAGCCAGTAGACATCTATTCTACAATTCAACAACATGGAAAAAGCTAAGGCTTGAAGCTATAGCAAGAGACAACAATGAGTGCCAATGGTGTAGACAAAACGGAAAAGTGACGACAGATAACTTAGAAGTAGACCACATCAAAGAACTTGAATTTTATCCCGAACTTGCAACGGACTTAGCTAACCTTAGAACGCTTTGCAAGGACTGTCACAATAGACGACACAAGCGCTTTAATTATAAAAAGAAGAAGGTCGATAAAGAAACAAATTACCGTTCTGATGAATGGTTTGGATAAGTACCCCCCATCAAAATAAAACGAGGTAAAATCCAAATGATGAAACCGGTGGGAAGGGTCAACTGTCCAAATATTTGCTTTTTTTATCGCACGACCCCCCACCCCAGAGAAAACCTAGAAAGGAGATGTGAATTTTTGGATGAATTAAAACGTCGTAACAAATTAGTTTATAGTGAAAAATATCGCTTGAAACAGCTATTTAAAGACATTCCTGAAGATAAAAAGAAAATCGCAGAAGGATTGTTCACTCAAGCTGCACGTCTCCGGATACTACTTAACGACATGTGGATTGATATCTCAGAGAACGGCGATTATGAACTGTTTTCTCAATCAGAAACTCAGACACCTTATGAAAGAGAGCGTCCTGTAGCAAAATTATATAACTCACGAGATGCAACGTATCACAGAGTTATAAAACAATTGATCGATATGCTGCCAGAAGGAAAAACAGTCAATAAAGATGATTTTACGAACGGTGGTGATTTGTTGTGATTACACATCCACTGTTTGAAGAGTATGCTCGTAAGATAGACAATGATGAAATTGTTTACAATAAAGAGCGTAAAATGCTCGTTAATGTTATCAGAGAAAAAATACTTGTCAGAGATGACCTGTATTTTGATGACAGCTTGATAGATAAGTATGTGAGATTCGCTGAAAAGAATTTTTTCCCATTAGCTGGATATCAAAAATTTATAACTCCTTTTATTTTTTTGTTTCGAAAAGATGATGGCGAGCCACAATTTAATGAATACCTTTTAACATTGGCTCGTGGAGGTGGTAAAAATGGTTTTATGTCCACTAGAGATGCATTTTTTACAAGTCCGTTGTACCCTATCAAAAACTATGATGTAACCATTACAGCTAACTCGGAAAGACAAGGGAAGGTATCTTTTGAAGAAGTTTATGAGACTATCCAATCAAAAGGGCTAGAAAACCACTACTATTTGACTAAAATGGCAATTGTGGGACGGAAAAACAATTCTGTCTTTTCTTTTCGCACAAACAACCCCAAAACGATGGACTCTGCTCGTGATGGTTGTTTAGAATTCGATGAAATCCACCAATTTGAAGATGATAAAATCGTAAAAGTCCAAAAATCTGGTTTGGGTAAAATAGCACATGTAAGAACCTTCTTTAATGGCACAAATGGTTATGTACGTGAGGGTTTTTACGATAAAACGATTGAGAAAGCTATGCAGATACTACGAGGAGAGGTTGAAGATTTCAGAATGTTTCCTTTTATCTGCAAGCTTGATAACGCTAGCGAAGTTGACGATATGCGTAATTGGTCAAAGGCTAATCCAATGCTCGACGAAGACACACCATACGCAAAAAGGCTACTAACAGTTACTAAAAGTGATTATGATGATTTGGAACTTGAACCTAGTGGTAGGCAAGAGTTTATGACAAAGCGAATGAATTTGCCGGAAGCTGATTTAGAAAAAGACGTCACTAGCCGTGAGAAACTATTAGCATGTCTCAGGGAGCCCCAGATTAGCCTCAGAGGGCGCTCTTGCGTAGCTGGGTTTGATTATGCATCTATAAGAGACTTTGCTTCTGTAGGTTTGTTATTTAAGGATAATGATGAGCTAATTTGGAAGCAACATTCATTTGTTAGACGAGAGTTTTTCAAAGCGTTTAAACTTAAAGCTCCCATCGAAGAGTGGCAAGACAAAGGATTGCTAACTCTTGTTGACGGAGACAGTATTGATCCTCGCTTGCTTGTCGATAAGTTAATTGAATGGAGGAAGGATTATAATATTGAAATAGTTTGTGCAGATGGGTTTAGGATGGATTTGCTTAAACCACTACTAGAGGAAGCTGGCTTTGAATATGAGTTTTTACGAAATCCAGGAGCGATTCAAAGCAAAGTTGCACCTATCATTGAAGATGGTTTTGCTAATGAGCGTTTTATTTTCTTAGATGGTGACCACATGATGTTATGGTATACGGACAATACTTACGTAAAAGAAGATGGTTCTGGAAACAAGAGATTTTTGAAGAAAGAACCCGTAAGAAGAAAAACAGATGGTTTTCATGCGTTTATAGCAGCGCTATATAAAAAAGAGAGTATACAAGAAGGAAATGCAGGAGATTTTTTGGAATCAATTGCAGATTGGGATTTTTAGAAAATAAAATCTTATTAAGTTTCCCAACCGAGAGGGTTATCATGGAATCTAAAGAAAGGAGGTAATCAATGAAAATACTTGATTTTTTTGGCAGTATTTTTAAAACAGGAACTATACCTGAAAATGGGTATGATTTAGATGACATCTTCAATGATTATCAAAATCTTTACTTAAAAAATCTAGCTATTGATAAGTCCGCAGAATTTCTAGCTAGGATATTTGCTGATTCTGAAATGCGATTAGTTAATATCGAGAGTCCATCTTGGAATTATTTGCTCAATGTACGACCAAATAACAATGAGTCAGCATCATATTTTTGGCAAAAATTTATTTATAGGTTAGTTACTCAAAATGAAGTGTTAGTTATCAAAACAGATGACGATCAGTTACTTGTCGCTGATGACTACAGTCGCAAAGAATACGCTGTATATGAAGATACATTTGATAGTGTGACTGTTAAAGACTTTATATTCAAGCGAACGTTTAAAATGAGCGAAGTTATCTTCTTGCAATACAACAATAACAGGCTATCAAGTTATATTGACGGTTTGTTTTTAGAGTACGAAAAATTACATCAGCGCATGGTAGAAACTGTTTTAAGAAACAACCAGATAAGAGGGATGATGCATGCAAAAGGCTCTTCTCAATTTACAGATAACCAGATGTCTTTGATGAAGAATTATGCTGATAAGTTGTTTAAAGCCTTTTCTGAGAGGTCTGTCGCTATAGTTCCAGCTAATGATCATATCACATATGAAGAGTTGACGAACACCACAGGTACAACAAATTTATCTGTCGATGATTTACAAAAGATAAGACGACAATTCGACGATGAAATCGCTGATATTTTAGGTATTCCACCAACTGTACTGCATGGAGACATGGCTACTTTAGATAGTTCTCAAAAAGCTTTAGTGCTTTATTGCATGAGTCCGCTTAGCAAAAAGATACAAGATGAGTTAAATGCGAAAATCATCAGTAAAAGTGACTATCAAAAAGGTAAGAGACTAAAGATTGTAGGACTGTCACAACATGATATTTTTGACATTGCAGTTAATATTGATAAGTTAGTTTCAAGTGGCACGTTTACCCGCAATGAAGTACGTGAAAAACTCGACTTTGCACCGATAGATGGTGGGGATGCTATTATCTTAACTAAAAACTATGTTGAAGATGGGAAAGGAGGTGATAATACAGATGACACAAATACAGATTAAAGGACCTATTGTTTCAGATAGCGACCGTTGGTTTTACGACTGGTTAGATATGCCAGCAACTGCACCAAAAGATGTTATCTTGCCACAAGATAATAGTGATATTGAAGTACTTATTAACTCTGGTGGTGGCGACGTATATGCAGGGAGCGAAATTTATACCGCATTGAAATCATATCAAGGAAACGTAACGGTTAAGATTGTTGGTATTGCTGCTTCGGCGGCTTCAGTAATCGCAATGGCTGGTGATGTTGTTGAGATTAGTCCTACAGCACAATTGATGATTCACAATGTATCTACTACAGTTAGTGGAGATCATAAACAAATGCTGCATGAGGCAGGAGTTTTAGAAAACTACAATATATCTATTGCTAATGCTTATGTCAATAAGACTGACTTAGAAATGAATGAATTGCTAGATTTGATGAGCACAGAAACTTGGTTTAATGCACAGCAAGCTATTGAAAAAGGCTTTGCAGACAAGGAAATGTTTGCTGAAGAAATCAAACAAGCGCCGCAATTGGTGGCTGGGATTGAAAATATCATTCCTAGTGATGTCATTTCAAAATTAGCTAATGCGATTAACACAAAAAAACCAGAAGTTAATATTGATGAAATCGTAGATATGGTTATTTCCAAAATGGAAAACACCGAGCAAAAAGGAACTAAAGACAGAAAAGAAGCACCAACAGGTTTTGGGGCTTTTTGTTTTTAATTAAAAGGAGAAATTTAAAATATGACAATGAAATTATCGAATGAATTCAACGAAATTCGACAAAAATTTGTAGATGCAGTATCTAACCAAGCGCCACAAGAGGAACAGAGCGCTCTCTACAACAACATGCTAGAAGCAATGTTTGAAGAATCTAAAAAAGTTGCGCAAGCAGAAGTAGAATCTGCAATCGCATTGACTCCAGACGACGCAAAAATGACAGCTCGTGAACGTAAATTTTTTAATGAGATCGTAAAAACAGCGCCAGCTGGGCTAACTGAGTTAATCCCAGAAGAAACAGTTGATCGTATTTTTGAAGATTTAACAACAAAACATCCGCTTATTGGAGCTATTGGTCTTAAAAATATGGGCCTTCGCATGAAGTTCATTGATTCTGATTCTAAAGGTAAGGCCGAGTGGGGTGACTTGTACGGGGAAATCAAAGGGCAACTTCAAGCTTCATTTAGCTCAACTAAGGCTATCCAACACAAGCTCACAGCTTACGTAGTTATTCCTAAAGACGCCGTTAAGTTCGGACCAGGCTGGTTACTTCGTTTCATTATGACACAAATTGATGAAGCGTTCGCAGTTGCATTAGAAGAAGCTTTTTTAAATGGAGATGGCAATGGTAAACCAATCGGGTTATCTCGTACTCTAAAAGGTAAAGTTGTTGGCGAAAAAGCGACGTATGATGCAAAAAAACCGACAGGAGTTTTAACATTTAAAGACCAATCTACAACAGTAAAAGAATTGACGATGGTACACAAATACCACTCTGTAAAAGAAGATGGAAAGACAGCTGTTGAAGTTGATGGAAACATTGTTATCGTGGTTAATCCAGCAGATGCATGGGATGTTAAAAAACAATATACATCACTTAATGCTAACGGAACGTTCGTTACTGCTCTACCTTACAACGTTACCTTAATTGAGTCAGTACATCAAAAGGCTAAGGAAGTTACAACTTTTGTTAAGGGACGATATGATGCATATGTTGCAGGCGGAATTGAGTTACACAAGTATACAGAGACATACGCTCTTGAAGATTTAGACTTATTTACAGCTAAACAATTTGCATATGGCCGTGCTAAGGACGAGACTTCAGCAGCAGTTTGGACGCTTAGTGTTGCAGACCCAATTGTAATTTCTGGCGAACCAGGCGTAGGAGCTATTCCAGGAGTGTAATAGATGGATGAACACAAGCTTTTAAAACCATTTAAAGAACGAATGAGAGTGTTTCATGATTTGGATGATGACAATCTATCACTAATTTTGAAAAGTTCAGAGAGCGCCCTCAAAGGGTTGTTAGGGTTTGATTTGATGGATTATGAAAGCGGTAAAGAGTTAATAATGGAGCGCTCGAGATATGTCTTTAACGACTGTCTCGAGTTGTTTTATGACTCTTTTAAAAACGAAATCGCTCGTTTGGCTATTGAAGAAATGGAAAGAGAATATGAAAGTAAGAACGATTCAACGATTTGAAGATTATAAAGAAGAGGTAATTCGAGAAATTGGGGATGTCTTTGTTGTCAACAAAAACCGCTTTAAAGAGATTGACGACAAATTACCTGGTTTTATCGAAGAAGTTTCTGACGATGTCTAGAAAAAAAACAAATAATGGTGATTTGAGAACTCCTGTCATCTTTTATTCATCAACAACAGACGATGAATTAGATGGAAGAGATATGAAATTAAAGAAACTATTCACAACACTCGCCGAAGTCTATAATCCAAGCATAAAAGATATTGAGAAAGTAACTGAGAAAGGCGTTAAAGCACAATACACTATTAAGTTTAGAGACCCTCTGTCGGGTTATATCCCTCAGAATGATCATCTTGTAGAAATTATTGATAGCAGGTTGCCAAATAAAAAAATAGGGATATTAGATATAAGGCCTGATTTTGTTGATAGAGACTTTATTGTTGTAGTTCTCGGAGGATAAAGAGTGGGAGCTGAATTAAAAGGCATTGATGAACTTTTAGCGAATATGGAAAAAAAGTTAGGCTCTGCGAAAGTTAACAGAGTAGTTAATAAAGCGCTAAAAGAAATCGGTGAAGAACTAGAACCTAGTTTCGAAGCTGCTATATCGGTTTACCGAAGAAGCGGAGCGACGGTTAAAAGTGCCGTTGTATCTAGGATTAAACGTGAGGAGGGAATACCAAAAGTGAAACTTGGATTCCAAGCTCCACGATGGAACATAGTCCACTTACAAGAGTTGGAATATGGATGGAAGGAGAAACGGCGTGGTGTCGGGGTAATTCGACGTTATTCGGATGTTTTAGAAACGATATATCCGAAAGGCATAAAAGACAAGTTGAAGGGAGGTTTTGATGGTTAAAGACATGCTAACAGAAATTGGTGAGCTTTTTAAACAAGACGAAGTTTTGAGATCAGTTAAAACAAAAACTTTTAAGCGACCAGAAAGTCTACCTTCTGACCAAACAAGCATTGTTATTGTACCTCTTGCACCACCTAGACAAACAAACTTCGGTTCAGATAAACCATTAGCTAAGAAATTTATGTATCAAATCGATGTAGAGAGTGTATCAAGGCTCGAATGTAAAGATTTGCAAAATAGGATTGAGAAAAAGCTGATGGTTATAGATTTTTTTCAAAGTGATAACGGCTTAGAACGTTATGACGAGGATACAAACAGATATCTAGATGCTAGAACTTACAAAGGATTTAGCAGTTTATATGAAGAGTATTGATAAAGGAGAATTTAATGCAAGTAGTAGGATTTAAACGAATGACAATTCAAGTTTTAAGTGATCCGAAAAAAAAGATTGTCATCGAGGGTGCGGCTGGTAAAGGTGCAACTAAAACAGCTAAAATTAGTGGATTATCAGCAGCCCCTGTCAAAACATATGGTTCAGATATTGCTTATCACACCTCGCGCAGAGGTGTTGGCGATGTAAAAATGGAGACAGAAGCAATTGATATCCCATTTGAACATTTACAAACCATACTTGGTTATAAAAAAGGTAAAAAAACAGAAGGAGTTACATTTATCGGAGAAGATACAGAAGCGCCTGAAGTGTCTGTTCTTTTAGAAGCTCCAGGGACAGAGGGGAATGTATATCTCGGTTTCTTTAAAGGGACTTTCTCGATGGAAGATTTCGAATTAAAAACCAAGGAAGAAAAACATGATGGTTTAGACTCTCAAAAATTAGTGTTCACAGCACAACCTGGTGAAGTAGGGGAAGCGAAAGGTCAATATGTCGGTTGGGCGATGGATGAAGAAGCAGAAGCTAAGGGCAAAAATGCAATGGCTTTGGTTAAGCTTTTGAATCCTGGCGAACCAGGCGTAGGAGCTATTCCAGGAGTGTAAAGGAGTGTAGATGTCAGACTTAGAAATTAAAATTAAAAATGATAACGGCGAGCTCGTGGTGAAAGAATGTAAATCTCTTACTGTGAGAGACTATCGAAATTACTTGATTATGCAAGATGAACTTGCAAAAGGAGATGATCCAGAACATGTGAAACTAGACAAACAACTAACTTTTATGGCTAGTTTGTTTGAAGGCTTAACCGTCGATATGTTATATGACAAATACAACATGTATGAATTAAACAATGCTCTGGCAAATCTATATGTTAAGTTAATCGGAGGGGAGCCAGAAGACCCAAAGGAGACAACTTAACACCCGGCGAGGCATTAGAAAAGTTTTACGAGTTTATCAGAAACGTAATCAAATCTGACTACGGAGTATCTATAAAAGATGTCATGGAGACAAACTGGATTGATATGCTGGAAGTTTTAAAGCCTGCAGAAGTCAAATCTGAGGAAGTGATGTCGTTAGAAGACTTTGTTGGGACTCTAAATGGCGGATAAACTCCGCCTTTTTATTTTTGTTGAAAGGAGGAAAAATGGCAAAAGGTACACCACTAGGGAGTATGTTTATCGAACTTGGATTAGATACTTCTAAGTTTGACCCTAAGTTGCAAAGCGCAAAAAGAGCTGTTAATTATTTCAAAGCAGAGACGAGAGCTTTAGATGCCGCCTTAAAAAACACCGGAAACGCATTAAACAATAACGCAGCTAAAGCCAATGCACTACAAGCAAAATATAAGTCAGTAACACAGGCAATTGAAGCGCAAAAAAAAGTGTTAACGAGTTTGAAATCTGATTTTGACAAATTAGATCCAGGGACAGCTAAATGGGAAGCCGCAGCCGTTAATATTGAGAGAGAGAATGCAAAATTAGCAGCATTAGAGGGACAATTAGGAGCTGTAAAAAAAGCTTTTGAAGAAGTTTCTGCTCAATCCGGTTTTACTGGTTTTTTACAGCGCAGTGGCAAACAGATTGAATCTTTTGGTCAAAAAATGCAAAAACTAGGTGAAGCTACTAAATGGGTAAGCGCTGGATTTGGAGCTGGAGCATTATATAGCGTCAAGGCTGCAAGTGATTTTGAATCTGCGTTTGCTGGTGTAAAAAAGACTGTTGATGAAGTAAGAGATTCGAACGGAAAAGTTATTTACTCTTATGATATGTTGTCAAAAGGAATTAGAAACATGTCTAAACAGATACCTGCATCAACGACGGAGATTTCTCATGTTGCGGAAGCTGCTGGTCAGCTAGGTATCAAAACAAAGGATGTTTTAAATTTCACTCGTGTCATGATTGATATGGGAAAATCTACTAACTTGTCATCAGAAGAAGCTGCAACTGCATTAGCTAGGTTTGCTAATATCACACAATTAGATCCATCTAAGTACAGCAATCTAGGTAGCTCAATTGTTGAGTTGGGTAACAACTTTGCGACAACTGAAAAAGAAATCGTTGAAATGGGTCTTCGCTTAGCTGGTACAGGTAAGGTTGTAGGGTTGACAGACCCTCAAATTCTTGGCTTGGCAACAGCTATGAGTTCTGTTGGTATCGAAGCGGAAGCAGGTGGTTCGGCGTTTAGTCGTGTCATGCAAAAAATTAATACACAAGTGTTGTCTGGTGGCGAAGATTTGTGGAAGTTTGCAAAAATCGCTGGTAAATCTGCTGATGAATTTGCTGCATCTTGGAAGAAAAATCCACAAGAAGCCATTATTGATTTTGTTAAAGGGTTAAAACGCTTTAAAGAAGAGGGCAAAGACGTAACTGCTCACTTGCAAGATATTGGTATTGAATCAGTACGAGAAATTGACACATTACAACGTTTGGCTGGTGCTGGTGATTTACTTGGCGATGCATTTAAGTCCGCAAATAAAGGATTTAGTGAAAACAAAGCGTTGACTGATGAGGCTTCTAAACGATACGCAACTTTCCAAAGCAAACTACAACTCCTAAAAAACAAACTAAATGATGTAGCTGTCACAATGGGTGGACCATTAATGGATGCTGCTTCAAATGCCCTTGATGCATTGGAACCAATGTTTAAAGTTGTTAGGGATCTCGCAAAAGCATATTCTAACGCTAGCCCAGAAATGAAAAAACTTATCACATATGCAATTTTAGGTGCAACTGCATTTTCTCCATTAATGACTGCTATCGGTAAAACAACTTCTAACGTAGGTAGATTAGTAGGTTGGATAGGAAAGTTGTCTGGTGCAACGAAAGGCGCAAAAGCAGCAGAAGGATTAGCTACTGCTGTAGGCGGTCTAGGTGCTAATTCTGCAACAGCGGCAGCTAGTGTAGGGCTTTTAGGAAATCCAGTGACTTGGGGGGTCATCATCGGCGGTGCTGCGGTTATCGGAATAGGTATATTAGCTAATAAGATATATGAAGCTCACCAGCGTACACAAGAGTGGGGAACTAAAGTTAATCAGGTACAAGCCAATGAACTACAGGCTTTTAAAGATAAAGTTGATAAGACGAATCAGTCGATGGCAGGATTCAGAGGTGGAGCTGACCAAGTCAATGCTGTTAAGACAGCATTTCAAGGACTAGTTACCGAAATCGAAAAACTAGAAAATAAAGACTTAAGTAAAAACGTTAAATTAGCAGAGCAACTTGGTTTCAGTCAAGAAACGATAGAACAGTTGAAAAAATCAAGCAGGCAAACAATTGATAATGTCAAGCAGATGTCTGATGAAGTCATTAATATCTATCAAAACGCTAGCAACGAACATAGAAGATTAACTGAAGAAGAGAATGCTGTTGTTTTAGCAAATCAAAATGAGCTTATCAATGTGCAGCTATCAAAATTGAACTACTCTGCTAAAGAGAAGAAGGCAATTACCAAGGCGATGAATGGTGAGCTAGAAGCGTTAAATAGTCAGCAGTTAACTAAGGCTCTTGAAGTTACTGAAAAATGGATAAAAGCTGAAAATAAATCATATCAAAAGTTAAAAAGTGGTCTTAAAAAAGCTTATGACTCTATCAAAGGTGATGATGAAGCTGCTGTTAAAGCGAGGGAAGAAATCCACAAGAAACAGCAACAACTCGAAGCTGACCATTACTTGAAAATGGAAGCTTATGGCAAACGTTATGCTGAAATTCAAAAGAAACTGCTTAAAGGGACTGCGAAATATTTAGACCCGCAGTTGCAACAAGCGATGGTTAACGATGTCAAAAAGCAAATGAAGGAGCTTGGGTTATCTTATGAAGAGTTGATGAAGAAGACAACCAAAGCAGCATCTAAAGCTCAAGAAGTTAATACTATGTGGGCTAGAACTACTAAAAAATCAACAGAAGATCAAAAGGTGGCTAATTCGCAATGGAATAGCCTTGTCTGGAACCCTAAAACGGGTAAGTTGAAAACAAATGCTAAAGAGGAAGTAGCTAAAGCTCTTGAAGCGGAAGGTGGCTGGGACAGACTTAAGTTTATTGCAAAGAATGCAAACTTAGAGACTAACGCTCGGATAACCATGGCGGAAGTCCTAGTCGAAACTGGCAAATGGGATGCTCTCAAACCAGAAGATAAAAAACTAATCGTTGATGGGCATCAAGGCATTCAAGCTATAGTAGAAAGTGAGGAGCACTTAAAAATATGGAATAGTTTGCCAGAAGACGTTAAGCGCATCTTAGGTGATAATAAAGATTTTCTTGACAAAAAAGGAGTTGCGACCAAAGCGCTCGAAAATTGGAATTCGTTGTCTCCAAAAAAACAGAAGCTACTAGCAAAAGATATGACTAGTTCTGATGTTGAGAAAGCAAAAAAAGCAGTCAACAGCATTGTTCAAAAGAAACCAACAAGCATTAAAGCTAAAAATGATACAAAACCTGATGTCAATTCTGCGCAACGAGCAATTGATAGCGCTAAACAACGTCAACCTATCTCAATTAGAGCTAGGAATGACGCAGGAGGAGTCATAGAACAACTATTAGCTAGCATACCGAGAACGGTCACTATAGGAATCGCTTCTGCTGCAGCTAATGCCTTTAAGTTCGCAAATGGTACTGATTATCACCCAGGCGGTTTTGCAATGGTCAATGACCAAAAAGGGTCTTTATATAAAGAACTAGTAACTTTACCGAATGGACAATCATTCATCCCAGATGGCCGTGATGTAGTATTACCACTGCCGAAAGGTTCGAAAGTCATGAAAGCTAGTATGACCAGGGACTATATGAAAAATTTAGGAATACCTAAATATGCTAACGGCGTTGGAATTCCTAAAGATTCGACGTTTGTCAAAAGCATTACAATCCCTAAGAGGGGAGTATCAGAAACGACATCATACGACGACTCTAATATTGCAAGAATTTTGAATGAAATTTTACTAACGCTTAGAACAAAAAATCATGAGACAAAAAATGGCGATGTCTATTTAGATATGAGAAAGGTCGGCAGGATGATTAAAGAACACAACGAGTCTGAAAGTATCATGCTTAAACGAATGCGAGGTGAACTGTCATAGGGAAAGTTACAATGAATTTTGATGGTATAGATCTATCTAATGTCATAGAGATACACGACATCAAAAGAGACGTCGGAAATACACGTAATGTTGTTTCAAGTAGCGCTTTAAAAATTGGCGAGCACGTTCAATCTGTACACGTTGGAGCTAAAAAAATAAGTGTTGATTTTTCTATTTGGACCAGAAATAGAAACGAGGTAAAACATAATTTAGCGAAGGTTTTCAACAGAACCACACCTAGAAAATTGTCTTTTTCTGACGAACCAGATAAATATTACATGGCAATAGTTGTAGATGACATACCGATGGTTGAAGATGTTATCAAGCGTTCAATAGGGACTATCACTTTTTTAATTCCAGACGGTGTTGCACACTCTATCACTTATAAAAAGTTTTTGGATTATACGCAAGAAGGCAACAAGCTTATTTTTAGTTTGCAAAATGATGGGAATACTAACGCTTATCCAATAATCAAAATAAAACACAACTCCGAAAATGGCTATATCGGCATCGCAAACGAAACAGGTGCTTTTGCACTTGGATCACCCGAAGAAGAAGATGGGACTATCGTTCATCGCAACGAATCCCTTTTTGATTACTCAAAAGCTATTGCACAAGCTTTAGAAGGTGCGCCAAATGTTGCAAAACTCAACTATATGCCACCAACATACGACACAGAACTTAAGCGGATGCGCATTGATAACATCTTAGGCTCTGGTAAAGGCGGTGAATATGTTGTTATTGGAAATAGAGGCACCACACCGGGATACACAGAACATGTTGGGACTCGAACGTTTATTATCAATCCTGACTCAAACGGAGAATACACTCTCAACGAGCATCTGTGGTGGAAACAGATTTTTATTGCTACCGCGCAGGATCAAAAAGGATTTTTAAAGCTTTGTGTGACAGGTGAAAACGATGAATTTTTATATGGCATAGAAACTTACAAACGTAAAAACGGCTTTGAAACAGAGTATAACTTTTTTGCGCTTGATGATGACGGTGTGGGCTGGAGATTTTACAAGCAGTTTGAATTTCAGGCAGATAGAAATTATCACAATCCTTTTTCAATGAATAGAAGTAGAGCGGTTGAGATTTTTAGAGAAGAAGATAAGTTTCGTATTTACTTTAACGGTGCGCATCATCATGTAACTGTTCCGTCCCTTAAAGGAAAAAAATCCCGCAAGATACATCTTGCAATGGGGACATGTAGTGATAGCTCTAAATATATCAACTACAACCTGTTTGAAAAAGTCAATTTTGAAAAAATGGGAGTGTCTCATTACAACAATATCGTCAATAAATATCAACCAGGGGATGAGGTTATCATTAACTTTGAAAATGATACAGTCAAAACCAAAGAGCTTAATTCCTTACAAGACATGGTTTTAGGCTCTCAACCAATATCTGTACCGCCAGGAGAATCAGAATTGGTTATCCAGTTGTCTAAATTTTCTCAGTCTGCACCAAATGTTGAAATTCTTATGGAAGAGAGGTGGTTGTAATAACTCTAGTAATACACGACGCAAAGTTACATCCAGTTTTGCTTTTAGACAATGATAAACAAGGAGCACTTAATTATTATGATGATTTGTGGACTAGACAGCTCACAACTGGTTCGTCAGTCTTTGAGTTTTCAGTTTATAAAAAAACGCTGCTCGGTGACAATCCACTTAATCACAAATATCATGCACTAAACGATCAAGCATTTGTCTCTTTTGTGCACAAAGGCAAAGTACAATTATTTAACATCATGCAAGTCGATGAAACAGAGACAAAAATACGTTGCCTTTGCGAAAATCTTAACTTAGAGTTACTCAACGAGTATTGCAACGCATATAAAGCGACTAAAGCGATGTCGTTTGAAGAGTACCTTGTGCAATTTGATATTTTAAACTGGGGTGCTTTGACGATTGGCACAAACGAAGTCAAGGACAAAAAACTTACCTTGGAATGGACTGGTCAAGATACTAAGTTAGCTCGTCTTTTGTCGATTGCTAATAATTTTGACGCAGAAATCGAATTTGAAACTCAATTACACAACAATCACACATTTAAAGCGTTTATTGTAAATGTGTACAAGGAATACGAAGAAGGGGTGTCTTATGGTGTAGGTCGTGATAAGACCGATGTGATATTACGCTATCAAAAAAATATTTCTGGGATAAGGAAAACAGTTGACAAGCGCCAGATTTATAATGCCATACGCCCGTACGGCAAAAAGACAGTCAAAGGCGAGCGCGTTATTTCTAATCCTGTAACTCGTAAAGTCACTAAAACGGTTGGTTCAAATCGCACGTACTTAGGCGGAGACCTTAAATATTATGGTCATACAATCAAAAAAGCTAACGTACAAGCTATTATTAACTACGCAGTGCAATATAATATTTTGCCAAGCGGAATCATATGTCAACTGTACCTAGAGAGCTTTTGGGGTGACTCAACTGTCGGTAGGCGTGATAACAACTGGTCAGGAATGACAGGTGGAGCACAGACACGTCCTAGCGGAGTAAAAGTCACTACTGGTATGGCTCGTCCTGCTAACGAGGGTGGAACATACATGCACTACGCAAGTGTAGATGACTTTTTAAAAGATTACACTTATCCTTTAGCTAAGCAAGGGATTTATAATGTTGTCGGCAAAAAGAACCTAGCGGACTACACAAAAGGACTTTTTAGAGCTGGTGGCGCTAAATATGACTACGCAGCAGCAGGTTATCAAAGCTACACAAACTTGATGACTAATATCCGCAATGGGATCAATAAAGTAACTGGGAATATCCTAGATACTATTGATAAGTTGTGGCAAACTCCTGTAAAGCCAATAACGTCAGTAACAACTGCGAAAAGAGCTACTAAGACAATACAAGCACTAAATGAAGCTACTAGACTTAAAGGTCGTAGAATCGGCTCGGGGCAATGTTACGCTTTGTCAGGTTGGTACGCCAAAAAGTTAGATGGAGCTTGGATTGATAGTTCTATCGGTGGTATCCGTGGTCGGATTGGCGGTGGTATGGCTGCTGCCTTAATCGGCACTGATTATAATTGGGGTGCATATGGGTGGAAGGTAGATAAATCACCTAACGCTAGAAACTTAAAAGCTGGTGGTATTTATAATGTACGAGCAAATCGAGGCGCTCCTTTTTATACCACAGGCTGGGGGCATACAGGTATTATCAAGAGTGTGTCTAAAACAAGAGTCACTGTCTTAGAGCAGAATTACGCTGGACGCATGTATGTCATGGAAAACTCGTATGAGATTAACGCTTTTGCTAGAGGATTACAAACAGTATGTTATCCACGTGAAATAGCGCAAGGAATGTCTGTTAACGGGGCAACAACACAGCAAGTCAGTGGCGGTACACAAATATCATATGAGGAAGTCGTGCAAGAAGCACAGACAGAATCATACGAAGAAGAACAAATCATCTACATTGACAACTCAATCTACAAAGAGTGGAAAGACGAAAACGGTAAAGTAGAGTACTATCTCAAAAATGGATTTTTGTACGCACCTTTATCAAGAGACCGTTATCCATCTGTTTTAACAGGTAACGAGACACGAGACAACTGGATACGAAAAGACATGGAAGTCGAGACTGATAGTCAAGAAGTCTTGATGTCAACAGGTCTAAAAGACTTAAAAGCACACGCTTATCCAGCTGTCACTTATGAAGTTGATGGATATGTTGATTTAGAACTTGGTGATGTTGTGCGAATACAGGACGACGGATACGAACCGCCGCTAATTCTCACAGCGAGGGTTATTGAGCAAGAAATTTCCATAACAAATCCCAGCTCTAACAAAACTAAATTCAGCAATTTTGTCGAAAAAGAAAGTCAGTTAGCTTCTGATTTAATTAGTGATATGTTGCGTCTTTATGACGAATCTATTCCATACGAGATACAACTAGCGACTTCAAATGGAGTTGCTTTTAAAAATGGTACTGGTGAATCTGTCTTAACTCCTAGTTTGCAAAAAAATGGGAAAGACTATGAAGCTGTTTATTTTTACAAAAATGGTGACTCGCTGATTGAGATAGGTCCGTCGCTGACAGTTAAAGCAAGTGACTTTAACCATGTTTTAAACATAACAGTCGAAGCTTACGTTAACGAGGAACTTGTAGCAAGTACGCAAATATCCTTTACAGATACTGAGGATGGGACTGATGGAGAAAAAGGCGATGATGGTAAGTCATCATGGACAGCGTGGGCTAATTCAGAAGATGGAAAAGTTGATTTTAGTATAACTGAGTCTAAAAATAGAAGGTTTATTGGAACTTATACTGGTATAGAACAATCAACAAACTATCTTGATTATAAGTGGACTGACATGGTCGGAACAGTTGTTGTCGGGACAAACAATCTAATCGATGGCACTAAGTCATTTAGTGGCACAGACTGGTTTACATCCGCAACGCTAGAAGACGAAAACATCTCTAATTATCCATTTACATTTAAAAAATGGATAAGCGGACAAAAGGTATCACACGCAAAAGACATTATTGTCGAGCAAGGTGTGACATACACTTTTAGTGCTTATGTCAAACGTGAGGAAGCAGGAAATCTGTATTTTTACTTGTACGATGAAACCGATGATTTTATTACTAGCGATACCCCACGAGAGACGATTATAAAAAACGTTGACTCAAATGTCAGACGCTTTGAAATCACCTTTACACCTACGAAAACAGGTAAGATTAGACCACGCTTCGCAATGATCGCTAGCGAACAAGGTAGTTTCAGTACTGGTGGATTTATGCTCGTTAGAGGTAACAAGACAGGAGACTGGCAAGAATCGGAAGCTGATAAAGCAAGTAATCTTGATTCGAAAGCTGACGGTGATTTTACTGTCGAGCAGTTAAACAAACTTGCCGAACGTGCTCGTATTGCGGAAGCTGAATTGCAATCTAAAGCAACGTTAGACACGGTCAATGGCTGGGTCAAGGCACTGCAAGACGAAATCAAGGCACGAGAAGAAGGACAAAAACTATCAGAACAAAAACTGATAGACGCTTCTAATCGCATGATAGCAGTACAACAAACAATTGGGGAGATGCAGATACGCACTGATTTTGTTAATAAATTTATGAGTCAGTCAGAGGACGGTCTTGTAATCGGACAAAAAGATGGAACGTCAAGCGTTAGAGTTGATAACGATCGCATCAGTTTTTACTCAAGTGGTAAAGAAGTAGCATATATAGCTCAGAGTGTGCTTGTTATCGATAGCGGTATCTTTACGACCAAACTACAAATTGGACGTTACCGCATCGAGCAATACGAGTTAAATCCGGACATAAATGTTGTTCGCTACGTTGGATAGGAAGGAGGTTAAATGACAACTTATTATAGTAACTCTGATAGGAGTTATCGCTTAACTTATATCGTTGACGAGGTCTCAACGTCAATCGCAGATAATAGTAGTCAAGTAAGATTCAGGCTCTATTTGACTTCTGGTACTAACAGTTATGCTCAGTATAGTTTTGGTGGTTATGCCTGGGTTGGCTCTAAATATGACTTTAACGCACCTTCCTCGATTGGTTTTAATGGCAATCAATTGTTGATTGATAAAACTATCAGAGTCCCACACGACGCAGATGGAAACAAAACAGTCGTTGTTGCTGCTAAGTTATTAGGTCCAGGCGGATACGCACCCGGAACGTTGACGATACCAGACCAACAATTTAAATTAACTAAGCTATCTCGTGCAAGTACTGTATCTGTATCTAGCGGCTATTTTGGAGATACGCTAAATGTTAATATCAATCAAAGCTCAAGTGGTTTTACACACGATGTCAGATATAATGTCAACGGTATAACAGGGGTAGTTGCTAGCGATATATCAGGCTCAACAACTTTTAAAACAAGTTTAGACTGGGCTAGTACGATTCCAAATGCAACTAGCAGCCCGGGAACAATATATGTTGATACAAAATCTAACGGTTCTGTCATTGGGACGTCGACCGCTATTTTTTATCTGACTTTACCTGATAGTGTTAAACCTAAAATTTCTAGTCTTGTTTTATCGGATACAAATCAAAAAGTATCTGCATTAGTAGGTGCTAATAATTTTGTGCAAATTGTGTCCAATCCAATTGTCACTTTTAATGGTGCTGCAGGAACGTACGGGTCGACGATAGCTAGTTATTATGCGGAGGTGGTTGGCAAAAACCAATCCACGCAGCAAAATGGTGGTCCGCTCGGGATATTTAACTTTAGTGGCAAAGCGACTATTAAAGCTACAGTTACAGATAGTAGGGGCAGGGTGTCAGACCCTGTGACAACAGAAATCAACGTTATACCATACTCCCCGCCAGCGTTTAGCTTTACTGTCACACGTGCAGGGGCTAAAAATGACCAGCTGGTAGTTACTCGTAATGCTAAAATCTCCCCGCTTATTGTCGATGGCGTACAAAAAAATAAAATGACGCTGACTTTTAAAACAGCACCACTTAATACAACGAGCTTTACAATAGACACATCAAACGCAAGCGGTACTTATACCTCTGTCTCAGAGTTGATTAACTCAACCGCTACACTTAGTGGCTCGTATGGAGCTGACAAATCATTTGATGTCTATGGTTTGCTTAGTGATGTTTTTAGCGCAAGCGGAGGCGGTACACCCGTTAAACGAACCGTATCAACGGAGTCTTTTCCGCTGTCGTGGCATAAAAACAGCGTCGGAATTGGAACATTACCAAAAATTGATGGCACAGGTTCTTTAAATGTCGCAGGAAATATTTATTCTGATGGTAAACCTATACAGCAAAAACAGCTAGCTTTAAATAATGGTGGCTCTTTTAGGCATGATGCAACAGATTTAAATACTCTACAAGATACAGGTTTTTATTGTGTTTCTTACGGATCTAACAGACCTTCTGGATCTGGACAAGGCTATGTAACAGTTGTAAGACATGAGACAGCCAACTATGCTTATCAACAATTTTACGACCGCACAAATAAAACTATATTTACGCGGTTGCTGGAAAACGGTGTTTGGAGCGGTTGGAGTGAGTATGTTAAAAAAGATAGCTTACCTAAAACGATAGACTCAGGCTGGCGGTCAATCGGAAATGGTTTTAGTTATAGACAGACAGGCAGTACAGTCACCGTTAAGTACGACTTTGCGACGAACGGCATAGATAAGTTGACGGTTGGCTCTATGCCTACGAATTTGATACCTAGTGACATGATGTTTGCGGTTACTGCTTGGACTGTACAACTGAATGTTTTAAATGTACAAGTGAGCGCAGATGGTCGTATTCTGTGGTTTAATCCGTCAAAATGGGCGGTTAATGTTAAAGGACAAATTAATTGGATAATTTAAAAGGAGGAAAACTATTGGAAATTTTAAACAAATATCCTGTAATGTTAGAAGATAATAGTATTAAAGAAGTTAAAGCTATTTTAAAATTCGAATCTAGCACAATCAAAGCAAATTTTGAAGTGACGCTACCAGCGGAAGAAAACGACAAGAAGTTTGCTGAAACTTTAAAAACGTGTGAAAAGCTTATCTTTGAGCAACTTTACAAAGACAAAGCAGAAGCAGAACAATTTGAAAAAATTAATGACGCAATTGCTAAGTCAAAGGCGCAATCAGATAAAGCGGAAAATATGATTAAACTGATGTCAGCAACTGTTAACGATTTGATTAAGACAATGGCTGACGGAGGGAAATTGAATGATACAACGCTTAACAACGCTAGCGAAAATAGCAGTACACATATTTAAAAACAAAAAAGGAGAAAAAACAATGATGATTAATTACTTTGCAATGCAGATTGAACTTGGGTGGATTACTATTGATGACGTTCCAGCTTTTTGTCGTGAGCGAGTACGTAAACTAATCGAAGTATCAACGGTTGGGACGGAAGAAAAATGAGGCAATAGATGAACATTGACATATTACAAATTGGTGCTGCGAGTGGGGCTATTTTATCGGTAATTGGCTTGTGGGCGTTTGTTGTCAATCCATTTAAAACTGCTATGCAAAAGAACGAGGATACAATGAGCGCCCTCAAAGACACGATAAAAGAGCTGGCTTACGAGCTAAAAGACTCACAGCGTGACCGAGAAAATATCCATAAAATTTTGGATATACACGAGCAACGACTCGGAAAGACGGAAGACGACATCATCGTCAACAAAGAGCAGATAAAAACATTATTTAACAGGAGAAATAAACATGATTAATTTAAAATTACGACTACAAAACAAAGTAACTTTGATGGCTATTTTAGGAGCTATATTTTTGCTAGCGCAGCAATTAGGTATTAAATTACCATCAAACATTGTGGATATTGCCAACACAGCTGTAACGCTTTTGGTATTGCTTGGAGTTGTTACAGACCCAACAACAAAAGGGCTATCAGATAGCGAACAAGCATTGAATTACCACGAGCCCAAAAAATAGGAGGATAAAAATGAAAGCAATCACACGATTAGCATTAATACTAGCAATTGCAATACTGTATGTGCCGTTATCTGTGATTGCTTTTTTTGCTTATCCATTTTATTTGATTTTTAAAGAGGAGGGATAAATGGCTACATACCAAGAATATAAAAGTCGTTCAAATGGTAACGCTTATGATATTGATGGCTCATTTGGTGCGCAATGTTGGGACGGTTATGCAGATTACTGTAGATTTTTAGGTGTGCCATACGCAAACTGTACAAATACAGGATACGCAAGGGATATATGGGAGCAACGTCACGAAAATGGTATCTTAAACTATTTTGATGAAGTGGAAGTTATGCAAGCAGGCGATGTCGCAATTTTTATGGTAGTTGCAGGTGTTACACCGTATAGCCATGTGGCTATTTTTGATAGTGATGCAGGTAGTGGATACGGATGGTTTTTAGGTCAAAACCAGGGTGGAGCAAACGGAGCATATAATTTAGTAAAAATACCATATTCAGCGACTTATCCTACTGCGTTTAGACCAAAAGTTTTTAAAAATGCAGTTACTGTTACAGGTAATATAGGACTAAATAAAGGCGATTACTTTATTGATGTATCAGCTTATCAACAAGCAGACTTAACTGCTACTTGTCGGCAAGCTGGCACTACTAAAACGATTATCAAAGTATCTGAGTCACTCGCTTGGCTGTCTGACAGGCATCAGCAACAAGCTAATACTAGTGACCCGATTGGTTATTATCACTTTGGACGATTTGGAGGAGATAGCAGCTTAGCGCAACGAGAAGCAGATTTATTTCTGTCCAATTTACCAAGTAAGAAGGTATCTTATTTAGTCATTGACTATGAAGATTCCGCAAGCGCAGACAAGCAAGCCAACACAAACGCAGTTATTGCATTTATGGATAAAATCACTAGTGCTGGTTACAAACCTGTTTATTATAGCTATAAGCCATTTACGCTTAATAATGTTGATTATCAGCAGATTATTGCTAAATACCCTAATAGTATTTGGATTGCAGGCTATCCCGATTATGAGGTTCGCTCTGAACCACTGTGGGACTATTTTCCATCTATGGACGGCGTGCGCTGGTGGCAGTTTACAAGCGTAGGAATAGCAGGTGGTTTAGATAAAAATATTGTATTATTAGCAGATGATAGTAGCAAAGTGGATATACCTAAGATTGACAAACCACAAGCACCACAAAGCCAGCTTACTTTTAATCAAAAGCTAGATACTAACACTAAATTAGACAACTCAAATGTACCTTACTACGAAGCAACCCTTAGCACAGACTATTATGTAGAGTCTAAGCCAAACGCAAGTAGCGCTGATAAAGAATTTATCAAAGCAGGAACTCGCGTAAGAGTCTACGAAAAAGTGAATGGATGGTCACGCATTAATGCTTCTCAGTCTGACCAATGGGTCGAAGATAAGTATTTAGCTAATGCCACACAAGTATAAAACAGGAGGTAAAGCTCCTTTAGATAAGACAAATGCCCTCGCTTTGCGGGGGCTGTTTTTTATTGCAAAAAATTTCGCATTTATTGACAAAAAGTTCAAGACATGTCATAATGAGGGTGGTTATAGAAGATAAATTTCGTTCATTTATCATCCTTTCTAACCCAACGTCTTCGTTGTTCGTTGAACCCGTAGTGATACGGGCGTATGACTGAAAGCACATCATACGGCTTGGCAGAGCTTAAGAACTGTTCTCTTGCGATAAGCCTAAGAAGCACAATAGAGAGTTAGAGTTTTGCACCTCTAATCGTCAGCCCTGACCGGAGGATATTTCCGGTCCGTGCTTTTTTTATTTTGTAGAAAGTTTTTTGATAGTGGATCTCAAAGAAATAGTTAATGATTATGAGCTAAATTTTTGTGGGAAAAGGTGTAAAGTTGAGACTAATTTTAAGCATTTACCCGAATTTATGATTTTATTTGATATAAGAGATTTGTATCATCTTCTAGGTATTCATAAGTTGAAAACAAAGTATCGCGCAACAAATTGGGTTGAAGCTGTGAAAGCAGATGTTTTCCTCTTATCGAATTATTCAAAACATCCAAATTTTAGAGAAGTTCTTCCTAGAGTCGATAATTATAATTTTTTATATGAAATATTCTATCAGTTTAGAGTTAACGTCTGTATTTTAGATAAGGATTTAACTAAAAATACAATGAAATTGAGTGTTGTTTTTTATAAAGACAACAAGAAGAAATTAGTTGTTGTAGGATTAAAAAGAGATGAGACAGGGGTCTTTAGGCCAGCTACGTTGCATGAGAGCCGAAACAACCCCTACAAGCGAATTCGGCATACTGCTATAAAATCAATAACTTGGATTTAGAACATACCTTTTGTGCTGATTACCTCTATTGACATACTCGCATAACCATGAGATAATCACACTAGCAAGAATCGCCTGACACTAGCGGTTCTTGCTTTTTTATTTGCTAAAGAAAGATATAGATGTTATGATTAATAAAAATAATAAGGAGGCACATTATGTCACAAGAAAAACTAAAAGCAAAAGTTGAACAAGCGTCAGGCAGTCTTAAAGAAGGTGCAGGGAAGCTAACCGGTGATAAAGAGTTAGAAGCAAAAGGATTTGTCGAAAAAACAATTGCTAAAGGTAAAGAACTAGCAGATGATGCTAAAGATGCTGTTGAAGAGGCAGTAGATGCTGTCAAAGAAAAACTGAAATAAATATTAACCGCTCTCTATTGAGGGCGGTTTTTTTGTGTGTCTAGAGTTTGCTTTCAATTAATTGTTTTAATTCTAATAAGTCTTCTTTTGTAGCATTTTTGTTAATAAAACTACGAGCAGTAGATCGTTTTGATAGATAGGTTCTATGTTCTCTATTGTTTTCTGCCCACTTTTTATTTGCTTTTTCTTGAGGTGTTAATTCTTTATCCATTTCAATCATCCTTGTTAATAAAGTAAAATACAACTAAACAAATTGCGAAAATAATCAAATATTTCATATTTGTCTTAGATATGATATACTATCAGTAGTGGCAAGGGGCTTGAGCCCCAAACTACTACTAGAACCTTATTTGAATCTCCGTGGCCGGTTTTTCTTTTTAGGTTCTTTTTTTATTGCTGTGATTATGCTTGCTATACCAATCAGTAGAGTTCCGATTGAAGTAAGCAAATCAGCAATTTCTGATATCCTCATATCTTCCTCCTTTCTATATATTAATTATAATACATGTACTATATAAAGTCAATACTTTTTTTAAAATATTTATCTTTTTGTCTATCAGAACAGAAAAATTTAAAATTGTCTATTTTTAGGATTTTTTAG
>NZ_GL636070.1:368746-384729 GCF_000186445.1 Streptococcus agalactiae ATCC 13813
CAAGGTTGAGTCAATTGAAAATCCAAAGCGTTTTTTAGACAGTAGATTATTAACTAAGATTGAAGTTGAGGAAGCCATTGAAAAAGCCTTGAAGCAACTTTATATTAATATTGATTACTTTGGTGAAGAGTATCCAACGCCTGCAACATTCAATAATATTTATAAAGTTATGGATAACACAGAATGGACAAATGGTTTTTGGACAGGGTGCTTGTGGTTAGCTTATGAGTATAATCGGGATAAAAAGTTAAAAAACATAGCCCATAAAAATGTATTGTCATTTCTAAATCGTATTAATAATCGTATAGCATTAGATCACCACGACTTAGGATTTCTTTACACACCATCTTGTACAGCAGAATATCGTATCAATGGTGATGCTAAAGCTTTAGAAGCCACTATAAAAGCTGCAGATAAATTGATGGAGCGCTATCAAGAAAAAGGTGGATTTATTCAGGCTTGGGGAGAACTCGGGTATAAGGAACACTATCGCTTAATTATCGATTGCTTACTTAATATCCAACTCTTATTTTTTGCTTATGAACAGACAGGTGATGAAAAGTATAGACAAGTTGCGGTGAATCACTTCTACGCTTCAGCTAACAATGTGGTGCGTGATGATTCTTCTGCTTTTCATACTTTTTATTTCGACCCAGAAACTGGAGAACCGTTAAAAGGTGTCACACGACAGGGCTATAGTGATGAGTCATCTTGGGCAAGAGGGCAAGCATGGGGCATCTACGGTATTCCGCTTAGTTACCGGAAAATGAAAGATTATCAGCAGATTATCCTTTTTAAAGGTATGACAAACTATTTTCTAAATCGTTTACCTGAAGACAAGGTATCCTATTGGGACCTTATTTTTACGGATGGCTCGGGTCAGCCTAGAGATACATCCGCAACAGCAACAGCTGTGTGTGGGATTCATGAGATGCTTAAACATTTACCAGAAGTAGATCCTGATAAAGAGACATACAAATATGCTATGCATACAATGCTTCGTAGTCTGATTGAACAGTATAGTAATAGTGAATTTATAGCAGGACGTCCTCTTCTATTGCACGGTGTGTATTCGTGGCATTCAGGTAAAGGAGTAGATGAAGGTAATATTTGGGGAGATTATTATTACTTAGAAGCCTTAATAAGATTCTATAAAGACTGGGAACTTTATTGGTAAGAGTATTTTACTAACAAAATAAACAATAAATAATAGAAAACAAGGAGGTCAGAAATGGCAGCAGGACCAAATATTGTAATGACACGTGTTGATGAGCGTCTTATTCATGGACAAGGACAACTTTGGGTGAAATTTTTAAGTTGTAATACTGTTATTGTGGCAAATGATGATGTCTCCAAAGATCATCTTCAACAAACGTTAATGAAGACGGTGGTGCCAGAATCAATTGCATTGCGATTTTTTGATATTCAAAAAGTTATTGATATTATTCACAAGGCCAACCCAGCACAGACGATTTTTATAATTGTTAAAGATTTGAAAGATGTCTATAGACTTGTAGCAGGAGGCGTCCCAATTAAAGAGATTAATATTGGAAATATTCATAATGGAGAAGGTAAAGAGCAGGTAAGTCGCTCTATCTTCTTAGGGATGAAGGATAAAGAGATAATTAGAAAATTAAACCAAGAATATCACATTGCATTTAATACTAAAACAACTCCAACAGGTAACGATGGTGCTGTGGAAGTTAATATTTTAGATTATATTTAGTTGGACAAACTTACTATCATATAAAGGAGAAAAATATGGATATTAGTATTCTTCAGGCTGTCTTAATTGGACTGTGGACGGCTTTCTGTTTTAGCGGCATGTTACTTGGCCTCTATACAAATCGTTGTATCGTTCTCTCTCTAGGCGTTGGTGTTATTTTAGGAGATATTCAAACAGCTTTGGCAGTTGGAGCAATATCTGAACTGGCTTACATGGGATTTGGTGTGGGAGCGGGAGGGACAGTTCCTCCAAACCCAATCGGTCCTGGGATTTTTGGAACTTTGATGGCTATTACAACAGCTGGAACTAAAGGAAAAATCACACCGGAAGCTGCTCTTGCATTATCAACCCCAATTGCAGTTGGTATTCAATTTCTTCAAACAGCAACTTATACTGCTTTTGCAGGTGCGCCTGAAACAGCTAAAAAAGCTTTGCAAGCAGGTAATTTCCGAGGATTTAAAATTGCAGCAAATGGTACAATTTGGGCATTCGCTGGATTGGGATTTGGTTTAGGAGTACTGGGTGCTCTTTCAACGCAAACTTTGACAGATTTATTTGCTCTCATTCCCCCTGTTTTGCTTAATGGTCTAACCTTAGCTGGGAAAATGCTTCCTGCAATTGGTTTTGCGATGATTCTCTCTGTAATGGCTAAAAAAGAACTCATTCCTTATATCCTACTTGGATATGTTCTAGCTGTTTATTTTGGTTTGCCAGTTCTAACTCCAACAGCAAATGGAGACGGAGTTTTAACATCAGTGGCTACTAACAGTGTGCTTGGGGTTCCAACTATCGGGGTAGCTATAATTGCAACAATATTTGCTTTGCTTGATATTTTCAGAAAACCAGCTGCACCTACTAAAGAAACTAAGACAGAAGGAGACAACCAAGATGACTGGATCTAAAAAATTAGCAAAAAGTGATTACACTAAAACAGCTTTACGTGCCTTTTATTTACAAAATGGCTTTAATTACAGTAACTATCAAGGTCTTGGTTATGCTAATGTCATATATCCAGCTCTCAAAAAATATTATGGAGATGACAAAAAAGCTTTAGCGGGAGCTCTAGAAGAAAATGTGGAGTTTTACAATACAAACCCTCATTTCTTACCTTTTGTAACTAGTTTACATTTAGCAATGCTTGATAATGAGCGGCCAGAAGAAGAAATTCGCGGTATTAAGATGGCGCTTATGGGTCCTCTTGCAGGTATCGGTGATTCTTTATCACAATTTTGCTTAGCACCCTTGTTCTCAACGATTGCAGCCTCTTTAGCGACAGATGGTTTGGTGATGGGACCGATTCTTTTCTTTGTGGCTATGAATACTATTTTAACGGGAATTAAATTAGTTACTGGCATGTATGGTTATCGTCTTGGGACCAGTTTTATTGATAAATTGAGTGAACAAATGTCAGTTATCTCACGGGCAGCTAATATCGTTGGTGTAACGGTCATCTCAAGTTTAGCTGCAACACAAGTTAAGCTCACAATCCCTTACACTTTTGCTCCAGAAAAAGTAACTAGTACAACGCAAAAGATTGTTACTGTCCAAGGTATGCTTGATAAAATTGCACCAGCTCTACTTCCAGCACTCTACACTTTCCTTATGTTTTACCTTATTAAAAATAAAAAATGGACAACTTATAAGTTAGTTATCCTTACAGTTATTATTGGTATCCTTGGTAGCTGGTTAGGTATTTTAGCTTAATAAAATTTTGATAAATAAGGATTATGACATATCAATGACATAGTCCTTTTTATATCGGACGAGGACGTTTTGTAAAAAAATGAAAGATCGCTTATATAATAAATTCAAGGATTTTGATAGGGAATTTTGTCAAAAGTATATTAAAACATACCAATCTAATGCCTATCAAGAAATGAAAACCTCTGTTAATTTGATGATGAGGAACACTTTTGTATTTAATGATAATTGGGATATGGAACCTTGTTCTAAAGCATATTGTCTTGATCCTTTGGAGTGGGATAATCCAGTAACAGATGATCCAGAATGGTTGTATATGCTAAATCGTCAAACTTATCTTTTTAAATTCCTGGTGGTCTACATTGTTGAAGGCGATAAGTCTTATCTTAGACAAATGAAATATTTTATGTACCATTGGATTGATTGTCAATTTACACTAAAGCCAGAAGGGGCGGTAAGTCGTACTATTGATACTGGGATACGTTGCATGTCATGGCTCAAAGTTTTGATTTTTTTAGATTATTTTGGATTAATAACAGAAACTAAAAAAATTAAACTATTAACTAGTTTACGGGAGCAGATAACTTATATGAGGGACTATTATCGTGAAAAAGATAGTCTAAGTAACTGGGGAATTTTACAAACAACAGCAATATTGGCGTGTCTATACTATTATGAAGATGAATTAAATCTACCTGAAATTCAGAGTTTTGCTGAAGAAGAATTATTACTTCAAATCAAGCTTCAAATTTTAGATGATGGGAGCCAGTATGAACAATCAATTATGTATCATGCAGAAGTCTTGAAGTCCTTAATGGAACTAGTTATCCTTGCGCCTAAATATTATCTACCATTAGAAGAAACTATTGAAAAAATGGTTACCTATCTAATTGCTATGACTGGTCCGGATTATTGTCAACTAGCTATAGGGGACAGTGATGTGACTGATACTCGTGATATTCTAACTTTGGCAACACTTGTGTTGAAATCTTCTAAAACAAAATCATTTTCTTTTGATAATGTTAATTTAGAAACTTTACTTTTGTTTGGGAAGCCATCAATTTATCTTTTTGAAGAAATACCGCGTGCGACAATAGGAGAGTCTGCTTATCTTTTTCCAGATTCTGGTCATGTGTGTTTACGTGATGATAGGCGTTATATATTTTTTAAGAACGGTCCATTTGGTAGCGCTCATACTCATAGTGATAATAATAGTGTTTGCCTCTATGATAAAAAGAAACCTATTTTCATTGATGCAGGAAGATATACTTACAAAGAAGAACAACTAAGGTATGATTTTAAACGTTCGACTAGTCATTCAACATGTACCCTTGATGGGAAACCCTTAGAAATGATCAAGGACTCTTGGACATACAATTCCTATCCAAAATGTGACTATTGTCAGTTGACTTCAAAGGATAGGTACCATTTAGTCGAAGGACAACTACATGTCCAAAGAGCTTCTGATATCTATTACCATAAGCGATGGTTGTTAACTTTACCGCAGGCCATTACCTTAGTTATTGATAAGGTGAGTTGTCCAGGAGAGCATGTTTTAACAAATCAATATATTTTAGATGATCAGGTCATTTATGAAAATGGGTTTGTTAATGACTTGAAATTAGTAAGTCCTACGACCTTTAATCTAGAAGATTGCCTTATTTCTAAGCGGTATAATCAATTGACAGAAAGTCATAAATTAGTTAAGAAAATAAAATTTGTTGATGAGGTGATGGATTATACCTTGATAGTTGATCGGAACTGTCAGGTGAAATGTGTTCCTTTAGTGCAAACGAACAGTCGTAAGGAACTAAGTAATAGCATTGCATTTGATATTAGGTCTCAAGACTTTCATTATTTAATTGGAGTGCATATGGATGATATTATCTTTGGGGATAAACTCTATTTGATGCAAGGGATAAAATGCAAAGGAAAAGTCATTGTATATGATAAAAATAATGGCAAAATGAGTCGTTTAAAAAATTAACAGGGCTATTATTATGCTATACTAGTACTATATTAACCATAAAAAAATAAAATCAGTAAAATTAGAAAGGAGGTTTGTTATGTCTAAAAAAATGACCATTAATGACATCGCTCAATTATCAAAAACTTCCAAAACAACGGTTTCTTTTTTCTTGAATCAAAAATTTGAAAAAATGTCGGATGAGACGAGGCAGCGTATTCAAGAGGTGATTGATGAAACAGGTTATAGACCAAGTACGATAGCAAGAAGTCTAAATTCTAAAAAAACAAAACTACTAGGTGTCTTAATTGGAGATATAACAAACACATTTTCAAATCAAATTGTAAAAGGAATTGAGCACATCACCAAACAAAAAGGCTATCAAATTATTGTGGGTAATAGTAATTATGATGCCAAAAGTGAAGAAGATTATATTGAAAATATGTTAAATTTAGGTGTTGATGGTTTCATTATTCAGCCTACATCAAATTTTCGAAAGTATTCTCGTATTTTAAAAGAAAAAAAGAAACCAATGGTATTTTTTGATAGTCAACTTTATGAACATAAGACGAGTTGGGTTAAGGCTAATAACTATGATGCTGTTTATGATATGACACAGGAGTGTCTAAATCGAGGGTATAAAAAGTTTATTATGATTACTGCTGATACGAGCTTGCTTAGTACACGTATTGAGAGAGCTTCGGGATTCATGGATGCTTTAAAGGACAATGGTTTCGGTTATGACACTTTGGTGATTGAAGATGATGATCATTCAAAAAGTGATATAGAAGACTTTCTAAAAGCGGTAGTTCCAGATAAGGAGGAGACATTAGTATTTGCACCAAATTGTTGGGCTTTACCAATGGTTTTTACTGCCATGAAAAATCTCAATTTTGATATGCCACGAGTTGGTTTAGTTGGGTTTGACAATATTGAATGGACAGACTTTTCATCTCCTAAAGTGTCAACAATTGTCCAGCCGGCTTATGAAGAAGGTGAACAAGTAGCACAGATTTTGATTAATCGTATTGAAGGAGATGACTCCGTCGATAACCAACAGATTGTAGATTGCCAGATGTTTTGGAAAGAGTCGACTTTTTAAAAAAGATTTCTTATTTTATTTGCTATTAAAAAATAAAACCTAGAGAAAATTATCTCTAGGTTATTTGTCCTTATTCTAAAATAAGTAAGCCTTCTTTGACAGCGAAAGGATTTTTCTCATTGATACGGTCGTAAAACATAATACCATCAATGTGGTCAATTTCATGTTGAACAACAATAGAGTTGTAACCTTTTAATTTGAGTCGATGTTTTTCACCAGTTTTGTCGAAATATTCAATAGTTACACGCGCGTGGCGGACGACATAGCCAGGTACTTCACGATCTACTGATAGGCATCCCTCCCCGTCAGATAAAGCAGCATCTTGAACAGAATGTGATACAACTTTAGGGTTGTACATTACTTCTTGGAGGCTATAAGCTTCTTTAGGTGGATTTCCTTGAGCATCCTCAACGTTTGGAACAAGGACGGCAATGATGCGTTTTGAGATGTCTAATTGTGGTGCGGCTAAACCAACACCACCACGTAAGCCTAGCTTCTCAGCCATAATTGGATCTTGAGAGTGTTTTAAAAATTGCATCATTTTTTCTCCGAGAATTTCTTCTTTCTCAGAAAGTGGGAATGTGACTTCTTCAGCCACTTTGCGAAGGGTTGGATTGCCTTCGCGGATAATGTCATTCATGTCAATTAAATGACCAGCTTTTACTAATTTATCAATAGCAGACATATTTTCTCCTAACTGTATTCTCTGATTTAGTTTAGCATAAAATAATTAAATGATAAAGCTACGCTTCATGGCTGAATATTTAATGATTCTAGTGCGAAACGATTTTTGATAAAGTATTTTGGTTTTTCTTTTTGGATAAGGCCTTCTTTGACCATATCATGGATAACTCTTAATAAATGACGATAACTGACGCCAAACGAATCAGCTAAACTACTTAGTTCAAGGTTAAAGCAACCTTGTTCTTCAATTGCTAAAATATGACTTGCAAGTAACTCTTTGACGGTATACCCTAAATTAGTAGACGCTTTGATGTTTTGATCATGAAAAGCCTGAGCTAGCTCTTGACTAAGTTTTAGGAGGAAAGTTGCGTCTGTTAACAGTTTCTCTTTCCGTCCTTTAAGTGATAATTGAATGACTGTAATATCCTCTAAGGCAATAACAGATGATACAATTTGTCTATTAGTCAAAAGTTCAATATCACCAATCAGTGTTGGTTTTGTTTTAATATCTAAAATATGTTCTTTGCCGTTAAAGAGTCGACGTACAATTTTAAAACGTCCCTTGACGATGTAGTGCAAGTATTCTAATTGTTCTCCCTGTTTACAGACGGGTTGGCCAGCAGTTAGGGTGATTACTTGTAAATCCTTGAAATAATGTTTTGGAAAGATAGTCTCCAAACAGTAGTCTTGGCAGTAGTTTTCTATATCCATGTATTGACTCCCTATTTGAGATAGTTTTAGGACATATGTCATATATTTCTAGTTTAATATTGATTATACTTTATTTATCTAAAAAAAGACATCAGAAAGAGGTATTGTCACTTGAAAATCTTTATGGAGAAGCTAAGTTTACTCTCTTTATCACTTATCTTGCTATCAACTTTTTCGACATCACCAGCCCTACCACAAATGATATCTTATTATAGAGATAAGGGCTTACCATCACCCCAAGTTGAATTATTGTTTTCAATTCCTTCGATGGCTATTATCTTCATCTTGCTTATCACACCTTGGTTAAGTAAAAAACTTTCTGAGAAACATATGATTATCTTTGGGCTATTGCTAACAGCATTAGGGGGAGGATTGCCGGTTGTCAGTCAGAACTACCTTTTAGTATTTGTATCGCGTCTTTTATTGGGGAGTGGTATTGGTTTTATTAATGCTAGGGCCATTAGTGTGATTAGTGAATATTATCAAGACAAAGAAAGAAGACAACTCTTAGGATTAAGGGGGTCTTTTGAAGTTTTAGGAAATGCTGGTTTGACAGCTTTAGTTGGGCTATTGTTGACTTTTGGTTGGTCCAAATCATTTATGATTTATTTTTTAGCTTTACCAATCTTAGTTCTATATCTTGTTTTTGCGCCTAAGAAAGTGGTGAAAGGTACAAATGACAAGATTAAAACTAAAGGTCAAAAAGTCCCTAAAGCTGATTTGACTTATATTGTCGCCTTAGCTATTTTAGCAGGATTTGTCATAACTATAAATACTGGGATTAATCTTAGGATACCTCTGCTAGTAGTAGAATTTGGTTTGGGTACGCCAGCTCAAGCTAGTCTTGTTCTTAGTGCGATGATGCTTATGGGAATAATAGCAGGTATGAGTTTTGGTCAGTTGATAGCTATGTTTCATAAACAATTAATTCCAATCTGCCTCGTCTTATTTTCTTTAACATTGCTTGGAGTTGGATTGCCTTCTAATCTAATGGTACTAACAATTAGTGCGATGGCATCAGGTTTCCTTTACAGCCTGATGGTCACTGCTGTGTTTAGCCTAGTAGCAGACCGTGTTGAATATTCGTTGGTTGGTTCTGCAACGACATTAGTTTTAGTATTTTGTAATATTGGTGGAGCTAGTGCGGCTATTCTTCTGTCTTGTTTTGATCATTTACTAGGACAAATAAATGCAGTTTTCTATGTTTATGCTATTTTGAGTTTAGCAGTTGGTATGATTTATTTCTTTAAACGCCTATTTTTTAAGAAAATGTAATGTATATTAACTAAAAAGGGCTTGACAATCATTGTCAAGCTCTCTTCATTTTTCTTCTTCTGGGTAGGTAAATCCCCATTCTTGACGTAGCTGTGTCATGATATCCATAACGTCTTTGGTATAGTTTAAGTACATGTGGTTAGTTTTTCCTGAAACGGCTTCTTCCATATCAGCTACCTCATATTGGAGAGCATTTTCAGTTTTGCCAGCTTCGATAATATCTTGATGCCCATCCTCAGTATAAGTAATAACTGCCTTTTGTCCTCGCGGATATTCAAAAAGTTCAATGTAGCCTTTATCGTAAGCGATAGTTGCTCGTTTAGGTTGTTTTGCATGTAAACTAAGGCTGACAGTCGCCATCTCATTTGCTGGATTGGTTAGTAGGATACCAACTTGTTCATCAACCCCTGTTGGTGCAAATGTAACTTGAGAGGTAATGTTGTGAGGTGCTTCTGACATAAACCAGCGAATACAAGAAAGTGCATAAACACCAATGTCCAGCAAAGCACCTCCTGCTAGGTCACGACTGAAAAAACGGTTAGTCATATCATATTCTTTATAACTTCCGAAATTCATTTGAATCATTTTTAACGGTCCTAATTTTCCACTATCAACTAATGTTTTTAATTGGCGGTAAATTGGCATATGAAAAATAGTCATGGCTTCAGCTAAGACAACATGGTTAGTTTCGGCTAAATCTATGGCTTCTTTAAGTTCAGTACTATTTAAAGTAATAGATTTTTCGCAAAGAACGTGCTTACCATTTGCTAAAGCCTTTCGTAAAAATGAGATGTGAGTATTGTGGGGAGTAGAGATATAAATGATATCCACTTCAGGGTCTTCAAATACTTGATCTATGTGATCATAAACTTTTTGGATACCATATTTGTTAGCAAATTCAAGTCCTTTGTCGTAAGTTCTATTAGCTACAGAATATAATTTTTGTCCACGTGCTTCCAGTGCTTGGGCTAATTCGTTGGCAATAACGCCGGTTCCAAGCGTTGCCCAATTATAATATTTGTCAATCATAACAACCTCCTTGTTGGTTTATAGTATAGCAAAAATAACAAAATGATATTTAGAGAAAGCACCAATATGAGAGTATTTTTAATAGTCAAACTCTGAATTTTCTGTTAGACTGTAAGAGATTACATATGAGATATTAAGGAGAAAATAATGATAAAATATCAAGATGATTTTTACCAAGCGGTTAATGGGGAGTGGGCTAAGACAGCTGTTATTCCTGATGACAAACCAAGGACAGGTGGTTTTTCTGATCTTGCTGATGACATTGAAGCATTAATGCTGTCAACGACAGATAAGTGGCTGGCTGATGAAAATAAACCAAGTGATACGATTTTAAATCATTTTATTGCTTTTCATAAAATGACAGCTGATTATCAAAAACGTGAAGAGGTAGGAGTATCACCAGTATTACCATTAATTGAAGAATATAAAGGCCTACAATCTTTCTCTGAGTTTGCATCAAAAGTTGCAGAATATGAACTAGAAGGTAAACCAAATGAATTTCCATTTGGTGTGGCTCCTGACTTTATGAATGCTCAATTGAATGTACTTTGGGCTGAAGCGCCTGGGATTATTTTACCAGATACAACTTATTATAGTGAAGATAATGAAAAAGGAAAGGAACTCCTTGCTCTTTGGCGTAAAAGTCAAGAAGACCTACTACCTTTGTTTGGCCTTTCAGAACAGGAAATTAAAGATATCTTGGATAAGGTTTTAGCATTGGATGCAAAATTGGCACAATATGTCTTATCTCGCGAAGAGAGTTCGGAATATGTTAAACTTTACCATCCTTATAACTGGGAAGATTTCACAAAATTAGCACCTGAACTTCCATTAGATGCGATTTTCCAAAAGATATTAGGACAAAAACCAGATAAAATTATTGTTCCTGAAGAACGTTTCTGGACAGAATTTGCATCTGACTATTACTCAGAATCTAATTGGGAATTATTAAAGGCAGATCTTATTTTATCAGCTGCGAATGCCTATAATGCTTACTTAACTGATGATATTCGTATCAAATCGGGAGTTTACAGTCGAGCTTTATCAGGCACACCACAAGCAATGGATAAGAAAAAAGCAGCTTACTACCTTGCTTCAGGACCTTACAATCAAGCTCTAGGTTTATGGTATGCAGGGGAAAAATTCTCTCCAGAAGCTAAAGCTGATGTTGAGCATAAGATTGCAACGATGATTGATGTCTATAAGTCACGCTTAGAAAAGGCGGATTGGCTTGCACAGTCAACGCGAGAAAAAGCTATTGTGAAACTTAATGTTATCACGCCACACATTGGATACCCTGAGAAACTACCAGAGACTTATACTAAAAAAATCATTGATCCTAAACTATCGCTTGTCGAAAATGCTACTAATTTAGACAAAATTTCAATAGCCTATGGTTGGAGTAAATGGAATAAACCAGTTGATAGAAGTGAATGGCATATGCCTGCCCACATGGTCAATGCGTATTATGATCCACAACAAAACCAAATTGTCTTCCCAGCAGCCATTTTACAAGCACCATTTTATGCTTTAGAGCAAAGTTCATCAGCAAATTATGGGGGAATTGGTGCAGTGATTGCACATGAAATATCACACGCTTTTGACACTAATGGAGCTTCATTTGATGAACATGGAAGTTTGAATAATTGGTGGACTGATGAAGATTTTGAAGCTTTCAAAAAACTTACAGATAAAGTAGTTGAGCAGTTTGATGGACTAGAATCTTATGGCGCAAAAGTCAATGGTAAACTAACAGTATCAGAAAATGTTGCAGATTTAGGTGGAGTTGCTTGTGCTTTAGAAGCTGCGCAGCGTGAGTCAGATTTTTCAGCGAGAGATTTCTTTATTAACTTTGCGACAATTTGGCGTATGAAGGCACGTGATGAGTATATGCAAATGTTAGCTAGTGTAGATGTTCACGCCCCAGCACAATGGCGAACTAATATTACAGTAACGAATTTTGAAGAATTCCATAAAGAGTTTGATGTTAAAGATGGTGATAACATGTGGCGTCCAGTTGAAAAACGTGTTATTATTTGGTAACTCTAAATGATAAACTCCCGTTACTCAGATGAGTAGCAGGAGTATTTTTTTATTCTTTTATAGATAGAGATAATGTAGTAGTGTCAACGCTTATCTCAGCTCCAATAGTCACTGTCAAAAGAGGCTGGGTGTGCGCAAAATCCATATCATAAATAACAGGAATTTCCTTGAAAATAGCATGTTTTGAAAGGATATATTCAAAGACTTGTGGAGTCATGCCGCATTCTTTAGGAAAGCGCCCCATAAGAATAGCTTGTGGATGAGGATAAGCTTGTAAAATTGCAGCAAGATTGCGGTCAAATTCATAAAAATTACTTTCCTCAGCCTCTTCAATCAAAAGGACATAGCGTTCAATTTTCGGTGCATAAGGAGTACCTCGAAGTAGGCCAAACGTAGAGAGATTACCTCCGATAATCGTACCGGAAGCTTTTCCGTGATTATAAATTTTCCATTCTGTTGGGAAAAATTGGCGTGGTTTGCTGGGATCATACCAGGGATCACTAGACCATTCTTCACTAGGCCAAAGTTCATAGTGGTTTTCTGTCATGGCAGTAAGCCAAGCTTGTGTTTGGTAAGGTTGACCTTCCTTCATTTTGAAAGAAGAATAAGCAGGGCCCATGTAAGTTTGGATTTTTGCTTTGGCAAAAATAGCATTAAGGAATGCCGTTGAATCTGAGTAACCACAAATTATTTTGGGATTCTTAGAGATTAAATCATAATCTAAATATGGTAAAAGCTCGTTGGAATTGAATCCGCCAATGGTTGCTAATATGGCATCAACAGAAGGGTCGGCAAATGCTTCATGCAAATCTTCTACGCGGCTAGCAATCGAAGCAGAATAGAGGATATCATTTTCTAGATAGTGCTTAGAGAATGACACTTGAAATCCCAGCTTTTCTAGTACTTCTTTGGCTAATAGGTTAGCCTCAAAACCACCCAGACGTTCAATGGAAGAAGAGGGACTAAGAACACGAATGTGGCTGCCTTTTGTTAATTTTTTCATTGGTTAACCTCCTATTTAAATTGTTGTTAGTCTACCACATATGGAGATAATGAGCAACGATATTCTTAAATTCTATCAATTTAAGAAATGCGTGTTATACTAGAGATAGCCGATGAAAGAAAAAATACTTATTATTAATAATTTGGTTATTAAATAGGAGGTTATGATGTCTCAATTCTCTTTGGAAGAACGATTGAATCGACTAAAAGATAAATACCTTTCTTCTAAAAATCAAGAATTTTCAAATGTTCACTTAAGTAAAGTAAAGAAGAAAAAGAAGAAATTAATAATACTTGAAAAAGAAAGATGTCGCTGTCGATTGGAGAGAGAAGATACTAAAAAAATCGATGATAAAATTGAGAAATTGAAGAAAGAATTGATAGATGTTATGAAGGAGGAATAATATGGAAGAAACTATTCTAATAGTCAGTTTTCTCCTGTTTTTGATTTTATCTAATGTTATCAATAGGATATTTCCTAAATTACCATTACCATTTATCCAGTTGGTCTTTGGGATTCTCTCTGGCTTAGTTTTTCATAAGTCACAAGTCCATATCGATCCTGAGTTATTTCTTGCCTTTGTTATTGCTCCTTTGAACTTTAGAGAAGGTCAAGAAAGTGATATTGGTAGTTTTATAAAGTATCGGACTATTATTCTTTACTTAATCTTACCAACGGTATTTTTAACAGCTATTGTCGTTGGTTATGTAGCAGGGCATCTTTTGCCAGTTAGTTTACCACTTGCGGCATGCTTTGCGCTTGGAGCAGCCTTAGGCCCAACAGATGCCGTTGCCTTTATATCGATTGCTAAGAGGTTTCAATTTCCTAAACGAGCAGAGAATATCCTCAAATTGGAAGGTCTTTTAAATGACGCTAGTGGTCTAGTTTCCTTCCAGTTTGCTTTAACAGCCCTTGTAACAGGTTATTTCTCCTTAGCAAAAGCTAGTCTCAAGTTAGCATTGGCCATAATGGGTGGTTTTTTAATTGGCTTGCTTTTTGCTTTTCTAATGAGGTTATGTCTCACTGTCCTAGAGAAATTTGATGCTGCTGATGTTACAGGGGCTCTACTTTTGGAATTAACCTTACCTTTTGTTGCTTATTTCGTTGCTGATTTGTTGGGATTTTCAGCTATTATTGCGGTGGTAGTGGCAGGAGTAATGCAAGCAAATCGTTTGAAAAAAGTGACTCTCTTTGATGCTCAAGTAGATCGCGTTACCTCTGTTATTTGGGAAACCTTAAATTTTATTTTAAATGGTTTAGTTTTCTTAATATTTGGAAGAGAACTGACACGTATCATTGGTCCTCTTTTAACAAGTAACGCTTATAGTAATTTTGATCTTATTAGTATTGTTGTTTTAGTTACTTGCACACTTTTTCTAGTCCGCTTTCTAGCAGTTTCTTGCTTTTATGCTTGGAGATCTTTCAAATACCATAAATCATTTAAAAAGTATTGGAGAGAGATTCAACTGTTGACTTTTTCAGGAGTTAAAGGAAGTGTTTCCATAGCAACAATACTCTTATTACCCAAGCACTCAGTCATAGGAGAGTTGGGGTATAGTTTGATTCTTTTCACTGTTGGTGCAGTAACGCTAATGAGTTTTTTAACGGGACTTTTAGTATTACCAAAGTTAGCGCCTCCCTTACAGGTGAAAGATGATTATTTAATACGTCTATCGATTTTAACAAAAGTATTATCTGTCTTAGAAGAAGATGGTAAGAGTTCTGAAAATCAAGCTTCATTTTATGCAGTTATAGATAATTATAATAGCCGTATTCGTCATCTCATTTTAGAACAAGAATCTAGTGACATTAAGAAGGACTTAGCTGAATTGCAACTGATGATGCTTAGTATAGAAAGCGATGGACTTGAAGCTGCTTATCGTTATGGCAATATTTCTATCAAAGAATATCGTATTTACCAACGTTATTTAAAATACTTAGAACGTCAAGTTAATCGTAGCTTTGTGTCAAATATCACTTATAGTTTAACGATTTTTATGCGTGTTATTCGTGGTATTGTGCATGAGTTTTTAACATTTGGACAAGGAATACGAAATCGGAAAAAACATTTCAAAAACAGGAAACGGTTGTTAGCAGAAGTCAATCGTCAGCACTTAACAGATTTGTACTTATCAAATAATGATCTCATTTTAGAAACGCTAGAAGATATGGAAGGTTATTATAATGCAACTTTGATAGATTTCTTACAAAATGAACGCATTCGAGACGCAGAATTAATTAAATCAGGTTTATTTGTAGAACGTGTCATTGCACGCATAACGCCAGATATTTTAAATGAAACCCTAAGAGGATATTACTTGGAACGCAGAACAATTTCTGAATTTGAAAGGGACGGTTTAATTAGTTCTAAAGAGTCTCAAATTTTAAGGGATAATGTCAATGAATTAGAAAGCTATTCATTAAGAGATAGTCAATCTTCTATACCTTATCAATTATTGGATTTAAAAAAATAATTCTGATAACAAAAAAATCAACGAACAATCGTTGATTTTTTGTTATCTTTGGATAAAATCTTTTATATTTAAGGCGGTAGACGGATTTGAACCGACGATCAAGCTTTTGCAGAGCCGTGCCTTACCACTTGGCTATACCGCCATAACAGATAATATTCTATCGAAAAAAAAAGATTCGTCAAGCCTCTTTCGTAAAATAGCCAATTTTAGCCCTTAAACTTCCTCATATTACCCAAAAAAAGAGATTGATACCTATTGTATCAATCTCT
>NZ_GL636070.1:386150-406009 GCF_000186445.1 Streptococcus agalactiae ATCC 13813
GAGAGATTGATACCTATTGTATCAATCTCTTTTAGATTATTGTCTGATTAAATAATCAAATGCGCCAATGGCAGCTGTGGCACCAGACCCCATGGAAATAATGATTTGCTTGTAGGCAGCATCTGTACAGTCACCTGCAGCAAAAATACCAGGGATATTTGTTGAGCCAAATTTATCAACGACAATTTCTTGACGTTCATTGAGTTCAATGCCGCTATCCTTGAGCCAAGATGTACTTGGTACAAGACCAATTTGTACAAAAACACCTTCTAAATCAATGTGTTTTTCTTCGTTTGTATCACGATCGGTATAGTTTAAACCAGTGACATGATCTTCACCAACGATATCTTTAGTAGCAACATTCTTAAGAATAGTTAAATTGTCAGTTTTAGCTGCTCTTTCTTGCAGTACTTGGTCTGCTTTGAGCTCAGGTAAGAATTCTAGGACTGTAACATGTTTAGTGACACCGGCTAGATCTAAAGCAGCTTCCATACCTGAATTACCACCACCTATAACAGCAACATCTTTTCCTTCGAAAAGAGGGCCATCACAATGTGGACAGTAAGTAACACCTTTATTGCGGAATTCTTCCTCGCCAGGAACGTTGATATTTCGCCACTTAGCACCCAGAGCTAGGATAGCAGTTTTAGCTTGTAAAATAGCTCCGTTAGCCAGTGTTACCTCAATTAATTCTTTTTTCTCAATGCCAGTTGCTAATTGACTCTTGATAATATCAATATCGTAAGATTTGGTATGCTCTTCAATTTGAGCCATTAATTTAGGGCCTTCTGTGTACAGTGTACCAATCATGTTCTCAATACCAACTGTTTCGATAACTTGTCCACCAAAAGTTTCTGCTAAAATACCTGTTTTTAACCCTTTACGAGCGGCATAAATTGCAGCACTGTTACCTGCAGGACCACCACCAATAACTAGAACATCATAGACACCTTTGTCAGCAAATGCTTCAGCATCAAGAGGTCCATCTAGTTGTTCTAAAAGCTGTTCAATTGTAGCACGGCCAGAAGTAAATTCTTCTTGGTCCTTATAAACAGTAGGAACAGACATGATGCCTTTTGATTTGACTTCGTCTTGATACATGCCTCCTTCAATCATAGTATGAGTGATATTCGGATTCAAAACAGCCATTATATTAAAGGCTTGAACGACATCTGGACAATTATGGCAAGTTAATGAAACATAAGTTTCTAGATTGATAGTTTTCTCAATCCCCTTAATTCGTTTGATAATATCTTCATCAACTTTTGGTGCGCGACCAGAGACTTGCAACAAAGCTAAAATGAAAGATGTGAATTCATGCCCCATTGGCAAGCCTGAAAAAATAACGCGACTTTCATGCCCTTTTTTTGCAATTCCAAAACTAGGTTGACGTTTTAAATGTGTTGATTCAAGGCTGATGCGATCAGACATAGCGACAATTTCATCTAGAAAATCCTTTACTTTTTGAGAATTATCGTTATCTCCTAAATCAGCTTGTAATACAATATCAGATTCTAGCAAATCTAAATATTGCGCTAATTGAGCCTTGATTTCTTTATCTAAGACCATGGATTACCTCCTGGTTATTAAATTTTACCTACAAGGTCTAAACTAGGAGTTAAAGTTTCAGCTCCTTCTTTCCATTTAGCTGGACAAACTTCACCTGGATGTTGGCGGATGTATTGAGCAGCACGGACTTTATCAATGAGAGTACTTGCATCACGTCCGATGCCATCAGCATTAATTTCCATCATTTGGATGACACCGTCTGGATCAATGATAAATGTACCACGTTGTGCTAGACCGTCTTGACCAAGGACATCAAAACCTTGTGAAATAAGGTGTGAAGGGTCACCAATCATAGGATATGTGATAGTACCAACGACATCTGAGTCATCATGCCATGCTTTATGAACAAAATGAGTATCAGTAGAGACAGAATAAACTTCTACATCAAGAGATTTAAGTGTTTCATATTGCTCTTGAAGGTCACCAAGTTCAGTTGGGCAAACAAATGAAAAGTCTGCTGGGTAGAAACAAAAAACTGCCCATTTTCCTTTAACGTCTTCATTTGTAACAGTGATGAATTTTCCATCGTGATAAGCTTGAGCTGAAAATTCAATAATTTCTTTTCCGACTAATGACATAATAATGTCCTCCTTTATTTTTTAATAGCCTAATTATAAACGAAATACTTTTAAATCTCCAATAAAAACGTTTACATTTTTCTAAGAAAAGTATGATTTTTCTAATAGAGTAGAAGATTTTATAGCTTGTCAAATCTAACTTTTTTTGATAAACTATTATAGTTGCTTAAAGTGACAAATACTCATCTTAGATCAATTGTGGTCTTGTTGCCGAAAGGTTAGGCTGCAAGTCGAAGTCTGAGAGAGGAAAAAACATTTTTAAAGGAGAACTTACTCATGGCAGTAATTTCAATGAAACAACTTCTTGAGGCTGGTGTTCACTTTGGTCACCAAACTCGTCGCTGGAACCCTAAGATGGCTAAGTACATCTTCACAGAACGTAATGGTATCCACGTTATCGACCTTCAACAAACTGTAAAATTAGCTGACCAAGCTTACGAATTTGTTCGTGATGCTGCAGCAAACGATGCAGTTATCTTGTTTGTTGGTACTAAGAAACAAGCAGCTGAAGCTGTTGCTGAAGAAGCTAAACGTGCTGGTCAATACTTCATTAACCACCGTTGGTTAGGTGGAACTCTTACTAACTGGGGAACTATCCAAAAACGTATTGCTCGTTTGAAAGAAATCAAACGTATGGAAGAAGAAGGAACTTTTGAACTTCTTCCTAAGAAAGAAGTTGCATTGTTAAACAAACAACGTGCACGTCTTGAAAAATTCTTGGGTGGTATCGAAGATATGCCACGCATCCCAGATGTAATGTATGTTGTTGACCCACATAAAGAGCAAATCGCTGTTAAAGAAGCTAAAAAACTTGGTATTCCAGTTGTAGCTATGGTTGACACTAACGCTGATCCAGATGATATCGATGTTATCATCCCAGCAAACGATGACGCTATTCGCGCCGTTAAATTAATTACTTCTAAATTAGCTGATGCAGTTATTGAAGGTCGTCAAGGTGAAGATGCTGACATTGACTTCGCTCAAGAAGCACAAGCAGATTCAATTGAAGAAATCGTTGAAGTAGTTGAAGGATCAAACAACGACTAATATTTAATTTATTGTAAATCCTAAAACGGGGCAGATGCAAACCGCTCTGTCTCGTTTTTTTAATCATTATTTGAAATTAAGAGGAGAACGAAAATGGCAGAAATCACAGCTAAACTTGTAAAAGAATTGCGTGAAAAATCAGGTGCAGGCGTTATGGACGCTAAAAAAGCATTAGTAGAAACTGATGGTGACCTTGATAAAGCGATTGAATTACTTCGCGAAAAAGGTATGGCTAAAGCAGCTAAAAAAGCAGACCGTGTTGCTGCTGAAGGTTTAACAGGTGTTTATGTTGATGGTAACGTTGCAGCAGTTATTGAAGTTAACGCTGAGACTGACTTTGTTGCTAAAAACGACCAATTTGTAACATTAGTTAATGAAACTGCTAAAGTTATTGCAGAAGGACGTCCTTCAAACAATGAAGAAGCACTTGCTTTAACAATGCCTTCAGGTGAAACTTTAGAACAAGCATTTGTAACTGCAACTGCTACAATTGGTGAAAAAATTTCATTCCGTCGCTTCGCTTTAGTTGAAAAAACTGATGAGCAACATTTTGGTGCATACCAACATAATGGTGGACGTATCGGAGTAATTACTGTTGTTGAAGGTGGCGACGATGCACTTGCTAAACAAGTATCAATGCACGTTGCAGCTATGAAGCCAACTGTTCTTTCATATACTGAACTTGATGCACAATTTGTTCATGATGAATTAGCACAGTTGAACCACAAAATTGAGCAAGACAACGAGAGTCGTGCTATGGTTAACAAACCAGCTCTTCCATTCCTTAAATATGGATCAAAAGCTCAATTGACTGATGAAGTTATTGCCCAAGCAGAAGAAGACATCAAAGCAGAATTAGCTGCAGAAGGTAAACCAGAAAAAATCTGGGATAAAATCGTTCCAGGTAAAATGGATCGTTTCATGCTTGATAACACTAAAGTTGACCAAGAGTACACACTCCTTGCTCAAGTTTACATCATGGATGATAGCAAAACAGTTGAAGCTTATCTTGAGTCAGTAAATGCTAAAGCAGTTGCTTTCGTACGTTTTGAAGTTGGAGAAGGTATTGAGAAAGCTTCTAACGACTTTGAAGCAGAAGTTGCAGCTACAATGGCAGCAGCACTTGAAAAATAATTAACACTCGCTTTATATTATAATTTGGCAGCAAAATGTTGTCAGTAAATATATTTTAAAATAAGACACTTGGCTTAAGTCAAGTGTCTTATTTTGGTATCGAATTGGTGGATTGGCAAATATTAAAAAAGGAGAGACAGTCATCTCACCTTAACTTTTCTAGAATAGGTTGAAGCCGATAATGGATAATGTTCCCATGATGCATCCAGCTAGTATAACACCTAGCATAACAGCAATAACACTATGTTTAAATTCCCAATCTAGGAGGCTAGCTGCAAGCGTGCCAGTCCAGGCTCCTGTTCCGGGTAAGGGAATGCCTACAAACAATAGCAAGGCAATAAACAATCCTTTTTCTCCAGCTACTTTTTCAAGTTTTTGACCACCGCTATGTCCTTTTTTAAGGCACCATGTGAAAAACTTACCAGTATAAGGTTTATCTGCTCCCCATTCTAGAACTTTGCGAGCAAAGAAGAAGATGATAGGTACAGGTAGCATGTTTCCAACAACACCGATAGCTAGCGCTTCCCACAAAGGTATTCCATTAGCGATTGCAAATGGCACAGCTCCTCGTAGTTCCACTAAGGGAATCATTGAAATCAAAAATGTAATAATGTAATTCATTAAATAAAACCTTTCTATGGTATTATTCCATTTTATCTTATCTTTCTAGTAATGACAACTAAAATCCGCGGTCATTCTAGTTTTACTGTCCTTAGATAGATTTCATTTCCGTATCTTTTAAAAATTTGATATAATAATAGTCAGTTATAGTCAAAGAGGAAGGAGTGAATTTGTGGCCATAAAAAATACTTCCGATAATATTGAAGAATATATAAAATCATTATTAGAACAATCAGGAATTGCTGAAATAAAGCGTTCCAATTTAGCTGATACTTTTCAAGTTGTTCCTAGTCAGATTAACTATGTCATTAAGACACGGTTTACTGAAAGCCGTGGTTATGTGGTTGAGAGTAAACGAGGTGGTGGAGGTTACATCCGCATTGCTAAGGTTCATTTTTCTGATCAACACCAATTATTTGGAAATATGTTATCAACGATTGGCGAGCGTATCAGTGAACAAGTCTTTGATGATTTGATTCAATTATTATTCGATGAAGAGATAATTACAGAACGTGAAGGAAATTTGATTCTGGCGACATCAGGTGATGACGTCTTAGGAGAGCAAGCCTCTGTTATTAGAGCTCGTATGCTCCGTAAATTATTACAACGATTAGATAGAAAAGGATTCCATTTATGAGTCATTATTCCATAAAATTACAAGAAGTATTCAGGTTGGCGCAATTTCAAGCAGCACGCTATGAAAGTCACTATTTAGAAAGCTGGCATCTTCTTTTAGCAATGGTTTTAGTTCATGATTCAGTAGCTGGTTTGACATTTGCTGAATATGAGTCTGAAGTTGCAATTGAAGAGTACGAAGCAGCAACAATTTTAGCTTTAGGTAGAGCACCGAAAGAAGAGATTACCGATTATCAATTTTTAGAGCAATCATCGGCTTTGAAAAAGATCTTAAAGTTAGCAGAAAATATTAGTATCATAGTAGGAGCTGAAGATGTGGGTACTGAACATGTCTTGCTTGCTATGTTGGTTAATAAAGATTTATTAGCCACACGTATCTTAGAATTAGTTGGCTTTAGAGGTCAAGACGATGGTGAATCAGTTCGTATGGTTGATTTACGTAAGGCTCTAGAACGTCATGCCGGTTTTACAAAAGATGATATCAAAGCAATTTATGAATTACGTAATCCTAAAAAAGCAAAGTCGGGTGCTTCTTTTTCTGATATGATGAAACCACCAAGTACTGCTGGTGATTTAGCTGATTTCACACGTGATTTATCACAGATGGCGGTTGATGAGGAAATTGAACCTGTTATTGGGCGTGATAAAGAAATTTCACGTATGGTCCAAGTCTTAAGTCGTAAAACAAAGAATAATCCTGTCTTAGTTGGAGATGCGGGTGTCGGTAAAACAGCTTTGGCGTACGGTCTAGCACAACGTATTGCTAATGGAAATATTCCTTATGAGCTTAGAGATATGCGTGTTCTAGAGTTAGATATGATGAGCGTTGTTGCTGGAACTCGTTTTCGTGGTGATTTTGAGGAACGTATGAATCAAATCATTGCAGATATTGAAGAAGACGGTCATATTATTCTTTTCATTGATGAACTGCATACTATTATGGGTTCTGGCTCTGGTATTGATAGCACACTTGATGCTGCTAATATTTTAAAACCAGCTTTGGCTCGAGGCACTTTACGCACTATTGGAGCAACAACTCAAGAGGAATATCAAAAGCATATTGAAAAAGATGCTGCTTTATCTCGTCGCTTTGCAAAAGTTTTAGTAGAAGAACCAAATCTTGAAGACGCATATGAAATTCTACTTGGATTGAAGCCAGCGTATGAAGCCTTTCATAATGTTACCATTTCAGATGAAGCAGTTATGACTGCTGTAAAAGTGGCTCATCGTTATTTGACAAGTAAGAATTTACCAGACTCAGCTATAGACTTACTTGATGAAGCTTCTGCCACTGTGCAAATGATGATTAAGAAAAATGCTCCATCGCTTTTAACAGAAGTTGACCAAGCTATTTTAGATGATGATATGAAATCTGCTTCTAAAGCTCTAAAAGCAAGTCATAAGGATAAAAAGCATAAGCCTATTGCCGTAACCGAAGATCATATTATGGCAACTCTCAGCCGTCTATCTGGTATTCCTGTTGAAAAATTGACACAAGCTGATAGTAAAAAATACCTCAATTTAGAAAAAGAATTGCATAAACGTGTTATCGGTCAAGATGATGCAGTTACTGCCATTAGTCGTGCTATCCGTCGCAATCAATCTGGCATTCGTACTGGTAAGCGTCCTATTGGTTCCTTTATGTTCTTGGGACCAACTGGTGTTGGTAAGACAGAGTTAGCAAAAGCCTTGGCAGAAGTGTTGTTTGATGATGAATCAGCCCTAATTCGTTTTGATATGTCGGAATATATGGAAAAATTCGCAGCTTCTCGCCTGAATGGGGCACCTCCAGGTTATGTTGGTTATGATGAAGGAGGAGAGCTGACTGAAAAAGTACGCAATAAACCATATTCAGTTTTACTTTTTGATGAAGTTGAAAAAGCTCATCCAGATATTTTTAATGTATTATTACAAGTGCTTGATGATGGCGTTTTAACAGATAGTCGAGGACGAAAAGTTGACTTTTCAAATACTATAATCATTATGACTTCTAATTTAGGAGCAACTGCATTACGTGACGATAAAACAGTTGGTTTTGGAGCTAAGGATATCAGCCATGATTATACTGCTATGCAAAAACGTATTATGGAGGAGCTTAAAAAAGCTTATCGACCAGAGTTTATCAATCGTATTGATGAGAAAGTTGTATTCCATAGTCTCAGTCAAGATAATATGCGTGAAGTTGTGAAAATTATGGTTAAACCTTTAATTTTAGCGCTTAAAGATAAAGGTATGGATCTGAAATTCCAGCCTTCAGCCTTGAAACACTTGGCAGAGGATGGCTATGATATAGAAATGGGTGCTCGTCCACTGCGTAGAACTATTCAAACGCAAGTAGAGGATCATTTATCAGAACTACTATTGGCAAATCAAGTGAAAGAGGGGCAAGTAATTAAGATTGGCGTATCCAAAGGCAAATTGAAATTTGATATTGCAAAATCATAAAACATTCCAGTACCGATGGGTACTGGAATTTTAATATAAAAAGAAAATGTCCAAAATATTTTGGACATTTTCTTATAGATTTATGAAAAGTAAAAGGATCTATATCTAACAATTGCACTTGTAGATATAGGTACGACTGAAAGTCGTTGAAAAATTTTAGGATAAATATATTATAATATCCTAATCTTTTGCTAACTTAAAATAAATCTAAAGATTACCTTAAGATTTCAATCGCTTTTGTAACCACACAATGTCATGCCATTGTTCAAATTTAAATCCGATTTTTGGGAAATGTGCGACTTGATTAAATCCTCTTTTTTTGTGGAATGCAATACTTATATCATTTGGTAAACTGATACAAGCGAGTAGATTAACATACCCTTGGCTAACTAATTCTTTCTCCAATGTATCATATAGTTGGCTACCAATTTTTTTGCTACGTGCATCTTTATCAAGGTAAATAGAAAGCTCGCAAGTCCAGTCATAGGCAGCTCTAGCGTAGTAAGTTGAAGCATATGCATAACCTACTACTTTCCCATTTTCTTCAGCAACTAAATATGGGAAAGATTTGCTGATATTTTTGATACGATTAGTGAATTCCGATATACTAGGAATATCGTATTCAAACGTTATTGTAGTGTCAGTAACGTAGGGAGCATAGATAGCAAGTAATTCTTTAGCATCTGAGGGTAGGACAGGTCTTATAATCATAGATATCACCTAATTATAGTAAATCAAGTTTTTGCAATTCGGAATCAATAGTGTCAAGGACGTGTTGAAGATCCTCTGGATTTTTGACGAAATCAAGTTTGTTACCATCGATCCGAATTTTAGGTGAAACGTCGTAATTTTCATACCATTCTGGATATTCAGAATGGACTTGTTTGTAGTAGTCGTATAATTCTGGGTGAGAATCAACTTGCTCAAAGCTGCGTCCTCGTTTGTCAATACGTTCTAACATTTTATCAAATGAAACATCAATGTAGACTAGCAAATCAGGTCTCTTCTTAGGCATACCTTCTAATTCTTCCAACATATTTGCAAGAAGTTCTTTATAGATATCTAGCTCTGTTTTAGTCACATTTCCATTCTTATAATTTAGAGTGAGGAATAGTTCATCTTCAAAAATAGAACGATCCAAAACATTATTGTTAGCCTTATAGGCTTCTTTTATAGATTGGAATCGTTTATTTAAAAAGAATATTTGTAGTAAAAAAGCATATTTTTTGGGATCTTGATAGTAAAGATCTAAAACTGGGTTATTATCAACCGCCTCATAGAAAACATCTGTCCCTAGGTGTTGTCCTAGAGCAGCTGCAAGGGAGCTTTTACCTGCTCCAATGGTTCCAGCTAAAACAATCAACATAATTCTCCTTAATTCTGTTATGCTAAAATAATTTGTTATACTTTTGAGTTTTCATTACACAATGATTTATGCTAAATTTGTACAGAGATAGGAAAAAACAGTCAAAGGACTGTTTTTGATTTAGCGTAAACCTGCAAAAAGTTCTTGAACTTCTGCTAGTGTTTCTGCACGTGAAACAGCTCCTCTAATTTTTGCTGCGCCTGATTTTCCACGCAGATAATGAGGTGCTAACCCTCGAAATTCACGAACGGCAATAGTTTCACCTTTTAAATTAACTAGTCGAGTGAGATGATCCTCGGCAACATCTAACATCTTCTCAAATGGTAGGTCAGGAAGGATTTCGCCTGTTTCAAAGAAATGATTAATCTGTGTAAAGATGTAAGGATTGCTACGAGCACCACGTCCAACCATTATAGCGTCAGCTCCAATCTCTTCAATCATAAATTTGGCATCGTGAACAGTACGAATGTCACCATTAGCAATAAAAGGAATACTAGTAACAGCTTTAGCGACCTTGCCAAGTGTTTCATGGTCACACGTGCCAGTATACATTTGTTCACGCGTTCGACCGTGCATAGCAAGTGCAGATACACCAGCAGATTCGGCAGCGAGTGCATTTTCTACAGCATTAGATGAGTCAGACCATCCTGTACGCATTTTTACTGTTAATGGAATGTTAAGTACAGACGTTACCTCTTTAACAATATGATAAATTTTTTCAGGGTCACGTAACCATTTAGCTCCCGCTTCATTTTTAACAACTTTGTTAACTGGACATCCCATATTGATGTCTACGATATCTGCTTTCGTATTACTTTGGATAAAGTCAGCTGCACGTTTTAAGCCTTCTGCATCGCCACCAAATAGTTGAATTGACATAGGATGTTCATTTTCATCGATATGGAGCATATGTAAGGTCTTTTCGTTGTTATAAAGTAACCCTTTCTCAGAAATCATTTCCATAACAACGAGACCAGCACCAAATTCTTTAGCGATAGTACGAAAAGCAGAATTAGTAATACCTGCCATCGGTGCTAGTACGGTACGATGAGGAATTTCAACCTTCCCAATCATAAATGAACTATTTAATTGAGTCATTAATTATCTTCTCCAAATCTTCTTCTGTGAAATAGTAAGTCTGGTTGCAAAATTGACAAGTAATTTCAACACCTTTATCTTCATCCTTCATGGCTTGCAATTCTTTAGTTCCTAAAGTCAATAGAGCGGCTTCAAAACGTTCTTTTGAACAGTCACAGTAGAAGGCTAAAGAGTCTTCCGATAAGCGCTTGTAGTCGTCTTCTCCGTAAATAGCTGGAAGGAGAGATTCTATATGATTTTCAGACTCTAGCAGACTTGAAATAGAAGGCATCTCCTGAATGCGTTTTTCATAGCGAGAAATTTCTTCGTCAGAAGCACCTGGGAGCACCTGAAGCATGAATCCACCTGCAACTTTAACCTTATCCTCGTCATCTAAGAGGACATTTAAACCGATGGCAGAAGGTGTTTGCTCACTTTCGGTTAAATAATAAGCAAAATCTTCTCCAATTTCTCCTGTAATTAGTGGAGTTGTTGAAGTGTAAGGTTGCCCAGTTCCGTAATCGGTAATAACGACAAAGTGTCCATTCCCCATGAAAGGTCCAACTAAGACCTCTCCAGTAGCTGTTTTCTTGATATCAACACCCGTATTTTGGATGTAACCTTTAACATTTCCTTTAGTATCAGCTACAGAAATAATATGACCAAAAGAGCTATCTCCAATAACCTTGACAGTTACTTTACTATTTCCTTTTTGATTTGCTGCTAAAATTTGATTTGCAATTAATGTTCTCCCAAGAGCTACAGTAGAACTTGAAAGTGTCTGATGTTTTTCTTGAGCTGTTCTTACAGTTTCTGTACAATCAAGGACATAGGCCCGGAAAGAACCGGAAGTTGAAATTGATTTTATAATTTTATCCATAAGTCATATTATAGCATAAAAGGCTTATTTTGCATTGGAGATAGTCAGGAAAATATAGATGAAAACGGTATAAATTAATGATATAAAAACGATACTGTGTTTTACAGTATCGTTTTTATTTAGTGGATATGATAGTAAGTTAAGACTCATCAACTTTTTCTTGGGTAGATTTACCTTCGTTGAGTAAGGCTTCAACTATTTTTTTATCACGAATTTTGACAGAATCATTGATTGTTTCAGCCGATTTAATAACAGCAGATTCTAATTGGGCACGTTCCTTACGTCCTTTGTCTATGGCAGCGATAATACCATTATTTTGAGCCACTAAGCTTTCAGCTAATGCAGTGACAGATTTAATAGAAACAGTGGGGCTTTGTGCGGTCTTCTCTAACATCGGAATCGCTTCTTTACTAGTTTCAGCCAGCATCTGCAATGCTGCATTATTAGCGTTGACAATAGCATCAGCAGTGACACCGGATTTGACAGATTGTTGCATCATGCCTAACTGAGCGATTGAGAGTTTCATTGTTGGAATGGTATTTCGACGTAACATGCCAAGTTTCTGACGCATATCTGACGATACTTTGACCAAGTTTCGCATCTGTGGTGTTGTTGCCCATGCAACGTAGAGACGGCTGACATATTCAGTATGTTGCTGTTCGAGAGTATTGATAACTTCAGTCATTCGAGCTAATTGGTTACTTTTAATTTGATATTCGGACGTTTGGCTATCTAATGCTAGAATTTCTTGTTGTAAGTGGCTTGCACGATTGGCAGCCTCGGCTTGACTCGATTCAATAAAAGCAATAACTCCAACCAAATTTTCAATAGATTTAGTATTATCTTCAATGAGCATTTCAGCAGAGACGATATTTCTTGCTAAAGTATCTTCTTGTTTGACAACATTTGCTGCCATCATATCCATTTTTTGCTCGATGTTTTGTGAGTCAAAATAAAATTCCTGTAGTGAGGCCTTGCTTTGTTTGAATAATTTTTGAATCAAGTTTGGTTTTTTCTCTAATTCTGCCGGAGTAGCATCTTTATATTTGGTAATAAATCCATTTAGTTCGCGATTAGCATTTTTTAGTAAATCATCAACTTGAGGAATTTGAATTTTTTTCTGCTCAGACAAGATATGATTAACAGTGGTATTAACGCCTTCTACTGCGGATTGTCCAAAATCAAGGAGCGCATTTTGATCGCCGACAAAAGTATCTACCAAAGCTGGTGTTTTTTCAGAGATAGCAGACTTTTGTGCTGGTGTTAGTTTTTCAAAAAAGGCAATTTGCCCAGTTTGACTTGTTGTCTGGTTGGAAATAATTTCTGTTGTTTTATCTGTTTTAGTGATAGCATTGTCTGCAATTTGGTCAATATCAAAATTAAAGGTATCGCTCATTTATTGTTCCTTTCGTCTTGCATCATTCTTAGGCTAACGTCAAAATCTTTCATATCACTTTCATTCAATTGGCGCAGCGTTTCATCTAAATCTAAATTAAATTTTTTAATTGCTTGTAATGCTTGTTCTAGGCGTTCCTTAGCATTGTTAAAATTTTTAGGAGATTGTTTGATTCTGATGTAGCCAGCCAGAACATCTGTAAAACGTTTCATATTGGCTTGATGAATTGCTGCTAATTCAGCTTTGTTATCTGCCTCTTCAATCTTTTTTAAGATAGCAAAGTGGTCATCTTGAATATTGTGATAGAACGGTTTTAATTCCGGAGCAATGCGTATCATTTCATCTTCCTGATCAGAAATAGGTTCTAGTTCTGGAGAGGCATGTAGCTTTATTAGTTGTTCGTTAATCTCATTACTAAATGTATTTGCTTTTTTGGTGATACGTTTATAGATATTAGGCTCAATGGCTTTTTGTAGTTGGTTTGCTTCATTACGAATTAGGTCCAATTGAGGTAATATTTGATGTGCTAATTTGATATATTCCTTAGAACGATTGTCTTTTTTTAAAATTTCCAAGTGTCTAATGTCTTGGTCAGTCTCTTTAATATCGGATTTTAAAGCTTCAATACGTTGGTTTGATGTAAAACGTTTAAGACGCTTTTTATCATAAACGTAATAGGCACAATAACCACCACCAATAATTAACAGAGTAGCAATCACCTCACTCCAAAAGTCTGAAATCAGGGAAGCAAGAACAACAATACCAAGTAATGTTATTAGATTATGAGAATTTTTGGAATAGCGTTTTTTAACCATAATAATATTTAACCTAACTTTCTGTAGTTGTTAATATTTTATCTTAAATGAACTAGTGATGACAAGGGATAACTTTATTTTAACCAAAAATTCCTTAAGCTTAGCCTAAGGAACTCTTTTTAGTTATAATTCTGGGAACAGTTTAGCCAAAATTCGAGGTGTAATAGATTGACCAGGCCCCTCTTGACAGTAGGTGTGCATATACATCAATGGGTTAAAGTTTAGTTCAATGCAAGTAGCATTTTTCTTATCTTTTGAGTATGCTTGAGTGGTATTAGGAATAATTAAATCAACTCCACAAACCCAAGCCCCCATAGCCTCTGCCATCTCAGCTGCTAGTTGTTTATATGTAGGATCCATTGTATTTGTTACATCTATAGAGTCACCGCCAGTGGAAATATTAGAATTACGACGAAGTTCTATTTTTGTTCCTTCTGGAGGGATACTGTTAACAGTGTATCCTTGTTGTTCCAACATTAACTGTTCTACTTCTCCGAGCTCAATAACCTCTAGAGGAGAGCGATGATCATAGCCTCTGAGAGGGTTTTGGTTTTTAAGTTTAACTAGATGACTAATAGTATGAATACCATCTCCAACGACATTAGCTGCTACCCTAAGCAATACAGCAATACAGTCCCCCTCAAGGACGAAGAAACGGTATTCGGTACCCTCAATATATTCTTCCACAAGAATAGCACTATCTTCGGCAAAAGCGATGTCAATTGCTTTTTCATAAGAAGCTAAGTTAGCTGATGTTTTAAAAATAGAAATGCCTAAACCAAAGTTTGTTGATTTTGGCTTAACAACGATTGGTTTATCTTGGATTTGTGAAAAATAGTTAAGTGCCTCTTTACGGTCAGTAAATTCATCTCCAAAAGGAGTTGGGAAATGCTTTTCATCTAGGATTTTTTTTGTAACAACTTTGTTAGCCATAGCGAGCGGTACAATATAGTTATCTTTTGAGGTCATATTACCATTTTTAACGTACTCAATATGACTATTGTGCCATAATTTTAGGAATTGATCTTGTTCATCCAGCACTTCGAAGTTGACTCCTTTTTGGATAACGTCAAATAGTAGCAATTGGGTAGAAAGTTCCATCGTTTCATATCCCTTTAAGGCGTAGGGAGCTTCCCAAGCATAATCGTGATAAATTTGTCCTTGTCTTTGTCCAAATGTTTCTAAGGAAAGTCCTTCAATCATTTCTAAAAGTTGACCAGCTACCGTTAATTTAGGTGACTGAATTTGCCTTTTTACAGATTCCAATAGGTCTTGATAGTAAGGTGGTAAGTTAAAATGTTGGATAACAGATTGCATAGCATCCACTAAGTCAGAAACTGGTGCTTGATTAGGTAATTTTTCTAATGGATGACTGAGTGCTATAAGGTCATTTAATCTATTGGCTTCCTTGATATCTTGGTCAATATGACTACTAGAATCTATCCACAAAAGCGCCAATAAGAAAAGGTGAACAGTATCAACAGTTTCCTGCGTTATACCGATTGGGCTAAATGGGTTGAGATCAAAAGTGCGAAATTCTAAATATGTAATTCCTTTTTCTAAATAATTACGACAGGACTTACTACCACGGAGACGAACAGGTGAATAAAATTCTTTCTCAGCAATCAATTGCCCACTTTTTACAGCATTTTCTAGATTGTTGACATAATCCTTCAAGCTAGTATAAGAAATACGAATATCTTTATGATTCACATAACCTAAGTGACTATTTCTAAGTGACCGGACAGGGTTATTAAGTTTCTGATTTAAAAAGTCTTCTTCAGCTACTGGGCTCGCTCCGTATAGATAAGTTAGTAACCAACGGTAACGTAAAAAATTTTGAGACAATTTCATGTAAAGCTGGTTCTGAAAATCAATAGCATTATCTGCTTGACTCAATTCAAAGAGAGAAGTTAATAACTCTTGACCTAAACCGAGATTATAGTGAATTCCAGAGATGGATTGTATTAGTTTTCCATAAGTTTTCTCCAAATATTTGCGATAATCATATTCAAAAGCATCCTCTAATTGGGCAATCTGTATGTCTTCTTCCCTCACTTTGGGTGGCATAGAAAGCGGCCATAAGTATTCATCGTGGTTGATAGAGCGTCCAGCGACATCACTTATAGCTTTCAAAAATCGAATGGCTTCTTTGCTATCCTTTGCAATAGGTGTAATGAGTTCTAATTGAGGTTCACTATAATCCGTTTGGATATAAGGATGATAGTTACGACTCCCTAATGTTTTGGGATGGGGTGTTTGAGCAACCCTTTGAGTGGGTTGGTGAATACGAAGGCTTTCTCTCTCTAAGCCAAATGTAGCTTGTAGAATCGGTAGATGAGAGTGGCTTCTTTGTAACAGTTGATCGATAGTCACGACAACATTCCTCCTAGTAACAGATGATACTAGTTTATCAAAAAAATAATAAAAACTAAGTTTTACGGCACAGAAAACTAAAATAATCTTATACCGGCGTCATAAAAAATAAAAGATTGAACTTTTGAGTCCAATCTTATTAATCTATAAGTTAAAAAGAGTTTTAGAGTTAATGAGTTTCAATTTTTTTAAGATAACGATAGACGCTTGGTTCGGAGATGTTGAGAACTTCAGCGACCTTTGAAACGGCACCTTTTAATTGGAACACACCTTTTTCGTGAAGTTTAGAAACAATTTCTACCTTAACTTCTTGACTTAAATGAATATTCTGATTTAAAAGACTAGGATCAACAATCTCACTAATAATATCCTGAATATTGCCTGATAGAACTTCTACAGGTTCCTCCTGTTGAGGGAGAGAAATTTTTTGAGGGGACTTAGGTAGTATTTTGTTAACATTTAAATTAACTAAGTCTAGAATATCCAAAGCAATATTTTGGTATGCAGAAATATCAAGGTTGATACATAACATCCCTTCAAGTTCATTTTGAGCATTCTTGATGAAGAAAGTAGATCCACGAACTTCTTTATTGAGAGGGCTGACAATCGCCTTATAGTTAGTAACAAAATCTTTTTCCTTATAAACTTTATTCTTGATTAAATCAAGGGCGAAAGTCGTTAGAGGTGAACTTATGGTTCGTCCACTAATGTGACTATTAACCAACTCACCAATATAGATATCATTTTCATCTACTACATGCAAAACAATTTCGTAATTATCACCTAAAACATTATGGAGAAACGTTATTATCGTCTTCCAATAGTCTAATTTTTCTTTATCCATATCGTAGTTCCTCTATGCTAATCTTACTATTATAGTAATATATTTATGGTTAAAAGACAATATCAGACTATTTTAAAAGATTAATGTAATAAAAAATTATCGTAATAAAAAAAAGTTAAGAAAATAAAAAATTATTATTGACTATGGTTATGCTTTTAGGTAAAATGTGATTATATTAGCAACTAAGGAGTAATCCATGAGATAAGCCTAATAATTATGTCGGACTTCTTTGTTGCACCTTATCCAGTTCGTAGTACAATTAAGTTTCAGTATTACCTAAAGGCGCCTTTATTGAAATTGAAGCAGTAGTACACAGACACTGAGAATAAAAAACTTAACTATTTTTAGCGGGAGTATATTTATGAATATCATTATTGGGACCAGTCTTTTAATACTTGTATTAGCGATTTTCACTTTATTTAATTATAAAGCACCCTACGGAACAAAAGCAATGGGAGCATTGGCATCTGCGGCTTGTGCATCCTTCCTTGTAGAAGCTTTTCAAGATTCTTTCTTTGGTAAAGTTTTGGGATTTCAATTTTTAAGTGAAGTGGGTGGTGCTAATGGTTCACTTTCTGGTGTAGCTGCAGCTATATTGGTTACTATTGCTATTGGTGTAACCCCAGGATACGCAGTTTTAATTGGTTTATCTGTTTCTGGAACAGGTATTATTCCTGGTTTCCTTGCAGGATATTTAGTGGGATTTCTTGTTAAGTGGATGGAAAGAAATATTCCTGGTGGTTTAGATCTTATTTCAATTATTATTATTGGTGCACCATTAACACGTCTTGTGGCCAAACTGTTGACGCCGCTTATTAATAGCACTTTGCTCACCATTGGAGATATCTTAACATCAGGTGCTCATAGCAACCCTATTTTAATGGGGATTATACTTGGCGGGACAATTGTAGTAGTGGCGACAGCACCACTTTCTTCTATGGCATTGACAGCTATGCTAGGATTAACCGGAATGCCTATGGCTATAGGAGCCTTGTCTGTCTTTGGTTCGTCATTTATGAATGGTGTACTTTTCCATAAATTAAAACTTGGAAGTCGTAAAGATAATATAGCTTTTGCTGTTGAGCCTCTAACTCAAGCTGACGTGACTTCAGCTAACCCTATTCCAATCTATGTCACTAATTTTGTTGGTGGTGCAGCTTGTGGTATTTTAATTGCCTTGATGAAATTAGTTAATGATACTCCTGGAACAGCGACACCAATTGCAGGATTTGCTGTCATGTTTGCCTATAACCCAATGATAAAAGTACTAATAACAGCTCTAGGTTGTATTATCCTATCTTTACTAGCAGGCTATTTTGGAGGCATTGTTTTTAAAGATTATAAATTAGTTACAAAAGAAGAGCTACAGGCTAGAGATAACTAGTTACTTCATGAAAAGATAATAGTAAATATCATTAACATAGATATGATATCTGACTTGTGATAACTGTTCTTGGTAATTTAAAATTCAACGACTCTAATAAAAAGATCGTTGAATTTTTTTATTGTTAAGAATGCTGGTATCAGTAAATTTCAAGATTTCTTTATCAACTATAATGTTAGTTTTTTACCGTTTTTTTACACTTCTAATAATTATTTTTTCTTTTTTTCCGATAATATTTGAGGAATTTGGCAAAAAAAACATTTTTTGCTATAATAAGGTGTCAGACAAACTCGCAGGTGAAATTCCTGCCATGTTTTTCCAGAAAGGATTGGGGAGTCCCAAAAAGGCTCACTCAGTGTTAAATAAATATGACTTCAGTTGTTGTAGTAGGTACCCAATGGGGTGACGAAGGTAAAGGTAAAATTACAGATTTTTTATCTGCTGACGCAGAAGTAATTGCACGTTATCAAGGTGGTGATAACGCTGGGCATACTATCGTTATTGATAACAAAAAATTTAAACTTCATTTAATCCCTTCAGGAATCTTCTTCAAAGAAAAAATTTCTGTCATTGGTAATGGTGTTGTCGTTAATCCGAAATCATTAGTTAAAGAGTTAGCTTATCTTCACGGAGAAGGTGTAACAACGGATAACCTTCGTATTTCAGATCGTGCGCATGTTATCTTGCCATACCACATCAAGCTTGACCAACTACAAGAAGATGCTAAAGGTGATAATAAAATTGGAACAACCATCAAAGGAATTGGGCCAGCTTACATGGACAAAGCTGCGCGTGTCGGTATCCGTATTGCTGACCTTCTTGATAGAGAAGTTTTTGCTGAGCGTTTGAAAATTAATTTAGCTGAGAAAAATCGTTTATTTGAAAAAATGTATGACAGTACACCTCTTGAATTTAATGATATTTTCGAAGAATATTATGAATATGGTCAACAAATTAAGCAATATGTAACTGATACATCCGTTATCTTAAATGATGCTCTTGATGCCGGTAAACGTGTTCTTTTTGAAGGAGCACAAGGAGTTATGCTCGACATTGATCAAGGAACATACCCATTTGTAACATCTTCCAATCCAGTAGCAGGTGGTGTCACAATTGGTTCGGGAGTTGGACCAAGTAAAATTAATAAAGTAGTAGGTGTATGTAAAGCTTACACTAGCCGTGTTGGTGATGGACCATTCCCAACAGAACTTTTTGATGAGGTTGGTGACCGTATTCGTGAGATTGGTAAAGAGTATGGTACAACGACCGGTCGTCCTCGTCGCGTTGGATGGTTTGATTCTGTTGTTATGCGTCACAGCCGTCGAGTATCAGGTATTACTAACCTCTCTCTGAATTCAATTGATGTTCTTTCAGGGCTTGATACGGTGAAAATTTGTGTGGCTTATGACCTTGATGGGAAACGTATTGACTATTACCCAGCAAGCCTTGAACAGCTAAAACGTTGTAAACCAATCTATGAAGAATTACCGGGCTGGTCTGAAGATATTACAGCTTGTCGTAGCTTAGATGATCTTCCAGAAAATGCACGTAATTACGTTCGCCGTGTTGGCGAATTGGTTGGTGTTCGTATTTCTACTTTCTCAGTAGGGCCTGGTCGTGAACAAACAAACATTCTTGAGTCTGTTTGGTCAAATATTTAATATTAAAAGTCTGACTGTACAGTCAGACTT
>NZ_GL636070.1:407284-408590 GCF_000186445.1 Streptococcus agalactiae ATCC 13813
GAAGTCTGACTGTACAGTCAGACTTTTTGATGTTTACTTTTTCTTTTTAATAGATAGATGCTAATAAGACTTAAGGACTTCCCAGAAATCAATAAAACTACTGTAATTGATAAAAAAAGAAGTGAATTGATATTGTGAATCAAAGTATGTAATAATACTAGCGATACAACTGTTAGAATATTACCAGTCATCAATAAGCGTTCCAGAGGATAGTAGCCATGTTGCTTATGCATTTCTAATTTTAATAGTCGACCAGCTGACAATTCTGCTAGGAAACAAATAGGTAGAGCTATCAAATTAATAAGAATCATAGACCAACCAAATCCTTGACCCAAACCTATATATGATAGACTATTTTGGGGAATTGTTGACGTGTGAATTATAAAATCAATCGTAAAGATAATGTCTATAAGGAGTAGTAGCGCTAACAGATAATGTAGTAAGAAGATTGTTCTTAACCGTTTATTAATCAATATTTCATTTCCTCCTACTTATTTACCAATAAGCTTATTATATCATAATGTATAATCAAACGTTCGTTAGTACTGATTAAAAGGTTTATGGAGGGGCGGTTACTATTGTTTCATTGAATTAGTAACTTTAACGACGAAATGTTATAATGTTATTAGTTTATAAAAGAGGAGATTGTATGCGTAAATTTTTCCAAGATGTTATTGTAGAGGTGGCTTATTATTTAGAGATTGCTTTGTCAGTTATTCTGGCAACAGCTATTATTTTCTTTAGTTTAGCACTCTTTCATGATTTGTTTAGCATGTTGTCTGTTGATCAAAATGTTGATAAGTTGTTCCAGACTTTCCTTGCTCGCGCCATGACAATAGCAGTCGGGATTGAGTTGATCAAAATGTTTTCAAAACCTTCCCCAGATACTTTAATTGAAGTGTTATTGTTTGCCTTAGCTCGTCAACTTGTAATTGAACATGGTAGTGTTTCAGATTACCTTATGGGGATTGCTTCAGTTGCTATTTTGTTTGCTGTTCGTAAATATCTTTTCACCCATTTTGATGGGTCAAGCAACATTGTTTTACGTGCTAATAACAAAGTCAAAAAAGCTAATATTTTAGCTAGGGTTCAACTACCTTGTCAACCCAATGAAACTTTAGGAGACTTACTTGTTCGTCATTTAAATGATGAGGAAAAGGACGTTGCTATTGGTTCAGTAGTCTATATTAATAACGTTGCATTGCGTGTTGATAGTATGCACGATGGTCTTGTGACACGTGTAGAAATCATTAGGAGTCTACATTAAAAAATATAAAAAATCATGTATCTTAGGATACATGATTTC
>NZ_GL636070.1:410199-473872 GCF_000186445.1 Streptococcus agalactiae ATCC 13813
AAATCATGTATCTTAGGATACATGATTTTTTTGTAAATTAGGTTCAGCACAATTTTGCACACTTAAGTGTGTACTTCTTGGTCTTTTTTAAAACGCTTACAAAAAATATAATAAAGATACAAAAAAACATTACTTAAATAAAGAGAGGTCTTTAGTTATGGAAAACTTCCTAGCTCCCCTTAATTGGTTCTCGCAAAATATCTTGCAGAATCCAGCCTTCTTCGTAGGTCTATTGGTACTCATTGGGTATCTTTTATTGAAGAAACCACTTCATGATGTCTTTGCTGGTTTTATCAAAGCGACCGTTGGATATTTGATTTTGAACGTAGGTGCAGGAGGATTGGTTAATACATTCCGTCCAATCTTAGTTGCTCTTGCTAAAAAATTTAATTTAGAAGCTGCTGTTATTGATCCTTACTTTGGTTTAGCATCAGCAAATGCTAAGTTAGAAACAATGGGCTTTATCAGTGTTGCAACAACAGCACTCTTGATTGGTTTTGGGATTAACATCCTCTTGGTTGCTCTTCGTAAAGTAACTAAAGTCCGTACTCTTTTTATTACTGGTCATATCATGGTACAACAAGCTGCAACAATTTCAGTATTTGTACTGCTCTTGATTCCACAACTTCGTAATGGTTTTGGTGCATGGGCTGTTGGTATCATTTGTGGTCTATATTGGGCGGTAAGTTCTAATATGACCGTTGAAGCAACTCAACGCCTTACAGGTGGTGGCGGATTTGCCATCGGACACCAACAACAATTTGCAATTTGGTTTGTTGATAAAGTTGCGCCATTCTTCGGTAAAAAAGAAGAAAATCTTGATAATTTAAAATTACCAACATTCTTAAATATTTTCCATGATACAGTTGTTGCATCAGCAACATTGATGCTAGTTTTCTTTGGAGGAATCTTAGCTGTCCTTGGTCCAGACATTATGTCTAATGTTAAATTAATTGGACCTGGTGCATTTGTACCAACTAAGCAAGCTTTCTTCATGTACATCCTTCAAACATCATTGACATTCTCAGTTTACCTTTTCATTTTGATGCAAGGTGTACGCATGTTCGTTACAGAATTGACAAATGCTTTCCAAGGTATCTCAAACAAACTTCTTCCAGGATCATTCCCAGCGGTTGACGTTGCAGCTTCATATGGTTTTGGTTCTTCAAATGCAGTTCTTTCAGGATTTGCTTTTGGTTTGATTGGTCAATTAATTACAATCGCTCTACTTGTTGTCTTCAAAAATCCAATCTTGATTATCACAGGATTCGTTCCAGTATTCTTTGATAATGCGGCAATCGCCGTTTATGCAGATAAACGTGGTGGCTGGAAAGCAGCAGTAGCTCTATCATTTATCTCAGGTATTATTCAGGTGGCACTTGGTGCTGTTGCTGTAGGTCTTTTAGGACTTGCAGGTGGTTATCATGGAAATATCGACTTTGAATTCCCATGGTTAGCATTTGGTTACATCTTCAAGTATTTAGGTATCGCTGGTTACGTGATTGTATGTCTCTTCTTCTTAGCTATTCCACAACTTCAATTTATGAAATCTAAAGATAAAGAAGCATACTATCGTGGTGATGCGCCTGCAGAATAATAGAAATTTATAACGGAGGAAATAAAAATGGTTAAAGTTCTTACAGCATGCGGAAACGGCATGGGATCATCAATGGTTATCAAAATGAAAGTCGAAAATGCGCTTCGTCAATTAGGCGTTAGCAACTTTGAGTCAGCATCTTGTTCAGTCGGAGAAGCAAAAGGTTTAGCTGCAAACTACGATATCGTGGTTGCTTCAAACCACCTTATCCATGAATTAGACGGACGTACAAAAGGTCATTTAGTAGGTCTTGATAACCTTATGGATGACAATGAAATAAAAACAAAACTACAAGAAATTTTGTAAGTTAATAGACAAAGGGAGTGAGACAAAAGTTTCTCTCCCATATCTTTAGACTTTTAAGGAGAAATCATGAATTTAAAACAAGCCTTTATCGAAAATGACTCAATTCGTCTTAAATTATCTGCAAGCGATTGGAAAGAAGCAATCAAATTATCAATTGATCCATTGATTGAAAGTGGTGCTGTTGATGCAGAATATTACGATGCCATTATTGAATCTACAGAGGAATTTGGTCCGTACTACATTCTTATGCCGGGTATGGCGATGCCTCATGCACGTCCAGAAGCAGGCGTAAAACGTGATGCATTTTCATTAATTACATTAACAGAGCCAGTAGTCTTTCCAGATGGCAAAGAAGTCTCAGTATTGTTAGCACTTGCTGCAACAAGTTCAGCTATTCATACTTCTGTTGCTATCCCTCAAATTATTGCCCTTTTTGAATTTGAAAATTCAATTCAGCGCTTGACGGAATGCCAAGAAGCAAAAGAAGTCCTTGCAATGGTAGAGGAATCAAAAAACAGCCCATATTTAGAAGGTTTAGATTTAGAAAGCTAATCAATAAACTGATATTAATAGAAAGGATAGGACCTATAAAAAATCTCTGTGATAAGAAACTCTTTGCCACAAATAAAATGAGTATTTTTATCAGGTCCTTAGAATAAACAACATGACAAAACGTTTACCAAATTTACAAGTTGCACTTGACCACTCAGATTTACAAGGAGCTATCAAAGCTGCCGTATCAGTAGGACATGAAGTTGATGTTATTGAAGCTGGAACTGTTTGCCTTCTTCAAGTAGGTAGTGAATTAGTTGAGGTCCTTCGCAGTCTCTTCCCTGATAAAATAATTGTTGCTGATACAAAATGTGCTGATGCTGGTGGGACTGTTGCTAAAAATAATGCTGTTCGCGGTGCAGACTGGATGACTTGTATCTGTTGTGCTACTATTCCAACAATGGAAGCAGCCTTAAAAGCTATCAAAGAAGAACGCGGCGATCGTGGAGAAATTCAAATCGAACTATATGGTGATTGGACTTATGAGCAAGCTCAACAATGGTTGGATGCAGGTATTTCACAAGCCATTTATCACCAATCTCGTGATGCGCTTCTTGCTGGCGAAACATGGGGAGAAAAAGACCTTAATAAGGTTAAAAAATTGATTGATATGGGCTTCCGAGTTTCTGTAACTGGTGGTTTATCAACTGATACTCTTCAATTATTTGAAGGTGTTGATGTTTTTACTTTTATTGCGGGTCGTGGTATTACAGAGGCAGATGATCCAGCCGCAGCAGCACGTGCATTTAAGGATGAAATTAAACGTATTTGGGGGTAATGTATGACACGTCCAATAGGAATTTACGAGAAGGCAACACCAAAACATTTTAACTGGTTAGAACGCCTACAATTTGCTAAAGAATTGGGATTTGATTTTGTAGAATTATCCATTGATGAGTCAGATGAACGTTTGGCACGTTTGGAGTGGTCAAAAGAAGAACGCCTTGAGTTGGTCAAAGCTATTTTTGAGACAGGAGTTCGTGTTCCAACAATTACATTTAGTGGTCATCGTCGTTTCCCAATGGGATCTAATGATCCTGAGAAAGAAGTGCGTGCGATGGATATGATGAAAAAATGTATCGTCTTTGCTCAAGATATTGGTATTCGTAATATTCAATTAGCAGGATATGATGTGTACTATGAAGAAAAATCTCCAGAGACACGTGCTCGCTTTATTAAGAATCTTCGTCAAGCTTGTACTTGGGCCGAAGAAGCACAAGTTATTCTGTCTATTGAGATTATGGATGACCCATTTATGAATTCCATTGAGAAATATTTGGCTGTGGAAAAAGAGATTGATTCTCCTTATCTCTTTGTCTACCCAGATACTGGAAATGTATCAGCATGGCATAATGATCTTTGGAGTGAATTTTATAATGGACATCGCTCAATTGCAGCGCTTCATATTAAAGATACCTATGCTGTTACCGAAACGTCTAAAGGTCAATTCCGTGATGTTCCATTTGGTCAAGGGTGTGTTGATTGGGAAGAAATGTTTGCTGTCATTAAGAAAACAAATTATAATGGTCCATTCTTGATTGAAATGTGGTCGGAGAACTGTGAGACTGTAGAGGAAACACGTGCAGCCATTAAAGAGGCGCAAGATTTTCTTTACCCATTAATGGAGAAAGCAGGAGTGAAATAATATGGCAAAATCATTGCAAGAAATGCGTGAACGTGTGTGTGAAGCTAATAAATCACTACCAGTTCATGGTTTAGTTAAATTTACTTGGGGTAACGTTTCTGAAGTTGACCGCGAAGCAGGATTGATTGTTATCAAACCTTCAGGAGTTGACTATGACCAATTGACACCTGAAAATATGGTTGTCACAGACTTAGAGGGAAATATAGTGGATGGGGATTTGAATCCATCATCTGATCTTCCAACTCATGTTCAACTTTATAAAGCATGGCCAGAAGTCGGTGGTATTGTTCATACTCATTCAACAGAAGCAGTTGGCTGGGCACAAGCGGGTCGCGATATTCCATTTTATGGAACAACACATGCAGATTATTTTTATGGGCCAGTACCATGTGCTAGGTCACTTAGTGAAGATGAAGTTAACACTGCTTATGAAAAAGAAACAGGTAGTGTTATTATAGAGGAATTTGAACGTCGGAATTTAGATCCAATGGCTGTTCCTGGTATTGTTGTACGTAATCATGGACCATTTACTTGGGGGAAAGATCCAGCACAAGCAGTTTATCACTCAGTCGTTCTTGAAGAAGTTGCCAAGATGAATCGTTTCACTGAACAAATTAATCCACGTGTTGAACCAGCTCCAAAATATATTATGGATAAACACTATTTACGTAAGCATGGACCAAATGCTTATTATGGTCAAAAAGGACAAGAACATTAAGGAGAATAATATGAAATACTTTTTAGATACTGCCGATGTTTCTGAAATTCGTCGTCTTAATCGTTTAGGAATCGTTGATGGTGTTACTACCAATCCTACTATTATTTCACGTGAGGGGCGTGACTTTAAAGAAGTTATTAACGAAATTTGCCAAATCGTTGATGGTCCAGTTAGTGCAGAAGTGACAGGTTTAACTTGTGATGAAATGGTTACCGAAGCTAGAGAAATCGCTAAGTGGTCACCAAATGTTGTTGTTAAAATTCCAATGACTGAAGAAGGTTTAGCAGCAGTTTCACAATTATCAAAAGAAGGTATAAAGACAAATGTGACATTAATATTTACTGTGGCTCAAGGGCTTTCGGCAATGAAAGCTGGTGCAACCTTTATTAGTCCTTTTGTGGGTCGTCTTGAAGATATTGGAACAGATGCTTATGCTTTGATTCGTGACCTTCGTCACATTATTGATTTTTATGGTTTCCAATCTGAGATTATTGCTGCTAGCATTCGTGGATTGGCGCATGTGGAGGGCGTCGCTAAATGCGGTGCGCACATTGCCACTATTCCAGATAAAACATTTGCATCACTATTTACTCACCCGCTTACTGATAAAGGGATTGAAACTTTCTTAAAAGATTGGGATAGTTTCAAGAAGAAGTAGTGTTACGATAAAGCAAACTCTTAATTATACTAGTGAAAGACAAACTTTGATAATGGGTTTGTCTTTTTTTTATAATCTTCTCCAATAAGAACACTTATTTTCATTTTTCTTATTAAATGATATAATACGGATAAATTAAGTCTAATTAGAATAAGGAAATAGAGATGTTTGAGAAGGTAACCATTAGTGATATTGCAAATTTAGTAGGTGTGTCAAAAGCTACAGTTTCCTATTATCTCAATGGGAACTATAAGAAAATGTCTCTGCAAACGAAAGAAAAAATCCGTTTAGCTATTAAGGAGACTGGTTATCAACCAAGTAAGATTGCTCAAAGTTTAGTTACAAAAAATACCCGTACTATTGGGGTCGTTATTGCTGATATTACTAATCCCTTTATTTCGTCTGTGATGAAGGGAATACATGATACTTGTCAACAATTTGGTTACTCGGTTAACTTTACTAACTCGGATAATGATATTGACATTGAGTTGGAAAATTTAAACCGTTTAAATCAGCAAAACGTTTCAGGAATTATTTTAGATTCTGTAGATCCTAATCATTCATTTATAGAAACTTTGAGTAATGATCGTCTTGTCATGGTTGATAGACAAGCTAAAGATATTAAGGTAGATACTGTAGTATCCGACAATAAAGAATCGACTCAAATATTTCTTGAAAAAATGCAAGAAGCTGGGTATCATGACATCTATTTTGTCACTTATCCCATTGAAGGGATTTCAACCCGTGAGCTTCGTTACGAAGGTTTTAAAGAAGTGGTCAGTTCAAATCCTGATAAGTTGATTATTATCACTGAAGATGGTAGTACACAGAGAATTCTTGATATTATTGAACATTCAGAGCAAAAACCAGGGTTCTTAATGATGAACGGTCCAACTCTTTTGAATTTTATGAAAAAATTAAATCAATCAACGGTCAGCTACCCTGAGGATTATGGTCTTGGGAGTTATGAAGATTTAGAATGGATGCAGGTACTTACACCAAACGTTTCCTGTATAAAACAGGATTCATATGGCATTGGTTGCCTGGCTGCCCAATGTTTAATTGAAAAAATTAGTCAAGGAAACGAACCAACTACTGCAAGGTTACTAGAAGTAAAAAATCAAATCGTTATTCGTCAATCTTTTTAAAAATGTTTGCGAGAGCAAGCATTTTTTTATAAAAAAGCAAAAAACACTATGTAAACGCTTGCTTTTATAAAAAATGATAGTATAATAGAATTATAAATGAGTTAACCGTTTAACTTAAGAATAGGTAAGCTTTTAACGAACCATCTCTAACTCTCTTAACTCAAATGTTTTTATTTTTTTGAACCATTAGTTAAACGGTTAACTCAAGTTTTATCTTCACCAAAGGAGGATAGAATGAAGATTAATAAACTATTGTCAGACAGACTTGAAGCTTGTTATTCAGTTTGTCGTTTGCAAAATCAAGACTATGATTTTTTATTAGTAGCTTCAGAGGTTGATCAAGCCTGCTTTGCTTATGATTTGAATAGCGATTTAGCAAAAATTGTTGTTTGGGAAGATGTGGGAGGTACCATGAGTATTATTCCAATTCCCGGAACCATGGATTTTTTGGCAACCCAGAAATTTTACCCAGGGTTTAAGGCCAAAGATTGTCAGGTTGTTTATGCAAGTTTTCAAGGAGATCATTGGGACATTTGTAACGCATTTGATTTTCCGTATTTACATCGCTTTGATCTCATTAAAGGTAAAGAAAATCAACTTTACTTTATAGGTTGTACAATTGCTAACAGTAAAGCCTACACTGAGGATTGGAGTGATAAAGGCCGAATTTTTGTTGCTCGTTTTAATACTCAAAACCATACATTGGAAGGATTGCAACAATTGCCTCAAACTTTATTAAAAAATCATGGATACTATGCCATTCAGGATGAAGGATATTCATTGATTACTTCAGTAGAAGGGGTATTCAAACTCACTTATCCAGAATTTTCTACTACAGGCGACTGGCAATTAGAACGGCTTTTCGATGAGGAGACAAGCGATGTGGTGAAAGTGGATATTAATCAGAATGGCAAGGATGAGTATATGATTATCCAAGGTTTTCATGGAGATCGTTTACGTATCTTCACAGAAGATTTCGGTCGAGAATTATTCCATTATCCAGAAAAAACCCCATTTGGTCACGCTATTTGGAGTGGTCGTTTACTTAATCAGACTTGTTTTGTATTCGGGTGGCGATCAGAAAAAGCAGAATTAAGGCTTTTTCACTTTGTAGATGGGCACTTGGTTTCAGAATTAGTAGATGCAAAAGCAGCTTCTAGTAATGTCTTAGCTTTTGAAAAAGATGGAAATGCTTATCTTTTCTCAGCCAATAACGGACGTGGCGAAGTTGCTCTTTATCAATTAGTAAAATAAATTTAAGAAGGAGACAATATGGACAAGAAAAAAATCTTAGTAACGGGTATTGTGCCTAAAGAAGGTCTAAGAAAGCTTATGGACCGATTTGATGTTACTTATTCAGAAGATCGCCCATTTTCACGTGACTATGTGTTAGAGCATTTATCTGAATATGACGGATGGTTACTCATGGGACAAAAAGGCGATAAAGAGATGATTGATGCAGGTGAAAACTTACAAATTATTTCTTTAAATGCGGTTGGTTTTGATCATGTAGATACTGCGTATGCTAAAGAAAAAGGAATTGTAGTCTCTAATTCCCCTCAAGCAGTACGAGTTCCGACAGCGGAAATGACTTTTGCTTTAATTTTAGCTGTCAGTAAGCGCCTTGCATTTTATGATAGTATTGTAAGAAGTGGAGAGTGGATTGATCCGAGCGAACAACGTTATCAAGGTTTGACTTTGCAAGGTTCAACATTAGGTATTTACGGAATGGGACGCATCGGTTTGACAGTCGCAAATTTTGCTAAAGCATTTGGGATGACTGTTGTTTACAATGATGTTTATCGACTTCCTGAAGATAAGGAAAAAGAGCTTGGTGTAACCTATCTCGAATTTGATCAGCTTATTGAAACAGCTGATGTCATAACCATCCACGCCCCAGCATTACCATCAACAATCCACAAATTCAATAAAGATGTTTTTGCTAAGATGAAAAGTCGAAGCTACTTAATCAACGCTGCTAGAGGCCCAATCGTTTCTGAAGAAGCACTTATTGAAGCTCTGAAAGAAGGTGAAATCGCGGGTGCGGGATTAGATGTTTTTGAGAATGAACCACAGGTATCTGAAGGCTTGAGAAGTCTTGATAATGTTATTATGAGTCCACATGCTGGGACAGGTACTATTGAGGGACGTAGAACTTTGGCTGAAGAAGCAGCTGACAACATCATTGCCTTCTTTGATGGCAAGCCACAAAATATTGTCAATAAATAATTGGCTAGTGAGCGCAGAGCCATCTTTTGAAAAAATGGGACCTCCCATTTTTTTACGGGTAAATGTAAGCGCTTAATAATTTAATAAAGGTGAACTTATGCTAGAAGCTTTACATAAATTCTTTGAAGTTTTTGGTGCAGCAACTGTTGTACCCGCTATGATTTTTATTGTCAGCCTTTTTCTAAAGGTCAATCCAAGGCGAGCTTTCTTTAGCGCCTTACGAGCTGGTGTTGGACTCACAGGCTTTGGTTGGATTATATCAGCTTTTGCTCCTATGGTGACTAAGTATATCCAGCAGATGGTTAAAACTACTGGGCTCCATTTACCAATTGTAGATATTGGTTGGCAGGCTGGTTCTCTCACCGCCTTTTCTTCTGAGATTGGCCTCTCTTTCTTTGTTTTTGGCTTGCTAATTGAATTGGGGCTTTTCTTGCTCGGGATTACCCGAGTATTTGTCCCATCTAATCTTTGGAATAACTTTGGCTATATGATTTGGGGTACAATGGCCTATGCAGCAACAGGTAATTTTATATTGTCTTTCGCATTTATGGTTTTTGTCTTACTCTATTCATTAGTGATGTCAGAAGTATTGGCAGATCGATGGTCGGAGTATTACGGTGTTAAAAATGCAACGATCAACTCGATTCATAATATTGAAACCCTTATTCCAGCTCTTATTCTTGATCCTCTTTGGAACCTACTTGGTGTCAATAAGGTAAAGTTGAACCCAGAATCATTAAAGACTAAGTTAGGGTTATTTGGTGAGCCAATGACACTTGGTTTTATACTTGGTGTGATTATTGGTGTATTAGGTAGTTTACGTAACCTTGCAAGTATTGATACTTGGGGAGGTATACTTGGTTTTGCAGTTGCTCTTGCAGCGGTTATGACTATTTTTCCTTTGATTACGGGGGTATTTGCTAGTGCTTTTGCTCCTCTTGCTGAAGCAGTTGAACGCAATAAGAAAAAAGAAAGTCAAGCTGAGCAAGGAGCACTGGATAAAAAACGTTGGTTTATTGCAGTTGATGACGGTGTTGGTTTTGGTGAACCAGCAACTATTATCGCAGGTCTCATTTTAGTACCAATAATGGTTGTTATTTCCTTGATTTTACCTGGAAATGAAGCTTTACCAGTCGTTGATCTTATTGCTATTCCTTTTATGATTGAAGCTATGATAGCTGTGTCAAAAGGAAATATTCTTAAAGCTATTTTGAATGGAATCATATGGTTTTCACTAGGTCTTTATGCTGCTAGTGCCCTAGGTCCAATCTACACAGAAGCTGTTAAGCATTTTGGAACTGCTTTACCAGCAGGGGTAACTTTGATTATGAGCTTTAATCTCCTAGCTCATCCTTTGACAGCTCTAGTCTTCTTTGCTTGGATATCTGGGAATCCACTCTATATTGGTGTGACAGTTATTATCTATCTTGCTTTCTTGTTCTTGCTTCGTACTCGTCGTGAATCTATTTACGCATACCTTAAAACTATGGCTGATAAGAATAGCGGATATGAAGGTAGTTGTGAAAAAATCTTTATTGCTGAAGATTAAAAATCTGTTGGAGGAATACTCATGAAAAAAATTGATGGACATGCTCATATTGTTGATACAATTGCAGGATTTAATGGTAAAGGACGTCTTAATGCCCTTGGAAACGGTTATGCTATTTGGGATGATGGTGATTTAATTAAGCTCATCCCAGACGAATACGGTGACAAAGCATTTACAGCTGAAGCTTTTTTGAAGTATATGGACGCTAATGGTGTAGATAAAGCAGTCATTTTGCAAGGTCATCTTAATGGTTATCAAAATTATTATACGCATTTAGCTATTAAACGTTATCCAGAACGTTTTACAGGCGCATTCTCTGTTGATCCATTTGCAGATAATGCAATGCAAATTGTAAAACGTCATGTTGAAGTCCTTGGTTTTCGAGCTATTAAGTTTGAAATTAGTCAAGGAGGGGGTATCCATGGATACCGTGGACAAAAAACGCCTTTCCGTCTTGATACAGACCCACATGTGAGTCGTATTTTGACTTATCTGTTAGACTATCCAGGATTTGTAGTTACAGTTGATTATGGCAATTGGGATCAAATTAGTCACCAACCTGATGCTATTGCTAATTTAGCTCGCCTTTATACGAGTCTCGATTTTGTTGTTTGTCACCTCTCTTTTCCGCATGTTGAGCATTCAAATCGATTGCGTGCTGAACTTAATATGTGGAAAAACTTCAACAATATCTATACTGATATTTCAGCTATTCAAGATATTGATGCCCCAGATAGTTTTCCTTTTCCAAAATCAGAACAAAATGTACGTATTGCTAAAGAAGTTCTTGGGGCTAAGCGTATCATTTGGGGAACTGATTCTCCATGGTCAGCGACCTTCAATACTTACGAAGAATTAGCTACTTGGCTAGAGAATGTTGATATTTTCAGTCAAGAGGAACTAGAAGATGTTATGTACAATAATGCTGAGCGTGTTTACTTTAAAGAAGACCATGTAAAGGCTAACAGAGCAGGTATAGATGATACAACCAAAGAGCTCAATCTCTATTAGAAGAGTTTTCAAGGTACAAGAGTTTCTTGTACCTCCTTTTTAAATCAACAATGAGGAGACAAATTATGACTTATTACCTTAGTATTGACTACGGTGGTACAAATACCAAGGCGCTTATTTTTGACAAATTAGGACACCAAATCGCTGTTTCGAGTTTTGAAACTTTAAAAAATGAGGCTCAATCTGGTCATCGTCAAGTAAACCTTGTTAAAACGTGGAATGCTATAACTTCTGCTATTAGGGAAGTTATTCAAATCTCAAAACTCAGCCCTAAGCAGATTAGTGCAGTAGCATGTATTGGACATGGGAAAGGTCTTTATCTGCTAGATAATAAGTTGGAGCCACTTGAACAAGGAATTTTATCTACAGATAATCGTGCCAAAGATTTGGCGCAATATTTCGAATCTAAACTTGATAATATTTGGGAGTTGACTCGGCAACATATTTTCCCTTCACAAAGTCCAGTTATTTTACGTTGGCTTAAAGATTATCAGTCCGAAACCTATAAATCAATAGGGGCGGTCCTTTCTGCAAAGGACTTTATTCGGTATAAGCTTACAGGAAAAGTACAGCAAGAATATGGTGACGCTTCAGGTAATCATTGGATAAATTTCCAAACAGGAACTTATGATCCAGCTATTTTAGATTTTTTTGGCATTAGAGAGATAGAAAACTCACTTCCTGAACTTATAGATAGTGCAGATTTAGTTCCTGGGGGAATTAGTTCTCAAGCAGCAAAAGAGACTGGTCTTGTAGAAGGGACCCCCGTTATTGGAGGGCTTTTTGACATCGATGCTTGTGCTCTTGGATCAGGTGTTTTAGAGTCAGATACTTTTAGTGTTATTTCGGGAACTTGGAATATTAATACTTATCCAAGTTTAAAACCAGCAAAGCAAGATAGTGGTCTTATGACTTCCTATTTTCCAGATCGTCGTTATCTCTTAGAGGCAAGTAGCCCTACTTCTGCAGGGAATCTTGATTTTATGTTAAAAATGCTCATGCATCAAGAAATTGATAACGCTAAATCTAGTGGAGGTTCTATCTATGATAATTTAGAAGAATTTCTCACTCATACTGATGCTACACATCATGGACTTATTTTCTTTCCGTTTCTTTACGGTAGTAACACATCACAAGATGCTAGCGCTTGCTTTTTTGGGCTAACAACTAAATCGACGAAATCTCAGATGATACGTGCGGTATATGAAGGTATTGCGTTTGCACATAAGCAGCATATCACTGATTTAATAAAAAGTAGGGGCAGTGTGCCAAAAATAATTCGTTTCTCTGGCGGAGCTACCAACTCACCAGCATGGATGCAAATGTTTTCTGATATCTTAAACCTTCCTATTGAAACAGTAGAAGGCACAGAATTAGGAGGGTTAGGAGGAGCTATTTTAGCACGTCATGCTTTAGATAAGATTTCGTTAAAGGAAGCAGTCCAAGATATGGTTCGTGTAAAAGCTATTTATAAACCTCAATTATCCGAAGTAAAGGGGTACGAAAAAAAATATCACGCTTACCAAAAATTATTGGAAACACTGGATCCTATTTGGTCGGAACTCGGTCATCTGAATAAGTAGGGATATCAAAGGAGTTGTTATGAAACAAGAAGATATTATTATCAATAGTATTGTATTCAAAAAACAGTTAGACAAAGGCTTTACACAAGTTCAGCTCATTAAGTTAGTAAAGGATTTAGGATTTTCACGATTTGAGATACGTCAAGAATTGCTTCAAGATCCAGATAGAGAGCTACCCGCTTTAAAAGCAGAGGCTGACTTTTATGATATCAATCTTTACTATAGTGCTAATGAAGACCTTATCAAAGGAGGGAAAGTTAATCCTTATCTTAATAAAGGCCTTAAAGAAGCATCACAGTTAGGAGCTCCTTTCATTAAGCTAAATGTTGGACAAACCAGAAACTTAAGTAAAGAAGAGTTAGAACCTCTTAAAGAGATATTGAAAAGCCAAGCTATTGGTATAAAGGTGGAAAATAATCAAGACCCTAAAGCAGCTACAGTGGAGAATTGCCAATATTTTATGACTCTAGTGAAAGAATTACAAATACCAATAAGTTTTGTTTTTGATACTGCTAATTGGGCCTTTATCAACCAAGACCTATACCAAGCGGTAAATAACTTAGCTTGTGATACCACCTACCTTCACTGTAAAAATTTTATACAGGTAGCTGGAAAGCCCCACCTCTCGAAGAGCCTCTTCGAAGGAGAGATTAATCTGACTGATTTGTTAAAGAGTTTCTCTAATTGTGAGTATCTAGCTCTAGAATACCCCACAGAGTTGGAGATATTAAAAAGGGATGTTCAACGTTTAATCTCTATCAGTAATAGTCAAAACTTTTAATGAAAAGGCTTTAAAAAGATGTTATAATAAGTCTGTATGAATTCGAGTAGAAAAGAGGTATATTCTTGATTATTCTCGATAAAAAAAGTTATGACCTCCTCTTTTACCTATTGAAATTAGAGGAACCTGAAACAGTTATGGCAATTGCCAACGCACTTAATCAGTCTAGACGTAAAGTGTATTATCACTTAGAGAAGATAAACGATGCACTGCCTAGCGATGTGCCTCAGATTGTTAGTTATCCACGTGTAGGAATCTTGCTAACAGAAAAACAAAAAGCAGCCTGTCGTCTTTTATTAGATGAAGTGACTGATTATAGTTACGTCATGAAAAGTAGTGAGAGGTTGCAGCTGTCTTTAGTATCTATCGTAGTAGCTAAGGACCGCATAACGATTGATAGGTTGATGCAACTAAACGATGTTTCTCGAAATACTATCTTAAACGATTTAAACGAATTAAGAAGTGAGTTAGCAGAGAAAGAATATAATTTACAGTTACAATCAACAAAATGTCGTGGTTATTTTTTAGATGGTCACCCATTGTCCATTATTCAGTACTTATATAAGCTCTTAGATGATATCTACCATAATGGAAGTAGTAGTTTTATAGACCTTTTTAATCATAAACTGTCTCAAGCTTTTGGTGCCAGCGCTTATTTTTCTAAAGAGGTTCTTGATTATTTTCACCATTATCTCTTCATTTCTCAACGAAGTCTAGGTAAGAAAATCAACAGTCAAGATGGTCAGTTTATGATTCAGATTTTGCCTTTTATACTAATGGCTTATCGAAAGATGCGATTAAGTCCTGAAGTACAGACCTCTCTTAATAGTGATTTTAGCTTGGTTTGGCAACGTAAGGAATATGAGATTGCTAAAGAGTTGGCTGATGAGCTGGAAGAAAATTTTCAGTTATCACTGGATGAGATTGAAGTGGGACTAGTGGCCATGCTTATGCTTAGTTTCCGCAAGGACCGTGACAATCATTTAGAGAGTCAAGATTATGATGATATGCGAGCTACTCTAACCAGTTTTTTGAAAGAATTGGAAGAACGATATCACCTTCACTTTGTTCATAAAAAGGACTTACTAAGACAACTTCTCACTCACTGTAAGGCACTCTTATATCGTAAACGTTATGGTATTTTTTCTGTTAATCCTTTAACAGAGCATATTAAAGACAAATATGAAGAACTTTTTGCCATAACCTCGTCTTCTGTAAAGCTTTTAGAGAAAGCTTGGCAAATCAAATTGACCGATGATGATGTAGCATATCTAACGATTCATTTAGGAGGGGAACTTCGTAATAGTCAACAATCTCCTAATAAACTTAAGTTAGTTATTGTATCTGATGAAGGAATAGCGATTCAGAAACTTCTTTTAAAGCAATGTCAACGCTACTTAACAAACAGTGATATAGAAGCTGTTTTTACAACCGAACAGTATCAAAGTGTGAGTGATCTTATGCATGTAGATATGGTTGTCTCTACTAGTGACGCTTTAGAATCTCGTTTTCCGATGTTAGTAGTTCACCCTGTTTTGACAGATGATGATATTATTCGCTTGATTCGCTTTTCTAAAAAAGGTAACTGTGCAAATAGTAATCAATTTACCAATGAACTTGAAAAAACGATTGCTCAATATGTCAAGGAAGATAGTGAACGCTACGTGCTGAAATCTAAGATTGAGAAACTTATTCATCAAGAATTGCTCCAAGACGTCCTTCCCCTTCAAAGTACAGTTTGTTAAAATATAATTTTATGGTAGCCTCTCAGCTTTTCTGAAGACAGAAAAAGAAGCTGGGGCTTTTTTGGTGCTTTTAAACAATGTGCTAGATATTTAATCGCAATGAGTTCCTCTATGATATGATAATTAAAGTTGAGAAAGCTAGTACTTTTAATGGTAGTACTTTTTATTTGTGCTTATTTTAATTAAAATTATGAGTCTAATTTGGAACAGACAGCCCAGTTTTGAACACATAAATGTGTGACACTTGGTCTTTTTTTCAAAAGTATTTGAACTTATACTAGTAGATGTAAGAAACAATTAATCAGGAGGAAATAAAATGCCTAACGTTAAAGATATTACTAGAGAATCATGGATTTTATCAACATTCCCAGAATGGGGAACATGGTTAAACGAAGAAATTGAAGAAGAAGTTGTTGCTGAGGGCAACTTTGCAATGTGGTGGTTAGGAAACTGTGGTGTTTGGATTAAAACACCAGGTGGTGCTAATGTTGTTATGGACCTATGGTCAAACCGCGGTAAATCAACAAAAAAAGTAAAAGATATGGTTCGTGGACACCAAATGGCTAATATGGCAGGTGTTCGTAAACTCCAACCAAACTTACGCGCACAACCAATGGTTATTGATCCATTTGCTATTAATGAATTGGATTACTATCTTGTTTCACATTTCCACAGTGACCACATTGATATCAACACTGCGGCAGCCATTATTAATAATCATAACTTAGACCATGTTAAATTTGTTGGGCCATATGAATGTGGTGAAATTTGGAAAAAATGGGGAGTTCCAGAAGAACGAATCATCGTGATTAAACCAGGTGAATCATTTGAGTTTAAAGACATCAAAGTTACTGCTGTTGAATCATTTGACCGTACTTGCTTGGTGACACTTCCAGTAGATGGTGCAGAAGAACATGATGGAGAACTTGCTGGTTTAGCCGTGACTGATGAAGAAATGGCTCGTAAAGCAGTTAACTATATTTTTGAAACACCAGGTGGAACAATCTACCATGGAGCTGACTCACATTTTTCAAATTATTTTGCTAAACATGGTAAAGACTACAAGATTGACGTAGCTATTAACAACTATGGTGATAACCCAGTTGGTATTCAGGATAAAATGACTTCAATCGATGTTCTTCGTATGGCAGAAAATCTCCGTGCCAAAGTCATTATTCCTGTACACTACGATATCTGGTCTAACTTCATGGCTTCTACAGACGAAATCTTACAATTGTGGAAAATGCGTAAAGAACGCCTTCAATATGACTTCCATCCATTTATTTGGGAAGTTGGAGGTAAATACACTTATCCACAAGATAAAGATAGAATTGAATACCATCACCCACGTGGTTTTGATGATTGCTTCGAACAAGAATCAAATATTCAATTTAAAGCACTTCTATAATGGCTAATGAGAGACTGTATGTCGCATGATATGCAGTTTTTCAATTTTAAAATATGTTACTAAAATCACAATTAAGATTAGGAGAAATAATGTCAGAATTTGATACAAAATCATATTTAGAAAAACTTGATGCATGGTGGAGAGCAGCTAATTATATTTCTGCAGCACAAATGTATCTAAAGGATAATCCTCTCTTGAGACGAGAGCTGGTTGAAAACGACTTAAAGGTTCATCCAATTGGTCACTGGGGCACTGTACCTGGACAAAACTTTATCTATGCTCACTTAAATCGCGCTATTAATAAATACGATTTAGACATGTTCTATATTGAAGGTCCAGGTCATGGTGGTCAAGTTATGGTATCTAATTCATATTTAGATGGTTCATATACTGAATTAAACCCAAATATTGAGCAAACAGAGGATGGCTTTAAGCAGTTATGTAAAATCTTCTCTTTCCCAGGTGGAATTGCATCCCATGCTGCACCAGAAACACCAGGGTCAATTCATGAAGGCGGTGAACTTGGTTACGCACTTTCTCATGCGACAGGTGCCATCCTAGACAATCCAGATGTTATTGCTGCGACTGTTATTGGTGATGGTGAAGGTGAAACAGGACCACTTATGGCTGGTTGGCTATCTAATACCTTTATCAATCCAGTAAATGATGGTGCTGTTCTACCAATCTTCTATTTAAATGGTGGTAAAATCCATAACCCAACTATCTTTGAACGTAAGACAGATGAAGAATTATCTCAGTTTTTTGAAGGATTAGGTTGGAAACCTATTTTTGCAGATGTTGTTGAACTCTCTGAGGATCATGCGGCTGCTCATGCTTTGTTTGCAGAAAAATTAGATCAAGCTATTCAAGAGATTAAAACCATTCAATCAGAAGCACGACAAAAACCGGCAGAAGAAGCTATCCAAGCAAAATTCCCTGTCTTGGTTGCACGTATTCCTAAGGGTTGGACTGGTCCAAAGGCTTGGGAAGGAACACCAATTGAAGGTGGCTTCCGCGCTCACCAAGTACCAATTCCAGTAGATGCCCACCATATGGAACATGTTGATTCTCTTTTGTCATGGCTTCAATCATACCGTCCAGAAGAATTATTTGATGAAAGTGGTAAAATCGTTGATGAGATTGCTGCTATTTCACCAAAAGGTGATCGTCGCATGTCCATGAATCCAATAACCAATGCTGGTATTGTTAAAGCAATGGATACAGCAGATTGGAAGAAGTTTGCTCTTGATATTAATGTTCCAGGTCAAATTATGGCACAAGATATGATTGAATTTGGAAAATATGCAGCAGATTTGGTAGATGCTAATCCAGATAATTTCCGTATTTTTGGTCCAGATGAAACGAAATCAAATCGTCTTCAAGAAGTGTTTACACGTACTAGCCGTCAATGGCTTGGTCGTCGTAAACCAGATTATGACGAAGCTTTAAGTCCAGCTGGACGTGTTATTGATTCCCAATTGTCTGAACATCAAGCAGAAGGTTTCTTAGAAGGTTATGTTTTAACTGGTCGTCACGGCTTCTTTGCTTCATACGAATCATTCCTTCGCGTTGTAGATTCAATGGTAACACAACATTTCAAATGGTTACGTAAATCAAAAACACACACAACATGGCGTAAAAATTATCCAGCGCTTAACCTAATTGCAGCTTCAACTGTTTTCCAACAAGATCATAATGGTTACACTCACCAAGATCCAGGTATTTTAACTCATTTAGCTGAAAAAACACCTGAATACATTCGTGAATATTTACCAGCAGATACTAACTCACTTCTAGCTGTTATGGATAAAGCGTTTAAAGCTGAAGATAAAATTAATTTAATTGTGACATCTAAGCACCCTCGTCCACAATTTTACTCTATTGCTGAAGCAGAAGAGTTAGTGGCAGAAGGATATAAGGTGATTGACTGGGCTTCAAATGTGTCGCTTAATCAAGAGCCAGATGTTGTCTTTGCTGCGGCGGGAACAGAACCTAACTTAGAAGCTTTGGCAGCAATTAGCATTCTTCATAAGGCTTTCCCAGAACTTAAGATTAGATTTGTTAATGTATTAGACATCCTAAAACTTCGTCATCCTTCACAAGATGCTCGCGGTTTATCAGATGAAGAGTTTAACAAAGTCTTTACCACAGATAAACCTGTTATTTTTGCTTTCCATGGTTATGAAGATATGATTCGAGATATTTTCTTTAGTCGTCACAATCATAATTTGCATACGCATGGTTACCGTGAAAATGGTGACATCACAACACCATTTGATATGCGCGTGATGTCAGAATTGGACCGATTCCATCTGGCACAGGATGCAGCTCTTGCTTCTTTAGGACATGAAGCGCAAGCCTTCAGTGATGAAATGAATCAAATGGTTGCTTATCACAAAGACTATATTCGTGAACACGGAGACGATATTCCAGAAGTACAAAATTGGAAATGGAAAAATATCAAGTAGTCACTTTTTTCAGGCCTATACTTACAAACAAAAACACTTTTAGATTTTTTCTAAGGGTGTTTTGTTATTTCATAGAAGAATGACCGCTTTTTCAAAAGCGTTAAGTGGTCACTTTTAAAGTTGTAATATTAATACTAATAAGTCTTTAAATAATTCAATAATGCCATAACAATAATGGTGTGGGCTAATTAAAATATCTCTAAGCAAAGGTGTTGACATAAAGAGACCATACATGATATTATAGTTATGTTCTGTTTCGGCAGTTTATTTTTTTGAGTAAAAAAGTGACTACCCTTTTACGATAACTTAACGTCACTTTATAGATAAGACACATAACCTTAAAAATAAGATACGAAATTTTTAGTAGGAGATAAGAATGACAAATATTTTAGAAGTGAAGAATTTAACCAAAATTTTTGGGAAAAAGCAAAAAGCTGCTCTTGAAATGGTTAAGCAAGGAAAAAGTAAGACAGAAATTCTTGAAAAAACAGGAGCGACTGTAGGTGTCTATGATGCGAGTTTTGAAATAAAAGAAGGCGAAATTTTCGTTATCATGGGACTTTCTGGTTCAGGAAAATCAACTTTAGTTCGGATGTTAAACCGTTTGATTGACCCATCATCAGGAAATATCTATTTAGATGGTAAAGATATTGCAAAGATGAATGTAGAAGATTTACGTAACATTCGTCGTCACGATATCAACATGGTTTTCCAAAATTTTGGTCTTTTCCCACATCGTACAATTTTAGAAAATACAGAGTTTGGGTTAGAGATGCGTGGTGTTTCTAAGGAAGAACGTACAACGTTAGCTGAAAAAGCTTTGGACAATGCAGGTCTATTACCGTTTAAAGATCAGTACCCCAGTCAATTATCAGGAGGAATGCAACAGCGTGTTGGTTTAGCACGTGCCCTTGCTAACAGCCCTAAAATCCTTCTGATGGATGAGGCCTTCTCAGCTTTAGACCCATTAATTCGTCGTGAAATGCAAGATGAGCTTCTTGACCTTCAAGACACGAATAAACAAACTATTATTTTTATCAGCCATGATTTGAATGAAGCGTTACGTATTGGTGATCGTATTGCTCTGATGAAAGATGGAGAAATCATGCAGATTGGTACAGGAGAAGAGATTTTGACTAATCCGGCTAATGATTTTGTTCGTGAGTTTGTTGAAGACGTTGATCGCTCAAAAGTGTTAACTGCTCAAAATATTATGATAAAACCTTTAACAACTGTTTTAGAAATTGATGGCCCACAAGTTGCTTTAACAAGAATGCATCGTGAGGAAGTCTCAATGTTAATGGCAACGAATCGTCGTCGCCAACTTTTGGGATCCCTAACTGCAGATGCTGCAATTGAAGCTCGTAAGAAAGGTTTGCCGCTTTCTGAAGTGATTGATAAAGATGTTGTAACGGTCTCAAAAGATACAGTTATTACAGATATCATGCCTTTAATTTATGATTCATCTGCTCCGATAGCCGTTACTGATGATAATGATAGACTCCTAGGGGTTATCATTAGAGGACGTGTGATCGAAGCACTTGCTAACGTTCAAGATGAAACAGTAGTAGAATCGCCAAAAGAAACGGTAGAAGCTTAATAGAGAGGACAAATCATTTTGGAAAATTTATTACAACATAAGTTACCGGTCGCACCATTTGTAGAGTCAACGACCAATTGGATTACGAAAACTTTTTCTGGTTTATTTGACTTTATCCAGACAATCGGTAATGCATTGATGGATTGGATGACAAAAACATTACTATTCATTAATCCTTTACTTTTTATTGTACTAATTACAATTGCTGTATTTTTCTTAGCTAAGAAAAAATGGCAATTACCGACATTTACTTTCATTGGTTTGCTATTTATCTATAACCAAGGGCTGTGGGAGCAGTTGATTAACACTTTTAACTTGGTTTTAGTAGCAAGTTTAATTTCTATTATTATTGGTGTACCACTAGGTATTTGGATGGCAAAAAGTGATAAAGTTAAACAAGTTGTTAATCCAATCCTTGACTTTATGCAAACTATGCCAGCATTCGTTTACCTTATTCCTGCAGTAGCTTTTTTTGGTATCGGTATGGTACCAGGTGTCTTCGCCTCTGTTGTATTTGCTTTGCCTCCAACAGTGCGCTTTACTAACTTGGCTATTCGTGAAATCCCACTTGAGTTAATAGAAGCATCTGATTCATTTGGTTCAACAGCTAAGCAAAAATTATTCAAAGTTGAACTACCACTTGCTAAGAACACTATTATGGCAGGAATCAATCAAACTATGATGTTGGCTCTTTCTATGGTGGTTACAGGATCTATGATCGGTGCACCTGGACTTGGTCGTGAGGTGTTATCGGCGCTTCAACATGCTGATATTGGTACAGGATTTGTTAGTGGTCTATCGCTAGTTATTTTAGCAATCGTGTTAGACCGTGTTAGTCAATTCTTTAATTCCAAACCGGGTGAGAAGCAAGCTAAAACATCAAAAGTTAAAAAATGGGTAGGTTTAGGGGCCCTGGCTCTCTTCATTCTAGCAGCTCTTGGTCGCATTGTTGTTAATATGACTTCAGGAAATGAAGCCAAAGGTCAAAAAGTGAAAATAGCTTATGTCCAATGGGATTCAGAAGTTGCTTCAACCAACGTTATTTCTGAAGTTTTAAAATCTAAAGGATATGATGTTGAATTGACACCACTTGACAATGCGGTCATGTGGCAAACAGTCGCCAATGGGAATGCTGATTTTACAACAAGTGCTTGGTTACCAAAGACCCACGGGCAATATTTTAATAAATACAAAAATAGTTTAGATGACTTAGGTCCTCACGTTGAGAACGTCAAAATAGGTTTAGTTGTTCCTAAATACATGAACGTAAATAGTATTGAAGAATTATCAAATCAAGCAGATAAACAAATTACAGGTATCGAACCAGGTGCAGGTATTATGAAGTCTGCTAAACAATCCCTTAAAGATTATCCAAATCTTTCAAGTTGGAAGTTGTTATCAGCATCAACAGGAGCTATGACAACAACCTTAGGGAAGGCTATCAAAAACAAAGATCAAGTGGTCATTACAGGTTGGTCACCTCACTGGATGTTTGCTAAGTATGATTTAAAATACCTTAAAGATCCTAAGAAATCATTTGGTGGTGAAGAACATATCAATACAATAGCACGCAAGAATTTGAAAAAAGATATGCCAAAAGTATATAAAATTATCGATAAGTTCAAGTGGACTAAAGAAGATATGGAATCTATCATGTTAGATATGGATAAAGGTATGGAGCCTGCTAAAGCAGCTCAAAAATGGATTAAAAACCACAAAAAAGAAGTTTCAGAGTGGACTAAATAGTATAGAAAAGAAACACGTCTCTTTTAGAGCGTGTTTTTTAATGTGACTTCAGTCGTTTTAGCTATTTAATATAAGTTTTATATTATTTTAATATATCAAAAGTGAGAGAATGAAAGAAATGGCAGGTTATAAAGTATTACTAAGTAAAATTTTCTTTAATTCAAGGTTGTTTTTTTTATTATAAAATTTTACAATGGAAGTTATGAGTATATTTAGAAACAATTCCATATTATCCAGGAGGATTGTATGAAAAAAGAAAGTATATCTATTAAAGATATCTTGTGGTTTATTATTCCGTCGTTATTTGGAGTATTATTATTAATGACCCCATTTAAATATAATGGTATGACAACAGTAGCTGTCTCTGTAATCTCTAAGACAATTAATCAATGGATTAACGCTGTTTTTCCTATACATTATATTATTTTACTAATCATTTTTATTTCATGTGTGTTAGCACTTTGTTATCGTCTGTTTAGACCTAGCTTTATTGAAAAAAATGACTTGCTAAAAGAAATTTCTGACATTACCATTTTCTGGCTGATTATTCGTTTGATCGGTTTGGCACTTGGTCTGATGACGGTTTTACATATTGGTCCTGAAATGGTATGGGGGAAAGAGACAGGCGGCCTTATCCTTTTTGATTTGATTGGTGGTTTGTTTACCATTTTCCTTGCTGCGGGTTTTATTCTTCCATTTTTGACAGAATTTGGTCTACTGGAGTTTGTTGGTGTCTTCTTAACCCCCATTATGCGTCCATTCTTTCAGCTACCTGGTCGGTCAGCAGTTAATTGTGTAGCCTCATTTGTAGGTGATGGTACTATTGGAATTGCTTTGACCGATAAGCAGTATGTTGAGGGTTATTATACCAGTAGAGAAGCTGCAACGATTTCCACTACTTTTTCAGCAGTATCAATCACTTTTTGTCTTGTTGTTTTGCAGAATGTTGGCTTAACTGATTATTTTGGCCATTTTTATCTAACAGTCATCATTAGCAGTGTTGTCTGTGCATTCATTATCCCTTATATCCCTCCCTTATCTCGTCAATCAAATAGTTATTACACTAAACCAAAGAAAGAAACATCTGAGGTAATTCCGGATGGTTATAACAAGATAGAGTGGGGACTTAAGCTTGCCATCGATAAATCAAAAGCAAATGGAAACATGAAGACTTTTGTCAATAATGCCTCTAAGACAGTACTTAGTTTATGGTTTGGCGTTATGCCAACAATTATGACTGTCGGAACAATAGCTTTGATTATTTCAGTATCAACACCTATTTTTAAAATTTTAGGTACACCATTCCTTCCATTCCTTGAACTTTTAGGGATTCCAGAAGCAGATATTGCGAGTCAAACCATGATTGTTGGTTTTTCAGATATGGTTGTTCCTTCGATAATGGCGGCTGAAATTCACAGTGAGATGACAAGGTTTATCGTCGCAACAGTTTCTATTGTGCAATTAATTTATATGTCTGAGACTGGTGCAGTGATATTAGGTTCCAAGATCCCTATCAACATTCTAGAATTATTTATCATTTTTATAGAGAGAACAATTATTTCATTACCTATTATTGTTTTGATGGCACATCTTTTCTTTTAGTTGGAGAAAATAGAGAAGCATTTCTTGCTAACAAATGGAACTATTTACTGAAAAAAGACAAATGAACTTGAAAGTATTTCTTGACAAGAGCCCTAAAATTGTTATAAAATAGTATGGTATGTTTAGTAACTGATCAAAATAGCCGGCTAAACGAATACGAAAATCTATCAGGAGGTATTCAACGTGAAACGTACTTATCAACCAAGTAAAATCCGTCGCCAACGTAAACACGGATTCCGTCACCGTATGTCAACTAAAAACGGACGTCGCGTGCTTGCTAGCCGCCGTCGTAAAGGACGTAAAGTGTTATCAGCTTAATATAGATAGCAAAATAATATCAAGCCAACAGGTACTCGAGTCTGGTGGCTTTTTTGGTACCTTCATAACGATAAAGGTTTTTGTGAGAGTAGTTTGAGTATATTATAGATAAAGTTAATGAAAAGTGAGTTTATAATGCGGAAATTCGTAGACAAATAGCCCCTATTTTTGTTAAAATATGAGGAGATTTCTTATTGAGAAATATCTTTATAGCGAGTGATATTTTATTTTTTAGACGCTTGTATTATTGAAGTAGTTTAGTGACTTAGGAAATACTTTCATTAATATCGTTTTTTCAAGGTTATTTCAATTTTGCTAGTTTATACTATAATATATAAGGTAAGGTGACTAGAAAATGAGACTTCTTGTAGTTGAGGATGAAAAAAGTATAGCAGAGGCTATTCAGGCTTTATTGGCAGATAAAGGTTATTCTGTTGATTTAGTATTTGATGGAGATGACGGGTTAGAATACATTTTGACAGGTCTCTATGATTTAGTCTTGTTGGATATTATGTTACCCAAACGCTCAGGATTATCTGTTTTAAAAAGAGTGAGGGAAGCTGGTTTAGAAACCCCAATAATCTTTTTAACTGCAAAATCACAGACTTATGATAAAGTTAATGGTTTAGATTTAGGGGCAGATGATTATATCACAAAACCCTTTGAAGCAGATGAATTGCTAGCTAGAATTAGGTTGAGAACCAGACAATCTTCTCTGATCAGAACAAATCAATTGCGGCTTGGAAATATAAGGCTTAACACAGATTCACATGAGCTAGAATCTAAAGAAAGTAGTGTAAAATTATCCAATAAAGAATTTCTCTTGATGGAAGTTTTTATGCGAAATGCAAAGCAGATTATTCCTAAAAATCAGTTGATTTCTAAGGTTTGGGGACCTTCAGACAATTCAGAATATAACCAGTTAGAAGTATTTATTTCTTTTTTGCGAAAAAAATTGCGCTTTTTAAAAGCAGACATTGAAATAATAACCACTAAGGGCTTTGGATATTCCTTGGAGGAGATGACATAATGTTTAGTGATTTACGCAAAAAATTTGTCTTTTTGACCATGTCAATCCTCATTGTCGTTGTTCTCTTTCTCTTTGCAGTGAGTAATCGCTACAATCAATATTGGGATGAATATGATGCATATAGGATTGTTAAATTAGTTGCCAAAAATGATTATTTAGGAATACCAGGCGATGAACCGATTGCTTTGGTGACTATAGATAACCAAAAGATGGTTAAGATTCAAAGCAATAATACTGATTTGACAAATGATGTTATCGAAAAATCTAGTTTGAAGCTCCTTGAGCAAGGAAAGAAGTCACGAAAATGGAAGTCTTTTATATATTCCATAAAAGAATATAAAGATAAAACTTACACCATAGCTATTATGGATTTGGCTAGTTATGAAGTCCCTTATGCAAGGCGTTTTCTAATTCTTGTTTTTACTATTTTTGGATTTTGTTTATTAGCAGCTGTAAGTCTTTATCTTTCTCGATTTATCGTAGGGCCTGTAGAGACAGAAATGACTCGCGAAAAACAGTTCGTTTCAGATGCGAGTCATGAGCTGAAGACCCCTATTGCAGCTATACGAGCCAACGTTCAGGTTCTGGAACAGCAAATTCCAGGAAATCGTTATCTGGATCATGTTGTTTCGGAGACTAAGCGGATGGAGTTTTTAATTGAAGATTTGCTTAATTTGTCTAGACTTGATGAAAAACGCTCCAAGGTAAATTTCAAAAAGTTAAACTTATCTGTCTTATGTCAAGAAGTACTTCTAACATATGAAAGTTTGGCATATGAAGAAGAAAAGTGTTTAAATGATACGATTGAAGATGATGTCTGGATTGTTGGAGAAGAGAGTCAAATTAAGCAAATTTTAATAATTCTTTTGGATAATGCTATTAGGCATTCTTTGTCAAAATCAGAAATCCAGTTTAGTCTTAAACAGGCTCGAAGAAAAGCTATTCTGACAATATCAAATCCAAGTGCTATCTATTCCAAAGAGGTTATGGATAATCTCTTTGAGCGTTTTTATCAAGCTAAAGATGATCATGCAGATTCTCTCAGTTTTGGTCTAGGCTTATCTATTGCTAAGGCAATCGTGGAACGCCATAAGGGGAGAATTAGAGCATATCAAGAAAAAGACCAATTACGTCTTGAAGTCCAGTTACCAATTGATGGATTTTGGACCAATACCATGATTAATTAAAGGAAGAATGATGAAACCATATTTATCTTTTATTGGTAGAACGTTATTATACTTCGGTATTTTATTGTTACTAATTTACTTTTTTGCATACCTTGGTCGCGGACAAGGCAGTTTTATTTATAATGAATTCTAGGAGATGGTACAAATGATACATGATATGATTAAAACAATTGAGCATTTTGCTGAGACACAAGCTGATTTTCCAGTGTATGATATTTTAGGGGAAGTCCATACTTATGGACAACTTAAAGTAGACTCTGACTCTCTAGCTGCTCATATTGATAGCCTAGGTCTTGTTGAAAAATCACCTGTCTTAGTATTCGGTGGTCAAGAATATGAAATGTTGGCGACATTTGTTGCTTTAACAAAGTCAGGACATGCTTATATACCGGTTGACCAACACTCTGCTTTGGATAGAATACAGGCTATTATGACAGTTGCTCAACCAAGCCTTATCATTTCAATTGGTGAATTTCCTCTTGAAGTTGATAATGTCCCAATTCTAGACGTTTCTCAAGTTTCAGCTATTTTTGAAGAAAAGACTCCTTATGAGGTAACACATTCTGTTAAAGGTGATGATAATTACTATATTATTTTCACTTCAGGGACTACTGGTTTACCAAAAGGTGTGCAAATTTCACATGACAATTTATTGAGCTTTACAAATTGGATGATTTCTGATGATGAGTTTTCAGTTCCTGAAAGACCGCAAATGTTGGCGCAACCGCCATATTCATTTGACTTATCAGTTATGTATTGGGCACCAACACTAGCTATGGGAGGCACCCTGTTTGCCCTACCAAAAACAGTGGTTAATGATTTCAAAAAACTATTCGCTACCATTAATGAATTGCCAATACAGGTTTGGACTTCGACACCATCATTTGCTGATATGGCGCTACTATCTAACGATTTCAATTCAGAGACCTTGCCACAGTTAACACATTTTTATTTTGATGGGGAAGAGTTAACTGTCAAGACTGCACAAAAACTTCGTCAACGTTTTCCAAAAGCTCGTATCGTTAATGCATATGGGCCAACAGAAGCAACAGTTGCTCTATCCGCAGTAGCAATTACTGATGAAATGTTAGAAACATGCAAACGCCTTCCAATTGGTTACACTAAAGATGACTCACCAACGTATGTAATTGATGAAGAAGGTCATAAATTACCAAACGGAGAGCAAGGTGAAATCATTATTGCTGGACCAGCAGTATCAAAAGGCTATCTTAACAATCCAGAAAAGACAGCTGAGGCATTTTTCCAATTCGAAGGTCTACCTGCTTACCATACCGGTGACTTAGGAAGCATGACCGATGAAGGTCTTCTGCTTTACGGTGGGCGTATGGATTTCCAAATTAAATTTAACGGCTATCGTATTGAATTAGAAGATGTTTCTCAAAACTTAAACAAATCGCAGTATGTAAAATCAGCAGTAGCAGTGCCACGTTATAACAAGGATCATAAAGTTCAAAACTTATTAGCCTATATTGTCTTAAAAGAAGGTGTAAGAGATGATTTTGAACGTGATTTGGATTTGACAAAAGCAATTAAGGAAGACTTAAAGGACATTATGATGGATTACATGATGCCATCTAAATTTATCTATCGAGAAGATTTACCTTTGACACCAAATGGGAAAATTGATATCAAAGGTCTTATGAGCGAGGTAAACAAGTGATACAGGCATTTTTAGAAAAACTTCCTCACTTGGATGTTTATGGGAATCCACAATATTTCTTCTACCTTATCTTAGCTGTTCTACCAATTTACATCGGCTTATTCTTTAAGAAGCGTTTTGCCTTATATGAGATTATTTTTAGTCTAAGTTTTATTGTAATGATGTTGACTGGTAGTACTTTTAATCAATTGAAGTCACTATTGGCATACGTTGTCGGACAATCTCTGCTAGTTTTTATCTATAAAGCTTACCGGAAACGATTTAATCATACTTTGGTCTTTTATGTAACGGTTTGTTTATCTATTTTTCCGCTATTTTTGGTAAAATTAATTCCAGCTATATCTGAGGATGGGCATCAGTCGCTTTTTGGGTTTCTAGGAATTTCTTACCTTACTTTTAGAGCTGTTGCTATGATTATTGAAATGAGAGACGGTGTCTTGAAAGAATTTACTTTATGGGAATTCTTAAGATTTTTACTCTTCTTTCCAACTTTCTCAAGTGGACCAATTGATCGTTTTAAACGATTCAATGAGGATTACATTAATATCCCAGATCGAAATGAACTCCTAGATATGTTAGGTCAAGCGATTCATTATTTGATGTTAGGTTTTCTCTATAAGTTTATTTTAGCCTATATTTTTGGAAGTCTGATTATGCCTCCTCTAAAAGAATTAGCGCTAGAACAGGGTGGTGTGTTTAATTGGCCAACACTTGGGGTTATGTATGCCTTTGGTTTTGATTTGTTCTTTGATTTTGCAGGTTACACAATGTTTGCGTTGGCTATTTCTAACCTAATGGGGATTAAGTCTCCGATTAACTTTGACAAACCTTTCAAATCACGCGACCTAAAAGAATTTTGGAATAGATGGCATATGAGCCTTTCTTTCTGGTTTAGAGACTTTGTTTTCATGAGGCTTGTTAAGCTTTTAGTTAAAAATAAAGTTTTTAAAAACCGTAATGTTACTTCAAGTGTAGCTTATATTATCAATATGCTTCTTATGGGATTCTGGCATGGGTTAACTTGGTACTATATAGCCTATGGTCTCTTTCATGGGATTGGCCTAGTTATTAATGACGCTTGGGTACGTAAGAAGAAAAATATTAATAAAGAAAGAAGATTGGCTAAAAAACCACTTTTACCAGAAAACAAATGGACTTATGCTTTGGGTGTCTTCATCACCTTTAATGTAGTTATGTTTTCTTTCTTGATTTTTTCAGGATTTTTAGATCTTTTGTGGTTCCCACAACCGCATAACAAATAATAAGGAGTATTATAATGGATATTAAATCAGAAGTATTAGCAATTATTGATGACCTATTTATGGAGGATGTTTCTTCTATGATGGATGAAGACTTATTTGACGCAGGAGTTCTAGACAGCATGGGTACTGTTGAACTAATTGTTGAGTTGGAAAGCCACTTTAATATTGATATTCCGATTGCGGAATTTGGTCGTAATGACTGGAACACAGCTAATAAAATTGTTGCTGGAGTAACGGAGCTCTGCAATGCTTAAACGTCTAGGTAAAGTATTTGGACCTCTAGTTTGTGCTTTACTATTGTTGGTAGGATTATATCTTGTTTTTCCTGTTTCTCAGCCTCATCATTTAGGTAAGGAAAAAAACAGTGCAGTAGCGTTGACGAAGGCAGGTTTTAAAAGCAGAGTTCAAAAAGTTAGAGCTTTCAGTGATCCTAAAGCCAATTTTGTCCCTTTCTTTGGTTCAAGTGAGTGGCTAAGATTTGATGCAATGCATCCATCAGTTTTAGCAGAGGCTTACAATAGACCTTATATCCCATATCTTTTAGGTCAAAAAGGGGCGGCTTCTCTGACACAATACTATGGCATTCAACAGATTAAAGGGCAAATCAAAAATAAAAAAGCTATCTATGTTATTTCTCCGCAATGGTTTGTTCGCAAGGGAGCCAACAAAGGTGCTTTTCAAAACTATTTCAGCAACGATCAAACCATTCGATTTTTGCAAAATCAAACAGGGACAACCTACGATAGGTATGCTGCTCGTCGATTGTTAAAATTATATCCTGAAGCTTCTATGTCAGATTTGATAGAAAAAGTTGCAGATGGCCAAAAACTATCAAATAAAGACAAACAAAGACTAAAGTTTAATGATTGGGTATTTGAGAAGACAGATGCTATTTTTAGCTATCTACCACTAGGAAAAACTTATAATCAGGCAATAATGCCTCATGTTGGTAAATTACCGAAAGCATTCTCATATAATCATTTATCGCGTATTGCATCACAAGATGCTAAAGTAGCAACGAGATCAAATCAATTTGGTATTGATGATCGCTTTTACCAAACAAGAATTAAAAAGCACTTAAAAAAATTGAAAGGGTCACAACGACATTTCAATTATACTAAGTCACCAGAATTTAATGATTTACAGTTGGTTCTTAATGAATTCTCAAAACAAAATACAGATGTCCTTTTTGTCATACCACCAGTAAATAAAAAGTGGACAGACTACACAGGGCTTGATCAAAAAATGTATCAAAAATCTGTAGAAAAAATAAAACACCAACTTCAAAGTCAAGGTTTCAATCATATCGCTGACCTTTCTCGAGATGGAGGTAAGCCATACTTTATGCAAGATACAATCCATTTAGGTTGGAATGGTTGGTTAGAGCTAGATAAGCATATCAATCCATTTTTAACAGAGGAAAACAGCAAGCCGAATTATCACATTAATAATAAATTTTTGAAGAAATCTTGGGCAAAATATACAGGACGTCCAAGTGATTACAAGTAAATAGTAGAGTCAGATGATTTATAGCATTAGAGCTATTAATCATCTTTTTTAATATCTTTGTATTTGGTAATCCTAAGATAACTAATCCATGTTTTATAGTTTTTCGTTTATAATGAGAATAAATTTATGATAAACTAGATATCAAATGAGTGTTATATGATAAAAGGAGGAGAGATGAAGTCAATAAAATTACTTAGTTTTATTGTAATAATCCTTTTAGGGCTTGGTTTCACTGTAGGAGGTTTAAAAGTGACTGAAAACAATAAACAACAAGAATTATGGGAAATAGCTAATAGCAAAGACGCTAAAAATGCTTATCAAAAGTGGATTTATGCAGAAGATAAAGACGCTTTCAAAGAGAATGCTGTTATTAAGTCGTATGATATTGACAAAGAAAGTATCAAAAAAAATCCTATGGGAGGGATTTCGGTAAGGTTAATCATTAATAAAGATCCTAACTTATATATTACTTGTAATTTGGATAAGGATAATCAAGGGCGTTTGGTCAGTCAAAGTAGCCATCAATCTCCCCAGTTAACTCATTTATTGGAAAGTAGAGGTCATTAATGGAAAAAGTCTTGACTGATTTAGATAGGGTAAATATAGCGAAGCAAGAGTATGAATTAGGTAGCCAACTTGATACACTAGTCAAAATAATGAGCCAAGATAAGGTACTCCCCATCGGTAAAGTTGCTCACGTTCAAGATGGAGGCAAAGAAACCGGGGAACAAATTTATACCATCACTCCAAATGGAACTTTAGACAAGCCAGAGGATGTTAAGGAAGTTACGGTTTTATTTAAGGGGTCAACAGCACCGTTTGGAGGGGATGATTGGAAAACAGACTGGTTTAAAAATGATATTCCAATAGCTAGTAAACTATTATTAAAGAAATTTGGTTCACAAAGTGTATCTCATAAACAAGGTACAAAGCAGTTAGAACAATCAGCTCATCTACTAAAAGAAGTTATGAATAAATATCCTAACGCAAAAATTTCGGTCTACGGACACTCGTTAGGGTCAATGAATGCACAGTACGCTATTGCAGAATTGGATGATAATCAAATTTACCGAGTTCAAGGAGCTTGGATATATAACGGTCCAAACCTTTATAGTATTTTGACAGATAAACAAAAAGAACAGGTTGATAAAATAAAAGGGGTGGTCAATAATTACGTTGATTCCAAGGATAAAATTGGAATAGGTTATCCTAAAGAAGGAAGCGATAATGCTGTCGGAATTGTTAAAATAGTTGACAGCAAAGCTGTTTCAGGAGGTAGCTGGGTTGCTAATTTTACCAATCAACACATTTGGGGAGGCTACCAGTACAATCAAGATGGTTCTTTAAAATTAGCAGAAGATAAATTTGCTTACAAAGAAAACTATTCAGTAGTTCATACGAATGTGAATCAAAGAATGCATGCTATTAAAGCGAAACTTAGTAGCTTTAATAGTGCGGGAAAAGAAGTTAGTAAGAATCAAGCTATTTTCCTAGATAGTCAACAAGCAAAAGTGATTTCTAGTGGTTTGGTAACGATATCAAAAGAAGCAGTTGAAGAAGTTAAAAAAGTTGAGCAAAAAGCAGTTGCTAAAGCAGAAGAGCTTTATCAATCTTTAAAAGTAGCTCCTACAGGAGTTACTGAACTAAGTCCTCAAGAATTGGAAGAAGCGTATGCTCAGTCAGGTGTTAGCTATGCGAGCATTGTCGGAGAAGCTCAAACCTTTTTCTCAAATAAAACTCAAGCGGCAGAAAGCATTTCTCACGCTTACGTTGAATTAGAAAACCAAATTAATAAAGGGGTTGAAGCTATGTTGCAACAAGATAGTAACTTGTCAGGGGAGTTTAAACAATGGCACTGATTGATATCATTGAAAAACAATTAGCGGATACTCAGAGAAAAATATCAGATTTAGATGATGCCTATCACCATAGTTGTTGCCAGTTTGAAGAAAAATTAGACGATCTCTCAGTAAGAAAAAATAAGATTACTAATATGCTTCAAGAAACTTACGACGCTGTTGAATATGATTTGAGATATAGTAATGATAGCTCAGATATGATGACGCTCAATCGTATTTTAGATTTTTATCATGACGACTTAGAGCAAGCTTACCATAAAGAGTACTATGCCTTGTCCGTTCAAGAAGAAGAATATAGAGCTAACTATATTCGGCAACGTTCAGAACATGAACTAACCTTTGAAGAGTTGCAAAGGGAAAAGAAAAGAGAATTAATGAAGTAGGAGAAATTATTGAGTTTAATGTGGAATGTCCTGACTGGTAAGGAGTCAGTAAGGACTTTAAAAAAACAATTGGATAAAGAATTGATACATAGCGTGTACGCGCCACGCAAGAGATCTAAGTTTCACGATATTATTACGTCGCATCATAAAGAAATAGACGAAGTAGCCATCAACACAAAGACAGCTATTCATAAAGTTGCTAATCAATTGGACGAGGCAATAAAAGGAGAATTTCGTTCAAAGGTTGAGGAGGCTATTGAAAGCAATCAGCAAAAATATAATCATTTATAGTCTAGTTTCTCTACCATTAGCTAGACACTTGTAGAGGATTTTTACAGCAAGTATTCAAAAGTCAGAGCAAAAATGTTTTGACTTTTTTTGATTTACTCTTTCTGATCAGAATGCTTCAGTCTTATGTTATAATAATAAAGATTAATGCTTGTAGCTACGATAAGCAAAGAAAGAACAATGATATGATAAAAATATTTGATACCCATACCCACCTTAACGTGGAAAATTTTGAAGGAAAGATAGACGAGGAAATTAATTTAGCTAGCGAACTCGGTGTTACAAAAATGAATGTTGTCGGCTTTGACCAAGATACCATTTCAAAATCTTTGGAATTATCTTCCCAATATGCACAGGTATATAGCACAATAGGATGGCATCCAACTGAAGCTGGTTCTTATGATGATAATATTGAGTCAATGATTATCAGTCATTTAGAAAATCCCAAGGTTATTGCACTTGGTGAAATTGGTCTGGATTATTATTGGATGGAAGATCCCAAAGATGTTCAGATCGAGGTGTTTAAACGTCAAATTGAACTTTCAAAGAAATATAACCTTCCTTTTGTGGTTCATACACGTGATGCGTTAGAAGACACTTATGAAGTCATTAAGGAATCTGGAGTTGGGCCTTTTGGTGGTATAATGCACTCTTTTTCGGGCTCGTTAGAAATGGCTCAAAAATTTATTGATTTAGGGATGATGATTTCCTTTTCTGGTGTTGTGACCTTTAAGAAGGCATTAGATGTACAAGAAGCTGCACGAGAGTTGCCATTAGATAAGATATTAGTGGAAACAGATGCTCCTTATTTGGCTCCTGTACCTAAAAGAGGTCGAGAAAACAAAACCGCTTATACGAGATATGTCGTTGAAAAAATAGCAGAGCTACGAGGCATAACTGTGGAAGAGGTAGCGGAGGCTACATACCAAAATGCAGTAAGGATATTTAGACTTGATGAAAAAATTGATATTCAAGAAGTGATCGTTGTCGAAGGGAAAGATGATACTGCTAATCTGCGACGCTTTTACAATGTTGATACCTATGAAACTAGAGGTTCAGCAATTGATGAAGATGATTTAGAGCGTATCGAACGTTTGCACAATTTGCGGGGAGTTATCATCTTTACCGACCCAGATTACAATGGCGAACGTATCCGTAAAATCATCATGAAGGCCATTCCGACAGTCCGCCATGCCTTCCTCAGTCGAGATGAGGCAAAGCCAGGTTCAAAGACCAAGGGACGTTCTCTGGGAGTCGAGCATGCCAGCTTTGAGGATTTGCAGAAGGCACTCTCAAAAGTGACCCAGTATTTCGATGATGAAGATAACTTTGATATCACCCAAGCAGACCTCATTCGTTGGAGATTCATTACTGCTAGCGATAGCCGAAAACGCCGTGAGTACCTTGGAAATCAACTCCGTATCGGCTATTCCAACGGCAAACAACTCCTCAAACGCCTCAGACTCTTCGGAGTGACCAAGGCGGAAGTTGAGGAAGTGATGGAAGGGTATGGAGGGTAAGTGATGGAGATATCACCAGCATATAGAATGGAACTGGTAAAACAGATTGAAGAAGAGTTGTTATCTAGATATCAATCTTATGATGAATCAGAGAAATATTTGACACTTTGGCAAATTGATTATGATAATTTCAATTCTAATTTTTACATTTATAGGAGAGAATATGACTCGCAGTATCCAGAAGCCATTGATTTGTTGAAGACGCTAACCTTCATTGCAAAAGAGGATTCAGAATTACTGGTAAAAATTGCAATTGACCTAGGTATCGAAACGCCTGATTTTATACCTTCAATCCCGACGTTTCGTAACAAACTAAAAGATGATTATAAAAATGCTTCAACGAGCTTTGAAAAGGCTTTTCAAAACATAGAGAAAGATCCTGCTGAATCAGTTGGGAATGCAAATTCTGTTCTTGAAAGTATTATAAAAGAAATTCTATCTGATGAAAGATTTTTACATATTGAATCACAAAAGAAAACAAGTAAAAATCTTGTAAAAGAAATTATTAAGGTATTTGAGTTAAATCCAGGCGGTCCCGAACTCCCTGAAGAAATGAAGGCTATAGCAAGTTCCCTAACAACCGTTGCTAAATCGATTGAAGATTTAAGAAGTGACAAAACGTTGCACCATGGTCAAGTAACCCAAAAATATTTGATTGACCAGCCTTTATATGCTTATTTTGTAGTAAATGCTTGTGCAACTGTTGGATTATTCTTAATAGATTTTTATGAAAATAAATTCCCAAAGCCTGTGCCTAAACTTGAAATAACAGACGACGATTTACCATTTTAATTAGAAAGAAAATAAACATGCACATAGCAGATAAAACCGTTACCCGCGCTATTTTGGAGCGTCATGGGTTTACATTTAAGAAATCATTCGGTCAGAACTTTTTGACTGATACTAATATTTTACAGAAGATTGTTGACACGGCAGAGATTGACAAGGGTGTCAACGTGATTGAGATTGGTCCTGGTATCGGGGCTTTGACAGAGTTTTTGGCTGAGAATGCAGCTGAGGTTATGGCTTTTGAGATTGATGATCGTCTCATTCCTATCCTTGCTGATACGCTCCGCGATTTTGACAATGTCCAAGTGGTCAATAAGGATATCCTCAAGGCTGATTTGCAGACGCAAATTCAAGCCTTCAAGAATCCTGACCTGCCTATCAAGGTAGTAGCAAACTTACCTTACTACATCACAACACCAATCCTTATGCACTTGATTGAGAGTAAGATTCCTTTTGCGGAGTTTGTAGTCATGATGCAAAAAGAAGTGGCAGATCGTATTTCAGCTATGCCAAATACTAAAGCATACGGTTCTTTGTCAATCGCAGTGCAGTATTATATGACTGCCAAAGTATCATTTATCGTTCCGAGAACTGTTTTTGTTCCTGCTCCAAATGTAGATTCAGCTATTTTGAAAATGGTCCGTAGAGATCAACCAGTAGTGAGTGTTCAAGATGAGGATTTCTTTTTCAGAGTGTCAAAAGTAGCCTTCGTACATCGTCGTAAAACACTTTGGAATAATCTAACGAGTCATTTTGGAAAATCAGAAGATACTAAAGCAAAATTGGAAAAAGCATTAGAAATAGCAAAAATTAAGCCATCTATTCGCGGAGAAGCCTTATCTATCCCTGATTTTGCAAGTTTAGCAGATGCCTTGAAAGAGGTTGGGATATAAACTATGTTGGTTGACAAGAAGTGGCGTTTTGAAGATAGTGCAAGTTATTTCGCTTGTCCTAAATGTCAAAATCCCTTGATAAAAGAAAGTAACAGCCTCAAATGCTCTGATAATCATTGTTTTGATTTATCCAAATTTGGATATGTTAATCTTCTTGGAGGAAAGAAGGTAGATGAACATTATGATAAAAAATCATTTGAAAATCGGCAGCTTGTCTTAGAAAACGGGTATTATAATCATATTTTAGAAGCTATTTCAAAGGTTTTGGAAAATAATTCTCAGTTTCATTCGGTTTTAGATATTGGTTGTGGAGAGGGCTTTTATTCTCGTCAATTAGTTAACAAGCATGAGAAGACTTTCTTGGCTTTTGATATTTCTAAAGATTCGATTCAATTAGCTGCTAAAAGTGATCAGTCTAGGCTTGTGAAATGGTTTGTTTCTGATTTAGCTAACCTTCCTATTCAAGACTCATCAATTGATATCATTTTAGACATTTTTTCTCCTGCAAATTATAAAGAATTTAGGCGGGTGCTGAGTGATGATGGTATCCTTGTAAAGGTTGTTCCTGTAGCTGAACATGTTCAAGAATTGCGAGAAAAAGCTAGTCAATACTTGAAACAGAAAGATTACTCTAATCAAAAAATTCTAGATCACTTTAGAGAAAATTTTGAAATTATTTCTGAGCAGAAAGTTGTTCAAAGCTATAACTGTTCTCAACAAGAACGTCAAGCTTTCATTGATATGACACCGCTGTTATTCAGCGTAGATAAAACGACTATTGATTGGGCAAGTATATCAGAAATTACAGTAGGTGCCTTAATAGTAATTGGAAAAAAGCGCAGTGTATCTAAATAAGATCACTGCTTTTATGTTGGGAATTCATAAAATTGGGGTTGTTTGAGAGAAATCAAACACCTGCAAATAGTTTCTATTTAGCTTATCTTTGAGAGTAGAGCTTATTTCTCATTTTATGATATAATAGTGGTATTCTAAACAATTAAGGAGAACAATTGCAAGGTAGAATTGTCAAGTCGCTAGCAGGTTTTTATTATGTAGAATCTGACGGTGTTGTTTATCAGACACGTGCGCGTGGAAACTTTAGAAAAAAAGGTCAAATTCCCTACGTTGGGGATTGGGTGGAATTTTCTTCGCAAGATCAATCAGAAGGATATATTCTATCAATTGAAGAGCGTAAAAATATCCTCGTACGACCACCTATTGTTAATATTGACCAAGCTGTCGTTATCATGTCTGCTAAAGAACCTGATTTTAACGCTAACTTATTAGACCGGTTCTTAGTACTTCTAGAATATAAGATGATTCAGCCTATCATTTACATTTCTAAGTTGGATTTGTTAGACGATTTGGTTGTTATTGATGATATTCGCGAACATTATCAGAATATAGGCTACGTTTTCTGTTATTCTCAAGAGGAACTCTTGCCTCTGTTAGCAGATAAAGTGACTGTTTTTATGGGGCAGACAGGTGTCGGAAAATCAACGCTTCTCAACAAAATTGCTCCTGAGTTGAAACTTGAAACTGGTGAAATTTCGGATAGTTTAGGCCGTGGCCGACACACCACAAGAGCAGTTAGTTTCTATAACGTTCATAAAGGAAAAATTGCAGACACTCCTGGTTTTTCTTCTTTGGACTATGAAGTGGACAATGCAGAGGACTTAAACGAATCCTTTCCAGAGCTTCGTAGACTTAGTCATTTTTGTAAATTCCGCTCGTGTACGCATACACATGAGCCTAAATGTGCTGTAAAAGAAGCCTTAACTCAAGGTCAGTTATGGCAAGTCCGCTATGATAACTACCTCCAATTTTTAAGTGAAATTGAGAACCGTCGTGAAACATATAAGAAAGTTATTAAAAGAAAGTAGGTTTCTATGTCAACCAATAAAATTGCCCCATCGATATTAGCAGCAGACTATGCTAATTTTGCTAACGAATTGAAACGTATTGAAGAGACAACAGCAGAATACGTTCATATTGATATCATGGATGGTCAATTTGTCCCTAATATTAGTTTTGGTGCGGATGTTGTATCCAGCATGCGTAAACACAGTAAACTTGTTTTTGATTGTCATCTGATGGTTGTTGATCCAGAACGTTATATTGAGGCCTTTGCTCAAGCTGGTGCTGATATCATGACCATTCATGTTGAAGCAACGAAACACATACATGGTGCACTTCAAAAGATAAAAGAGGCAGGAATGAAAGCAGGTGTGGTTATTAACCCAGGAACACCCGTAGAATCTCTTATTCCTATCTTAGATTTGGTTGACCAGATTTTAATTATGACTGTTAATCCTGGCTTTGGTGGACAAGCCTTTATTCCAGAAATGATGTCAAAAGTAAAGACAGTTGCAGCATGGCGCAAAGAGTACGGTCATTATTATGATATTGAAGTTGATGGCGGTATAGATAATACTACAATTAAGGCAGCAGCAGAGGCTGGTGCAAATGTCTTTGTTGCAGGTTCTTATCTCTTTAAAGCAAGTGATTTACCTGCACAAGTAGAAACCTTAAGGGTGGCGCTCGATGACTAAAATTGCTTTATTTGCTGGCGGTGACTTAACTTATTTTGAATATGATTTTGACTATTTTGTCGGAATTGACCGTGGAAGCCTATTTTTATTAAAAAATGGGCTTTCTTTGGACATGGCAGTGGGTGATTTTGATTCTATAACAGAAGATGAACTGCTTTATATCAAACACTATTGTAGCAATATCGTTTCTGCTAGTGCAGAAAAAAATGATACAGATACAGAATTAGCTTTAAAAACTATTTTCAAAGAATTTCCAGAAGCTCAAGTGACCGTATTTGGAGCATTTGGTGGCAGGATTGACCATATGATGTCTAATATCTTTTTACCAAGTGACACAGATTTAGAACCATTTATGTCACAAATCAGACTCAAAGATGAACAAAACATAGTGACTTATCTACCATCCGGGAAAAATCAAGTCTCAAGGATTGAAGGGATGTCCTATGTCTCGTTCATGCCTGAGAGTGAGTCTACTTTGCAGATTTCTGGGGCTAAATATGAATTGAACAAAAGTAATTATTTTAAGAAAAAAATGTATTCCAGTAATGAATTTATGACTTCGCCAATTGAAGTAGAGCTCAAAGATGGTTACTTAATCATTATTTATAGTAAGGATAGAGGTTAATATGCTTGTCATCATTTTGATCATTGTACTAGCTAGTCTGACAGTGACGATAATTTCTTACCAAAAAAATGACGGAATTAACAAAGTCCGTTGAAAAACAACTTGAAGATAATGCTGATAATCTATCAGACCAACTGACATACCAGATAGAAGCGGCGCAAAAAGATCAAATTCTAACGTTGACTAATCAGCTAAACCGTATGCAACAGGAAATTTATCAGTTGCTTACCGATATGCGTACAGAATTAAATCAGCATTTAACGGAGAGTCGAGATCGATCAGACAAACGCTTGGAATTGATTAACTCCAATTTATCTCAGTCAGTTCAGAAAATACAAGATTCCAATGAAAAACGCTTGGATCAAATGCGCCAAACTGTTGAGGAAAAGCTAGAAAAAACGCTACAAACGCGTTTGCAAACTTCTTTTGAAACTGTATCGCGTCAACTAGAGAGTGTCAATCAAGGTCTTGGGGAGATGAAAACTGTTGCCCAAGATGTTGGTACACTGAACAAAGTCTTGTCAAATACTAAGACAAGGGGAATATTAGGGGAGTTACAACTCGGCCAAATTATAGAAGATATTATGACAGTTAGTCAATATGAGAGAGAATTTCCTACGGTGTCTGGCTCTTCTGAGCGTGTTGAATATGCTATTAAATTACCAGGAAATGGTCAGGGAGATTATATCTATTTGCCTATTGACTCTAAGTTTCCTCTAGAAGATTATTACCGATTGGAAGATGCTTATGAATTGGGTGACAAGGTTCAAATAGAACTCTATCGTAAATCTTTACTGACAAGTATTCGTAAATTTGCAAAAGATATAAACAATAAGTACTTAAATCCTCCTGAAACGACAAATTTTGGTATCATGTTCTTACCAACTGAAGGGCTCTATTCTGAAGTGGTAAGAAATGCAACATTCTTTGATAGTCTAAGACGTGATGAAAATATTGTAGTAGCTGGACCGTCAACCTTATCTGCTTTACTAAATTCATTATCTGTTGGCTTTAAAACCTTAAATATTCAAAAGAATGCTAATGATATTAGTAAAATTTTAGGGAATGTCAAGGTTGAATTTGGAAAATTTGGTGGCATGTTATCAAAAGCTCAAAAACAATTAAATACAGCAAGTAAAAGTATTGATAGTTTACTCACAACGCGGACAAACGCTATTATCAGAGCCTTAAATACAGTTGAAGAACATCAAGATCAAGCAACCACTAGCTTGTTAAACCTTCCTATAACAGAAGAAGAGGAAATTAATGAAAATTAACCAAATGAAAAAAGACGAGCTTTTTGAGGGGTTTTACCTTATAAAGAAAGCAGAAGTTCGTAAAACGCGTGCAGGTAAAGATTTTATTGCCTTTACCTTTCAAGATGATACTGGCGAAATTTCAGGAAATATGTGGGATGCACAGACCTATAATGTAGAAGAGTTTGTAGCCGGTAAAATTGTTCATATGAAAGGGCGTCGTGAAGTTTATAATGGAACTCCCCAAGTCAACCAAATTACATTAAGAAACATCAAAGATGGTGAACCTAATGATCCTAGAGATTTTAAAGAAAAACCTCCAATCAATGTTGACAACGTGAGAGAGTACATGGAACAAATGCTCTTTAAAATTGAAAATGCAACCTGGCAGCGTGTGGTAAGAGCACTTTATCGTAAATACAATAAGGAATTTTTTACCTATCCAGCCGCCAAAACAAACCACCACGCCTTTGAATCAGGATTGGCATATCACACGGCAACGATGGTTCGTTTGGCAGATAGTATTGGAGATATCTATCCAGAACTTAATAAAAGTTTGATGTTTGCTGGTATTATGCTACATGATTTAGCCAAGGTCATTGAGTTATCGGGTCCTGATAATACAGAATATACTATTCGAGGTAACCTTATCGGTCATATTTCACTTATTGATGAGGAATTAACAAAAATACTAGCAGAGCTTAATATTGATGATACAAAAGAAGAGGTTACAGTGTTACGCCATGTTATTCTGAGTCACCATGGACAATTAGAATATGGAAGCCCGGTTCGTCCTAGAATCATGGAGGCAGAAATTATCCATATGATCGATAACATTGATGCAAATATGATGATGATGACAACAGCTTTAAATCGTGTCAACGAAGGTGAAATGACAAATCGCATTTTTGCCATGGATAACCGTTCTTTTTATAAACCGAACATTAAATAATTTAGGTAGAATAACTAAGACCTAAAATAAAATGTTCGTTTTTAGCATTTGTTATGTTATACTATATGTAAAGAATGCTATGAATAAGGAGAAAATATGAAATTAAGACGTAGCGAACGCATGGTTGTTATTTCAAATTACCTAATAAATAATCCCTATACATTAACTAGTTTAAATACATTTGCTAGTAAATACGGTGCCGCGAAATCTTCGATTTCAGAAGATATTGCTATTATCAAAAAAGCTTTTGAACAAGCTCAAATCGGAGATATTAAAACTGTGACTGGTGCAAGTGGAGGTGTTATCTTTACACCAACTATTGCTGAAGCAGAAGCGAAAGAAATCGTTGAAGAATTAAGACAGCGTTTATCTGAAAACGATCGTATTCTTCCGGGAGGTTACATTTATCTTTCAGATCTACTCAGTACACCAAAAATGTTACAAAGTATTGGTCGCATTATAGCGAACGCTTACAGAGGTCAAAAAATTGATGCTGTCATGACGGTTGCAACAAAAGGTGTTCCTTTAGCAAACGCAGTAGCAAATGTTTTAGATGTTCCTTTTGTTATTGTGAGACGTGATTTGAAGATTACGGAAGGTTCTACTGTGTCAGTAAACTACGCTAGTGGTTCAAGTGGCCGTATTGAAAAAATGTTTCTTTCTAAGCGTAGCTTAAAACCTAACAGTCGAGTTTTAATAGTTGATGATTTCTTGAAAGGTGGAGGTACTGTTTCGGGGATGATTAGTTTACTCTCAGAATTCGATAGCACATTAGTAGGTGTCGCTGTATTTGCAGAAAATGCTCAGGAACAACGTGAGAAGATGACCTATAAATCTCTTCTGAGAGTATCTGAAATTGATGTAAAAAATAATAGAGTCTCTGTAGAAGCGGGGAATATATTTGATTAAAGAGTCAAGGTGACATCCTTGATTCTTTTTGCTTGTAAAAGTAATAAAAGCTTGACACATCATGTGTAAAATGATACTATGATAAACGGTACTTTTACTTTTGGTCTCTCAAAAGTGTACAGAGACGTGCTGACAATTGTTGCAAAAGTACACGCAGATATAGGCTGTCACCAAGTGCTATATCAACCAAAAATAAAAAACTTACAGGAGAAATGTAGATGCCTACAATTAACCAGTTGGTACGTAAACCACGTAAATCTAAAGTTGAAAAATCAGATTCACCTGCTTTGAATATTGGTTACAACAGTCACAGAAAAGTTCACACTAAATTATCTGCACCACAAAAACGTGGTGTTGCAACTCGTGTTGGAACTATGACACCTAAAAAACCTAACTCTGCCCTTCGTAAATTTGCTCGTGTACGTTTGAGCAACCTTATTGAAGTTACTGCTTACATTCCAGGTATCGGACATAACTTGCAAGAACACAGTGTTGTGCTTATCCGTGGTGGACGTGTAAAAGACCTTCCAGGGGTACGTTACCATATCGTTCGTGGTGCACTTGATACTGCAGGTGTAGCTGATCGTAAACAAGGCCGTTCTAAATACGGTGCTAAACGTCCTAAAGGGTAATTAGAAGGGGGATAAGAGAAAATGAGTCGTAAAAATCAAGCGCCTAAACGCGAAGTATTACCAGATCCATTGTATAACTCAAAAATCGTTACACGTCTTATCAACCGTGTAATGCTTGATGGTAAACGTGGTACTGCTGCAACTATCGTATATGATGCTTTTGAAGCAATTAAAGAAGCTACTGGAACAGATGCTCTTGAAGTATTCGAAACAGCTATGGAAAACATCATGCCTGTACTTGAGGTACGCGCACGCCGTGTTGGTGGATCAAACTACCAAGTTCCTGTTGAAGTTCGTCCAGAACGTCGTACAACTTTAGGACTTCGTTGGTTGGTTAACGCATCACGTGCTCGTGGTGAACACACTATGAAAGATCGTCTTGCAAAAGAAATCATGGATGCTGCAAACAACACAGGAGCATCAGTTAAGAAACGTGAAGATACTCACAAAATGGCTGAAGCTAACCGTGCCTTTGCACACTTCCGTTGGTAAGATTACTCTCTTTTTGAGACTTATCATAGCTACTAAACAAATTGTTTGGTAGATAGCAATGTTAGCAATTAGAACGGGTAGGTCCTGCCTATCCGTTTTTTATAAATAGTGTTATAATAAAGAAGTAAATAATTTAAAATATAGGAGAAACCAAATGGCTCGCGAATTTTCACTTGAAAAAACTCGTAATATCGGTATCATGGCTCACGTCGATGCTGGTAAAACAACAACAACTGAGCGTATTCTTTACTATACTGGTAAAATCCACAAAATCGGTGAAACACACGAAGGTGCTTCACAAATGGACTGGATGGAACAAGAACAAGAACGTGGTATCACAATTACATCAGCTGCAACAACAGCACAATGGGATGGTCACCGTGTTAACATCATCGATACACCAGGACACGTGGACTTCACAATTGAAGTTCAACGTTCACTTCGCGTACTTGATGGTGCGGTAACAGTTCTTGATGCTCAATCAGGTGTAGAACCTCAAACTGAAACAGTTTGGCGTCAAGCAACAGAATACGGAGTTCCACGTATCGTTTTTGCTAATAAAATGGATAAAATCGGTGCTGACTTCCTCTATTCAGTACAATCACTTCATGACCGTCTTCAAGCGAATGCACACCCAATTCAATTGCCAATTGGTTCAGAAGACGATTTCCGTGGTATCATTGACTTAATCAAAATGAAAGCTGAAATCTATACTAATGACCTTGGTACAGATATCCTTGAAGAAGATATTCCAGCAGAGTATGTTGATCAAGCAAATGAATACCGTGAAAAATTAGTAGAAGCAGTTGCTGATACTGATGAAGATTTGATGATGAAATACCTTGAAGGTGAAGAAATCACTAACGAAGAGTTGATGGCTGCTATTCGTAAAGCAACTATCAATGTTGAATTCTACCCTGTATTGTGTGGTTCAGCCTTCAAGAATAAAGGTGTTCAATTGATGCTTGATGCTGTTATTGATTACCTTCCAAGCCCACTTGATATTCCTGCAATCAAAGGTATTAACCCTGATACTGACGAAGAAGAAACACGTCCTGCTTCAGATGAAGAGCCATTTGCAGCGCTTGCCTTCAAGATCATGACAGATCCTTTCGTGGGTCGCTTAACATTCTTCCGTGTGTACTCAGGTGTTCTTAATTCAGGTTCATACGTGTTGAATACATCTAAAGGTAAACGTGAACGTATCGGACGTATCTTACAAATGCACGCAAATAGTCGTCAAGAAATTGAAACTGTTTATGCTGGGGATATCGCAGCAGCTGTTGGTTTGAAAGATACAACTACAGGTGATTCATTGACTGATGAAAAATCAAAGGTTATTCTTGAATCAATTGAAGTTCCAGAACCAGTTATCCAATTGATGGTTGAGCCAAAATCTAAAGCTGACCAAGATAAAATGGGTATCGCCCTTCAAAAACTTGCTGAAGAAGACCCAACGTTCCGCGTTGAAACTAACGTTGAAACTGGTGAAACAGTTATCTCAGGAATGGGTGAACTTCACCTTGATGTCCTTGTTGACCGTATGAAACGTGAATTCAAAGTTGAAGCAAACGTTGGTGCACCTCAAGTATCATACCGCGAAACATTCCGCGCTTCTACACAAGCACGTGGATTCTTCAAACGCCAATCTGGTGGTAAAGGTCAATTTGGTGATGTTTGGATTGAATTTACACCAAACGAAGAAGGTAAAGGATTCGAATTCGAAAATGCTATCGTCGGTGGTGTGGTTCCTCGTGAATTTATTCCAGCCGTTGAAAAAGGACTTGTAGAATCTATGGCAAACGGTGTTCTTGCTGGATATCCAATGGTTGACGTAAAAGCTAAACTTTACGATGGTTCATACCATGATGTTGACTCATCTGAGACAGCCTTCAAGATTGCTGCATCACTTGCACTTAAAGAAGCTGCTAAATCAGCGCAACCAGCTATCCTTGAGCCAATGATGCTTGTTACAATTACAGCTCCAGAAGACAATCTTGGTGACGTTATGGGTCACGTGACTGCACGTCGCGGTCGTGTTGATGGTATGGAAGCACGTGGTAATACACAAGTTGTTCGTGCCTTTGTTCCACTTGCTGAAATGTTTGGTTATGCAACAGTTCTTCGTTCTGCAACGCAAGGACGTGGTACATTCATGATGGTATTTGACCACTACGAAGATGTTCCTAAGTCAGTTCAAGAAGAAATCATCAAGAAAAACTCTGGTGAATAATTTCTGAAAACTTATGAAAGGTACTCGAAAGAGTATCTTTTTTTCTTTTTGAAAGTGGTAAATTCATTGCAATTTTTCTCGAAAAAAGATATAATAATTGTGTTGAAAGATTTTTGCACATATGTACAAGTTAATCTTTTCACATTGGTTAGGGGGATCCCTAAAATAAAATATTTGAGATTTTCATAAGGAGGAAATCACTAATGGTAGTTAAAGTTGGTATTAACGGTTTCGGTCGTATCGGTCGTCTTGCATTCCGTCGCATCCAAAACGTAGAAGGTGTTGAAGTTACTCGTATCAACGACCTTACAGATCCAAACATGCTTGCACACTTGTTGAAATATGACACAACTCAAGGTCGTTTCGACGGTACTGTTGAAGTTAAAGAAGGTGGATTCGAAGTTAACGGTCAATTTGTTAAAGTTTCTGCTGAACGCGAACCAGCAAACATTGACTGGGCTACTGATGGCGTAGAAATCGTTCTTGAAGCAACTGGTTTCTTTGCATCAAAAGAAAAAGCTGAACAACACATCCATGAAAATGGTGCTAAAAAAGTTGTTATCACAGCTCCTGGTGGAAACGACGTTAAAACAGTTGTTTTCAACACTAACCACGATATCCTTGATGGAACTGAAACAGTTATCTCAGGTGCTTCATGTACTACAAACTGTCTTGCTCCAATGGCTAAAGCTTTACAAGACAACTTTGGTGTTAAACAAGGTTTGATGACTACTATCCACGCATACACTGGTGACCAAATGATCCTTGACGGACCACACCGTGGTGGTGACCTTCGTCGTGCTCGTGCAGGTGCTGCAAACATCGTTCCTAACTCAACTGGTGCTGCAAAAGCTATCGGTCTTGTTATCCCAGAATTGAACGGTAAACTTGATGGTGCTGCACAACGTGTTCCTGTTCCAACTGGATCAGTAACTGAATTGGTTGCAACTCTTGGAAAAGACGTAACTGTTGAAGAAGTAAATGCAGCTATGAAAGCAGCAGCTAACGATTCATACGGTTATACTGAAGATCCAATCGTATCATCTGATATCGTTGGTATTTCATACGGTTCATTGTTTGATGCTACTCAAACTAAAGTTCAAACTGTTGACGGTAACCAATTGGTTAAAGTTGTTTCATGGTACGATAACGAAATGTCATACACTTCACAACTTGTTCGTACACTTGAATACTTTGCAAAAATTGCAAAATAATTTTTAATTAATATGATGTAAAAGAGGGATTTATCCCTCTTTTATTTTTATAAATAAAAAATAATACGAATGTTTTTTCATTTTATTATAGAAAATTATCAGAAAAGAAGTGAAAACTGAATTATATTGGCTATAAGTTAAAATAAGGTTTGATTTTGAAAGTAAGCAGTGGTATGATTTAATTGAAAAAATATAGAGGAGAAGTTTTATGAAGACTACAAAAGTTTTTTCAGTTTTATCGTTATCTGTTGCTGCATTTATGATGACAGCATGTCAGTCAAACCACAGCACTAAAAAAGCTGATATGTCTCCAGATAAGGTGGAGCAAAAGACGAAATTTAAAAATATTTCTCTAAGTTCTAATAAACTGTTGGCTAAGGAAAACACTATGTCTGTCCTTTGGTATCAAAATTCTGCAGAAGCCAAGGCTTTATATTTACAAGGTTATAATGTTGCTAAAATGAAGTTAGATGATTGGTTACAAAAGCCCAGTGAAAAACCATATTCAATTATCTTAGATTTAGATGAAACAGTTTTAGATAATAGCCCATATCAAGCAAAGAATATTAAAGATGGCTCTAGTTTCACGCCAGAGAGTTGGGATAAATGGGTGCAAAAGAAATCAGCTAAGGCTGTTGCGGGTGCCAAAGAATTTTTGAAGTATGCTAATGAAAAGGGAATAAAAATTTATTATGTCTCAGATCGTACAGATGCTCAAGTTGATGCGACTAAAGAAAATTTAGAGAAGGAAGGTATACCTGTTCAAGGGAAAGACCACTTGCTTTTCCTTAAAAAAGGAATGAAATCTAAAGAGAGTCGCCGTCAGGCAGTTCAAAAAGATACCAATTTAATTATGCTTTTTGGAGATAATTTAGTTGATTTTGCTGATTTTTCTAAATCATCTAGTACAGATAGAGAACAACTACTAACTAAACTTCAAAGTGAGTTTGGTAGTAAATTTATTGTTTTCCCAAATCCTATGTACGGTTCTTGGGAAAGTGCTATTTATCAAGGAAAACATCTGGATGTTCAAAAACAATTGAAAGAACGACAAAAAATGTTGCATTCGTATGATTAATAAGTATACGAATCATCTTGAAAACAACTAGGAAAATCTATGAAATCTATTTGTGAAAAAGTAATCAATAATTACAACTGTTCACAAAAATATGTTATAATAAATAATATCAAATTATATAAGGAGTTTTACTAATGGCTAAATTGACTGTTAAAGACGTTGATTTGAAAGGTAAAAAAGTCCTCGTTCGTGTTGACTTTAATGTGCCTTTGAAAGACGGCGTTATCACTAACGACAACCGTATCACTGCGGCTCTTCCAACAATCAAGTATATCATCGAACAAGGTGGTCGTGCTATCCTCTTCTCTCACCTTGGACGTGTTAAAGAAGAAGCTGACAAAGAAGGAAAATCACTTGCACCGGTAGCTGCTGATTTAGCTGCTAAACTTGGTCAAGATGTTGTATTCCCAGGTGTTACTCGTGGTGCAAAATTAGAAGAAGCAATCAATGCTTTGGAAGATGGACAAGTTCTTTTGGTTGAAAACACTCGTTTTGAAGATGTTGACGGTAAGAAAGAATCTAAGAATGACGAAGAACTTGGTAAATACTGGGCTTCACTTGGAGATGGAATCTTCGTTAACGATGCATTTGGTACAGCACACCGTGCTCATGCATCAAACGTAGGTATTTCAGCAAACGTTGAAAAAGCTGTAGCTGGTTTCCTTCTTGAAAACGAAATTGCTTACATCCAAGAAGCAGTTGAAACTCCAGAACGCCCATTCGTAGCTATTCTTGGTGGCTCAAAAGTTTCTGATAAGATTGGTGTTATCGAAAACCTTCTTGAAAAAGCTGATAAAGTTCTTATCGGTGGTGGTATGACTTACACATTCTACAAAGCTCAAGGTATCGAAATCGGTAACTCACTTGTAGAAGAAGACAAATTGGATGTTGCTAAAGACCTCCTTGAAAAATCAAACGGTAAATTGATCTTGCCAGTTGACTCAAAAGAAGCAAACGCATTTGCTGGTTATACTGAAGTTCGCGACACTGAAGGTGAAGCAGTTTCAGAAGGGTTCCTTGGTCTTGACATCGGTCCTAAATCAATCGCTAAATTTGATGAAGCACTTACTGGTGCTAAAACAGTTGTATGGAACGGACCTATGGGTGTTTTTGAAAACCCTGACTTCCAAGCTGGTACAATCGGTGTAATGGACGCTATCGTTAAACAACCAGGCGTTAAATCAATCATCGGTGGTGGTGATTCAGCAGCAGCTGCTATCAACCTTGGCCGTGCTGACAAATTCTCATGGATCTCTACTGGTGGTGGAGCAAGCATGGAATTGCTCGAAGGTAAAGTATTACCAGGTTTGGCAGCATTGACTGAAAAATAATAGTCATCATAATTTATATTAAAGGACATGCTGATGCATGTCTTTTTTTAGTTGATAATGTAGAGTTATTGAACTTTCCTTGACTTCATTTATCATTTACTAATTTTTAGATATAGTGGTATTTGGTTGACACTGCAATTTTCAAAAGTTTATGACGATTTCATATAAATTGGTTTATAAAAGATATACTAGTAATAAATAAAACGTTTACAAAAAGGGTTTTATGGATTGATATGTTAGAATATATAGTGAAGGGATGGGTATGAAAACGTTAAAAAAATTATTATCTAATTACAAATTTGATATTAAAAAGTTTAAATTGGGAATGAGAACATTTAAAACAGGCTTATCGGTCTTTTTAGTTTTATTGGTTTTTCATTTATTTGGTTGGAAAGGGCTTCAAATTGGTGCTCTAACTGCTGTATTTAGTTTAAGAGAAGACTTTGATAAAAGCGTGCACTTTGGTTTTTCTAGAATTATTGGTAATAGTATAGGTGGCTTACTCTCCTTAGTATTTTTTGCATTCAATGAGATATTTCATCAAGCTTTTTGGGTTACATTATTAATTGTTCCTATTTGTACCATGTTATGTATCATGATTAATGTTGCTTGTAACAATAAATCAGGTATTATTGGGGGGACAGCCGCATTACTTATTATAACTTTATCAATCCCAAGCAGAGAGACAATTCTATATGTTTTTGCACGTATTTTTGAAACTTTTTGTGGTGTTTTTATTGCAATGATGGTTAATACAGATATTGAAATACTTCGGAAAAAACTAAAAAATAACAAATTATAGTTTGATGTCATAAAATCTCACATGAGAGTTGACATCAAACTTTTTAAAGTTTATAATGGTTTAATGAAAGGAGGCCATCATGAAAGAAAGAGAACTTAGGCGTACAATGGCTGTATTCCCAATTGGAGCTGTTATGAAGTTGACAGATTTGACTGCCAGACAAATTCGCTATTATGAGGATCAAGGGTTAATCACACCTGAACGTACTGAAGGTAACCGCCGCATGTTTTCACTGAATGATATGGACCGCTTACTGGAAATAAAAGACTTCATTAGCGATGGTTTGCATATTTCTGATATTAAAAATGAATACATGCAAAGACAACATAAGTCCAAAGAGAAACAAAAGTCATTATCAGATGCCGAGGTTCGTCGACTTTTACAAGATGAGCTCCGTAATCAAGGGCGTTTTTCAAGTCCTTCACAGCACATTGGAAATATGCATTTGTAAACATGCAGTCAAGCTAGATATTAAGGAGACTATATGACTATCACAGCAGAAGATATTCGTCGCGAAGTTAAGGAAAAAAATGTTACCTTCCTCCGTTTGATGTTCACAGATATCTTAGGAGTAATGAAAAATGTCGAAATTCCGGCTACAGATGAACAATTAGACAAAGTTTTATCAAATAAAGCAATGTTTGATGGATCTTCTATTGAGGGCTTTGTTCGTATCAACGAATCTGATATGTATTTATATCCTGATTTAGATACTTGGATTGTCTTTCCTTGGGGAGATGAAAATGGAGCTGTTGCAGGTCTAATCTGTGATATCTATACAGCAGAAGGAGAACCTTTTGCCGGAGATCCACGTGGAAATCTTAAGCGTAATATGAAACGTATGCAAGAGATGGGCTATAAGTCATTTAACTTAGGACCAGAACCTGAATTTTTCCTATTTAAAATGGATGAAAATGGTAACCCAACACTTGATGTTAATGACAAAGGAGGCTACTTCGACTTAGCTCCAACAGACTTAGCAGATAATACACGTCGTGAAATTGTTAATGTCTTAACACAAATGGGCTTTGAAGTTGAAGCTAGTCATCATGAAGTAGCAGTTGGACAGCATGAAATTGACTTTAAATATGATGATGTTTTAAAAGCCTGTGACAATATTCAATTATTTAAATTGGTTGTTAAAACAATTGCTCGTAAGCATGGTTTATATGCTACTTTTATGGCAAAACCTAAGTTTGGTATCAATGGTTCAGGTATGCATTGTAATATGTCTCTTTTTGATAATGAAGGGAACAATGCTTTCTTTGATCCAGAAGATCCACGTGGAATGCAATTATCAGAGGATGCCTACTACTTTTTAGGTGGGTTAATGAAACACGCTTACAATTACACAGCTATCATTAATCCAACTGTTAATTCTTATAAACGTTTGGTACCAGGATACGAAGCACCAGTTTACATTGCTTGGGCAGGTCGCAATCGTTCGCCACTTATTCGTGTACCTGCATCTCGAGGTATGGGAACACGTCTAGAATTGCGCTCGGTTGACCCAACAGCAAATCCTTATCATGCTTTATCAGTACTTTTGGGATCAGGACTTGAGGGAATCGAGAATAAAATTGAAGCACCAGAACCAATTGAGACAAATATCTATGCTATGACTGTAGAAGAACGTCGTCAAGCAGGTATTGTTGATTTACCATCTACTCTTCATAATGCTCTTAAAGCACTTGAAGAAGATGAAGTGGTAAAAGCGGCCCTAGGAACTCATATCTATACTAATTTCTTAGATGCTAAGCGTATTGAATGGGCAAGTTATGCGACTTATGTTTCACAATGGGAAATTGATAATTACCTAGATTTATATTAATCATAAGAACGTTTATAACTAGTTTTAGGCTTTATTTTGTAAAGTCTAAAACTAGTTTTTTTGTAAATTATTGTAAAAAATTGCCTAAAACTTGTTACAGGTTTTCATTTATTTGTTATATGGATTTGATAAACTAGGAGTCATCAGATGGAGGAAAACATGAACATAAAACAATTAAAGTCTAAAACAATGCTTGGAACAGTGGCTTTGGTGTCCGCTTTTTCATTTGCTTCAACAAATGCAGATGCGAATACATATAACTATGCAGTAGATGTAGACTATCTAGCAAGTGCGGAGGAAATTGCTCAAGCACATCCAGCTAGTAATACGTTTCCACTAGGTCAATGCACATGGGGTGTAAAGGAGATGGCAACATGGGCAGGTAACTGGTGGGGAAACGGTGGTGATTGGGCTGCGAGCGCTGCATCAGCTGGTTATACAGTAGGAACACAACCTCGCGTGGGTTCTATCGTATGTTGGACTGATGGTAGTTATGGACATGTGGCTTATGTTACAGCTGTAGATCCTGTCACTAATAAAATTCAGGTTTTAGAATCTAATTATGCAGGTCATCAATGGATTGATAATTATCGTGGTTGGTTTGATCCACAAAATACAGTAACACCAGGGGTAGTCAGCTACATTTATCCGAATTAATCTATAAAGAACTCCTCACATAGACGGTATAAAAGTACGATACTGTTTGGATGGAGTTCTTTTATATTCTATAGTTATCCCAGAAGTAATTTGCTATATTAACTTATTTTGCTAATATAGGCAATTAAAAAGAACGGAGAAGGTATTTTCCGTTCTTTTGTTTATTTATCAGGGGTAAGGACCATAGGAATAATGATAGGCTCACGCTCAGTTTTTTCATATAAGAATGGTCGTAAGGCATTAACAATAGCTCCATTTACTGATTGGATACTTGCATCTTTATTTTTCAGTGCAATACGAATAGCATTGAATAAGATATGTTGGCTTTCGCGAATAAGGTCCCCAGATTCTCTCATATAGATAAAGCCTCGACTAAGAATGTCTGGTCCAGCTAAAATCATTTTTGAATCGAAATCAACGGTAGCAACGGCAAGGACAACACCATCTTCAGATAAGTCGTGGCGGTCACGTAGAACTGCCGCACCAATATCGCCAATACCATTCCCATCAACGTAGATATCTTGAGCATTGAAATGTCCAGCAATGCGAGCAGAGTCGCTCGTTAAAGCTAAAACATCACCGTTTTCCATAATGAAGATATTCTCTTTAGGAATACCTGTGTCAACTGCTAAACCAGCATGGACTTTTTGCATGCGATACTCACCGTGTACGGGCATGAAATACTTTGGTTTAATCAAGCGTAACATTAATTTTTGTTCTTGTTGACCACCATGGCCGGAGGTATGGATATTGTTAATTTTACCATGAATAACATCGACACCAGCTTCTTGAATGGTATTGATTAATTTATTGACACTTGTTGTATTACCAGGGATTGGGCTTGATGAGAAAATCACAGTATCACCAGGTTGCAAAGTAACTTGACGATGAGTACCGTTAGCGATACGAGCAAGTGCTGCCATAGACTCACCTTGACTACCTGTACACATAATTAAAACTTCACTAGCATGAAGATTTTTAAGTTCGCTTGGCTCAATGAAGGTACCTTTTGGAACTTTAATATAGCCAATTTCAATACCGTTAACAATTGCCTTTTCCATTGACCGTCCAAAAACAGCAATTTTACGACCAGTTTTAACAGCAGCTTCAGCAGCCTGTTGGAGTCGGAAGATGTTTGAAGCAAAAGAGGCGAAAATAATACGTCCCTCGATACCTTCGATAATCTTCATAATAGATTGCCCAACAATTTTTTCGGAATTAGTGAAGGTTGGAACTTCAGCATTTGTTGAGTCTGATAAAAGGCAGAGGACACCGTCTTCACCTAGAGCAGCCATACGATGTAAGTCAGCTGGCTCCCCAACAGGTGTAAAGTCAAATTTGAAGTCACCTGTACAAATAACCTTACCTTGAGGGGTATGAATAACAATACCTAATGGTTCAGGAATGGAGTGAGTAGTGCGGAAAAATGTAACGTTTAAGTTTTTAAAAGTCAGCTCTGTATTAGCGTGGATTTCGTATAATGTAGCGTCACGAAGTAAACCATGTTCTTCTAACTTACCTTTGATTAGAGCAAGAGCGAGAGGGCCTGCATAAATCGGTAAATTAGCTTGTTTTAATAGAAAAGGAATACCACCGATGTGGTCCTCGTGCCCATGAGTTATAACAAGGGCCTTGATACGGTCAATGTTTTCAACGATATATGAATAGTCTGGGATAACATAATCTATTCCCAAAAGATCATCTTCAGGGAATTTAATACCAGCGTCTACAATAATAATTTCGTCTTGATATTCGATACCGTAAGTATTTTTTCCGATTTCACCGAGACCACCAATCGCATAAACCCCAACTTCTTCGGGTTTTAAGTTGATATTTGACATAATAAGTTTATCATAATGGGTAGATTACTCTAGCTATTATGTTTAACTCCTTTCTAGAACTCAGTGAGCTCGAAAACACCAGTTTCTTTTTCATATTCAAGGTGTTTGTCTGAAAGTAACTCGATGAATTCGATATTGTAAGCTGTATTTTCTTCAACTAGTTTACGTGCAGCAATGCGACCTTCTAATTCATTAGCTGCATCAATAGTAACGTAAAGTGTTTTGGTTTGCTCACGACGTGGGTTGCGTTCTTTTGTTTCTTGATAGAAAACTTTATAAATCATAATAATCCTTTCTTATCTCTCGGTTTTTCTAACTATAAAAAAATGGGTCAATGCCGTTAAGTGAGACAATGACAAACCATTATTAAGTTTTTATAGAGTAATAGAATTAACCTTGATTCGTTGCAATTATCATGATTATATCATAAAATAAGAGGTAGAATCAAGTAAGGGAAGTTAAATGATGAAAGTTTTAGCCTTTGATACTTCAAGCAAAGCACTATCAGTGGCTGTACTAAACAATATGGAATGTTTAGCGACTGTCACTATCAATATCAAAAAGAATCATAGCATTAATTTGATGCCAGCCATTGATTTTTTAATGCAATCAATTGATTTAGAACCTCAAGATTTGGACCGTATCGTAGTAGCAGAGGGTCCAGGATCTTATACGGGCTTACGTGTAGCTGTTGCTACAGCAAAAATGCTAGCTTATACGCTTAAGATTGACTTAGTTGGAGTATCTAGCCTGTACGCTTTAACAAATGGATTTTCAGAAAATGATTTGTTGGTACCACTTATAGATGCACGACGTAACAATGTTTATGTTGGTTTCTATCAAAATGGTGATACTGTTAAACCAGACTGTCACACTTCTCTTGAAGAAGTCTTACAAGAGGTGGGGAATAAAGCCAATGTTCATTTTGTCGGAGAGGTTGCAGCATTTTTTGATCAGATTAAGAAAGCCTTACCACATGCTAAAATTACAGAAACTTTACCTTGTGCAGTGGCAATCGGACGCAAAGGACAAAAAATGGAAAGCGTTAATGTAGATGCGTTTGTTCCACGATACTTAAAACGTGTTGAAGCTGAGGAAAATTGGTTAAAAAACCACTGTGAAACGAATACAGAAGAATATATTAAGAGAGTTTGAGATGGAATCATCAGAACAAGCACTGGCTATATGGAGCGTACTATCTGATGTCTATGACAAATCTCCGTGGAGTTTATCGCAGATTTCAGAAGATTTAAAAAAAGATTCAACAGATTATTTTTTTGTTTATAATGACGGTGAAGTCATTGGTTTTTTGGCTCTTCAACAATTGGTAGGTGAAGTAGAAATCACTAATATTGCTGTTAAAAAAAATTATCAAGGTAAAGGTTATGCTTACCAGTTAATGTCAATGATCGCTGATATAGAGGTGCCAGTTTTTCTTGAGGTTCGTTATTCAAATATCGTAGCACAAAAACTTTATGAGAGGTGTGGTTTTGTAGTTTTAGGAAAGCGCAAAAATTATTATCATGATCCAATTGAAGATGCTATAGTGATGCGCAAGGGATAAATAGTTGATGATAGAAAGGATATGAATAGTCCTCAATACTAATGGAAAAGACGATATTGATGGATTAATATCATTATGAAAGATAGATATATTTTAGCAGTGGAAAGTTCATGTGATGAAACTAGTGTTGCTATTTTAAAAAATGATAAAGAGTTACTAGCTAATATTATTGCAAGTCAAGTTGAAAGTCACAAACGTTTTGGTGGTGTTGTTCCTGAAGTGGCAAGCCGTCATCACGTTGAAGTAGTAACAACCTGTTTTGAGGATGCTCTTCAAGAAGCAGGTATTGTTGCTAGCGATTTGGATGCTGTTGCTGTAACATATGGTCCGGGATTAGTAGGAGCCTTATTGGTAGGTATGGCTGCAGCAAAAGCTTTCGCTTGGGCAAATAAATTACCTCTAATTCCTGTAAACCACATGGCAGGTCATTTAATGGCAGCACGTGACGTTAAGGAACTTCAATACCCATTGTTAGCTTTGCTTGTCAGTGGAGGACATACAGAATTAGTATATGTTTCTGAACCGGGAGATTACAAAATAGTAGGAGAAACTCGGGATGATGCTGTTGGAGAAGCTTATGATAAAGTAGGCCGTGTTATGGGCTTAACTTATCCAGCAGGTCGCGAGATTGATCAGTTAGCTCATAAGGGTCAAGATACTTACCATTTTCCTAGAGCGATGATCAAAGAAGATCATCTTGAATTTTCTTTTTCTGGATTAAAATCTGCATTTATCAATTTACATCATAATGCAGAACAAAAGGGTGAAGCATTGGTTCTTGAAGATTTATGTGCTTCCTTTCAGGCGGCTGTTTTGGATATTTTATTGGCTAAAACTCAAAAAGCTTTGTTAAAGTATCCAGTGAAAACTTTAGTCGTTGCTGGTGGAGTTGCAGCTAATCAAGGGCTTCGGGGACGCTTGGCTACTGATATTTCTCCTGATATTGATGTGGTTATTCCTCCTCTTAGATTATGCGGAGATAATGCAGGAATGATTGCATTAGCAGCAGCGATAGAGTTTGAAAAAGAGAATTTTGCTTCTTTAAAATTGAATGCCAAACCTAGCTTAGCTTTTGAGAGTTTATAGGTGTTCATAATATCAAAACGCTTGTTTTGATATTTTTTATTTGGTATAATAATTGAATATTCAAAAAATTAGCAAATGATATTGTCGCTATTTTTTAACTAATAAAGGAGTTAAGGAATGTTACATTTTGAAAATGATTATAATAAAGGAGCTCATCCAGAGCTTTTAAATGCCCTTATTGAAACTAATGATCAAGGTCTATCGGGATATGGGACAGATAGTTACTGTCAACAAGCGGCAGATAAAATTCGAGAAGTCTGTTCCTGTCCACAAGCTGAAGTTGAGTTTTTAGTGGGTGGTACTCAAACAAATCAAGTAGTTATCAGTAGTATGCTTGCTTCTTATGAAGGAGTTATTGCTGCAGAAACAGGTCATGTGAGTAGTCATGAAGCAGGAGCCATAGAATTTTCAGGTCATAAGGTATTGACTTTACCTTCTCATAATGGGAAATTACTCGCAAGCGAAGTTGCAACTTATATTGAGACTTTTTATGCTGATGGTAATTACCAACACATGGTTTTTCCAGGAATGGTTTATATATCACATCCAACAGAATATGGAACACTTTATAGTAAAGCAGAACTAGAAGAGTTGTCGAAGATTTGTAAACATTATCAAATCCCCTTATTTATTGACGGTGCTCGTCTGGGGTATGGTTTGGCTGCGAAAGATACAGATGTTGATTTCCCAACGATTGCAGCCTTATCAGATGTTTTTTATATTGGTGGAACCAAAATGGGGGCTCTTGCTGGGGAAGCAGTTGTTTTCACAAAGAAAAATCGTCCAAAACAGTTTACTACAATTGTAAAGCAGCATGGTGCGTTATTAGCCAAGGGAAGATTGCTGGGGCTTGCTTTTGATCGTTTCTTTACGGATAACCTTTACTTAAAAATTGGAAAGCATGCGATCGACTTAGCAGAGGAATTAAAAATCATTTTAGAAGAAAAAGGTTACTCATTCTATTTAAAATCACCAACTAATCAACAATTTATTATTGTAGAAAATACAAAACTAGCAGATTTAGCAAAGAATGTAGCTTATAGTTTTTGGGAAAAATATGATGACCATCATACTGTAATACGTCTAGCAACTAGTTGGTCAACTAGTCGCGAAGATGTAACTGCTTTAAGAAATGTCTTGTGAGTTTTTAATAAAAGAAATATTATTCAGTAGTGACTATTACAAAATAATAGTCTTGTTTTTGGGAATTAACTAAAAGAATTTTATCAGTATTTATAATAATAAAAAGCTCGGTATCTTGGCATACCGGGCTTTTTGAAAATAAATAAATTGGCATCTATGATTTGAGATAAGAAAAATTTTTTCATCTTTTATTATTAGTCATTTAAGGATTGATGAGATCCTACATTCCTATGATAATAAAATTTTGAAGAAGTTTGTAATAGCTGAGTAAATACTCAACAGATTAAATAATTACAATGTATTAACTACTCGTCCACACTCAATAGAATAGTCATAAAAAGTAACTATTTGTCTTCACGAATTACCAGCTTGCTTTTTTAATGCCAGGAATTTGGCCTTTGTAAGCTAGGTTACGGAAGTTAATACGACTCATACCGAATTTACGCATGTAAGCGTGAGGACGGCCATCGATTAAATCACGATTTTTAAGTCGGTTAGGGTTAGAATCTTTAGGAAGTTTACGAAGTGCTTCGTAATCACCCTTTTCTTTTAACTCACGACGTAGTTCAGCATATTGTTCTACGAGTTTTTGCTGTTTTTGAAATTTAGCAATTTTTGATTTCTTAGCCATGATTTCTCCTTTCCCAAAAAGATTTTTCTATCCCAAAACAGGGTGCCTAGTTAACTGGTAATTAACCAGTAAACAAGACATGATTCTATTATACTCTTTTCAGCTAAGAATGCAAGGAAAATGTTAACTGGATAAGTATTATATTGTAATGGTGATGAATGTGTTACAATAACAGTATGAATGAAAGATATATCCGATTTAACCCTAATATCGCGAAACAAAAACCCAGTAATAAAGACAAATGTCCATTTTGTGATAAAAGCCAATTAGGAAAAATCCTAGACGTGAAAGACGATATGATCTGGGTAGAAAATAAATACCCAACTTTAGAAGAAACCTATCAAACATTGGTGATTGAATCAAATGATCACAATGGGGATATTTCAGTTTATAGTGAGTCAAAGATGCGCCAATTGTTAGATTATCTTTTGTCAAAATGGCAATTAATGGAAGAAAGTGGTCATTACCGTTCGGTCGTTCTTTATCGAAATTTTGGGCCCTTATCTGGAGGAAGTTTACGACATCCTCATAGCCAAATTGTTGGCTTAAAAAACGTAGATGCTTATGAAACGTTGAACTTAGATTGGTTTGATGGTATCGAGGTTTGTTCGGAAACGAGTCAACAAGCAGAGATTAGTATTGCCAATCGTCCTATGCTTGATTTCACAGAGTTCACAATTAAAGTATCCAAATTGGAAAACGCTATTTTGATTGCAGATAGTTTACCAATTTTGTGTCATTATATTTTAAATGAATTCTTGGGAGGGCGCTGTAAATCTTATAATCTCTTTTTCTATAAGCATGATGGGGGTCTTATTTGTAAAATTGTTCCTCGTTTTATAGTATCCCCTTATCAGATTGGGTATGCTATTCATCAGGTAAATTTACCAGATGAATTGGAAAAAATCAAAGAAGCCTTAAGAGCCAAATATTATCTTTAAATTCTATATAAAAAAGCTGACGGAATTGTTCAGCTTTCATGTATTAATAGTGTAAGCTACCAGCTACCCAACCTGTACATAAGGCAGAAGTAATGTTAAACCCTCCCGTATGAGCATTGATGTCTAGGACTTCACCAGCAAAATGTAAACCAGCTACCTTTTTACTTTCAAGTGTTTTGGGGTTTATTTCTTTAAGATCAACTCCACCTTTTGTTACAAAGGATTTTGCTAGAGACATCTTGCCAGTTACTAAAATAGGAAGTTTTTTAAGTTTTTGAATTAACATTTCTAAGTCTTTTACAGATACTTGTTTTACTTTTTCGGGTAAGTCTTCAGCGTAAAATTCAGCTAAACGCTCAGGAAGAAGTATTTTAAGAGCGTTTTTCAAAGATTTTTCTCTTTCATTTTGGAAGTGTGTTTCCAATTCTTTAACAGAGATATTGGGCAAAACATCTAGGTATATAGTTTCTCCGCCTTTGACAAAGCTAGAAATTCGCAAGGCTGCTGGTCCTGATAAACCAAAATGAGTAAAGAGAAGATCGTGTGTAATAATATGCTTTTCAAATGACAAAGTGACATCATCTAAGGAGATACCTTGTAGTTTTTTATGGGGAAAATCAGTTAAAAGAGGGCTTTCGGCGGCTTCCATATCTGTGACTTCTAATTTAAAGTGACGAGCAATGTCATGACCGAAACCAGTAGAACCTGTAGACGGATAGGATTTACCACCAGTTGTTACGATAAGTTTATCGGATGCGAACTGTGTATCTTTTGTTTTGATATAGAATGAATCTCCTATCTTTTTGACAGAGACAACTTCTGTGTCAGTCATAATTTGACCACCAAGTTCTTTTATTTTATTTTCAAGGGCGTTAATGATAGTACGAGATTTATCAGTAGTAGGGAACATACGTCCATGATCTTCTTCTTTAAGTGTGACGCCGTTGTCTTGAAAGAAGTTAATAATATCATGGTTATCAAATTGTGAGAAGACGCTATATAGGAAACGGCCATTTCCAGGTATACCAGCTAAGAGCTCATCAAGGTTTCCATTATTGGTAACATTACAGCGGCCACCACCTGTTCCAGCTAGTTTTTTGCCTAAACGTTTATTTTTCTCAATAAGAAGTGTTTTGTTGCCGTAAAAATTTGAGGAAATAGCTGCCATCATTCCAGCAGGTCCACCACCTATAATTATTGTGTCATAATGCTTCATAATCTTATTCTAGCATATAAATAGAGAAATAGACGTCAAAATGTCTTGTTTGACACTTTAAGTTGACAGTAAATTGACACTAGATTAGGATTGTGATATTCTTTTATAAGAAAATCAGTACAAAAGAGGAAGTTATGACAGTTGAAAAGACGGTTAGTGAATTAGCTGAAATTTTAGGGGTTAGTCGTCAAGCGATGAATAACAGAGTTAAAACACTCCCTGAAGAATGTGTGGAAAAGAATAGTAAAGGCGTTACAGTTGTTAATCGTGATGGCTTGATTAAATTGGAAGAAATCTATAAAAAAACTATTTTGGAAGAGGAACCAATTGATGAAGAAGCATCAAGACGAGAACTTTTAGAAATTCTCGTTGATGAGAAGAATACTGAAATCACACGTTTATATGAACAGTTAAAAGCAAAAGATATTCAGATTGCTTCAAAAGACGAGCAGTTACATGTAAAAGATATTCAAATAGCAGAGAAAGATAAGCAATTAGATCAACAACAGCAATTGACTTTAACTGCTATGGAAGATACGCAACGTCTGCAACTTGAGTTAAATGAAGCTAAAGCAGAGGTTGAGGAGATTCAAGAAGCCAAAGAAGAAAAAATTCAAGAATTAGAAGCTGTTAAAAAAAATTTCTTTGGACGTTTCTTCAATAAAAAATAGAATAAAAGCGTAAGGAGTTTCCTTGCGCTTTTTAGGAGAAATAATGAAACAATTACAAGAATATATAGCTTTTGATTTAGAGTTTAACACGGTTGGTGAGCATAGCCACATTATTCAAGTGTCGGCCGTTAAATATTCTAATCATCAAGAGATTGCTTTATTTGATACTTATGTTCACACAAAAGTTCCATTACAAAGCTTTATTAATGGTTTAACAGGTATTACAGCTAGAGATATTATAGGGGCTCCTAAAATTGAGACAGTTTTGACAGACTTTCAGAGTTTTGTTGGAGACACACCGCTGATTGGTTATAATGGGCATAAATCGGATTTACCTCTTTTAGTTGAAAATGGTTTGGATCTAACTAGTCAATATCAGGTGGACTTATATGATGAAGCTTTTGTGAGACGCAGTACAGATTTAAATGGTATTGTCAACCTTAAATTGACTACTGTTGCTGATTTTTTAGGAATAAAGGGTAAAGCACATAATAGCTTAGAGGATGCCCGCATGACTGCGCGTGTTTATGAAAAATTTCTGGACTTGGATGAAAATAAAATCTATTTAAAACAGCAAAAAGAGGTAGCAGTTGATAGCCCATTTGCGACTTTAGGAAATTTGTTTGATTAATTGTTGTAGTTTTATTTAAAGTTAAAAATACTTAGCGTTATTACTTGCTTATTACCTTAGGTCATTTGATATAGTAAAGGTGTTTCTGATAAAGAAGTGTTTACTATATTAAAGGAGGTGTGAAACATGTCAGAAAAATATTCCACTGGTGACTTAGCTAAAGAAGCAGGAGTTACTGTTCGTACTGTTCAGTACTATGACAAAAGAGGAATTTTATCCCCATCAGAACTATCTGAAGGAGGTAGGAGGGTTTATAGTATTGCTGATTTAGAAAAGCTTAGACAAATTATTTATTTACGAGATTTAGATTTTTCAATTCC
>NZ_GL636070.1:474522-477790 GCF_000186445.1 Streptococcus agalactiae ATCC 13813
ATTGATAATATCAAAAATCTATTTACTGAAGACAATGCTAGTCAGATTTTAGAGCTTTTTTTACAAGTGCAGATAAGAGAATTAAGGCTATCTATTGATAGTAAAAAAGACAAACTTGACAAAGCTGTCAACCTACTAAAAACCGTAGAAAAACAAGACAGTAAAACATTAGGCTATCTTTCTGACATTGTGCTTATGGAAGAAAACAAAAGAAAATGGGGTAAACTACAAAAAAGCATAGTGCTACAAGTCATTATGATTATTATAGTCTATATTACGTTAATAATAGCAGCAGTTTCTCTAAATCAAAGATGGCTTATGTGGATAGCAGTAACAGTATTCTTAATAGCTATGAATGGTATGGTTTGGTATTTTAAACAACAGGTTGTTTATCTTTGTCCAAATTGTCATCAAACCTTTACACCGACATATCAAGCATTTAATCTAGCGAAACATACCCCTAAGACGCGAAAAGTATTCTGTCCACATTGTCACCAAAAGTCACATTCTATAGAGTTAGCCAGAGAAGAACGTTAAAGAACTCCCTTGAATTCAAGAGAGTTCTTTTTATTTAGAATAAGTTGGAATACTATAATATTAACTATATCAATTAGCAGAATACATATAATCGCGTGTCATAGGCATAGTGTCTTTTGAAACACCTTTTGAAAGCAAGTATTGAAAAATATCAATATTGCCAGATTCAAAAGAGGCCGCACAAGATTGAAGATAGAGGTCCCACATATTGATAAAACGATTATCATGAGTTTTCCGAACTTCAGGAAGGGCATTGTGGAAATTTTTTGTCCATAATTCGAGAGTCTTTTGATAGTGACGACGAAGCGGTTCTAAGTCAGCAATTTGAAGTCCAGCACTAGCTATATGATTTAAATTTTCAGTTAAACGAGGGATATATCCTCCTGGGAAGATATACTTATTAATCCAAGAATTAGTTCCACTACCATGATTACCACCCACTTGTCCAGTAATACCATGAATAAGAGCTAGACCATTAATGTTGAGTCTTTTAGAAATAGTTTGGAAGTATTGAGATAAATTTTCTTTTCCTACATGTTCAAACATACCAACACTAGTGATATAATCGTATGTTTCATGAATGTCACGATAATCTTTAATGAGGACTGTTACTTTATTTTCCAATCCTTCTTCCTTGATACGCTTAGTAATGAAGGAAGCCTGCTCTTCACTTAAGGTGATACCTGTCGCATTTAAGCCATATTCTTTAGCAGCAGTAATGATAAGTGTCCCCCAGCCACAACCGATATCTAGTAATTTCCCTCCCGGATGAGCATTTAATTTATTAAGAATATGGTGTACTTTGTTTAGTTGAGCTTGCTCTAGACTGTCATTTTCATGTTTAAAATAGGCGCATGAATAAGTCATGGTATCATCAAGCCAAAGTTTATAGAAATCATTTCCGATGTCATAATGCTTTTGAATGTCGGATTTACTGTGTTTTTTATCATGAAATTGTTTAGGAATCAATTTGCTAAATTTACTATTACGTAGAAAGCTGTCTCCACAGCGGTAAGCTGATAAAATTAATTCTTGTATAGAACCATAAATTTCAATGTCTCCATCCATAACAGCTTCACCCAATACTATGGAAGGGTCTTTTGATAGCTCCGAGACGGAGAAATTTTTGTTTAGTTTAAGTTTGACGTGGGGATTGTTACCATTATAAGTTTCAATATTCCCATTTGGATAAGTGACTTGTAAGGGTATATCAAATGTACTCTTAATCAACTGTTTTATGATTAGACTATCCATAACCATGGTTAGTCACCTTCTCTCTAATATTTTCAATGTTATTATACCTCTCTGCTGATTTTTTGCAAATATTTTTTTGAAAATAAAACTTGTTTTCGTGAAAAATGAAAGTGATTTGAAATAAAAAAACACATTTACAGGTGATTCAGTAAATGTGATTTATTTTTTAGAATGGCATTTTACCCGCAAATGCTCCCATAATTTTTTTTGTAGCATCGTCAACTTGGCTTAAAGCGTCATTGATAGCTTGAGTTGTCATGTCTTGTAGTGTTTCAATATCTTCAGGGTCTACCACAGCTTCTTTGTAATCAATTGAAATTAGCTTTTTATCGCCTGTAAATGTCACGGTAACGAGCTCTTGAGCAGATTTTCCAGTAAACTGGCTAGCTGCTAAATCAGCTTGCTTTTGTTCCATTTGTTTTTGAAGCTTTTGTGCTTGACGCATCATATTTTGCATATTCATCATAAGATTTTATTCTCCTTAGTAAAAGTGATTACTGTAACATTATAGCATAGGATGAGAGAAAAAAGTGATAAACTAAGGTAAGTAGAAGGATTAGATTTATTGAATTTTATTAACCTTAGTTGTTAAATGCTTGTTTTATTAAGTGTTTATACTAAAGATAATGGTATGGGATATCAAGAAGAATTATGTATGCATAAAAGGTTAAAATGGTTAGTGGCAGCTATGTGTTTATGATTCATCTTATAGGGACGTCAGCTGATTAGTAAGAAGTAGGGTCAAAAAAATGCTCTCAAGTATCAGTAAGTACGAAAGATAAAAGCACGTTAAAGAAGAACAACTAGCTTACCTCAAAGAACATGAACAAGAAATTGTTGATGTTCTAAATCACAGAATGATAAGACAGAATCTGTTCAATTCGATTCGTCAAGTGTAAAGGTTGAACAGATTGGTAATAGGACACCTCAAGGTGGAGGATATAATTTATCATTAACTGGAAAATTTAATAATAGGGACAATACGGAATTATCTGTTGATTTCTATATGGAACATGAAGAGAATGTGCCCACCATTAAGGGTATAGGAATGTTAAATCAATCTTGTATATATGAAGAAGGTGTTTGGCACATATTTGTAGGGATCATTATAATACACTAGGGCTAATTCCAAACTAGATACCAAATTTTTTGTTAGCGTATGATTTTATGGTTTCCTAAGAATGACTTAAGAATTATTTTATATTTAGTTTAACCTTACTTTATTTCTTGTTGTTATACTTAGTTCATAAAATAAATAACCCAAAAGAAAGAGGTAATTCTTATGAAAAAACTTATTACAGAAAAAAAGTCAACAACGTCTCAACTGCTAACTATTTGAAACTCGGTCTTGTCTCAGCAATGTTTGCTGGAGGAGCATTCGTAGCTCTTGGTTCTACACAAGGTGTTTCAGCTTCAACTTTCACAGCACCGCAAGCAACACCTCCAAAAGCAGAACGTCAGTTAACGGATGCAGAAC
>NZ_GL636070.1:478417-523947 GCF_000186445.1 Streptococcus agalactiae ATCC 13813
AACACTTTACAAACAACAAAATGCAGCAGTGACACCGCAAGTATCAAGCCCTAAATCAGAACGTCAGTTAACAGATTCAGAAATCTATGAACGTGCTCAAAAACAAGTATTGCCAAATTATATTCAAGGTTCTCTCTCAGGTATCCTTAACCAACATTCAACTTTAAATGCTTAAATATATAAAGTAGATTAATGATTAAATAGTTAAGCTATTTAAAACAAATTGGAGCTAGTGTTACACTTTTCAAAGTGTAACACTAGTTTTTTTAGTATGCTGATGGCTCTTAGAGACCATACAGCTGATGAAAATACTAACTAAGCAGTGCAATCAGAGGACCTTCAAAGGCTGGTGCCAACATAAGGAGTAACTGAAGGTTGCAATACTATTTTTCCGAATATTACATGGCATAGTGTGATGAATAGGACTCCTCAAAATAGTATTTAGTGTTCTAAGTGTGATTAACTCATTTTAAGAAAAATTTTTTGTATTTTTAATCAAAAATCAAGCCCTATTGTTTTAAAAATGGTAGAAATTGCATTATAATAGTATTGTTGAAGATTATGTATAGAGAGGACTTTAATAATGACATTACCAATCTTTCTAGAGTTGGTAGAAATGAAAGCCAAAACAGCTAGTGTTTTACCATTTTTGATTGGTTTGTGTTTTAGTGCTTATTACTACAATTCAGTACACCCTGTATATGTCGGTTTATTCTTCGTTGCTATGTTTTTATTCAATATGTTCGTTGACATTTGGAATAATTACAATGATTATCGGAATGCTGTGGATTTGGATTATAAGAATGACACTAACATTATTGGTCGTGAGAACCTATCCCTACGCCAAATAGAAGTTATTATGGCAAGTTTAGTCATTACTTCTAGTATGATTGGTTTAGTTTTAGTTTCCCAAGTCGGTCTGCCTCTTTTATGGATGGGACTTTTTTGTTTTGGAATTGGTGTTTTATATTCCTTTGGTCCGAGACCTTTATCTAGTCTGCCCTTAGGAGAAGTATTTTCTGGCTTGACAATGGGATTTATGATTAGTTTAATTTGTGTATATCTAAACACTTATCAAAACTTTTCGTGGGATATCCTCAACTTAAGCAAAATTTTCTTGATTTCCTTGCCGAACACCTTATGGATTGCCAACCTAATGTTGGCGAATAATCTGTGCGACAAAGAAGAAGATGAAAAAAATCATCGCTATACCCTTGTACATTATACAGGGATAAGAGGTGGACTCTTGCTGTTTGCTATTTCTAATAGTATAGCTTTATTGGCAATTGTTTTTGAATTTCTTTTTGGACTTGCGCCTGTTACAGTACTCTTGAGTTTGTTATTAATACCATTTATTTATAAGCAGACAAAACTATTGTGGCAAAAACAGGTTAAGAGAGAAACATTTGTTTGTGCGGTACGTATTCTAGCACTGGGATCTGCAACCCAAGTCTTAACGTATCTAATTGGAATCATTTTTTAGAGGAGTTTTATCATGAAAGAAATCCTAGTTTTAGGTGCTGGTTATGCCGGTTTGAAAGCAGTTCGTAATTTACAAAAACAATCAGGTGATTTTCATATTACCCTTGTTGACATGAATGATTATCACTACGAAGCTACAGAATTACATGAAGTAGCTGCAGGCTCTCAGCCAAAAGAAAAAATTACATTCCCAATTAAGGATGTTATCAACACTAATAAGGTTAACTTCATGCAAGATGAGGTGCTTAGAGTCGATGCTGAAAATAAAACAGTAACAGTTAAAAATAACGGTGAACTCCATTATGATTATGTCGTAGTTGCCTTAGGCTTTGTATCTGAAACTTTTGGCATCAAGGGTGCTATGGAGAATGCTTTGCAGATGACCAATATTTCGCAAGCAGAAAACATCCATAATCACATTGTTAATACAATGAAGTTGTATCGTGAGACAAAAGATGAAAATCTTCTCAAACTCTTAGTATGTGGTGCTGGTTTTACAGGCATTGAGTTAGCCGGAGCTATGGTTGATGAGCGACCAAAATATGCTGCTTTAGCGGGTGTAAAACCTGAACAAATTGAAATTATTTGTGTAGAGGCAGCAACTCGCATCCTACCAATGTTTGATGATGAATTAGCGCAATATGGTGTCAACTTAATTAAGGATTTAGGTATTAATTTGATGCTTGGAAGTATGATTAAGGAAATCAAACCGGGTGAAGTTGTTTATGGTACTAGTAAAGAGGATGAAGAACTCAAATCTATTACCGCAGGTACTATCATTTGGACAACAGGTGTTAGTGGAAGTCCGGTTATGGGAGAATCAGGATTTGATCAACGTCGTGGACGTGTAATGGTCAACAGTGATTTGCGTGATCCAAAATACGATAATGTTTATGTTATCGGTGATGTGTCTGCATTTATGGACACTGAGTCTGGTCGCCCATTCCCAACAACAGCTCAAATTGCAACTCGTATGGGAGCTCATGTTGCTAAAAACCTTTTACATCAAATCAAAGGTGAAGCCACAGAAGACTTTTCGTATAGTCCGCAAGGCACAGTTGCTTCAGTAGGAAATACGCATGGACTTGGTGTTGTTGGAAAAACTAAAATTAAAAAATACCCTGCATCGGTTATGAAGAAGATTATCATGAACAAATCACTTGTTGATATGGGTGGACTTAAAGAACTTCTAGCTAAGGGACGTTTTGATTTATATCATTAAGATATTAAAGTAAGTTATTTACCAATTGTTACGAAGCTAGGAAACTAGCTCTTGCAGATATTTCTATAAAAGAAATGATTAAAACAAAATAAGAGGTTTTGTATGACAATTGAAACTTTAGCTCGTTTTCAATTTGCGATGACTACAGTTTTCCACTTTTTCTTTGTACCATTTACAATTGGTACATGCCTAGTGGTTGCTATTATGGAGACAATGTATGTTATCACAAAAAATGAAGAGTATAAAAAATTGACAAAATTTTGGGGTAATATCATGCTCCTTAGTTTTGCAGTTGGTGTTGTGACAGGTATCATTCAAGAGTTCCAATTTGGAATGAACTGGTCAGACTATTCACGTTTCGTAGGTGATATTTTTGGAGCTCCATTGGCTATTGAAGCTTTATTAGCTTTCTTTATGGAATCTACTTTCCTTGGTTTATGGATGTTTACATGGGATAACAAGAAAATTAGTAAAAAATTACATGTGATATTCATTTGGCTAGTGGTTTTTGGCTCATTAATGTCAGCGATGTGGATTCTTACTGCTAATAGCTTCATGCAACATCCTGTTGGTTATGAAGTTGTAAACGGTAGAGCGCAAATGACTGATTTTCTTGCACTTATAAAAAATCCACAGTTCTTCTATGAATTTACCCATGTTATTTTTGGTGCCATTACGATGGGTGGTACAGTGGTTGCTGGTATGTCAGCCTTCCGCCTCTTAAAATCAGAACAGCTGAAAGATACAACGGTTGAACTTTATAAGAAATCAGTTCGTATTGGTTTAGTAGTAGCACTTCTTGGTTCAATTTCAGTTATGGGAGTTGGGGATTTACAAATGAAAGCCTTGATTCACGATCAACCAATGAAATTTGCTGCTATGGAAGGTGATTATGAAGATTCGGGTGATCCTGCAGCTTGGAGTGTAGTTGCTTGGGCAAATGAAGCAGAACACAAACAAGTTTTTGGGATCAAGATTCCCTATATGTTGAGTATTTTATCTTACGGAAAACCATCTGGTTCTGTGAAAGGTATGGATACAGCTAATAAAGAATTGGTTGCTAAGTATGGTAAAGATAACTACTACCCAATGGTTAACCTACTTTTCTATGGTTTCCGTACAATGGCGGCGATGGGAACAGCTATTATGGGTGTTTCTGTTTTAGGACTCTTTTTAACTCGTAAGAAAAAACCAATTCTTTATAAACACAAATGGATGCTTTGGATTGTTGCTTTAACAACTTTTGCACCATTCTTAGCCAATACATTTGGTTGGATTGTGACAGAACAAGGACGATACCCTTGGACTGTCTATGGTCTTTTCAAGATTAAGGACTCTGTCTCTCCAAACGTTTCAGTTGCATCATTATTTGTTTCCAATACTGTGTACTTCTTGTTGTTTGGTGGTTTAGCGGTGATGATGATAAGCCTAACAATAAGAGAATTGAAGAAAGGGCCAGAGTATGAAGATGAACACGGACATCATGGTGCCTATACTTCAATTGATCCCTTTGAGAAAGGAGCATACTAAATGAGTGCTTTACAATTCTTTTGGTTTTTCCTAATCGGCCTCCTATTTTCAGGATTCTTCTTCCTTGAAGGATTCGACTTTGGGGTTGGGATGGCTGTTCAAACTTTAACACATAATGAGCATGAAAAAGATCAAGTAGTAGAAACCATTGGCCCAGTTTGGGATGGTAATGAAGTTTGGCTTCTTACCGGTGGTGGAGCAATGTTTGCTTCTTTTCCATACTGGTATGCTTCACTATTTAGTGGTTACTATTTGATTCTCCTTACGATTCTCTTTGGATTAATTATTCGTGGTGTTTCCTTCGAATTTAGACATAAAGTTCCTGCAGAGAAAAAGCAGTTTTGGAACTGGACCTTAACAATTGGTTCTGCTATTGTTCCATTCTTCTTTGGGATTATGTTTATAAGTTTGATTCAAGGTATGCCACTTGATGCTAGTGGTAACTTATCAGCTCAATTCAGTGATTACTTTAATATATTCTCGTTGGTGGGTGGAGTTGCAATGGTATTGCTAGCCTATCTTCATGGTTTAAACTACATTGCATTGAAGACAGAAGGGCCAATTAGAGAGCGTGCCCGTAATTATGCTCAGTTGCTTTATTGGGTACTCTATCTTGGTTTAGCCTTGTTTGCAGTTCTCTTGTATTTCAAGACAGATTTCTTTAGCAATCATCCGATAGTTACGACAATTATGGTTTTGGTTATTGTTGTATTAGCTGTATTAGCGCATGCTTCAACTTTTAAAGGAGCAGAGATGACAGCATTTTTAGCGAGTGGTCTCAGTCTTGTTTCAGTGGTTGTTCTGTTGTTCCAAGGTCTATTCCCACGAGTTATGATTTCATCAATTAGCCCTAAATATGATTTGCTGATTCAAAATGCGTCCTCAACGCCATATACTTTAAAAGTAATATCGATTGTCGCAATTACTCTAGTTCCCTTTGTTCTAGCTTATACAGCATGGGCATATTATATCTTTAGAAAACGTATTACCTTGCCAGTGATTGTGACAGGAGAAAAATAATGCTAGATAAAGCGGTTATGCGCTTGTCAGGTATTCATAAGTTGTTAGGATTGCTTGCGGGACTTGATGTTCTTCAAGCAATCTTTATTATCGGACAAGCTTATTATTTGAGTCTTTCTATAACTGGTTTGTGGGAAGGACAAAAACTTTCTTCTCAAACGGTTTATATTTTGTTATTTATGGTCTCATATTTAGGCCGTCATGTTATTGATTACATCAAAAATAGAAAACTTGATGACTTTTCAACAGCACAATCTAGTCTTTTGAGACGTCAATTATTAGATAAGTTATTTGATCTAGGTCCTAAAGTCGTTCAAGAACAAGGAACTGGTAATGTTGTTACAATGGCACTAGATGGTGTTTCTTTAGTTGAAAATTATTTACGTTTAGTCTTGAATAAGATGATTAATATGTCTATTATTCCATGGATTATTCTAGCTTATATTTTCTATTTAGATATTGAATCAGGTGCAATTTTACTTATCGTTTTTCCTTTAATTATCATCTTTATGATTATTTTAGGCTATGCGGCTCAAGCTAAAGCAGATAAACAATATGAATCCTATCAAGTACTTTCTAATCATTTTTTAGATTCATTACGAGGCATTGATACTCTCAAATATTTTGGTCTTAGTAAACGTTATGGTAAAAGCATTTATCAAACTAGTGAATCTTTTCGTAAAGCAACAATGAGTACTTTGAAAATTGGTATTTTATCAACGTTTGCTTTAGACTTTTTTACAACTTTATCCATTGCTATCGTTGCTGTTTTTCTAGGTTTACGATTATTAAATGAGCAGATTTACCTTTTACCGGCTTTAACAATTTTGATTTTATCCCCTGAATACTTTTTACCCGTAAGAGATTTTTCTAGTGATTATCATGCAACGTTAGACGGGAAAAATGCATTTCAAGCGATTCAAAAAGTTCTAAACAAAACTGGTATTAAAGGTGAGCAATTAGTCATAGATGATTGGTCTAAAGAGAGTCATTTGGATTTAGAAAACATTGCTATTGCGTACAACCAAAAACGTGTTGTTGAGGATGTAACCTTACGATTTAGAGGGCATCAAAAGGTTGCTTTAGTAGGAGTTAGTGGTTCAGGTAAGTCTAGCTTAATTAACCTTCTGAGTGGTTTTTTAGAGCCTGATAATGGTTCTTTAAAAGTGGATGGTAGAGAAGTGACTAACCTTGATCAAGAAGATTGGCATAAACAGATGATCTATATTCCTCAAACTCCTTATGTTTTTGAAATGTCATTACGTGATAATATTACCTTCTATACTCCCAATGCTAGTGACGAAGAGGTGATAAGAGCGATTCATATGGTAGGTTTAGATAGCTTGCTAAGCGAGTTACCTGACGGTTTAGAAACGCGTATTGGTAATGGAGCGCGTCCGCTTAGTGGAGGACAAGCCCAGCGTATAGCTCTGGCTCGTGCTTTTCTTGATCAAAATCGTCGTATTATGGTTTTTGATGAACCAACTGCTCATTTAGATATTGAAACAGAGTTAGAATTAAAAGAGAAAATGTTGCCACTGATGTCAGATCGTTTAGTTATCTTTGCAACTCATCGTCTTCACTGGTTGAACCAAATGGATGTTATAGTCGTTATGGAGAAGGGGAGAGTTGCAGAAGTAGGCACTTATCAGGAATTATTAGCTAAAAAAGGATATCTCTATCAACTGAAGCATGCTATGGGAGGAAATAATGTTTAAAATCCCTTTGTTTAAAGAATTAAAGACAGATCAATGGGTAAAACCATTTTTCAAACAATATAAAGTTTCCTTAGTAATTGCTCTTTTCCTTGGTTTTATGACTTTTTTTTCTGCCAGTGCTCTTATGTTTAATTCGGGCTATCTGATTAGTAAGTCAGCTTCACTACCGAGTAATATTCTTCTAGTATATGTTCCAATTGTACTAACACGTGCTTTTGGTATTGGACGCCCTGTTTTTCGTTATATAGAACGCCTAACGAGTCACAATTGGGTATTACGAATGACTTCACAACTGCGCTTGAAGCTTTACCATTCCTTAGAAAGCAATGCTATCTTTATGAAGCGTGATTTTCGTTTAGGAGATGTTATGGGGCTTTTAGCGGAGGATATTAATTATTTGCAAAATTTGTATCTTAGGACAATATTTCCAACGATTATAGCGTGGTTATTATATAGCTTTATTATTATTGCAACAGGCTTCTTTTCTCTAGGGTTCGCTTTAATGATGTTGCTTTATTTAGCTATTATGATTTTTGTTTTTCCACTTTGGTCGATTTTAGCTAATGGTGCTCGTCAGACTCGTGAAAAAGAATTAAAAAATCATCTTTATACTGATTTGACAGATAATGTCTTAGGTATTTCAGACTGGATTTTTAGTCAACGTGGTCAAGAGTACGTCGCCTTGCATGAGCGTTCGGAAAGTGAACTCATGGCTGTTCAGAAAAAAATTCGTTCCTTTGATAATCGTAGAGCTCTTATTGTGGAATTAGTTTTTGGCTTTCTAGCTATTTTGGTTATTATTTGGGCTAGTAATCAGTTTATTGGTCACAGAGGTGGCGAAGCTAACTGGATTGCAGCATTTGTTCTAACAGTATTTCCCTTGTCAGAGGCATTTGCTGGTTTGTCTGCTGCTGCTCAAGAAACAAATAAATATTCTGATTCAATTCATCGTCTTAATGAATTATCAGAAACGTATTTTGAAACAACTCAAAATCAATTGCCTAATAAGCCATACGATTTTTCCGTCAAGAATTTAAGTTTCCAGTATAAACCACAAGAGAAATGGGTTTTGCATCATTTAGATTTGGATATTAAAGAAGGAGAAAAAATTGCTATTTTAGGGCGTAGTGGTTCTGGCAAGAGTACCTTAGCTAGTCTACTTCGTGGCGACTTGAAAGCAAGTCAAGGGGAGATTACCCTAGGCGGTGCTGATGTTTCAATAGTTGGTGATTGCATTTCTAACTATATTGGAGTAATACAACAAGCGCCCTACCTTTTTAATACAACCCTGCTAAATAACATTCGCATTGGAAACCAAGATGCTAGTGAAGAAGATGTATGGAAAGTTCTTGAACGAGTTGGATTGAAAGAGATGGTCACTGATTTATCAGATGGTCTCTATACAATGGTTGATGAAGCTGGACTTAGGTTTTCAGGTGGCGAAAGGCATAGAATTGCTTTGGCTAGAATCTTACTAAAAGATGTCCCAATTGTTGTCTTAGATGAGCCAACTGTTGGACTTGATCCTATTACTGAACAAGCCTTACTAAGGGTATTTATGAAAGAATTGGAAGGTAAGACCTTAGTTTGGATTACACATCACTTAAAAGGTATTGAACATGCTGATCGTATCTTATTTATAGAAAATGGGCAATTAGAGTTGGAAGGTTCTCCTCAAGAATTGTATCAAAGTAGCCAACGTTACCGTCAGCTGAAAGCCGCTGATGATGGTGATCTATGATAATTGATAGGTGCGATAAATAAATGATAATAAAAAACATTCCCTAACTGCTTTTCTAGCAATGTGGAATGTTTTTTTATTATTTAGATTTTGCGTTTTAAAAGGTAATTAGTTAATTGTAGCAACTGTTTTTTTGGAGAGCTTTGGGGTAGCTTATTTATGTCACTAATAGCTTTTTCAGTAAATTTACGAGCTAGATGGCGAGCTTTGTCAACACCTCTATGGGAAACGACGAGATAAGCAATTTTTTCCATGTCTTCAGTAGTCATATCTGTTTTTTTATCTAAAATAGGTTTGAAAATATCAGGATTTTCTTCAATGGCAAGAAGTAGAGGAAGACCGTAAACGCCTTGTGCTAAATCCTCTAAGACAGGCTTGTTAAATGTTTTTTTATCTGCAGTATAATCCAGGATATCATCCAAAATTTGGAATGTCATACCAATGTTAAAGCCGATATGGCCTGCTAGACGAACAACCTCCTTCTCTGCACCACCAAAGTAAGCTCCTTCTTTGCTAGCTAATTTAAAGAGTTCGGCTGTCTTACCTGAAATCGCACGTAAATAGTGATGGATACCTTGTTGTTGATTGTAACGAAGGTGCATCTGGTCCAATTCTCCCATGAGAATTTTACGCATAGATTTTGCATTAATCCTCATAAATGGTGTATCAGCCATAGATTCTAAAATAAGATCGAAAAAGACTGTGAAAAGTAAATCCCCAGTATAAACTGCGATGTCTTTGCCAAACTTGCTTTGAATGGTCATATTTCCACGTCTTAGTGGTGAGTCATCAATGACATCATCATGGATTAATGTAGCAACGTGAAGGATTTCTAAAGAAGCAGCGATTTTCTTTAGTTGCTGAGTATCTTGATTCTCCTTATTACCAAGTTGAGAAAAAAGGTAAAAGAATGCTGGTCTGAGCTGTTTTCCTCCCGCAGCTGTGAGTTGGCTTAGCGCCGCTTCAATATCTTTATTTCTGACCTGTATTCTTTCTTGAATTAGTTGATTGGTTTCATCAATATTTTTTTTAGTTCAGGATAGTTATTCCAATAAGATGACATTAATCAGTCTCCCTCGCGTTGCTTTGTCACTCCATTCTACCTTATTTATTGAAATATTGCTAGGGTATCGTTTAGAGCTTCAAGTTGAGTTTGGAGGAGACTCTTCCAATTATTTATAGCTATTAAATTGAGTGCAAAGTCAAAGTCCTTTAAATTAACCTGAATATAGAATTTTCGATTTAAATGAGCAATCATAAGGATGGAAGTATCAGTAGTATTGCCAAAATACCAGAAATGATTCGAACTTCCAGAACCTTGTAAATCATCAACAATAGTTGCAACAACCTGTGGAATGTTTTTATTATCATGGTCAAAAACTGCTCCGAAGTTACTCTCTTGTAATAAATTGATCTGGTACCAAAAGTGTTGAGAATCATCAAACCGTTCTTTAGTGAGAAGTTTCATAAGTTAATTTCCTTGATTAGTTGGGATAGTTAAATAAGATTGACTCAAATCTACTGTTATAGAGTAACTAGCATTATCTCGAATGGTATGTTCAAAATCAGTTGTATAAAGGATAATCCTTAGATTATCACCTTTACTCAATTGATATATACTTGGTTGGAGGCTAAACTCGATATCAAACCATTGTTCTGGCTCGATAGCCTCAATTGTAAGTAAGTCTGTACGATTTTGAAGGTTCAAGACACCTTTACTGATGACACGATAATGATCTTTAGTAAACGGGAGTTCACGTAAAGCTTCTCTGGCAAAATTTTTACCATTATCAAGGCTGTTTAAGAATTTGATGGTTGGTGTATCTTTGAATCGTTTTTTAGGACCATAGTCTAAGATTTGGGCTGATAAAATGGCCTTTTTGTCACTAGTTTTAACACGTAGATGGAGTTTGCACTGTCCATTCAGGAGATAATTTTTCTTTAGAGGAAGATTAATAGTGATTTGATTGGTTTTATTATTTCCCTTGAAAAGATCATTTTTGAACACATTGAAGTCTTTACAATAAGTATCAAAGGCTTCTTTGTCATAATGGTTATCAATAAGTTTTTTACTATCACCTAAGCCAATTTGCTCTTGATGGTTTCCTCCGAAAGCATCTAAAACTTGCCAAGTTTGCTCAGTAGTATTATCTTGCCAAATGACCTCTTCTAATTGGAAATGATTGTCAATGCCAAGTAGTTCTTGGCTTAGTAAGGCATTCATGCTTTCACGAAAATCAATCGACTGCCAATTATGCATATACACATGTTGACCTTGATGTAAAAAAAGGTGTTTTTTGATGGTTTGAGGAAATGCATTGAAAACTTTGTAGACATGTCTTGGCTTAACATTCCAATCCTGTAGTCCATGAGTGTAAACTACTCGACTTTTGACATTATTGACGTGAGTTAGGTAATTACGGTCATGCCAGTATTGGTTGTAATCCCCACTTTGACGGTCAATTGCTTTTGATTGTTCATTTAACAATGCTTGATAGCAATCGTTGTTTTTGATGTAATCACCAGCTAAGAGGTTTCGTGAGTATGTTAATTCTGTTAAAACGTCTAAATCTTCACCGGGGTAGCCGCCTGGACTACACACAAGCCCATTTTCTCGATAATAATCATACCATGTGGAGATTGCGGCTTCAGCGATAATGACTTTCAACCCCTCAACGCCAGTTGTTGCTAAACCAGTTGACATGGTACCGAGATAAGATTTACCTGTGGTTGCTACAAGGCCATTTGACCAATCAGCCTTGACTTGTTTATCTCGTTTATGACTTGTGAATGCAGTAACCTTACCATTTAACCAATCAATGACTGCTTTAAAGCTTTGTATTTGTTGGTAATCCCCACTGGTCATGAAACCCGTAGAGCCAGCAGTACCCACACCTGAAACGTATATATTAGCAAAACCACGAGAAAGAAAATAGTCATTGAGACTATAACTGTCAATGTGTGTGAAGCTTTCAGTTGCAGGGCTGATGGGTAATTTTGAAGGATATTTTACTTCTTCTTTAAATGGTTTTGTATCAACTTGTATGTGTTTAGGTTGTTTAACTGCTAGCGCACCCTCCATTTGGTATGTTTTTTGGTCTGCGGCAGGATCATTGATACCTTGATGATAGGGGCTAGCTGTCATCATCGTAGGGATAGTATGCTCGGTAGTGGGTCTGATAATGTTAACTTTTACTAAATCATGTTCACCACTAGACATAGTATCTAAGGATGTTTCAACATAGACAACTTCGCGAATCAATTGGTTAGTATTGAAAGTGGCCAGAGACTTCCCATTGAAAAAATGGTAGTGATTATCTGCATGAAGTAAACCATCAGCAACTAATTGGTCGATTAATGTATTGCCAGATTTTCCACGACAGGTGAGTAAGTGATGTAGACTTTGAAAAATATTGTCATATGAGACTGGGAAGTTAATATCTTGTAAGAATGCTTTAGGGTCTTTAAAGTCTACAAAGGGGATAAAGCCTAATAACTGTAAATAAATCCATTGTAAATTTTCTAGTGTTAAGTCACTATTTGATTTAAAAAAGGTTAGAGCATCGGTTTTTGCATCAACGATAAGGAGACTAAGAGCGTAATCAGTATCAGTTTGATTTAAAAAAGAATGTCTGAGAAAAGCTTCCAAATTAGCTTTATCAGAATTCTTTTTGTTTAATGGAAAACCTAGCTCTTTTAGCTCTTCAAAAGCTTCGTTAGGTTTAGTTGGAATGTAGCTGAATTGATTATAACGCATAATATATCCTTTCTATTGTTATATTAAAATACAATATGATCTTTTAATTTCTCAATATTTGTAATAATGATATGTTGTTTTTCAATACGAATAATATGATCGTCTTTTAGTTGTTTCAAAATGCGGCTCACGCTACTTCCTGTGGATATACCGCAAAATTTGCCAAGTTCTTCGTTCGTGATAACAAAATTAATATAGATATCACCGTTATCTCGTTCTTCGCCAAACATCTTACTGAGGTCATATAATTGTGTGGAGATAGCACCAATTCGACCATTAGTGAGCATGCACTGCATTTTTTTCATAGATTTTTCAAGGCGGTTATGATAGAAATCTTTCACATATCCTTGCAGTTCAATATCATTATTGATATCTTTTAGGAAGGTAGAGCGACGTACTTTGTAAAAGTGGGCAGTTTCGGATTCGATTCGAACATTGTAAGGTTCTCCCATGTGTTGGGAGTAGTCTGTATTTAGGATAGAAGTGATTTCTAAGCCTGTCACATAACGCAGATTGAACTCAGTACCATATTTAGAGAGAACACTTTGTTTAACAATACCATCTTTTAGGATATAAGTATAGTCTTCTTCTAAACTTTCAAATGTAAGGTATTTATGGTAGTCTTTTTCGATAATTGGAAGATTATGACTATTAATGTAATTTTGTAAAATTTGATGATTCATGACTTCCTCCAAATGTTTTAGGTTTGATAGACCACCTTAACATTTGTTAATGCAGTCTGATACTAGCACTTATATTATACCATTGAAATATCGTATCTTCTAATATTTTTGTAAAATGTTTATGAAAATGAAATTGAAAAAAGGAGCCATTTGCATTGGAAGACAAATTATTCAACAAACATTTTATAGGCATTACTATTTTAAACTTTATTGTTTATATGGTCTATTATTTGTTTACCGTTATCATAGCTTTTATTGCGACTAAAGAGTTAGGTGTTAGCACTAGTCAAGCAGGATTAGCAACGGGGATTTATATTGTAGGGACTTTGATTGCTCGTCTTATATTTGGCAAGCAATTAGAAGTTCTAGGACGTAAGTTAGTTTTACGTGGAGGGGCTATTTTTTACTTACTAACAACTTTAGCTTATTTTTATATGCCAAGTATCGGAGTAATGTATTTAGTTCGTTTCCTAAATGGTTTTGGTTATGGCGTCGTGTCAACAGCAACTAATACTATTGTAACAGCCTATATACCAGCTGATAAAAGAGGTGAAGGGATTAACTTTTACGGTCTATCAACAAGTTTAGCCGCAGCTATTGGTCCTTTTGTAGGAACATTTATGCTAGACAACCTTCATATTAACTTTAAAATGGTTATTGTATTATGTAGTATTTTAATTGCGATTGTAGTGTTGGGAGCATTTGTTTTCCCAGTCAAAAATATTACTTTAAATCCAGAACAGTTAGCTAAATCAAAATCATGGACTATTGATAGTTTCATTGAGAAAAAAGCAATTTTTATTACAATTATTGCATTTTTGATGGGTATCTCCTATGCTTCCGTGTTAGGTTTCCAAAAATTATATACAACAGAAATTAATTTGATGACAGTAGGAGCTTATTTCTTTATTGTTTATGCACTTGTCATCACTTTAACCAGACCATCTATGGGAAGATTAATGGACGCTAAGGGAGATAAGTGGGTGCTTTATCCAAGTTATCTGTTCTTAACTTTGGGACTTGCTTTATTAGGGAGTGCTATGGGAAGTGTTACCTACCTTCTATCAGGTGCTTTGATTGGTTTTGGTTATGGCACCTTTATGTCTTGTGGCCAAGCAGCATCAATCAAAGGTGTTGAGGAACATCGTTTCAATACAGCAATGTCAACTTACATGATAGGTCTTGATTTAGGGTTAGGTGCTGGACCTTACATTTTGGGACTTGTTAAAGATGGTTTTCTTGGAGCTGGTGTGCAATCCTTTAGAGAATTATTCTGGATAGCAGCGATTATTCCTGTTGTTTGTGGTATTCTATATTTCTTAAAATCATCTCGACAAGTTGAAACTAAAACTATATAAAAGGGAGGAATTAAGCTATGACACAAAAATATGAGCGTATTCTTATTGCTATCGATGGGTCTTACGAGTCAGAATTGGCGGTAGAAAAAGGGATAAATGTTGCTCTTCGTAATGATGCTGAATTACTGCTAACGCATGTTATAGATGCCCATGCTTACCAAAGTGAGGGAGTCTTTAGTGATTATGTTTTTGATAGGCAAGAACAAGAGTCAGCAGATGTGCTAGCCTATTTTGAGAAATTAGCACATTCAAAAGGCCTTACAAAGATCAAAAAAATTACTGAAATCGGAAATCCTAAGACACTTTTGGCAAAGGATATCCCCATAAGGGAAAAAGCAGATTTAATTATGGTAGGCGCAACAGGATTAAACACTTTTGAAAGACTATTGATCGGCTCAACTTCAGAATACATTTTACGTCATTCGAAAGTTGATATGCTAGTCGTTCGTGATAGTAAGAAAACCTTATAAACTAAATAAAATAGAGTACTAGGTAGTCCGAACCTAGTACTCTATTTTTTTATCAAATATATTTGGTTAAAAATTTTATTAATTTTATTTTGTGATAAGCTTTACAATATTAAGCTTACTTGGTAGAATGGTTAATGTTGTAAATATTTTTTTGGGAGGAAACAAGGATTGATCGAAATCACTTGGACTGTGAAGTATATCACAGAATTTATCGCAACCGCTTTTCTTATCATCTTAGGAAATGGGGCTGTAGCTAACGTTGACTTAAAAGGCACAAAAGGAAATAATTCAGGTTGGATTATTATTGCAATTGGTTATGGTTTAGGTGTTATGATGCCAGCGCTTATGTTTGGTAATGTCTCTGGAAACCATATTAACCCAGCTTTCACACTTGGATTGGCATTTTCAGGTCTTTTCCCTTGGGCACACGTTGGACAATACATTCTTGCACAAATTTTGGGAGCAATGTTTGGACAGTTAGTTGTCGTTATGGTTTATCAACCTTACTTTGTTAAGACAGAAAATCCAAATCATGTTCTTGGATCATTTTCAACTATTTCTGCATTAGATGATGGACAGAAATCAAGTCGTAAAGCGGCTTACATTAATGGTTTCTTAAATGAATTCGTTGGTTCTTTTGTTCTTTTCTTTGGAGCTTTGGCTTTAACGAAGAACTATTTTGGTGTAGAACTTGTTGGTAAACTTGTTCAAGCTGGTTATGACCAAACGACAGCAGCAACAAGGATTTCACCATACGTAACTGGTTCACTTGCTGTAGCTCACTTAGGTATTGGTTTCTTGGTAATGACTCTAGTTGCTTCTTTAGGTGGACCGACTGGACCTGCATTGAACCCTGCGCGTGACCTTGGTCCACGTATTGTTCACCGCTTATTACCAAAACAAATTCTTGGACAAGCTAAAGAAGATTCAAAATGGTGGTATGCATGGGTGCCAGTTTTAGCACCAATCGTAGCAAGTATACTCGCTGTAGCCTTGTTCAAACTATTATATCTTTAATAGTTAAAGAAAGATCGGTTTGCCGGTCTTTTTTGTTTTAAATATAAAAATCAGCCAGTCTTGCTAGCTGATTTTGTTTAATGATGACTTTTGGGCATAGTTTTTTTAAAGGAAGAACGTATTAACATTGCTCCAGTAAATAAAACAATACCTACAACCAGTGTTTTCAAGCTGTTAAGGTCAAGGTTAGTTAAGAAGAGAACAGCGACAATAACGCCTAATATTCCCCCAGTAACCAGACCGGCAAAGCCGTTCCAATTAACACGACCACTCTTGATAAATTGTGTACTAGAAGCTGTCATTATCATAGCTGCATCTAGCATCATGACAGGCATAGCAACTGCAGGACTCAGTCCCATTAGGGAGAAGAAGATAAGTTCGGGAGCATAATTACCTAGTCCCATAGTCATTAATACACCAATAATAAAATTGAAGACGATACCAACAAATAACCAAATGCCGTGTAGACCATGTACTGAATCTGAAATACCAGCGCCAGGGTTAGTGATCATACGATAGAGCATAATAATAGCAGCTGTGATGAGCAGTGTTCCTAGAATACGTTGAACAGTAGGAGCGTGCCAATTTTTAGTCATTTTAGCTCCAACAAAAGCCCCAATAAAAGCTGCACCAGCCATTGTTATTAGTGTTAAAGCCTCTACTTTTACAACAAAAATAAAACAGAGTGACTGCAACAAAACTGGAAGTACGTGTGCAGCTGTCATTGTTGCGGGTATTTTACGATCGTCTTCAACAAGCTTAGTTAGTTTAAAAAATGTGGTCGTTGTTGCAAAAGAGCCGATACCAAGAGTATCGAGAGCATCAGTTACAAAACCGATCCACAAACCAGTGAAAAATCGTTTGAAAGGATTTATTTTTTGAGACCTAATATGTCTAACAATCTGATAAAAAGTGATAATCATGGCGATAATCAGAATAAGCTGAATCCCATGTAATAGTAGTGTTTCATTCATAATATCCAGTCTACAAAAAAATAGTGAAACTGTCAATTTGACTTTATGGTATTGAGAGCACAAAGATTCTTGCTAAATTATCTAAAATTATCTAAAATAGACTAGACTGAACAAGGAGGAATTTATGACGTTATTTCATTCATTGACATTTAAACACCCAGTATTACGTGTTAATAATAGAGACTTGAATATTGCATTTTATCAGGAGTCTCTTGGATTTAAATTGATAAGTGAAGAAAATGCAATCGCAGTTTTCTCAGCATGGCAGAACAAAGAGGCTAGCTTTATTATTGAGGAATCCCCAACTTATCGTACTCGTGCGGTGAATGGTACTAAGAAGTTAGCAAAGATTATTGTTAAGTCTCAAGATGCAAAAGATATTGAAAAGCTTTTGGCAAATGGTGCGCAAGCCACTCAAGTATATCAAGGTCAAAATGGTTATGCCTATGAAACAGTTTCGCCCGAGGGAGATCCTTTCTTACTTCATGCTGAAGATGATTTGTCACAATTAGTAGCAATTGAGCGCCCAGAGTTAGAAAAAAATGATGACACTACAAGTCTATCAAACTTTGTTTTCCAATCTATTAGTTTGAATGTACCTGATGCCGTGAAAGCTGAAGCTTTTTACGATAAAGTATTTGCTGGGAAGTTCCCAATTAATTTATCTTTCAAAGAAGCACAGGGACAAGATTTGCAAATTGCTCCAAATGAAACTTGGGATATTGAGATACTAGAATGCTGTGTTAATGAAGATACTAATTTAAATGACTTGAAATCAACTTTTGAATCATTGGGACTTGATGTTTACCTTGATTCTAAAGAAAAGATTTTAGTCATCTCTGATACTAGTAATATTGAGATTTGGATTTCAAAAGAATGATTAAAACTAATACCGTTTTAGAACTCATTAAAGAGCAAATCAAAGATAATCTTTATCATGGTGCAAGCTTAGCTATTTATGAAAATGGAGAGTGGCACGAACATTACTTGGGGACAATTGATGGCAATGAGAAAGTTAAAGCGGGATTGGTCTATGATCTAGCCAGTGTATCAAAAGTTGTCGGCGTGGGAACTTTACTAGCAAAGTTAGTTTATCACGGGACTATTGATATTGATAAGCCATTAAGGTATTATTACCCTACGTTTGATCATCAGACGTTAACTGTAAGGCAACTAGCTACACATAGCAGTGGGATTGATCCTTTTATTCCAAATCGTGATCAGTTGAATGCTACTCAGCTGAAAGATGCCATTAATCATATCAAGGTTTTGGAAGATAAATCTTTTAAATACACTGATATTAATTTTCTTTTACTTGGTTTTATGTTAGAAGAGGTATTAGGGGATAGTTTGGATAAACTTTTCAAACGTTATATTTTTACTCCTTTTCAGATGAAAGAAACCTCTTTTGGTCCTAGAGTAGAAGCTGTTCCAACTGTAGCCGGTATTAACGATGGTATTGTACACGATCCTAAAGCTAAGGTATTAGGAAAGCATACTGGTTCTGCAGGTTTATTTTCAACTATTGATGATTTACAAAGATTTTCTATTCATTATTTAAAAGATGATTTTGCGAAGCCTTTGTGGAATAATTATAGTTTGAGTAAATCAAGATCATTAGCTTGGGATATAGATAAGGATTGGATAAACCATACTGGTTATACTGGTCCTTTTATTGCACTAAATTATCAAAAGCAGGCAGCAGCTATTTTTTTGACAAACAGAACCTTTTCCTATGATGACCGTCCACTTTGGATTAAGAAACGACGACATATACAAGAGGCGATAACATCGTGCTTTGAATAAAAAACTTCTCCTAGAAAATTCTAGGAGAAGTTTTTTATAAAAGTTGGATAACATTTATGGGAGTTACTTCCAATACTTTACGCAGAAAAGGATATTTTTCTTTAACAATTTCAAAATCGCTTCCGCCTTCTAATAGCTTAGCAGTTCCTTCAATTCTAAAGCCTGTACCTTGATAACCATCACTACCCTCGACTTCACGGCTGCCCAGAGTCATAATAATTTTAGAATTATTATTGAGATCATTTTCAAGATGAGTCATTCCTGCTGCAGGAGCTAATATACGCTGGTCATCTGTAATAGTCAGGTAACTATTCCAAGTGTTTGTAACGTGAGGAGCTAATTCGGTCCAGCTTGTTATCGAAACGACACCCTCATATTTTAGAACTTGAAGAAATTTGTGATTTAACATTAGGCCCCTCCTTGAGGTTATATAAAGAAGTAATTAGTACTATTGATAATATAGATAAAAGTAGGTTTGATATAATCAAACCTACTTCATCGAATACAAACTAGTTAGTTAATGCATCGTCCATTGAAAGTACTTCATGGAAGACACGTTGTGTTAACTCAGTTTTTTGCTCAGGAGTTAGATATTTAGTATTGACACAGTAACCTGAGATACGAACGATAACATCTTCACCATTCATAATCTTGTCATAGACATCTTTAAGGTCCATGACATTCAAGTTAACGTGTTGACCACCGTTTTCAAAGTAACCATCAAGGACTGTTACCAAGTTATCAACTTGTTCATCAAATGTTTTACCAAGAGCGCGTGGAGAAACTTGAGTTGTCAATGAAATACCATCATTTGCATGAGCGAAATCAAGTTTAGAAAGTGAATTCAAGTTTTGTAACCAGCCACCTTTAGCTTTGTTAGAAGGGTTAGCACCTGGTGAGAAGAATTCTACTTTAGAAAGGTTTACACTACCATCTTCATTGAGATATACTCCTTTATGTACCGGTGAGTTACCAGTTTGTTTAGAGTAAGCAACGTTTGATGTGATTGTAAGAAGAGAAACAGTTGCTTCAGCTTCTTTATAAAGTTTGTGTTTAGCAAGGCGTCCATGGAAGGCTTCAAGTAACCATTCAGCGATTGAGTCAACACGATCATCATCTTCACCATAACGTGGGAAGTCACCAACTGTTTCGTAGTCGTAGATGTAACCATCTTCGTCACGGATTGGTTTAACAGTAGCGTATTTAATCGCAGATAATGAATCGACAGTATTTGCAAAACCACAGATACCAAATCCCATATTAGCACGTACATGTGAAGGTAAGAATGCCATTTGTACAGCTTCATAGTTGTATTTATCAGTCATGTAGTGGATGATATTCATCGCATCAACATAAGTATCAGTCAACCAGTCAAGAGATTTTTCAAAGTTAGCTTTTACAGTGTCAAAGTTGAGTACTTCGTCACGAATTGGGTCGATGTCAAATACTTTGTAATCTTTATGAACATCATCATAACCACCGTTAAGACCAGTAAGAAGTGCTTTCATAACGTTAACACGAGCACCAAAATATTGAAGGTTGTGACGTTTGTCTTCGTTTTCTGGATCAAGTGGAGATACACAACATGAAATACATGACATTTCACCGTAGCCTTCTTTAGCCATTGTTGATACACCTTCATATTGGATTGAAGAGTGTTTATGACTCATTGACATACAGTAGCGACGGAAAGCATATGGTAATTGGTCTGACCAAAGAACAGTTAAGTTTGGTTCTGGTGAGTTACCGATATTGTCAAGTGTATTTAAGAAACGATAGTCCATTTTGGTAACACGATGACGTCCATCAGCTCCCATACCTGCCATTGAAGTTGTGATAAAGGTTGGGTCACCTGAGTAAAGGGCATCATAAGCTTTAGTACGAGCAAATTTTACAGTACGGAGTTTAAGGACAAAATCATCAACAAATTCTTGGATTTCTGATTCTGTGAATGTACCGCGAGCGAGGTCACGTTCTGCAAAGATATCAAGGACAATAGGAACACGTCCAAGTGATGTTGCAGCACCATTGATAACACGACATACAGCCATGAAAGCAATGTTCACCCATTGAATGGCTTCTTTAGTGTTCATGGCTGGTTTACGAACATCTACGCCGTAAAGGTCACCAAGTTTTACAACTTCACCAAGAGCTTGGTATTGAAGGTTGATTTCTTCACGAAGACGAATTGACTCTTCATCAATATCATTCAATGCATTCCAGTCATTAACTTTTTCTTGCATCAAGTAGTCAGCACCGTAAACAGCTAGACGAGCATATACACCAATGATACGTCCGCGTGAATAAGCGTCTGGGAGACCAGTAACAGTGTGTGCATGGCGAGCACGACGAATGTTAGAAGTATAAGCGCGGAAGATACCATCATTTACTGTTGTAGCGTACTTAGTGAAGATTTCGTGAACAGCTGGATCAGGTTCATAACCATTTTCTTTAAGTGTAGTTTCCGCCATACGGATACCACCTTTAGGCATGAAGTTCAATTTGAAAAGCTCGTCGTTTTGAATACCAAAGATAAGTTCGCTATCTTTGTCGATAAAACCAGCTGGTAATTCAGAAATTGAAGCAACACGAGTATCCATTGGGAAGCGAGTTTCTTCATAGTGAGCTTTTGTTTCTTCAATCACTTTTTTGATGTGAAGTGAACGTTCAGTTGCTCCAGCTAAGAAGCTTTCATCTCCATCGTAAGGTGCATAGTTTGCTTGAACGAAGCGAGCAATACTTGCTTTTTCTTTCCAATCAACACCTTTAAAGCCTTCCCAAGCTTGTTCAAAGATATCTGTGTTTGTTTTAACTGTTGCCATAGTTTTCTCCTTAAACATTGTGACAGATTTAATTTTGTTTACATATCCATTTTAGGAAAAAGTAAACGTTTTCGCAAGCATATTTCTTGACAAAATTATGATTCTTTTATAATACAGTTTTTTTAATCTGTATCATTAAGTTGTAATCTGTTATAATGGAGTAGAGAGAATGGGGGAGAGAACAATGTTAATTTTTCCTTTAATAAATGATACGTCGCGTAAAATTATCCACATTGATATGGATGCTTTTTTTGCATCTGTGGAAGAGCGTGACAATCCCTCTCTTAAAGGAAAGCCTGTTATTATTGGTTCTGATCCCAGAAAAACCGGCGGCAGAGGGGTTGTTTCTACTTGTAATTATGAGGCTCGAAAGTTTGGAGTTCATTCAGCTATGTCTTCAAAAGAAGCGTATGAACGATGCCCTCAAGCTATCTTTATTTCGGGAAATTACCAAAAATATCGCCAAGTAGGAATGGAAGTACGAGATATATTTAAAAAGTATACGGATTTGGTTGAACCGATGAGTATAGACGAAGCTTATTTAGATGTAACTGAAAATAAAATGGGAATAAAATCTGCTGTTAAACTTGCTAAAATGATACAATACGATATTTGGAATGATGTCCATTTGACCTGTTCAGCGGGTATTTCCTACAATAAATTTTTGGCAAAATTGGCTTCTGATTTTGAGAAACCAAAAGGACTTACCCTCATCCTACCAGATCAAGCCCAAGATTTCTTGAAGCCCTTACCAATAGAGAAATTTCATGGTGTTGGTAAACGCTCCGTCGAAAAATTACATGCTTTAGGGGTTTATACTGGTGAGGACCTCCTTTCCTTATCTGAAATCTCTTTAATTGATATGTTTGGTCGTTTCGGGTATGACCTTTATCGTAAAGCAAGAGGGATTAATGCTTCCCCGGTAAAACCTGATAGAGTTCGTAAATCAATAGGAAGTGAGAAAACCTATGGGAAATTACTATATAACGAAGCAGATATCAAAGCTGAGATTTCAAAGAACGTTCAGAGAGTTGTTGCTTCTCTGGAGAAAAATAAGAAAGTTGGTAAGACAATCGTTTTAAAAGTTAGATATGCGGATTTTGAAACATTGACGAAACGTATGACATTAGAAGAGTATACTCAAGATTTTCAAATCATTGATCAAGTTGCTAAAGCGATATTTGATACCTTAGAAGAGTCAGTTTTTGGCATACGACTCTTAGGTGTTACAGTAACGACCCTGGAAAATGAACATGAAGCTATCTATTTAGATTTTTAAAAGTTGGGACGATGACTATATTTAACTCTCTTTGAAAAGAAAAAAGCACTAGATTCTAGTGCTTTTACTTTTAGTTAGCCTCTTCAAGGTCACGTTCGTTGAGTTTTTGTGCTTTTTGATAAGCATGGAAATAAAGAAGACCGAAAATAGCTTGGAAGACGATATTTATAGCTATTGCCCATGGTGCTTTAGTAGTTAGAAAACCCAAAATAACAAGTCCTACAGTAATGGCGAAGCCAAGGTAATAAGGAAGGTAATTAACCATTTGATTTCTTTTAATTGCTCTTAAATTTTTAATACAGAAAATAACAATGGCAATGTTGACTAATACTATTAAAGCAGTGACAAATAGCATAAATGGTGTTGTGGCGCTCAAGACTGCTTCGATATGTTCTTTAGGAAGATTACCTGTGTTCCCTTTATTAATTTCAGTTTTGGCTAGCTGCACTGAAATTCCTGTAAACAATCTGAATACTAAAGACAAACTATTTAATACAATGATAGTGATTGTAGCTGTGCGCAGAGAGCGGCGGACTTTTTCATATGAAACCATAATATCTCCTTTTTCTAAATAAACCTTAATAAAAGTATTAAATTTGAACTACGTTCTTAATACAATGATATTATAACATATTTGGAAGAGTTTTCAAGATTTTATGAAAAAATTTATTTACTATCAAAAATCGCACTTATATCTTGTTGATTAATACCAATCATTGGGTCGATTGTTAAATAATTTTCTTCAGTTAGGCGATAAGTTATTTTTGAAAGATTAGTCTGCTCAATTGGCGTTGCTGTTTTTGGAATGGACGTATTAATTATTGTGCTGTCAGTCTTTTGATCTATTGAACTATCTTCAATTTTTTGAGAATTAGCTATTTCTTGCTTGTTTTCAAATCTTTCTATCAGATAAGTATTGCGCTTTGCCCCCTCGTTTTTAACAGCGAAATCAAATGCACCAATTTCTCCTAAAAGTATTAGTTTACTTTTAGATCTCGTAATAGCTGTATAAATAAGGTTTCGCTGTAACATTCGACCACTCTGTCTCGTTATTGGCAGAATAACAACTTGAAATTCAGAACCCTGTGATTTATGAATACTCATAGCATAGGCTAGCGTTATTTTAAGCCATTCTTTGCGTTGGTAGATAACTTCTTGACCATCAAAAGTCATATAAATCTCATCTTGCTTGCTCTCAGTATATTTAGCTGGTATAAGGTCCGTTATGTAACCAATATCCCCATTAAAAACATTAAGCTCTGTATCGTTGACTAAATGTAACACTTTATCTCCTATTCGGAAATTTATATCATTAAAAGTAAATTGGTTATTATCTTTTAATGGATTGAGGAGATTTTGCATGATAAGGTTAAGATTATTAATACCTGCTTGGCCGCGATACATAGGAGCTAAAATTTGAATTTCATGAGCTTCAATACCGCTCTTAAGTGCAGATTGAACAATTTTAGAAATCATATTTGGGATGATATTAGCAGATGCTTCAAAGTATGAGCGATCGGCTTTTTTAGCTGTAAAGTCCTCTGGCAAAAAGCCCTGTCTCATTTGATTAGCTAAAGTCACAATAGTTGATTCTTCTGATTGTCTAAAAATTTTTTCAAGTTTAACGTGTGGAAGTGCATTTATATTTAAAAGATCTGCTAGAACTTGTCCTGGACCTACAGATGGTAATTGATCACTATCTCCGACAATAATAACTTGTGTGTGCGAGTCCAAAGCGTCAAATAATTGATTAGCAAGCCAAGTGTCAACCATTGAAAATTCATCAATGATAATTAAGGAACAATCTAGATAGTCATCTAGACTTTGATAGTCACTATCTCCGTTTAATCCCAAATGTCTATGAATAGTAGCACTCGGTAAACCGGTAAGTTCATTCATGCGTCTAGCAGCACGACCTGTAGGAGCAGCAAGTACAATAGGAATATCATTTTTGTTTAAATCAATATGATGTAACTCGGAATAGGCTTCAATAATACCATTTATAACTGTTGTTTTACCTGTTCCTGGGCCACCAGTCAAGATAAATACCTTACTTAGTAAAGCTTCTCTAATAGCTCTTTCTTGGATATTATCGTAGTGGATATTTAAAGATTTTTGAATATCTCTGATTTCACGGTCAATATCTTTGTGACTTAGTTGTTTATCAAGAGGCTGATTTAGTATTCGTTGTAAGTTTTTTTTGATGCCTTCTTCGGCAAAAAATAGAGTATTACTAAAAATTTTAGTTCCAATATGTTGCACTTTATCTTCTGCAATTAAATTTGTCAATTCCTTAGCAACAATTGAAGGATCTAGTTCGATTTGACGAGCTTCTTCAAGGAGAGTAATGGTTTTTTCCAAGAGAGTACGAGCCTCAATATAGGTATCTCCTTGCTCCATAGAAGACTCCACTAAAGTATGAATAATAGCAGCACGAAAGCGTTTAGGAGAATCACTTTCAATACCGACTTGTTCAGCAAGTTGATCAGCTATTTTAAAACCGATACCTTGGATATCCTCAACAAGTTGATAAGGATTTTCGTTTATCACTTCAAGTGATTCTTCTTTATGGTGATCAAATATTTGAATAGCAGCACGATTGCTTAACCCATATTCAGCGAGTTTAGCTAAAACTTGCTCTGTTCCATAATTGAGTTTCAGTTTAGCGATGAATGCTTCTCTATTAATTTTTGATAGTCCTGAGATTGTACTTAACTGTTCAGGGGATTCAAGGATTTTATCAATGGTATTATCTCCATAGAGTTCTACGATGCGTTGGGCAGTCTTTTTACCAATTCCTTTAAATTGTTCGCTAGAAAAGTATTTCACAAGGCCACCTGAAGTAGGCTTGGCTCTTTCATAGCGTACACTTTGTAGTTGCTCGCCGTATTTTGGATGTTGGGTTAGTGTTCCCCAAAAAGTATATTCTTCTCCCTCTATAACGTCGGCCATAGTACCAGTAATAATTACTTCTACATCATCAAAATCGCTATCCGTATCTTCGATTTCCAGAAGTAATATTTTAAAAAAATTGCTGGCATTTTCAAATATAATGCGTTCAATGGTTCCTGTAAAAAATACTTCCATTGTACCTTCCTTTTTAATAAACAGTTAAAGGGAGTGATTGTAAATCCCTATTTTAAATGGATTTGTCACTCCCTATTTTCAATATAATATGCTATTTCAACTTTTGTCAGGTGAATTTTTAATTTCCTTTAGTTGATAGTTCCAAAACGACGAATTGGCCAGAAGCGGAATTTAACCTCTCCCACAATCGTTGATTTTTTGAAGGGGCCGACGGCACGACTATCTTTAGAGACAATTCGGTCATCACCAACAAGATAGTAGTGGCCTTTAGGCACGACAGTAGTAAATTCGCTGCTGCCATTGCTGTCAGTAGTGAAAGCGGTAGAGCTTTGTGCTAGGTCTTGGAAAAGTGGGTTATATGAATATTTTTCCTGTAATTTATCCTTTTTAAATAATTTAGTATATTCCTTGAGGTAAGGTTCTTCTGTTTTTTTATTGTTAATAGTTAAGGTGTCATTTTTATATTTGATGACATCACCTGGCATACCAATGACACGTTTAACAATTTTTTTCTTTTGGCCGCCTTCTTCTTCGTTAGCCACTACAATATCGAATCGATTGATTTTTGTTTGTTTGAGAACTACTAGCTGTTCCTTGTCAGCTAAAGTTGGATCCATGGAGTGTCCGTCAACTTTAACGAATTGCCATAAAAAGATACGCGATAGTAAAAAAAGTGAGAGGATGAGGATAAAGACACCCCATTCTTTAATAAATTCTTTCATAATTTTCCCTGCTATTTATTTTAATAATGCTTGTGCTTTTTTGGTGTTAGCAAAATGAAGTTTTGCGCAGTGTTCAAGCGAAGAGATACCATAAGCTTTGAGTAATTGGCTAGCGACCTTATCAGATTGGTGACCAGCTCCACTTGGAAGTTTATATCCTACGTCGTCGCTTAATTTGTTAAGATTTTCTAAGAATAGATTACGTGCAATAATAGAACTGACCGCTACAGCTAGATATTTATTTTCAGCTTTTTCTTCCAGAGTAATCGTTTGTTTAAATTGATTCTTTTCATTTTTCAAATAGTTTTGATAGTTTTTGGAGCTAGTAAAAGCATCAATAACGATTTTTTCTGGTTCAAAACCATCTTGAAGAAGAAGGAAGATAGCTTGGTTGTGTAAAGCAACTTTTACGGAGACAGCATTATGTTTGTTATTTGGACCAACCACTTGATTATATTTTTGAGGCGATAACAATAATGCTTTGTGTGGAATTGCTTTTTCCAAAAGAGGCGCGATTTGCTTAATTTTTTGATCAGTAAGTGTTTTTGAATCACCAACCTCTAATTTTTTGAGGTAAGCATGGTCCTTAGGAGTTACAAAACTAGCTACCACTGCCAGTCCACCAAAGTAAGAGCCATTTCCCACTTCATCAGTACCAATTATGGGAATATCTTGACTCTCAGAGGAACAACTTTCTTTTTGCTCAATAAAACCATACTTTTGGGCGATATGTGAAGCGTTAGAACCCTGGAAGACAAGTTTTCCAGAAGTATATAAAAGAACAGTAGTTCCTGATATTTTAGCTGAAAATACCACATAAGGATTATTATTACTTATATGATGTTGAGCTAAATCGGTTCTTATCTTTTCTTGCAATTTTTTATCTGCTTGCATGACGATTGTGTTCATAGACAATATTCTATCATAAAAAAGAGGAATAAGGGAATAGACAAGTAATGATAAGGGGTAGAATTTTACGAAAGCCCTATTTTACGGTATAATGCTAGCAGAGGTATAGTATGGAAACAAAAATAAATAATAGTCAGAAAAATCGTTATAAATTTGTCTTTGGAGATAAGCCTCTCACATTGACGACAGATAAAGACAACCTTTTTATGGAAGAGATTGAGCGTGTAGCTACAGAAAAGTATGAAGCCATTAAAGAAAAATTACCTAATGCTGATAATGAAACGATTGCTATTCTCATGGCAATTAATGCTTTATCAGTGCAACTAAGTCGAGAAATTGACATTGAAAAAATGGAAGATGAGCTCAATAAGTTACGCTCCAAAACGATTTCGGACATTAAAGAAAAAGTGAGTGAGGATTAATCATGCTATCATTGCTTTTGCTGATTATTGTTATTTGGCATTTTTATATTGGCTACAGTAGAGGTATTTTTTTACAAGTCTTTTACGTGTTAATGTCAATGGTATCTTTGATGATTGCTAGTCAATTTTACCAAGAATTAGCTAGTCAGATTACGTTATGGGTACCGTATTCTAATCCTGTACAAGGAGTAGAAGTTTACTTTTTTAAAGATATTAGCAAATTTCAATTGAGTCATGTTTATTATGCAGGTGTTGCCTTTGTTTTTATCTACAGTTTATCTTACTTAGTAGGTCGCTTGCTAGGTGTTTTACTACATTTAGCACCAGTTGAACATTTTGATAGCTTGCAAAATAATATTATTAGTGGTTTTTTATCCGTTCTGGTTTGTCTCTTATTTATGAGTATGTGTTTGACTATTCTGGCAACAGTCCCTATGTCATTTGTTCAAGAAAAGTTATGGAATAGTCTGTTTGTTAGATTTTTAATTAACGACTTACCATTCTTCTCTCAGTTTTTGGTAAGGACTTGGGCGGTAGGTCTTTGAATATAATGTTTAGTAAGGTTGGAGTAAGAGTTCCAACCTTTTTAACGTTGTCATTTTGTGATAAATTTAGGTATAATGAAGAGTATGAATAACAAGATTTTAGAACAGTTAGAATTTAACAAAGTTAAGGAATTGATATTACCTTATCTCAAGACAGAACAATCACAAGAAGAATTATCAGAGCTGGAGCCGATGACGGAGGCTCCTAAAATAGAAAAAAGTTTTAATGAAATTTCTGACATGGAACAGATTTTTGTTGAACATCACTCATTTGACATAGTCAGCCTAAGTTCAATCTCTGAGAGTTTAAAACGCTTAGAGCTTTCAGCTGATCTTAATATTCAAGAACTTTTGGCTATCAAAAAAGTTTTACAGAGTTCTTCGGATATGATTCACTTTTATTCTGATTTGGATAATGTTTCTTTCCAATCTTTGGATCGTTTGTTTGAAAATTTGGAACAATTCCCTAATCTGCAAGGGTCTTTTCAAGCTATCAATGATGGTGGTTTTTTAGAAGATTTTGCGAGTCCAGAATTAGAGCGTATCCGTCGTCAATTAACAAACAGTGAACGACGGGTTCGTCAGATTTTACAGGATATGCTTAAGGAAAAAGCAGAGCTTTTATCAGAGAATCTAATCGCTAGTCGTAGTGGACGGAGTGTCCTACCAGTAAAAAATACTTATCGGAATCGTATTTCTGGTGTGGTTCATGACATCTCTTCTTCAGGAAGTACTGTTTATATTGAGCCTCGTGCTGTTGTTACACTAAACGAAGAGATAACGCAGCTTAGAGCTGACGAACGTCATGAAGAAAGTCGTATTTTACACGCATTTTCAGACTTGTTAAGACCCCATGTCGCCACTATTAGAAATAATGCATGGATTCTTGGGCATCTTGATTTTGTAAGGGCTAAATATCTTTTTACGACTGATAATAAGGCGACGATACCTGAGATTTCTAATGACAGCACGTTAGCATTAATCAATGTTCGTCATCCTCTGTTAAGTAACCCTGTGGCTAATGACTTACATTTTGATCAAGATTTAACTGCAATTGTCATCACTGGTCCCAATACTGGTGGTAAGACGATTATGCTAAAAACACTCGGTTTAGCACAATTAATGGGACAGTCTGGTTTGCCAGTATTAGCGGATAAAGGTAGTAAAATTGCAGTATTTAACAATATCTTTGCAGATATTGGCGATGAGCAATCTATTGAACAAAGTCTATCAACCTTTTCTAGTCATATGACGCACATAGTTAGTATTTTAAACGAGGCTGACCACAATAGTTTAGTTCTCTTTGATGAACTGGGAGCAGGAACGGATCCTCAAGAAGGTGCTAGTTTGGCTATGGCTATTTTAGAACACCTTAGGTTAAGTAATATCAAAACGATGGCGACCACGCACTATCCAGAATTAAAAGCTTATGGGATTGAGACAAATTTTGTAGAGAATGCGAGCATGGAATTTGATGCCGAAACGCTTAGCCCTACGTATCGCTTTATGCAAGGAGTTCCTGGACGATCAAATGCATTTGAAATTGCTTTTCGCCTTGGTTTAGCTCCATTTATTGTTAAACAAGCTAAGCAGATGACAGATTCTGACTCAGATGTTAACCGTATTATTGAACAGTTAGAGGCACAGACACTTGAGACACGTAGAAGACTGGATCATATTAAAGAAGTTGAACAAGAAAACCTCAAATTCAATCGTGCGGTTAAGAAACTCTATAATGAATTTTCACATGAGCGCGATAAAGAGTTAGAAAAAATCTATCAAGAAGCTCAAGAAATTGTAGATATGGCTTTGAATGAGAGTGATACTATCTTAAAAAAACTCAATGATAAGAGCCAATTAAAACCTCACGAAATTATAGATGCTAAGGCACAAATAAAAAAATTAGCACCTCAAATTGATTTATCAAAAAATAAAGTCTTAAATAAGGCTAAAAAAATCAAAGCAGCTCGTGCCCCTAGAATTGGTGATGATATTATAGTGACTAGCTATGGACAGCGAGGTACCTTAACTAGTCAATTAAAAGATGGACGTTGGGAAGCACAAGTGGGAATTATCAAAATGACATTAACACAAGATGAATTTACCCTTGTTAGAGTCCAAGAAGAACAGAAAGTCAAAAGTAAGCAGATTAATGTGGTTAAAAAGGCTGATAGTTCTGGACCAAGAGCTCGACTTGATCTTAGAGGTAAAAGATACGAAGCAGCTATGCAAGAGTTAGATAATTTTATTGATCAAGCATTGCTTAACAATATGGGACAAGTTGATATCATTCATGGTATTGGTACAGGCGTTATCCGTGAGGGAGTGACAAAATATCTTCGTCGTAATAAGCACGTTAAGCATTTTGCTTATGCCCCACAAAATGCAGGGGGATCTGGCGCCACAATTGTAACGTTAGGGTAAATTATGGAATCATATGAACAATTTTATGCCAAACTATCTCAACCTTTTAGAAAAAAACCACAGTTAATAATTCTTTTAAATTTTTTACTAAAAATAGTCACAGGAATGATGTACATACTCTATCCATCTTTTCTGATATTTACTCTTTGGCAAGGGATGACATTTCAATTATGGTTAAGGCTATTAATTATCCCTGCTGTTGGCTTTATAGCTTTGTCTTACATTAGGAAACGCCTTGATTTTCCACGACCATATGAAAAATGGAATATTAAACCTTTAATTTATAAGGATACTGAGGGAAGGTCGATGCCTAGCAGACATGTTTTTTCAGCTACGATGATTAGTATGTGTTTGTTACGATATTATGTTTACTTTGGAATAGTTTGTTTAATATTATCGGTTCTATTGGCAATTTGCCGTGTGATAGCAGGTATTCACTATCCTAAGGATGTTATTGCAGGTTACCTTATTGGCTTGATTTTAGGGCTTTGTTTATTTATTTAGCGAGTTCGTAGCAAATAGTTTCAAAAACAACTAAATTCTTGTACAATAGGCTTATCATTAAGATGAAATGGAGAAAAAGATGGCATTAGAAGTAACAGATGCTACATTTGTAGAAGAAACTAAAGAAGGTTTAGTACTCATTGATTTTTGGGCAACTTGGTGTGGTCCATGTCGTATGCAAGCACCAATTTTAGAACAGTTATCTCAAGAAATCGATGAAGATGAACTCAAAATTTTGAAAATGGATGTTGATGAAAATCCGGAAACTGCTCGTCAGTTTGGTATTATGTCAATTCCAACATTGATGTTTAAAAAAGACGGAGAAGTGGTTAAACAAGTTGCAGGTGTTCATACTAAAGACCAACTGAAAGCTATTATTGCTGAATTGAGTTAAATAAAATAAAGCCCAGTGTCACGCTGAGCTTTATTTTATTATCTACTAACTTAAATGGAATAACCATGTAAAAATAAAACGACTTGCAAAAAAGGTGGCTACAGTAATGAGGAAAAATACAGTGACAATAAGGAGTTTCTGATAAGGAAGCTTTGCTCTTTCTTCCCGTTTTTCGATTTCGTCTAATAATTTTCCATTTGAAACAGCTAGGATTTCCTTATAAGTTTGCACATCATATTTTTTCTTAAAACGTTCCACACGATTAGCATAAGTCATAGTAATTATCGATAATAAAACGAAAATGCCAAGTCCTAGCCACTCTAAGAAATAGACTAATGGATAACTTGAAATCATTAATAGTATCATCAATGTCACCATTACTTTGGTATCTCGTTCAAAATTCTTTTTATCAACCTGAGTGATGGTATATTTCATTTTCTCAATGTCTCCTTTAATTAGTTGGTCTAAGCTCACTTGAAAAATTTGACTTAGGAGTAAGAGGCTATGGATGTCTGGGTAGGTTTTGTCATTTTCCCAGTTAGATATGCTCTGACGGCTTACATAGACTTTCTCGGCTAATTCTTCTTGCGAGAGCGCTTGTTGTTTACGGTAGCGAATAATTTGCTGACCAATTTCCATAAATATCTCCTTTCATAATATTAGTATAAGGATGATAAGCTAACGGGTCTATCAAATGTATTTGACATTAGGGATAGACCACTATTTATAGGGTATTAAAAGATAATCTGAGGAAAACTTTACAGCGGCGTAAAGGAATTGTAAACAAAAAGTGAACTGTCATAGTTCACTTGTGATTAAGCATTTTTCTGTTTTAAGTAGGTCTCTAGCATTTTCTTTTGTGGTGTTGCAAAGGGATACAGAGAAAAGTCCTCAATTGCTACCCACTTTAGGTGAGGAGCATTAGGTAAATCTGTTGCTTTGACCACCCCCTCTATGAGTTCTATTGTCCACTTCTGGTGACTAAAAGTGTGCTTAATATTTGGAAAGTGATTATCAGTCCATTGGGGCTTTAATTGATATTCTCTTTGGAAAGTTTCATTTTGGGTTTGCCAGATTATGGGGTTGGATTGATTGTCATCAAATAAATCTAATTGTTGAGAAAGAGGTGACGTTTCGATAATAGGAAATGACCAAAACCCTCCTAGAAGTCTCCCTTTAGTATTTTTCTCCAGTAGATACTGGCCATTTTGGTTATGAATGACAAAAGCCTGAATTCGCATTGGTTTAGGCTTTTTCTTAGGATTTTTTATGGGGTATTTACCATAAGTACCATTCAAATAAGCAGCATTAAAGAAACGAATAGGGCTTTCATCAGGTCTAGGTGTCTTAGCGGATTCGATGTCTGTACCCAGATCCATAAGTGCTTGGTTAAAATCACCGGGTCTGTCAGGGTCAATTAGTATTTCCATAATAGCTTGAAAAATTTTACGATTTTTAGGGTCACCGATGTCATAATTAACTTCAAACAAACGAGCCATGACACGCATCACATTGCCATCAACGGCAGGCTCTGGTAAGTTGAATGAGATGCTGGCGATAGCACCTGCAGTATAAGGACCAATCCCTTTTAATGAAGCAATATCATCATAAGTGTGAGGAAATATGCCACCAAAATCAACCATCACTTGCTGTGCAGCCTTTTGCATATTACGCACCCGAGAATAATAGCCTAGCCCCTCCCATGCCTTTAGTAATTGTTCTTCAGGAGCGTCTGCCAAATCTTTTATTTGAGGAAACCACTCTAGAAAACGTTTATAATAAGGGATTACCGTATTAACTTGTGTTTGTTGCAACATGATTTCAGAAACCCAAATATAGTATGGATTAGTAGTTCTTCGCCAAGGGAGATCACGTTTTTCTTGGTCATACCACCCTAAAAGTGTGCGACGAAAAGAAGCGATTCTATCTTCAGGCCACATCTCAATTCCATAGTCTTTTAAATCTATCATAGATTAATTGTATCAAAGAAAGAGGATTTGACAAAGAGGTATGTTGACTAGATCGTAATTAATGATGAAGAAAAATGTTGCATCAATATTTTTTTCTTGACTTAAGGAAGCGTTTACACTATAATTAAATTATAAAGATAAAGTTTAAATCAAGGAGGTTATCCATGATCTATTACAATATCTCTAGGTATAAGAATGGAGACTAGTCTCCACAAGAAAGATTGGTAGGCAAGCTAACTTTAGTTAATGGAGGTAGCGCTTATGTTAATTTTTAATATGGGTCGCTATAAGAATGGCGATACACTAAAATTGTTATCAATGCATTGATGTTGCAAACAGTCACAAGGATTTGAAGTTTTCTTCATTTCCTAGAAATAGTTGGAGGGGCACTTATGTTGGGTTTAGATGTAGGTCGCTACAGTAACGGTGACACATAAGTCCTTATATAATTTAAGGAAGACAGACAATGTGGTAATAGTTCATTACCATTAGCGCATGCTCGCTTGAGGTAATCATGAACAAATATAAACTAGGGTATACCCCTAGATGTGTTAGTAATTTTTGTTAGTCAAGGAGGTATTGCTAATCAAATATCTCAATATGAAAGATGTAAAATGGTAACACATATGAATAAAAGTTCGTGTATGTTTTGGTGTTACCAAAGGTAATAAAAAATAAAAGGGACTCCCTAAATAGTATTTTAATATTTAAAAATATAAAATCGGAGACACTGAATTTTTCTCCAACGAAAACTTAAACCAATAAAGAATTCTTTAAATAATATGTTGAAGGTGAGGTGTAAACCTCGCCTTTTTATTTTTTAATTGAATTATAGAATGAGGATTGAACATAAGTCAGTAAAAGAAAATGGCTACATAGGTTTGATATAAGGCACTTTCAATAAAGAAAAATAAAAATGTCTTTAAAGGATATCAGGGAAATAAAAACATAAAAACCTTGCATTATTAACTTATTTCTACTATAATAATATCTTGTGAGCATAACCTCACTTACTCATGAAAAATTCATGAGTCATTAGACCAAAAGGAGGAACATATCAATGGCTAAATACGAAATTCTTTATATTATTCGTCCAAACATTGAGGAAGAAGCTAAAAACGCTTTGGTAGCACGTTTTGATTCTATCTTATCTGACAACGGTGCAACTGTTGTTGAATCAAAAGATTGGGAAAAACGTCGTCTTGCGTACGAAATCCAAGATTTCACTGAAGGACTTTACCATATCGTTAACGTTGAAGCTGAAGATGCAGTAGCTCTTAATGAGTTTGACCGTCTTTCAAAAATCAACGGTGACATTCTTCGTCACATGATCGTTAAAGTAGACTAAGAAGGTAGTTTATGATTAATAATGTAGTACTTGTAGGTCGCATGACCCGTGATGCAGAACTTCGTTATACACCAAGTAATCAAGCGGTAGCCACTTTTTCACTTGCAGTTAATCGTAATTTTAAAAATCAATCTGGCGAACGTGAGGCTGATTTTATTAACTGTGTTATTTGGCGCCAACAAGCTGAAAACTTGGCTAACTGGGCAAAAAAAGGTGCTTTGGTTGGAATTACAGGTCGTATCCAAACACGTAATTATGAAAACCAACAAGGTCAACGTGTCTATGTAACAGAAGTTGTTGCGGAAAGTTTCCAATTATTGGAAAGTCGTGCTACACGAGAAGGTGGTTCATCTAACTCTTATAATAACGGTGGCTATAACAATGCTCCGTCAAATAATAGTTATTCAGCTTCTTCTCAACAAACGCCTAATTTTAGTCGTGATGAGAGTCCGTTTGGTAACTCAAATCCAATGGATATTTCAGATGATGATCTACCATTCTAATATAATAGATGGACAGAATTTAAAACTATAAAGGAGAAATAAACATGGCTCAACAACGTCGTGGCGGATTCAAACGCCGTAAAAAAGTTGATTATATCGCAGCTAACAAGATTGAATATGTTGATTACAAAGATACAGAGCTTCTTAGCCGCTTCGTTTCAGAACGTGGAAAAATTTTACCACGTCGTGTAACAGGAACTTCAGCTAAAAACCAACGTAAAGTAACAACAGCAATCAAACGTGCTCGTGTTATGGCTCTTATGCCTTACGTAAATGAAGATTAATATAAAATAGCCCTAGCGGCTATTTTTTTATTCTTTTTACCATTATTATTGGTATTTACGAGTCAAATAATAGAAAAATTTAGGATACCACCGTATTAACCGTGCAAAACAAATGGTTTTCTTGTATAATACTAAGGTATGGATTTTTTATAACAAAGGAGGAATCGCCATGAAGCAAATGTTTCTTTCAACGGCAATTGAATTTAAAGAAATTGAAACATTCGAGCCAGGTGCTTGGATAAATCTGGTTAATCCCTCCCAGGAAGAATCCGAACAAGTAGCTGATCAATTTGGTATTGATATTGATGATTTACGTGCTCCCCTCGATGTGGAAGAAACTTCCCGTATCTCGGTTGAAGATGATTATACTTTAGTTATTGTTGACGTTCCTACCTATGAAGAACGCAATAACAAAAGTTATTATATGACTATTCCTATGGGCATTATCGTTACTGACAACGCTGTTATTACTACTTGCCTAGAACATTTGACGCTGTTTGATCACTTTTATAGACGACGTGTCAAAAATTTTTATACCTTTATGAAGACACGTTTTGTTTTCCAATTGCTTTATCGCAATGCCGAATTATACTTACAGGCTTTGCGTACTATCGATAGGCAGAGCGATAAAATTGAAGCACAACTAGAGAGTGCAACTCGAAATGAGCAATTGATCGATATGATGGAATTGGAAAAATCTATTGTCTATCTAAAGGCCTCTTTAAAATTTAATGAGCGAATCGTCAAAAAATTGACCAGTAGTACCAGTAGTTTAAAAAAATACATTGAAGATGAAGATCTGCTTGAAGATACATTAATCGAAACTCAGCAGGCTATTGAAATGGCAAATATCTATGAAAATGTCTTAAATGCCATGACAGAAACGACTGCTTCAATCATCGGTAATAATCAGAATACCATTATGAAAACCTTAGCCCTAGTAACCATGACATTGGATATTCCAACGGTTATTTTTTCGGCGTATGGGATGAACTTTCAAAATAATTGGATGCCTTTGAATGGTCTCGCACATGGCTTTATCTATGTTGTTCTTTTGGCCTTTTTGATGAGTTCATTTGTTGTATTTTATTTTATTCGTAAAAAATGGTTTTAATAGTATATTAATCAAGGAGTTCACATGACTTTACAAGACTTAACTAAAAAGAATCAAGAGTTTGTTCATATTGCAACTAATCAACTTTTAGCTGATGGAAAATCAGATGCAGAAATCAAAGCTATTTTAGAAGAACATCTCCCAGAGATTATAGATAATCAGAAAAAAGGAATTACCGCACGCTCACTCTTAGGAGCACCAACTACTTGGGCAGCCTCATTCACTGAGCGACCTGAGGATAAAGCTAGAGTATCTGTACAAAAAAATACCAATCCTTGGTTGATGTGGTTAGATACTTCCTTACTATTTCTTGGCTTAGTAACTGCTTTGAATGGTTTAATGTTGCTATTTGGTCAATCTAATGTCAATACAGGGCTTATTTCAATTTTAACTCTTGGTTTTGGTGGTGGTGCGGCCATGTACGTTACTTATTACTATATTTATCGCCATATGGGTAAACCAAAATCTGAAAGACCAGGCTGGCTTAAATCTTTCGCAGTACTGGCACTAGTTATGTTAGTTTGGTTTGCCTTATTTGCAGTAGTACCTCTTCTACCTGCAACTATTAATCCTAAACTTCCTGAGGTTGTTTTGTTTATTATTGCTTTAGCATCGTTTGGTTTGCGCTTTTATTTACAACGTAAATATAATATTCAAAGCTCAATGGCACCAGTGGCACCACAACAAAGAAGATAATAACAAAGAGTATGAACGTATTAGTTCATCTCTTTTTTCTATGAAATTTAAAACTAAAAAAATACTGACTTTATTAAAATTTGATATAATAAGTCAACACTATTCAAAAAGGAGTGCTGAGGCACAACATTATGCAAGATAAATTAATGATAAGAGGAGCAAGAGCTCACAATTTAAAAAATATAAGTGTCGACATTCCACGAGACAAGTTAGTTGTCGTTACGGGACTATCAGGATCAGGTAAGTCTAGTTTGGCCTTTGACACTATCTATGCAGAAGGACAACGTCGTTACGTTGAAAGTCTTTCTGCTTACGCGCGCCAATTTTTGGGAAATATGGAAAAGCCTGATGTAGATTCTATTGATGGCCTTAGTCCAGCTATTTCTATTGATCAGAAAACAACAAGTAAGAATCCTCGCTCTACTGTTGGGACTGTAACAGAAATTAACGATTATTTACGTTTGCTTTATGCTCGTGTTGGAACTCCATATTGTATCAATGGTCACGGAGCCATCACAGCATCTTCTGTAGAGCAAATTGTGGATAAGGTACTAGCGCTTCCAGAGCGAACAAAGATGCAAATTTTAGCCCCAATTATACGTCGAAAAAAAGGACAACACAAATCAACATTTGAGAAAATACAAAAAGATGGTTACGTTCGTGTTCGTATTGATGGTGATATTTACGATGTTACTGAAGTGCCTGAATTATCAAAAAGTAAGATGCACAATATTGATATTGTAGTAGATCGATTAATTAATAAAGAGGGCATTCGTTCCCGCTTATTTGATTCCGTTGAAGCGGCTCTACGTTTGTCGGATGGTTATGTCGTTATTGATACAATGGATGGCAATGAGTTATTGTTTTCAGAGCATTATTCTTGTCCTGAATGTGGTTTTACTGTTCCTGAATTAGAGCCACGCCTTTTTTCTTTTAATGCTCCCTTTGGTTCTTGTCCGACCTGTGATGGCTTAGGAATTAAGTTAGAAGTAGATATAGATTTGGTTATTCCAGATAAAAGCAAGACCCTTAGAGAAGGGGCCTTAGTTCCTTGGAATCCAATTTCATCAAATTACTATCCAACGATGCTAGAGCAAGCTATGACTCAATTTGGTGTTGATATGGATACGCCATTTGAAAAATTAAGCAAGGCGGAGAAGGATCTAGCTCTATATGGTTCAGGCGAACGAGAGTTCCATTTCCATTATATTAACGATTTTGGAGGTGAGAGAAATATTGATTTGCCTTTTGAAGGGGTTGTCAATAATATTAATCGTCGTTACCATGAAACTAATAGCGATTACACACGCAATGTTATGCGAGAATATATGAACGAACTAAAATGTAACACTTGTCATGGTTATCGTCTAAATGATCAAGCACTTTGCGTAAGAGTTGGGGGAGAAGAAGGTCTTAATATTGGCCAAGTCTCAGATTTATCGATAGCAGACCATTTAGAACTTTTAGAAACGTTGCGTTTATCTTCAAATGAACAATTAATTGCTCGACCAATTATCAAAGAAATCCATGACCGCCTAAGCTTCTTAAATAATGTTGGGCTTAATTATTTAAATCTGTCACGTTCTGCAGGAACGCTTTCCGGGGGCGAGAGTCAACGTATTCGTTTGGCTACTCAAATTGGGTCTAATTTATCAGGTGTCCTTTATGTACTTGATGAACCGTCCATTGGACTTCATCAGCGAGACAATGACCGTTTGATTGATAGTCTTAAGAAAATGCGTGATTTGGGTAATACGCTTATTGTTGTTGAACATGATGAAGATACAATGATGGCAGCTGATTGGTTAATCGATGTGGGACCTGGCGCTGGTGCGTTTGGTGGTGAGATTGTGGCCTCTGGCACACCGAAGCAAGTAGCTAAAAATACTAAATCTATTACAGGACAATATTTGTCAGGTAAGAAAGTGATTCCTGTACCATCTGAACGAAGAGTAGGCAATGGTCGCTTTTTAGAAATCAAAGGTGCGGCAGAAAACAACCTACAAAATTTAGATGTCAAGTTCCCTCTCGGTAAATTTATTGCCGTAACTGGTGTCTCAGGTTCTGGAAAATCAACCTTAATTAATAGTATTTTGAAAAAAGCTGTTGCGCAGAAGCTTAACCGTAACTCAGATAAACCAGGTAAATATGTTTCTTTAGAAGGCATTGAATATGTTGATCGATTGATTGATATTGACCAAAGTCCAATTGGTCGGACTCCACGTTCTAATCCCGCAACCTATACAGGTGTTTTTGATGATATTCGTGATCTTTTTGCTCAAACTAATGAGGCAAAAATTCGAGGTTATAAAAAAGGACGCTTCTCATTTAACGTCAAAGGTGGACGTTGTGAGTCTTGTTCTGGCGATGGTATCATCAAAATTGAGATGCATTTTTTACCAGATGTCTACGTTCCTTGTGAAGTATGCCATGGCACGCGCTATAATAGTGAGACTCTGGAAGTACATTACAAAGAAAAAAATATTGCACAAATTCTTGATATGACAGTGAATGATGCAGTTACATTTTTTGCAGCTATTCCTAAAATTGCTCGTAAGTTACAGACTATTAAGGATGTTGGTTTGGGATATGTCACTTTGGGGCAACCAGCTACAACCTTATCAGGAGGAGAAGCTCAGCGAATGAAGCTGGCAAGTGAATTACATAAGCGTTCGACAGGTAAGAGTCTTTATATATTAGACGAACCAACAACGGGGCTTCATGCAGATGATATTGCTCGTTTACTTAAGGTTTTGGATCGTTTTGTAGATGATGGTAATACAGTGCTTGTTATTGAGCATAACCTTGATGTTATTAAAACTGCTGACCACATTATTGATCTTGGCCCTGAAGGAGGTATTGGTGGCGGACAAATTGTAGCTATCGGAACACCAGAAGAAGTTGCTGAAAATCCTAAATCCTATACAGGATATTATTTAAAAGAGAAGTTAGCAAGATAGTTTATTGGGAGCTGAGTAATATTACTCAGTTCCTTTTTGTAAGCTAACATTGCGTAGAAGTCATTAAATGGAGAACGCTTTATTAGGAAAAATAGTGGGGAGATATTTTAGAAAAAGGAAATAATGAGGTTTTGAAAAAAATAGTTTCTATGAGAATCTTTTTCTTGACAATAAAATTTAGCTATTATAAAATAGTTCTCACGATAACTAAAATAATGATTTTTTCAGAAAATAATATTTTTTTGATTAAAAAATCAAAAAATAACCTTATAAGACCTATTTGTTATTCTTAAAAGATATTAGTTAAAATCAGAAATAGAGATTGGAGATAAAATGACTACAAAAGCAAAACATGATATTCATGGCAAACCATATAATCGTACAGCCATGATCACCTTATTGTTGATTGCTACATTTGCAGGGGTGTTAAATCAGACAAGTTTAGGAACGGCTATCCCAACTTTGATGAATAGCTTTAACATTTCGTTGTCAACGGCTCAACAAGCAACAACATGGTTTTTATTAGCGAATGGGATTATGATTCCTGTTTCAGCTTATTTAGCGACACGTTTTTCAACAAAATGGTTGTATGTGACATCCTACGTTGTTTTACTTATTGGACTGTTAATGACAACGTTAGCACCTACATCTAACTGGAACCTTTTTTTAGTAGGACGTATTATTCAAGCGATTTCTGTAGGGATTTCTATGCCTTTGATGCAGGTTGTTATGGTGAATGTTTTTCCTCCAGAGCAGCGTGGTGCCGCTATGGGACTTAATGGTTTGGTGGTTGGTCTTGCCCCAGCTATTGGGCCTACATTAGCAGGGTGGATTTTAAAACAAGAATTTCATTTTGCAGGGCATGATTTAACATGGCGTGCAATTTTCCTTCTTCCTTTACTAATTTTAACGGTCACTACAATTTTATCCCCCTTTGTTCTAAAAGATGTGGTTGATAATAAGTCAGTTAAATTGGAAGTGCCTTCCCTTATCCTTTCAATAATTGGTTTTGGTAGCTTTTTGTGGGGCTTCACAAATGTGGCAACTTATGGATGGGGAGATATTGGATATGTTATTTCTCCTATTATGGTTGGTATTATTTTTATCGCCTTATTCATTCATCGTCAATTAAAACTAGAAACACCGTTCTTAGATATCCGTGTTTTCAAAAATAAACAATTCTCAGTAACAACAGCAGCTATTGCACTTTCAATGATGGCGATGATGGGTGTTGAAATGATGCTACCGCTTTACTTGCAAAACGTTCATGGTCTCTCTGCACTTGATTCTGGTTTAGCTTTATTACCAGGTGCCTTGATGATGGGGATAGTTAGTCCAATTTCTGGAGCTGTATATGATAAAGTTGGTGCAAGACGTATGGCTATGATTGGTTTTACCATACTAGGTGTAGCGACGTTACCTTTTGTTTTCTTAACGACTACAACACCAGATCATTTTATTACCCTCTTATATGCAGTACGTATGTTTGGTATTGCTATGGTTATGATGCCATTGACAGCAAGTGCGATGAGCGCACTTCCACCACATGAGGCCGCACATGGAACAGCAGCTAATAATACTGCTCGTCAAATTGCTTCAGCAGTTGTAGTTGCATTGCTCTCAAGTGTTGCTCAAAATATTATCACCAACAATAAACCATCAAAAGATTTGCTAACAATGAATCCTTTAAAATATGCAAATCAGATGTTGAATGCTAGTCTTGATGGCTTCCATGTTTCTTTTGCCATTGGTTTTGTATTTGCGGTTCTTGGTTTACTGGTATCTCTTTTCCTGAGAAAAGGGAAAATTATTGAGACGGAAAAGGAGGTATAGCATGATTATTTTGATTATTGCACTGGCAACTATTTTGACATTTGTCACATGGATGTTGATTCGTCCAAAAGCTCTACGGTATATTCTAGGTCTTCTCTCATTAGCTTTGTTGTTTGCCTCAGTTTGGATGTTAACGGATCACTTTGTTAATCATACAGGTATGACTATTGAAACTAAGACAAAGACACGTGAGATTTATAGTGCGGGTGATAGTAATGCTCCATTTGGTCTCATGATTTATAAAGAGATTGGTACTCATTCGAGTAATAATGTTTTAGTTTATCGAACAGATTTAAATCAAAAAGAAGCAAAAGCTCACTTTGTTCCAAATACAAAAGAAGTGACAAGTGCTGTGAAAAAATCTGCTAGCTACCAATTAGCTGATGTGAAAAAAGCCACAGTAACAACAAAGACTAAACGTTATGTGTGGAAAGATAGTCTTTCGAAACTACTTTATGGCTTTGCAGGTGAAAATGGAGAATTGATTTCTCAGAAATCAGTTGCTAAAATACCACGAAAAACTTGGCTAGTTTTGACTAAAGAGCAGTCTGAACACTTAGAATCGGCTGCGGCTAAACTAAAAGAACAGATGGCTTTGCAAGCAAAAGTAAACCCAGTGAAAGCTATGGAGATAAAGACATTAGCTAAGACAAAACCAGAAGCTTATGCTGAGATGCAAGTTAAAGCATTAAAAGAAGCTCTTAATATAAAAGAATAGTAAAGTAAAAGCAACTGAAATGAGTTGCTTTTATTATAGCTAAATGTCTTAAAAGATGATAAAATTAACCTAATTAAGGTTAGAATAGCGAGGTTTCTTATGGGTTTTGAACAACGTCTAACTAGATGTCAAACAGCAATTTCACAATTATCATGTGACGCACTCTTAATAACGAATTTAACAAATATTTTTTATTTGACTGGTTTTTCAGGAACTAATGCAACGGTACTCATTAGTCCAAAACACCGGATTTTTGTTACAGATTCACGATACGCCTTGATAGCAAAGAATACTGTAAGGGAGTTTGATATTGTCGTTAGCAGAGAACCGCTCGCGGCTATTTTGAAAATTATTCGCGATGACGCATTGATGGCGATTGGTTTTGAAACTGATATCTCTTATCATATGTACAAACATATGGTGGAAGTTTTTGAAGATTATCGCTTGATAGAAGCTCCATCTGTTGTTGAAAAGTTACGTATGATTAAAGATGCAACAGAACTTGCGATCATCCGTCAAGCCTGTCGTATTTCGGACCAAGCTTTTTTAGACGTGTTGGATTTTATAAAACCTGATCGAACAACTGAATTGCAAGTTGCTAATTTTTTAGACTTTCGCATGAGAGAATTAGGAGCAACTGGTCCTTCATTTGATTTTATTGTAGCATCTGGACATCGATCAGCGATGCCACATGGGGTTGCGAGTCAGAAGACTATTCAATCGGGAGAAACTCTGACTTTAGATTTTGGTTGTTACTATCAGCACTATGTTAGTGATATGACACGTACGATTCATATCGGTCATGTCACTGATCAGGAACGCGAGATTTACGATATCGTTTTGAAAAGTAATCAAGCTATTATTGATAATGTAAAATCAGGAATGAAGCGTTGTGATTATGATTACTTGGCGCGACAAGTCATTGAAAATTCTGGATACGGTAATCATTTTACCCACGGTATAGGGCATGGTATGGGGCTTGATGTTCATGAAATTCCTTATTTTGGTAAGTCAGAGGGAGTGATTGCATCTGGGATGGTAGTGACTGATGAGCCAGGAATATATCTCGATAATAAATACGGTGTTCGTATTGAAGATGATTTATTAATAACGGAAACAGGTTGCGAAGTATTGACATCTGCACCTAAAGAATTAATTGTACTTTAAAGGAAAATAGAATGAATAGACTTTCTTGGGAAGATTATTTTATGGCAAATGCAGAGTTGATTTCTAAACGTTCTACCTGTGACCGTGCTTTTGTTGGAGCTGTTTTAGTCAAAAATAATCGCATCATTGCTACAGGTTATAACGGAGGAGTCTCTGAGACAGATAACTGTAACGAAGTGGGACATTATATGGAAGATGGTCACTGTATTAGAACTGTTCATGCTGAGATGAATGCCCTTATTCAGTGTGCTAAAGAAGGTATTTCTACTAATAATACAGAAATTTATGTGACGCATTTTCCTTGTATCAATTGCACCAAGGCGCTCTTGCAAGCAGGGGTTAAGAAAATTACTTATAAAGCTAATTATCGCCCACACCCATTTGCTATTGAACTCATGGAAGCAAAAGGAGTTGCTTATGTTCAACATGATGTTCCAGAGGTAACACTAGGGATGGAAGAGTAAAGAGGAAGATAGTGCATATGCCTATCTTCCTTGAAGGTTTTATCGTTTAAGCTAAGGGCCAGTTATGTTAAATATATTGAACGAGATAATTCTCAAAATTGGTCAATTGTTAGTCATGGGATTACTGAAAATGGCCTAAAAAAGGTGATCACCAGTTAATAGTCATTATTCCTAATGATTTTTCACAGAAAGTTTTAGATGTTGATAATAGAATAGCTGATCCATCTATTATCAACATCTAAAATTAGTACTGCTGGGAATCTCGAATTGCAAAAATAATTTACAAAAAAGAGAAAAGATATTGTTGCTGACCTCAATAGATGTAAATCCAGTTTATGCTAATATGGCATTTGATTGGGTGTATGATAACTATAAAGATGATATCATCAATTATGGACAAGAAACTATCAAAAATATTGGTAAGTCCATTTCAACTAATAATAGTTTAGGTACTTTATATAATTAAGGAGCAAGATTTGAAAACGGAAATAGAAACAAATAATCTTATTAATTTAGGATGGTTTTATGATAATGCTGTTTATTATGATATGAAAACGAAAAAATTATATAAATCTAATCTAAAAAAA
>NZ_GL636070.1:525094-544263 GCF_000186445.1 Streptococcus agalactiae ATCC 13813
CAAAAAAATAGCACAGGTATAATGCTACTAACTCCTATTATTTCAACTATTATTGGAAAAATAATTCAAAGTATAAGTGAAAATCTAGAAATTTCAAATTTTTCAATTTTATTTTCTATTGTATATTTATCTTTATTGATACTAGTTTCAGGATTTACAGTAAAATTGATGAGAAGAAAAAATGATTATGAAGAGCTAGAAATTTTCCCTGGACAGTTAAAAAAATTTATTAAAGATGCTAAAGTACATAATATATTAACAATATCAGCTTTGCTAGAGTGTTTACACAAGATTATTGACAGACTCCAATTTTTCCCAAAAAATATAAATATTGCATACTTAACAAGATCGCATTTAATATTAGAATATTTTTATCTTTTTATTTTATTGAGCATATTTAGTCTTGTTTTAGCTATATGTATATTAAATCGGAGAAATAAAGCATTAGATCTTTCCAAATATAAATCTAGTTTTTTGAAATATAATAATCAAAAACGGAAGAGCCCATTTATAGTAATATTATCAATCATAATTTCTTATATCGTTCTATGGGGAATGGCATTGTGGGACGAAAACTTTTCAAACTTATTTTTATTTGGATTTATTTTTTCAAACAGTTTATTTTTTATAAAGTTCATTGAGTTTCAACCATCGTTAAATGGGAAAAATTATTATATTGGGGAGAACTGAAGTATGTTATTACCAGTAGGGAGTGTTGTCTATCTTATTGATGGCAATCAAAAATTAGTTATTGTAAATAGAGGTGCAATTGTTGAGCAAGAAGGACAAGAAGTTTATTTTGATTACCTAGGTGGAATTTTTCCTGAGGGTTTAAATCTTGAACAAGTTTACTATTTTAATCAAGAAGATATTGATGAGGTTGTTTTTGAAGGTTACCATGATGAGGAGGAAGAAAGAGTTTCTCGTCTCATTGAAAAATGGAAAAATAAAGAGGGAAAGAATCTTCCAAAGGGAAAGACTAGTGTAGAATAGAAATAATCTAAAAAGTAAATTCTACTCAAAAACAAATCAATATGCTACTAGTGTGAATATGCTATTGATAGATGTCATGATACACTTATCAGAAGAAAACGAAAAAGGCTTTACTAAATTACAATTCTTTACTCGACAAATTGTGGTTGGTGTAAACTGGTATGTACTTCCCAAAATTGATAACTATTTCAACCCTAAAAGATAAGAAAAAACACTTTTGAAAATAGACTGTACTTTAGGAAAATCCCGTATAAAAGAATAGCTAATAAAGCCAGCGCAGGTATCTGTACGATTAGAAAACGACATAGTTGTAACTTTCTATAATGAGACATATTAAAATTCATCATTCCACCTCCTAAATTAGTAATTCAATGATCAGTGGACTAGGGCTCCTTCAATACCAATGACAGCTCTTATTCCAATTGCATATGGCACTAAAACAGAGAGCTACCTGATGTAGTAAGCAAGATTGGTATCACCAAAATCAGTACCAAAGCTTAGCGCACGTCCACCAACACCCCCTGATTTCCTTTACAGCTTCAATAGAGCAAATTAAGTTCGTATCTAAAACTTATATCGAGAATAGCTACATTTTCATACGAATAGCTCCGTAGGTGATTTATTTTATCTGTTTCAATAAGACAACTATAGTTTACTACCTTTATCAAAATTTACTAAAAAGCCACTAAAAACACCTAAACAGTATTTCAATCTTAGTCAAGATATCTGTATAATATTAAAACTGTTATCAAAACTGAAGTAAGAGGAAAGTGTCAAGTGCTTCAGTCTTATTTACGCCCTCTTGGTGATTTTATTTATTTATCAAGAAATCAGACATATACCAAATCAATAAACTATTTGAGAAAGCAGGTTATTTGTGATAAAATGAGTTGATAAATAATTTTTACAAAGAGGTATTAATAAATGATTGAAGCAAGTAAGCTTAAAGCAGGCATGACTTTTGAAACGGCTGATGGGAAATTAATCCGTGTTCTTGAAGCTAGCCACCACAAACCAGGTAAAGGTAACACAATCATGCGTATGAAATTGCGTGATGTTCGTACTGGTTCAACTTTTGATACAAGTTACCGTCCTGAAGAAAAATTTGAGCAAGCTATTATTGAAACTGTACCTGCTCAATACCTTTATAAAATGGATGATACAGCTTACTTCATGAATAATGAAACTTACGATCAATATGAAATTCCAACTGTTAACATTGAAAATGAATTACTCTACATTCTTGAAAACTCAGAAGTAAAAATTCAATTCTATGGAACAGAAGTTATTGGTGTTCAAATTCCAACAACTGTTGAATTGACAGTTGCTGAAACTCAACCATCAATCAAAGGTGCTACTGTAACTGGTTCAGGAAAACCTGCAACTATGGAAACAGGACTTGTTGTTAACGTTCCAGATTTTATTGAAGCTGGACAAAAGTTAGTAATCAATACAGCAGAAGGAACTTACGTTTCACGCGCCTAATGACTCTCAAAAAAGTGTTAAGTAGATTCATGATGAATTTACTCTACTAAGGAAAAACCTTAGTAAACACTAAAAGAAAGGATAAGCTATGACAACTGAAAATCTTGGAGAAATTGTCATTTCACCACGTGTACTTGAGGTAATTACAGGTATTGCTGCAACTAAAGTTGATGGTGTTCATTCGTTACGTAACAAAGCGGTAACGGATAGCCTTAGTAAGAAATCTCTAGGTAGAGGTGTCTACCTTAAAAATGAAGAAGATGATACAGTAGCTGCAGATATTTATGTTTACTTGCAGTATGGTGTAAATGTACCAGCAGTTTCAATTGCTATTCAACAAGCTGTCAAAACAGCTGTATATGACATGGCAGAAGTAAAAATTTCTTCGGTCAATATCCATGTTGAAGGTATTGTTCCAGAGAAAACACCAAAACCAGACTTGAAGTCATTGTTTGATGAGGATTTCTTAGATGACTAGTGTATTTAAAGATTCAAGACGTGATTTACGTGAACGTGCTTTTCAAACACTATTTAGCTTAGAAACTGGTGGAGAGTTTATTGATGCGGCTCACTTTGCTTATGGTTATGATAAAACAGTATCTGAAGACAAAGTTTTAGAGGTTCCAATCTTTTTACTTAATCTTGTTAATGGTGTTGTAGATCACAAAGATGAATTAGATACTTTGATTTCTAGTCACTTAAAATCAGGATGGAGCTTAGAACGTCTAACATTGGTTGATAAATCTCTCTTACGCTTAGGCCTCTATGAAATTAAATATTTTGATGAAACGCCTGATCGTGTAGCTCTAAATGAGATTATCGAGATTGCTAAAAAATATTCAGATGAGACGTCAGCAAAATTTGTCAATGGTTTATTAAGCCAATTTATAACAAATGAAAATTAAAAATGTGGAAGAAGATTCTTCCACATTTTTAATTTGCTTTGAAAAATAACTATCGGTGCTAAAAATTATTTTATAAATATGATTTCCTAAACGCTACTACCAGGGATGAGACTGACTGGTAAAATATAATCCTTATTTGTCTTTTGCCCCTCAATCTTAGCTAGGAGTATTTCAACCATCAATTGCGCAATTTCTCGAATAGGTTGTTTAATAGTGGTTAGATGTGGGACGTAATCTTGAATGAAACTTGTACCATCATATCCAATCACTTTGATATCTTCTGGAATGGACAACCCTAGTTGGCTGATAAGTTTGATCACTAATAAAGCAGTTAAGTCGTCTGATGTAAAAATACCATCTGGTTTGTGAGTTGAGATAATTGATTTTAATTCCATCTCACGTCTCATGTTAGATAGCCCATTTGTGACTGTGATAACTTTGGATTCCTTTGATTCATAGGAAAAACCTAGCCGCCTAAGTCCAGTAGGAGAATCTGAATTATCATTCCCTGTAATCATAATCATCTTTTGACAGCCATGTTTTTTAAGGGTTTGAGCAGCCATTTTTCCTCCAAAGAAATTATCAGATGAGACGATCGGGATGTGTGGAGCTAAATTTCTATCGAATGCTACTATGGGAGCCTCAACTTTCTCGTAATCATCAATTCCTAGGTTGTGACTACTTGAAATGATACCGTCTACTTGATTTGCTCCTAGCATTTCGAGGTATTCTTTTTCTTTGATAGGATCCTTTTCACTATTACATAAGATAGTTTTATAACCATGCTTAAACAACTCAATTTCAAGGTGTTCAATTAATTCAGCGTAAAAAATGTTACGGATGTTGGGGAAAATGAGTCCAATTAATTTAGCGGACTTTCCCTGTAAGCTACGTGCTAAATTATTAGGTTTATAACCAAGGGTTCTCATGGCTTCATTGACTTTGGTGACTGTTTTTTGAGATAAATAGCCTTTTTTGTTAATAACGCGTGATACAGTCGTTGGGCTAACACCGGCAAGTGCAGCAACATCTGTTAATTTTGCAACCATATTAATATTTTAATTCAAAATATTTACCATGAACGTGTCCTTCTTTTAGTTGAATCCCTGATTGTTCTGCATCTGGAAAGACTCGTCCCGTAAATACTTTTTCTCCTTTATTTATAAAGATTTCAAAGATGGACTTATCGATAAAAACATTGACACTAGTAGCATCTTTTGGAATGTCACACTGGCGACTAGTACCAAATTCTGTGGCGTACTGCTGTCCGGCTTGTGAGCGGTCAACGATAACTTTCCCCTTTGCAGTATCAATAGTAATGGATAGTCCTTGTCCTTTTGGATTAGCAAAGAGAACAAAAGAAGAAAGATCATTTCTAGGAATCAGTAATTCTAATTCATAGGTGTTGTTAGTTTGAAGTTGTGTTTTAAATTCTGCTTGATGTTGACGAAGATTTTTCATAGCAGGAACGGGATATTGACAAAGGTTCCCATTGTTTATGCTTAACTCTTTAACTAAACTCATAGCTCCTTGATAATCAAATTGGTCGCTAGGATAATCAATATCTGGCAAGCCTGTCCAACTCACGATAAAGGCACGACCATCAGAAGTGTTAAATCCTTGAGTAGCATAGGCTTCAAAACCATAATCTAAATTATAGATAGGGGATGGTTCAACTATCTTAGATGAGTTAGCATCGAAATATTGTCCGATTTTGTAGGTATTTGGATAAATGTTTTGGTAGTCCAATTCGTTTTTATCTAGTCCTTGAGGACTATAAAGTAATACAGGTTTTCCTTTGACAAAAATAATATTTGGACATTCAATCATATACTCAGATCCAGTACCACCAAAATCTAAATCTCCCACAAACTCCCAATGATGGATGTCATTATTAAGTGCTTTATATAATTTAATGAATCCGCATTTTTTACTATTTTGTGCCCCGATAACAGCATAGAATTGATTATCATAATTGAAAATCTGAGGGTCACGAAAATGCTCAGTGACATCATTTGGTTGTGAAATAAGGACTTTATCAAATTTTGTAATCTTGCCATCACTTGTCATCCATGCTCCAATTTGGCGGGGGTCACGGTTCCATTTCATGTCACGGACATTACCAGTATAAAAAAGAAAAAGCTTATCGTCAATGGCTAATGCAGAACCGGAGTATGCACCATGGCTATCATTGACATGGTCAGGTTTAAGCTTGATTCCTGTTTCTTTGAAATGAACTAAATCATCTGATTCTGTATGTACCCATTGTTTTAAACCATGTGCAGCTCCAAAGGGCCAATTTTGATAAAAAAGATGGAATTTTCCATTAAAGTAAGAGAAGCCATTTGGGTCATTTAAAAGCCCTGTTTTAGCTTCTAAGTGATAAGTTGCTCTCCAAGGGGATTTTGAGACATTCTTTACAATATTTTCCTTATCTTCTTCAGTCCATTCATCATAAGGACGATAGCGGACTTCAGTGGGTAAATTCATTTGATACTCCTTGACTGTCTTAATATCTAGTAACTATATAGTAAACGTTTTCTCTTTTAAAATCAACTCTTAATAGAGAAAAATATTATTTTATGTCAAACGCTTGACGTATATTTATGAGACGTGCTAGAATATTAGAGTAAATAAAATGAAACGCTTTCAAAACATCAAAGGAGATTTATAGATGGCTTCAAATACAGAAATTGCTAAACAAGTCATTAATGCGATTGGTGGTGCTAGTAATGTGCGTAGCGTAGCACACTGTGCCACTCGTCTTCGCGTTATGGTAAAAGATGAGACAGTCATTGATAAAAATACTGTTGAAAATATCGAAAAAGTTCAGGGAGCATTTTTCAATTCAGGTCAATATCAAATTATTTTTGGAACTGGTACTGTTAATAAGATTTATGATGAAGTAGTAGCTCAAGGTTTGCCAACTTCGTCAACCTCTGATCAAAAGGCAGAAGCGGCTAAACAAGGGAATGCTTTCCAACGAGCTATTCGTACTTTCGGTGATGTTTTTGTTCCATTGTTGCCAGCCATTGTTGCTACTGGTTTATTTATGGGGATTCGCGGTGCGATTAATAATGATACAGTTTTAGCTTTATTTGGGACGACTTCAAAAGCATTTTCAACTTCTAATTTTTATACCTATACTGTCGTTTTGACTGACACGGCCTTTGCTTTTTTTCCTGCCTTGATTTCTTGGTCAGCTTTTAGAGTTTTTGGTGGAAATCCTGTTATCGGTCTCGTATTAGGATTGATGATGGTCAACTCTGCCCTTCCAAACGCTTGGGCAGTGGCCTCAGGTGATGCCCATCCCATAAAATTTTTCGGCTTTATTCCAGTAGTTGGTTATCAAAATTCAGTATTGCCGGCATTCTTTGTAGGTTTACTTGGTGCTAAACTTGAAAAATGGTTGCATAAGAAAATCCCAGATGTTCTTGATTTACTATTAGTGCCGTTCCTAACTTTTACAGTTATGTCAATTTTAGCACTTTTTATCATTGGTCCTATTTTCCATTCAGTTGAAAACTATGTTTTAGCAGGGACAAAATTTGTCCTTAATTTACCTCTTGGCCTGTCAGGTCTTATTTTAGGTGGTGTTCATCAGATAATCGTTGTTACAGGTGTTCATCATATCTTTAATTTACTTGAAGCTCAGTTAATTGCTGCTGATGGGAAAGATCCATTTAATGCTATTATTACAGCTGCTATGACAGCACAAGCAGGTGCTACTTTGGCAGTTGGTGTTAAAACAAAAAATAAAAAATTAAAAGCCCTCGCTTTTCCGGCAGCGCTTTCAGCTGGACTTGGTATTACAGAACCGGCTATATTTGGAGTAAACTTACGTTTTGGTAAGCCATTTATTATGGGATTAATTGCAGGAGCAGCAGGTGGCTGGTTAGCTTCAATATTGAAATTAGCAGGAACTGGTTTTGGTATTACCATTATCCCAGGAACATTACTTTATTTAAATGGTCAAATTGTTAAGTACCTTATTATGGTGATTGGAACTACGGCTTTGGCTTTTGTATTAACTTATATGTTTGGATATGAAGATAAAGATGAAAAAGCAGTAGCTGAAGTTAGTCCTTTGGTTGAAGAAACAGATGACGATCCAACAATTACTCAAACTAGCCAATTAAGGGCAGAAACGATTGTTAGCCCTCTTGATGGACAGGTTATTGCTCTTGATACAGTAAGTGACCCAGTCTTTTCATCAGGTATTATGGGAGATGGCCTTGCTATTAAACCAAGCAGTAATACAATTTACTCACCTGTTGATGGTTTTGTCCAAATTGCTTTTGAAACAGGTCATGCTTACGGTATCAAATCAGATAAAGGTGCAGAAATTTTGATCCATATAGGTATTGATACTGTCACCATGAATGGCACAGGGTTTACTTCTAAAGTAAAGGCAGACCAAAAAGTGAAAAAAGGTGATATTCTTGGCACCTTTGATTCATCTAAGATTGCAGAAGCAGGTCTGGATAATACAGCTATGATTATTGTGACTAATACAGCTGATTTTGCTGATGTTATACCATTGGTAAAAGACGGTGTTGTTACTACAGGTGACATGATTATTGATGTTAAGTGAGGATTAAAGGTTGGGATAATTATCCCAACCTTTGTCTTTGAGATAGAGATTATAGATAGGAAAAAAGATGACAAAGTTATATGGTAGTATTGAAGCAGGTGGGACAAAGTTTGTTTGTGCAGTTGGTGATGAGGAATTAAAAGTTGTAGAAAAAATGCAATTTCCAACAACGACGCCTCAAGAAACGATTAAAAAGACTGTTGATTTCTTTAAAAGATTTGAAAAGAAGTTAGAGGCAGTTGCTATTGGTTCTTTTGGTCCCATTGATATTGATAAAAAATCAAAGACATACGGTTATATCACAACGACCCCAAAGTTACATTGGGCTAATGTTAATTTACTCGGCTTAATTTCTAAAGATTTCAATGTTCCATTTTATTTCACAACAGATGTTAATAGCTCTGCCTATGGTGAAGTTATAGCTCGTAACAACATTGATTCACTTGTTTATTACACCATTGGTACAGGAATTGGTGCAGGAGCTATACAAAAGGGTGAATTTATAGGAGGAACTGGTCATACTGAAGCAGGTCATACTTATATGGCGATGCATCCGCAGGACCAAGCAAATGATTTTAAAGGTATCTGTCCGTTTCATAATAGCTGTTTAGAAGGTTTGGCATCTGGTCAAACTCTAGAAGCTAGGACTGGTATTCGTGGTGAATTGATTGAAGAAAATTCAATGGTTTGGGATGTTCAAGCCTATTATATTGCTCAGGCTGCAATACAAGCAACTGTATTATATCGTCCACAAGTCATTGTATTTGGTGGAGGCGTCATGGCACAAGAACACATGTTAAGACGTGTTCGCCAGACATTTGTAACTTTATTAAATGGGTATTTACCAGTTCCCGATTTGTCTGATTATATTGTGACACCAGCTATAGAAGAAAATGGTTCTGCAACGTTAGGAAATTTTGCTTTAGCAAAAAAAATATCAAAAGGTTAATAAAACCCTTAAGCCACTACTTAGTTTAGTTAGCAAATAAAAGATTAAAAAAAGTAAGCGATATGATGGATAAAATGCTATAATAGGCTTGAATTTTACAAAAGATAGGGGATTCTTATGTCGGAACCATTATTTTTAGAAGCAAGCATGCACGATAAAATCTGGGGTGGAACAAAGTTAAGGGACGAATTTGGCTATGATATTCCAAGTGAAACAACAGGAGAATATTGGGCTATTTCAGCTCATCCTAATGGTGTCTCAAGAGTTAAGAATGGTCGCTTTAAAGGTTGTTTTTTAGATAAGCTGTATCAAGGTGAAAAAAGCTTATTTGGCGACCCTGATGATACTGTCTTTCCTTTACTAACTAAAATCTTAGATGCTAATGACTGGCTTAGTGTACAGGTTCATCCGGATGATGCTTATGCTCTTAAACATGAAGGTGAACTTGGTAAAACAGAATGTTGGTATATTATTTCTGCTGATGAAGGATCTGAAATTATCTATGGTCATAATGCTAAAACTAAAGAAGAACTTCGCCAAATGATTGAATCTGGAGATTGGGAGCATCTTTTAACCCGAATTCCTGTTAAATCAGGGGATTTTTACTACGTTCCAAGTGGGACAATGCATGCTATAGGTAAAGGGATATTAATTTTAGAAACACAGCAATCTAGTGATACTACTTATCGTGTTTATGATTTTGATCGTCCAGATGTTTCAGGAAAATTACGTGATTTACACATTGAACAATCAATAGATGTTCTTACGATTGGTAAACCTGCCAATACTGTTCTTGCCAATATGAAGTTAAAACATCTATCTTCAACTTTATTAGTTTCAAATGATTTCTTTACAGTTTATAAATGGGAAATTTCTGGTGTTACCAACTTTAAACAATTTGCACCCTACCTTTTGGTTAGTGTCTTAGACGGAGCGGGTCACATTACAGTAGATAACAAAGTTTATACACTTAAAAAAGGTGACCACTTTATCTTGCCAAATGACGTTGTCAAATGGGATATTGATGGACAGTTAGAAATTATAGCAAGTCATGTTAAAAAATAATGAGAGTGGGGACACCACTCTTTTTAATCTCGATTAAAACGACCATTTATTGAAAGACAACATTATTTATGGTAAAATGTGGTGATAAGAGTATCGAAAGGAATTAGAATGGCAAATATTCTACGCACTGTTATTGAAAATGACAAGGGTGAATTAAAAAAATTAGATAAAATAGCTAAGAAAGTTGACTCTTACGCAGATCATATGGCTGCGTTATCAGATGAAGCTTTACAAGCAAAAACTCCAGAATTTAAAGAACGTTATCAAAATGGTGAAACTTTAGATCAATTGTTACCGGAAGCGTTTGCGGTAGTTCGTGAAGCTTCTAAACGTGTATTAGGTTTATACCCATACCACGTCCAAATTATGGGTGGTATCGTTCTTCACCATGGTGATATTCCAGAAATGCGTACTGGTGAGGGAAAAACTTTAACAGCGACAATGCCTGTTTATCTAAATGCTATCTCAGGATTAGGTGTTCATGTTATTACTGTTAATGAGTACTTATCAACACGTGATGCGACCGAAATGGGTGAGGTTTATAGTTGGCTTGGATTATCTGTAGGGATTAACTTAGCAGCTAAGTCACCATTTGAAAAACGCGAAGCTTACAATTGTGATATCACATACTCAACTAACGCAGAAGTCGGATTTGACTACCTTCGAGACAATATGGTTGTTCGCCAAGAAGATATGGTGCAACGCCCACTCAACTATGCTTTGGTTGATGAGGTTGACTCTGTATTAATCGATGAAGCTAGGACGCCATTGATTGTTTCAGGTCCTGTAAGCTCTGAGATGAACCAACTGTATACACGTGCGGACATGTTTGTAAAAACGCTTAATAGCGATGATTATATCATTGATGTTCCAACAAAAACAATTGGTTTATCAGATACAGGTATTGACAAGGCTGAAAACTATTTCCATCTAAATAACTTGTATGATCTCGAAAATGTTGCCTTAACTCACTACATTGATAACGCTCTTCGAGCTAACTATATTATGTTGTTAAATATTGATTATGTGGTTAGTGAAGAACAAGAGATTTTAATTGTGGACCAATTTACCGGTCGTACGATGGAAGGACGTCGTTTCTCAGATGGCTTACACCAAGCTATTGAAGCAAAAGAGTCAGTGCCAATCCAAGAAGAATCAAAAACTAGCGCTTCAATTACTTACCAAAATATGTTCCGTATGTACCATAAATTAGCAGGAATGACTGGTACTGGTAAGACTGAGGAAGAAGAGTTTCGTGAAATTTATAATATGCGCGTTATTCCTATCCCAACAAATCGTCCTGTTCAACGTATAGATCATTCAGATCTACTTTATCCAACTCTTGACTCTAAATTTAGAGCGGTGGTAGCAGATGTCAAAGAACGTTATGAACAAGGACAACCTGTACTGGTTGGTACAGTAGCTGTTGAAACGTCAGACTTAATTTCTAGAAAATTAATTGCTGCTGGAGTACCACATGAAGTTTTGAATGCTAAAAATCACTTTAAAGAAGCTCAAATCATTATGAATGCTGGGCAACGTGGTGCTGTTACAATCGCAACCAACATGGCTGGTCGTGGTACTGATATCAAGCTTGGTGAAGGGGTTCGTGAACTTGGTGGTTTATGTGTTATTGGTACAGAGCGTCATGAAAGCCGTCGTATTGATAACCAGCTTCGTGGTCGTTCGGGTCGTCAAGGAGATCCAGGTGAATCACAATTCTACCTTTCGTTAGAAGATGATTTGATGCGTCGCTTTGGTACAGATCGTATTAAAGTGGTTCTTGAGCGAATGAATTTAGCTGAAGATGATACAGTTATTAAATCAAAAATGTTGACACGACAAGTTGAATCAGCTCAACGCCGCGTTGAAGGTAATAACTATGACACACGTAAACAAGTCTTGCAATACGATGATGTTATGCGTGAACAACGTGAGATTATTTATGCTAACCGTAGAGAAGTGATTACTGCTGAGCGTGATTTAGGACCAGAGCTCAAAGGGATGATTAAACGTACGATTAAAAGAGCAGTTGATGCACATAGCAGAAGCGATAAAAATACTGCAGCAGAAGCTATTGTTAATTTTGCAAGATCGGCGTTATTAGATGAAGAAGCTATCACAGTTTCAGAACTTCGTGGTCTAAAAGAGGCTGAAATTAAAGAACTTCTTTATGAACGTGCCTTAGCTGTTTATGAGCAACAAATTACTAAATTAAAAGATCCAGAAGCTATTATCGAATTCCAAAAAGTCTTAATCTTGATGGTAGTGGATAATCAATGGACAGAGCATATTGATGCCTTAGATCAATTACGTAACTCCGTTGGACTTCGTGGTTATGCTCAAAATAACCCAATCGTTGAGTATCAATCAGAAGGTTTCCGTATGTTCCAAGATATGATTGGTTCGATTGAGTTTGATGTGACACGTACATTGATGAAAGCTCAAATTCATGAACAAGAGCGTGAACGTGCTTCTCAACATGCTACGACAACAGCAGAGCAAAATATCTCGGCACAACATGTACCTATGAATAATGAATCACCAGAGTACCAAGGAATTAAACGTAATGATAAATGTCCTTGTGGCTCTGGCATGAAATTTAAAAATTGTCATGGTCTGAGATGTTTACAATAACAATGATTTTAAAATAAAAATAAAACAGTCTGAGAAGACTGTTTTATCATTACTTGTCTAATAGTATGACGACTATATTGTATAGCAGAGCTTATTAATAGACTTAGGTTGTATTAGGAAAAAACATGGGATTTCATCAGTTAAGTGATAAAATTAATATTGAAATATTGAAGCAGAAAACTAGCTTAGATCTAGAAGTTAGCCAAAAAAAATTAGCCAAAGAAGAAGAGTTAAAAAATATCATAAAAGGTGAGGATCAGCGGTTTCTAGTAATAGTAGGTCCTTGTTCTGCGGATAATCCAAAGGCGGTGCTAACTTATGCAAAGCGTTTAGCTAAATTGGAAGCTGCCTTTAAAGATAAAATGTTTTTGGTTATGAGAGTTTATACCGCTAAGCCAAGAACGAATGGTGATGGTTATAAAGGCTTAGTTCACCATTCTGACAAACTAGGAGCTTTTTTTCAAGCACGTAAGATGCACTATGATATCATCAGAGAGACTGGACTCCTGACAGCTGATGAATTACTTTATCCAGAGATGCTATCAGTGATGGATGATTTAGTTTCTTACTATGCTATTGGTGCGCGTTCAGTGGAAGATCAGGGTCACCGTTTTATATCTTCAGGTATAGATGCACCAGTAGGGATGAAAAATCCAACGTCTGGTAATTTAAGAGTCATGTTTAATGCGGTCTATGCAGCACAAAATCAACAGGAATTATTCTATCAAAATAAGCAAGTTAGAACAGATGGTAATTTGCTGTCACATGTTATTTTGAGAGGATATCATAATGCCGACTATCGAAGTATCCCTAATTATCATTATGAAAACCTTTTAGAAACTATTACTCATTATGAAGAGACTGATTTGCAAAATCCCTTTATTGTTGTTGATACAAATCATGACAATTCAGGTAAGCAATTTTTAGAACAAATTCGCATTGCGAAATCAGTACTTGCAGACCGACAGTGGCATACTAAAATTAGAAACTATGTTCGTGGTTTTTTGATAGAATCTTATTTAGAAGATGGAAGACAAGATAAACCAGACGTTTTTGGTAAGTCTATCACAGATCCATGTCTAGGTTGGGATAAAACAGAAATGCTAATTAGAGATATTTACAATAGTTTGTAAGTATCGAACTTATAGGAGTTACACATGATTGTTGGACACGGAATTGATTTACAAGAGATAGAGGCGATTACCAAAGCATATGAGCGTAATCAACGTTTTGCAGAACGCGTTTTGACCGAACAAGAATTGCTTCTTTTTAAAGGAATTTCCAATCCCAAGCGTCAGATGTCTTTTTTAACAGGGCGATGGGCAGCAAAAGAGGCTTATAGCAAAGCACTTGGAACAGGAATTGGGAAAGTTAATTTTCATGATATCGAAATTTTATCGGATGATAAAGGAGCGCCTTTGATTACAAAAGAACCGTTTAATGGGAAATCTTTTGTTTCAATATCTCATAGTGGTAATTATGCACAAGCTAGTGTTATTTTGGAGGAAGAAAAATGATTTCAAGTTATCATAGACCAACCAGAGCCTTGATAGATTTAGAGGCGATTGCAAATAACGTTAAATCTGTACAAGAGCACATTCCAAGTGATAAAAAAACATTTGCTGTAGTTAAGGCTAATGCTTATGGGCATGGTGCTGTTGAAGTTTCAAAATACATTGAGTCTGTTGTAGATGGTTTTTGTGTATCCAATTTAGATGAGGCTATTGAGCTACGTCAAGCAGGAATTGTAAAAATGATATTGGTATTAGGTGTTGTTATGCCTGAGCAGGTTATACTAGCCAAAAATGAAAATATTACTCTAACAGTTGCTAGCTTGGAGTGGTTACGTTTATGTCAGACATCAGCAGTAGATTTATCTGGTCTAGAAGTACATATCAAAGTTGATAGTGGAATGGGACGTATAGGTGTTCGCCAGTTAGATGAAGGAAATAAGCTAATTTCTGAATTGGGGGAAAGTGGTGCCTCTGTCAAGGGGGTTTTCACCCATTTTGCAACAGCTGATGAAGCCGATAACTGTAACTTCAATCAACAACTTACTTTTTTTAAAGACTTTATTTCAGGATTAGATAATTGTCCGGACCTTGTTCATGCTAGTAATTCTGCTACAAGCCTTTGGCATAGTGAGACAATTTTTAATGCCGTTAGATTGGGTGTTGTTATGTACGGCTTAAATCCAAGTGGGACTGATTTAGATTTACCTTACCCTATAAAACCTGCTTTAAGTTTAGAGTCTGAGCTAGTACATGTTAAACAACTACACGATGGTTCTCAAGTTGGCTATGGCGCAACCTATCAAGTTACTGGAGACGAATTTGTTGGAACAGTACCGATTGGCTACGCTGATGGATGGACACGAGATATGCAAGGATTTTCAGTTATAGTAAATGGAGAACTTTGTGAAATTATTGGGCGTGTCTCGATGGATCAAATGACTATCCGTTTACCTCAAAAATATACTATCGGAACTAAAGTAACCTTGATTGGTCAACAAGGTAGCTGTAACATTACAACTACGGACGTCGCTCAAAAAAGACAGACGATTAATTATGAAGTACTTTGTCTTTTAAGCGATCGTATTCCGAGATATTATTAAAAACAAATGACACAGTAGTTAACTGTTTTAAAAAATTTAAAAATATGTTAGACTAATCAGTGACAATTTTTATAGAAGGAAATCATTAGTATATGTCAAAACAAAAAGTAATGGCAACTTTGCTGTTATCCACTTTAGTCTTATCGCTATCATCACCTTTAGTGACCTTAGCAGAAACTATTAATCCAGAAACAAGCCTGACAATGGCAACAGCATCAACAGAAAGTTCTTCTGAAGCAGAGAAACAGGAAAAAACACAACCTACAGATTCAGAAACTGCTTCACCTTCAGCCGAAGGAAGTATCTCAACAGAAAAAACAGAGGTTGGTACGACAGAGACATCATCAAGCAATGAATCATCATCAAGTTTATCACATCAATCTTCTTCCAACGAAGATGCTAAAACATCTGATTCTGCTTCAACAGCATCTACTCCTAGCACTAATACTACAAACAGTAGTCAAGCAGACAGTAAGACAGGTCAATCAACAAAGACTGAATTAAAACCTGAGCCTACCTTACCATTAGTAGAGTCTAAAATAACTCCCGCTCCGTCTCAGATAGAAAGTGTTCAGACAAATCAGAATGCTTCTGTTCCTGCTTTATCCTTTGATGATAACTTATTATCAACACCGATTTCACCAGTGACAGCAACGCCATTCTACGTAGAACACTGGTCTGGTCAGGATGCCTACTCTCACTATTTATTGTCACATCGTTACGGTATCAAAGCTGAACAATTAGATGGGTACTTAAAATCTTTAGGGATTCAATATGATTCTAAACGTATCAATGGTGCTAAGTTATTACAATGGGAAAAAGATAGTGGTTTAGATGTCCGTGCTATTGTAGCTATTGCTGTCCTTGAAAGTTCATTGGGAACTCAAGGAGTGGCTAAGATGCCAGGTGCTAATATGTTTGGTTATGGTGCCTTTGATCATGACTCTAGCCATGCTAGTGCTTATAATGATGAAGAAGCAATTATGTTGTTGACAAAAAATACAATTATTAAAAACAACAACTCTAGCTTTGAAATCCAAGATTTGAAAGCACAGAAATTATCTTCTGGACAACTTAATACAGTTACTGAGGGTGGTGTTTATTATACAGATAACTCTGGAACTGGTAAACGTCGTGCCCAGATTATGGAAGATTTAGACCGCTGGATTGATCAACATGGAGGGACACCAGAAATTCCTGCTGCCTTGAAAGCTTTATCGACAGCAAGTTTAGCAGATTTACCAAGTGGTTTTAGTTTATCAACAGCAGTTAACACAGCTAGCTATATTGCATCAACTTATCCATGGGGTGAATGCACATGGTATGTCTTTAACCGCGCTAAAGAGTTAGGTTATACATTTGATCCATTTATGGGTAATGGTGGAGATTGGCAACATAAGGCTGGTTTTGAAACAACACATTCACCAAAAGTAGGCTATGCTGTATCATTTTCACCAGGACAAGCTGGTGCTGATGGCACTTACGGTCACGTAGCTATTGTTGAAGAAGTTAAAAAAGATGGTTCAGTTCTCATTTCAGAATCTAATGCAATGGGACGTGGTATTGTCTCTTACCGTACTTTTAGTTCAGCACAAGCTGCACAATTAACTTATGTTATTGGCCATAAATAATTAGACATAATAAAGGCGCTCTTGAGGCGCCTTTTTGGTGATCTTTTAGTATAATAAAAGATATTAGAAGGAGAATCTTATGCTATTACAATCACCAATTTCTAATCTTAAGGGATTTGGACCAAAATCAGCAGAAAAATTTCAGAAATTAGATATTTATACAGTAGAAGATTTACTTCTTTATTATCCGTTTCGCTATGAAGATTTTAAATCAAAATCTGTTTTTGATTTAGTGGATGGTGAAAAAGCAGTCATTACAGGCTTAGTCGTTACTCCAGCTAATGTACAATATTATGGTTTTAAACGTAACCGTTTGAGTTTCAAATTGCGTCAAGGGGAAGCTGTCTTAAATATTAGTTTTTTTAATCAACCCTATTTAGCTGATAAAATAGAACTTGGTCAAGAGGTAGCTGTCTTTGGTAAATGGGATGCAACTAAATCAGCTATTACTGGGATGAAGGTTTTAGCTCAAGTTGAAGATGACATGCAACCTGTTTATCGCGTAGCTCAGGGAATTTCACAGTCTACTTTGATTAAAGCTATTAAGTCAGCTTTTGAAATCAATGCGCATTTGGAATTGAAGGAAAATTTACCAGCTACTTTATTGGAAAAATACCGATTGATGGGTCGTAGTCGGGCTTGTTTAGCTATGCATTTCCCGAAAGATATCACAGAGTATAAGCAAGCGCTCCGTCGGATTAAATTTGAAGAATTATTTTACTTTCAAATGAACCTTCAAGTTTTGAAAGCCGAAAATAAATCTGAAACAAATGGTTTGCCTATTCTTTATAGTAAACGTGCTATGGAGACAAAGATTTCCTCTTTACCTTTTATTCTAACGAATGCTCAAAAGCGCTCTTTAGATGAAATATTATCTGATATGTCATCGGGAGCTCATATGAATCGTTTATTGCAAGGAGATGTAGGATCAGGAAAGACAGTCATTGCTGGTCTATCAATGTATGCAGCTTATACAGCAGGTTTTCAATCGGCTTTGATGGTTCCAACGGAAATCCTAGCTGAACAACACTACATTAGTCTGCAAGAGTTATTTCCAGATTTATCAATCGCTATATTAACTTCGGGTATGAAAGCAGCTGTCAAGCTTACGGTTTTAGCAGCTATTGCAAATGGCTCGGTTGATATGATTGTAGGAACTCATGCTCTTATCCAAGACTCGGTACAGTACCATAAACTGGGGCTTGTAATTACAGACGAGCAACATCGTTTTGGTGTTAAACAGCGTAGAATTTTCCGTGAAAAGGGAGAAAATCCTGATGTTTTAATGATGACAGCCACCCCAATTCCCCGAACTCTAGCAATCACAGCTTTTGGAGAAATGGATGTTTCTATTATTGATGAATTACCTGCCGGTCGTAAACCTATTATTACACGCTGGGTGAAACACGAGCAGCTAGGTACTGTGTTGGAATGGGTAAAAGGTGAATTGCAAAAAGATGCTCAAGTGTATGTCATTTCACCGTTGATTGAAGAATCAGAAGCTTTAGATTTAAAGAATGCAGTAGCATTGCATGCTGAATTATCTACTTATTTTGAAGGAATTGCTAAGGTCGCTCTTGTACATGGACGTATGAAAAATGATGAAAAAGATGCTATAATGCAAGATTTCAAGGATAAAAAAAGTCATATTTTAGTATCCACAACAGTTATTGAAGTAGGGGTAAATGTCCCAAATGCAACGATCATGATTATTATGGATGCCGATCGTTTTGGATTAAGTCAGTTACATCAACTTCGTGGGCGTGTTGGTCGTGGATATAAACAATCATACGCTGTTTTAGTGGCTAATCCCAAAACTGATTCGGGGAAAAAACGAATGACAATCATGACAGAAACGACAGATGGTTTCGTTTTAGCTGAGTCGGATTTAAAAATGCGTGGTTCTGGTGAAATCTTTGGTACTCGTCAGTCTGGAATTCCAGAATTTCAAGTAGCTGATATCGTTGAGGATTATCCTATTTTAGAAGAAGCCAGACGTGTTGCTAGTGATATTGTCAAAGATAATAATTGGAAAGAAAATACAGAATGGGGACTTATTCTAGATAATTTACGCCAACATTCAGATTTTGATTAAGCTTCTATTAAGGCTGTGCTAAGCTCAGTTTAAGCTTGATGTCATATGATATTCCTATCACAGAAGTGGAGGTATGTTATGACAATAACGATTACTGTAATTTATAATAGTACTTTTCAGAATAGATTTTTCTTACCGACTTATTTAGTCAATAATGAGTATCAGAAAAAAAGTTGAGTTAAATTTACTCAGCTTTTTGCA
>NZ_GL636070.1:545199-604412 GCF_000186445.1 Streptococcus agalactiae ATCC 13813
CTTTTTGCATTTGTAATAGTAAGCCTTTTCATAGAAATTTTGTTATAATGAATTGATTAATCTTTCTGTTAATACAAACAGATTAGAATGGGGTGCATATGTTACAAAACATTGGACAAACAGGCATTCAAGCAACTCGAATTGCTTTAGGTTGTATGAGAATGGGTGACTTGGAAGGAAAACAAGCTGAAGAAGTAGTTGGAACAGCATTAGATTTGGGTATTAATTTTTTTGATCATGCTGATATTTATGGGGGAGGGCTATCTGAATTACGCTTTCGAGATGCAATCAAACATTTAAATGTCAATCGTGACAAAATGATTATTCAATCTAAATGTGGGATACGAGAAGGTTACTTTGATTTTTCTAAAGAGTATATTTTATCATCAGTAGATGGTATTTTAGAAAGATTAGGGACAGAATATTTAGATTTTCTCATTCTTCATCGTCCAGATGTATTAGTTGAGCCTGAAGAAGTAGCAGAAGCATTTTCCAAACTGAGGGCAGAAGGTAAAGTAAAACACTTTGGTGTTAGCAATCAAAACCGGTTTCAAATGGAATTGTTACAATCCTACCTTGACGAGCCCTTAGCAGTGAATCAACTTCAATTATCGCCAGCACATACACCAATGTTTGATGCAGGGTTAAATGTTAACATGTTAAATAAAGCTTCAATTGAACATGATGATGGCATTGTTGATTATTGTCGTCTTAAAAGAGTTACCATTCAAGCTTGGTCTCCATTTCAAATTGATTTATCTCGTGGTTTATTTGTTAATCATCCGGATTATAAGGAATTAAATGAAACCATAGCTAAACTGGCAAAAAACTACAATGTTAGCAGCGAAGCTATTGTGATTGCATGGATTTTACGTCATCCTGCCAAAATACAGGCGATTGTTGGTTCAATGAATCCATCTCGTTTAAAGGCAATTGATAAGGCTAATGATATCGCTTTAACCCGTGAAGAAAGGTATGATATTTACCGTAGTGCAGGTAATATATTGCCTTAAACTAAGGGAGAGAGTATAAATTACATACTCTCTTTTTAATTGAGTCAGTTTTTGGTAAAATGAACTGAAATAAATTGTTAAGAAAGAAGGTTATACAATGAATTCATTAAATGGGGAAACTTTACTAACTGGTCTAATTGCCAATCCTGCACGCCACTCTCTATCCCCGTTAATGTGGAATACCTCTTTTCAAGAAAAAAACATGAATTATGCCTATCTGACATTTGAAGTAGAAGAGGGTAAATTAACAGAAGCTGTTCGAGGTGTCAGGGCATTGGGTATTCGTGGTGTTAATGTTTCAATGCCATTTAAACAGAGTGTTATCCCTTTGCTAGATGATTTATCTCCTCAAGCTAAATTAGTGGGTGCTGTAAATACTATCGTTAATCAAGGTGGAACCGGACGTTTAGTAGGCCATATGACAGATGGTATTGGTTGTTTTAAAGCTTTAGCAGCTCAAGGTTTCAGTGCTAAAAATAAAATAATTACAATAGCTGGTATTGGTGGTTCAGGTAAAGCAGTTGCAGTTCAAGCAGCTATGGAGGGAGTTGCGGAAATTAGATTATTTAATCGTAACAGCTCAAATTACGATAAGGTCATTGACTTATCAGATAAAATTAAAAAACAGTTTCAAATAAAGGTAGTCGTTGATTATCTAGAAAATAAGACAGCATTTAAAGACGCTATTAGAACTAGTCATTTTTATATTGATGCTACTAGTTTAGGAATGAAGCCATTAGATAATTATAGTTTAATTAACGATCCAGAAATTTTAACACCGAATTTAGTAGTTGTCGACTTGGTTTACAAGCCTAAAGAAACAGCATTGTTACGATTTGTTAGACAAAATGGAGTGAAACATGCTTATAATGGTCTAGGGATGCTGATTTATCAAGGAGCAGAAGCATTTCAATTAATAACGAATCAAGAAATGCCTATTAGCAGTGTTGAGAGAGTATTACAAACTGAAAATTAATAAAAAACTCTAGAAATATTTCTAGAGTTTTTTATCAACCTTCAATATAGTCTTTTAGATTTTGCCCTGTGAGACCTGCATTGAGTGCAATGAGTAATTTGAGTCTGGCTTTGGGAGCGTTTAGTTCTTTAACAAACATGACACCAGATTCTTGTAATCTTGCTCCGCCACCTTCATATCCGTAAACCGGCTCAGCAATACCGTTAAAACAGCGAGACACTAGAACAACAGGGACACCTTGCTCAATTAATTCTTCGATTTCTTGTGCAGCTTTTGGGGGCATATTCCCTGCACCGAGTGCTTCAATAACTAATCCGCTAATATTTTGAGAATTTAAAAAGCTAATGATACCACTATCACCCATGCCAGCATATGCTTTCACGATAGGAACAGTTCCTGTAATTTTATCTAAATCAAAACGAACTCTCTCTTCAGTTGCTTTAAAGAAAAGCAGGTCTTGTTTCATAATAATCCCAAGGGGTCCATGTGTAGGGGTTTGGAAGGTTGAAACGTTTGTTGTATGTGTTTTTGTGACATATTTAGCAGCATGTATCTCATCATTCATGACAACTAGCACCCCTTTGTCGGCAGCTTTAGTACTATTAGCGACACGGAGGGCTGATAGGTAATTATAAACGCCATCGCTACCAAGTTCATTTGTGCTTCTCATAGCACCGGTAATGATGATTGGGATTTTAGGGAGTATCATTGTGTCTAAAAAATATGCTGTTTCTTCTAAGGTGTCAGTCCCATGCGTAATGACAACACCATCAAAATTACTGGCATGTTGTTTCAGATAGTGATAGATATCAAGCATATGATGAGGGGTGATTTGGGGACTGGGAAGATTTAGAAAATCTACAACAGTCAAATCAAGGTCATCTAATGATAAATCAACGTATTTCATTGGGTTATCGGCGCTGGACATGACCTGTCCCTTCTCGTTAGCATTCATGGAAATCGTTCCACCTGTGTGTAGAACAAGGATTTTTTTCATTGATTTTATACTTCTTTCAAGTTGTGATATAATTTATTTTATCATAAAAAAGAGGGGATGTTGACCCAGTGGCAATTAAGGCAGTATTTTTTGATATTGATGGTACACTTCTTAATGATCGTAAGAATGTACAAAAGTCAACAATTAAAGCAATTCGAAATTTGAAAGACCAAGGAATACTAGTCGGTTTAGCAACGGGGCGAGGTCCTAGTTTTGTACAACCTTTTTTAGAAAACCTTGGTTTAGATTTTGCTGTAACCTATAATGGTCAATATATCTATAGTAGAAGTGAAATTATTTATACCAATCAATTATCTAAGACAACTGTCTATCGTCTGATTCGTTATGCTGGAGCAAGAAGAAGAGAAATTTCATTAGGAACAGCCTCGGGATTACTCGGTTCAGGTATTATTGGTCTAGGAACTAGCCGTTTGGGGCAGATTGTATCTAGCCTTGTTCCGAGAAAATGGGCAAAAGCGATTGAACGAAGCTTTAAGCATTTTATTCGTCGGATTAAACCTCAAAATATTGATAGCCTCATGGTTATCTTACGAGAACCTATTTATCAGGTCGTTTTAGTTGCAACAGAGGGCGAATCAGAGCGAATTCAAAAACAATTTCCTCGTGTTAAATTGACAAGAAGCAGTCCTTACTCAATGGATGTCATTTCTGAAGGGCAGTCAAAAGTTAAGGGAATTGAACGTGTTGGTCAACGCTATGGTTTTGATTTATCAGAAGTGATAGCATTTGGAGATTCTGATAATGATATTGAGATGTTATCTCAAGTTGGCATTGGTGTTGCCATGGGGAACGCTAGTCAGCAAGTGAAAGAAAATGCACGTTATACAACTGCTGACAATAATGATGATGGTATCTCTAAGGCATTAGCCCATTATGGACTTATTCAATTTGAGATTGAAAAAACATTCAGTAGTCGTGACGAGAATTTCAATAAAGTAAAATCCTTCCATCTATTAATGGATGGTGAAACTATTGAAACGCCACGCTTATATGACAGTAAGGAAGCTGGTTTTAGGTCGGACTTTAAAGTAGAAGAAATCGTTGAGTTCTTGTATGCTGCTAGTCAAGGTAACCAAAAAGTATTTGACCAATCTATCCGTAATTTACACTTAGCTATTGATAAAGCAAGAGATAAGGTTATTTCTAAAGACCATCCAGAAACACCATTAGTGGGAGAAGTGGATGCCTTAACAGATTTACTTTACCTGACTTATGGCTCCTTTGTTCTTATGGGAGTCGACCCAAAACCTCTTTTTGATACAGTACATGAGGCCAATATGGGTAAAATCTTTCCAGATGGCAAACCTCATTTTGATCCTGTTACTCATAAAATTTTAAAACCAGACGACTGGGAAGAACATTTCGCTCCTGAGCCATCAATTCGACGTGAATTAGATAGCCAAATTCAGAAATCCTTAAATCGAAAATAAAAATATCCTGAGTTAATATAACTCAGGATATTTTAGAAAGTGAGCGTATTTAAATTTACATTGTCTTATTAGGGTCACGTACAATGAGTAAATCTACTTTAGCGTGACGAAGGATGTATTCTGAGGAAGATCCGATAAGGAAACGTTCAAAGGTATTAAGACCTGTTGCACCAACCATAATCAAGTCTACTTTTTCTTTTTCTGGAATATCATGTGCAAGTAATGTTTTGGGATTACCAAATTCAATGACTTGTCTAACTTTATCTGCTCCTTTTTCACGAGCTTGTTTTTCATATTCCTCAAGGACATCTTTTGCTTCTTTTTCTAATTTTTCATAGATATAAGTATCAAATGTCGCAAAGCTTTGTAGAGCACGTGTATCTATAACATGTGTCAAGATTAATTCAGAATCATTGCGAAGAGCAACGTTAACTGCCTTTTCAAAAGCAAGTTCAGATTCTGTTGATCCATCAATAGCGACAAGGATGCGTTCATATTTTTGTGACATAAGCCTGTCCTCCTCTAAATATAACCAAAAGAGATAACCTCTTGCACTCAACTAGCCATCTTATCAGAAGGAGTGAGTGATGAGTAAGTTAGATATGTTGGTTATTCATTTTATAGCTATATTATAACGTTTTTTCTAGAAAAATGAAAGCGTTTTATGTTAGTTTTCTGAAATAGCTTAATATTAACTTAATCGCTTGATAAACCGCAGTAAATGTTTCAATTTTGAGAATATTTGTTTTATAATGGAAGATACGAGGTATTTTTATGAAGATATTTGATAAATCAATGAAGCTGGAACATGTGGCTTATGATATTAGAGGCCCTGTTTTAGAAGAGGCGGACCGCATGAGGGCAAATGGTGAAAAGATATTGCGGTTAAATACTGGAAATCCAGCTGCCTTTGGCTTCGAAGCGCCAGATGAAGTCATTCGTGATTTAATTACGAATGCGCGTGAATCAGAAGGTTACTCTGATTCGAAAGGTATTTTTTCAGCTCGTAAGGCTGTTATGCAGTATTACCAGTTACAAAACATCCATGTTGACATGGATGATATATACATTGTTAATGGTGTTAGTGAGGGAATCTCTATGTCAATGCAAGCTTTGCTTGATAATGATGACGAGGTTCTAGTTCCAATGCCAGATTACCCGTTATGGACAGCTTGTGTTAGCCTTGCTGGTGGAAATGCTGTGCATTATATTTGTGATGAGGAAGCTAATTGGTATCCTGATATTGATGATATCAAATCAAAAATCACATCCAAAACAAAAGCAATTGTCCTCATTAATCCAAATAATCCAACTGGAGCAGTCTATCCGCGTGAAATTCTGCAAGAGATTGTGGATATCGCTAGACAAAATGACTTGATTATTTTTTCAGACGAGGTTTATGACCGTTTAGTTATGGATGGAATGGAGCATATCCCAATTGCTTCTATTGCAGAGGATATTTTTACAGTTACTTTATCTGGCTTATCTAAATCACATCGCATCTGTGGTTTCCGCGTTGGTTGGATGGTATTGTCTGGTCCGCGACAACATGTTAAAGGTTATATTGAAGGTTTGAATATGTTAGCTAACATGAGGCTGTGTTCAAATGTTCTTGCTCAACAGGTTATTCAAACATCGTTAGGCGGACAGCAATCTATTGATAGTATGTTGTTGCCAGGAGGTCGTATCTACGAGCAACGTAATTATATCCATAAAGCAATTAATGAAATACCTGGTTTATCTGCTGTAAAACCAAATGCTGGACTGTATCTTTTCCCTAAAATTGATACAGATATGTACCGTATTGATAATGATGAAGAGTTTGTGCTTAATTTCTTAAAACAAGAAAAAGTATTACTAACACACGGTAGAGGATTTAATATGAATACCGCTGACCATTTTAGAATTGTTTACTTACCACGTGTTGATGAATTGACTGAACTACAAGAAAAAATGGCTCGCTTTTTAAGCCAATACAAGCGCTAGAATGAATTTTTATTAGATAAATATTAAATTAATAATAGAAGTTCTTAAAATGTACTGATATCGATTTGCAAAAGCTAAAATGCTTTGATATAATTGTAACGCAAAACATACAAAGGATGAAGGAAATGCCGAATTTATTAGAAAAAACTAGAAAAATTACATCCATCTTACAGCGTTCCGTAGATAGCTTAGATGCCGAATTACCATATAATACAATGGCGGCTCAATTAGCTGATATTATTGACTGTAACGCATGTATTATTAATGGTGGTGGTAACTTACTTGGCTATGCCATGAAATATAAAACAAACACTGACCGTGTGGAAGAATTTTTTGAAACAAAACAATTCCCAGATTACTATGTTAAATCTGCTAGTCGTGTTTATGATACAGAAGCTAACTTATCAGTAGATAATGATTTGTCAATTTTCCCAGTTGAGACAAAGGAAAACTTCCAAGATGGTATTACAACAATCGCTCCAATTTATGGTGGTGGAATGCGCTTGGGAACATTTATTATCTGGCGTAATGATAAAGAATTTAGCGACGATGATTTGATTTTAGTTGAAATTGCAAGCACCGTTGTTGGTATTCAATTACTTAACCTTCAAACAGAAAATCTAGAAGAAAATATTCGTAAACAAACAGCGGTGACAATGGCTATCAACACTCTATCTTATTCAGAAATGAAAGCTGTAGCTGCTATCTTAGGAGAATTAGATGGACTTGAAGGACGCCTAACGGCATCTGTTATTGCAGACCGTATTGGAATTACACGTTCCGTTATTGTAAATGCTCTTCGTAAATTGGAGTCTGCGGGAATCATTGAGAGCCGCTCACTCGGTATGAAGGGAACATACCTCAAAGTTATTAACGAAGGTATTTTTGACAAATTAAAAGAATATAATTAATCATAGCATGGGACTGGGAGTAGCTTTCAGTTCCTTTTTTGAAATCAAGAGGAGATAAGAAGAAAAATGACAAAAGCACTCATCTCAATAGACTACACATATGATTTTGTGGCAGATGATGGGAAATTAACGGCAGGTAAACCAGCGCAATCTATCGCTTCAGCTATAGCTGACGTTACAGAGAAAGCATACCGGTCAGGGGATTATATTTTTTTTGCGATTGATAATCATGATATTGGAGATGTTTTTCATCCAGAGACCAATCTTTTTCCTGAGCATAATATTAAAGGAACTTCTGGTAGAAACCTATATGGTCCTTTGGGAACTCTATATGAAACTATTAAGGAAGATAGTCGTGTTTTTTGGATAGATAAGCGCCATTATTCTGCCTTTTCTGGCACTGATTTAGATATTCGCCTACGTGAAAGACGAGTAGATACTTTGATATTGACAGGAGTACTGACAGATATTTGTGTATTACACACAGCAATTGATGCTTATAACTTAGGTTATAAAATTGAGGTCCCAGCAGCAGCTGTAGCTAGCTTAAATGATAGTAATCATCAATGGGCTTTAAATCATTTTAAAACTGTTCTTGGTGCAACTATTCTTTAGTTGAATTATAAAAGAGGTTAGATTTTTATCTAACCTCTTTTATAGTTTAGTCGTAATCATAAAAGCCGTGTCCAGCAGCTTTACCGGTACGTCCTTTATCAATGAATTCTTCTTTAAGCATTTTTGCAAGGTGAGCATGTAAACTATTAGGATCGCTGGTGGTGTCTGAATAATTCTTCATGATATTATAAGCGGTATCGATGCCAATAATATCTAAAATTTCTAAAGGTCCCATCGGTGCTCCTGTTCCTAACTTCCAGGTTTTATCAATAGTTTCAGAATCAGAAACCTTATTATAGTACAATGCTAATGCACTCTCTAAGAATGGAACTAGTATTGAATTAAGAATATAGCCAGGTTGTTCTTTATGAATATGTAAAGGTACCATACCAATATCTTTTGAGAATGCCAAAGCTTCTTTGACAACCTCGTCGTCAGTTCCCTTATGTCCCATAATTTCAACAATATTATTTTGCCAAATATTGTTAGCGAAATGCATTGCTAAAAATTTGTCAGGCCGTCCTGTTATATCAGCAAACTGACTTGGAACAAGTGTTGAAGAATTTGTTGCAAAGATTGTCTTTGAAGGTGCCACTTTAGCTAATTGTTTATAAAAATCTTCTTTTATACTAACTGTTTCTGGGACAGCTTCGATTACTAAATCGGCGTCACTTACAGCTTGGTCTAAGTTTTTTGAAAAAGTAATTTGGTTTGGTAAATCAGCAATCAAGTCTAATGAATCGGCAACTTTTGAAAGAAAAATATGGTCTAAGCTAGGCAATAAGTTTTTATTATACTTGATACTTTTAGCTTTATCACTATATGCTTCTTTTGCTGTTTCAATTTCTGATTGATAGACTTTAGCTAATTTTTTGATGCGTTCTTTTCCCTTATTTAAAGCTTCATCGTTAATGTCATAGATGGTGACAGACATTCCTTTGTAAGCTGCTTGAAAGGCGATTTGACTACCTAGAACGCCACTTCCTGCAACAGTGAGATTTTTAATTGTCATATTACAACCTCCGATACTTATATTCGAAAACGTTTTCGAAGAAAGTTTAACAAAAGATATGTCTAAAAGCAAATATATAGTATGATTATTTTTAAAATAGTATCTTTTTTTACTTGATTTCAGTAAAAAAAGATATATAATATAACATATAAAATAAATAGTATACAATATATAAAGAAGGTGATCTTATTCAATTAAATCAAAGGCAAGAAAGAATTATTGATATTATCAAACAGTTTCAGCCCATTACTGGTGAGCTAATAGCTGAGAAATTAGGAGTAACAAGAGCAGCACTAAGGTCTGATTTGGCGGTTTTAAGTATGCTAGGTATCATAGATGCAAAACCTAAGGTTGGTTATTTTTATTTAGGACAGTATCATGCTTCAATAGGGACAAGTCATTTTGAAAAGATGACAGTTTCAGAAATTATGGGGATCCCTCTGACAGTTCATCAAAAAGATTCAGTTTATGATGTTATTGTAAATATTTTTATGGAAGATACTGGTTGTGCTTTTATCTTGGATGATGATGATTTTCTCTGTGGAGTCGTGTCACGTAAAGATTTACTAAAAACCAGTATTGGCGGAGGAGATCTTTCTAAAATGCCAATAGGAATGGTGATGACACGTATGCCACACGTGACAACTGTTTTAGAAAATGAAAGTCTTTTTGCGGCAGCTGATAAATTAGTGAGCAGGAAAGTGGATAGTCTCCCTGTCGTTCGTCATGATAAGCAATATCCCGAAAAATTTAAAGTGATCGGGAAATTATCTAAAACAATCCTTGCTAGTTTGTTTTTAGAAATAAGAGATTATTAGGAGGAAACTGATGGAAGATCAACTCACTATATTTATTATTTCAGATTCTTTAGGGGAAACAGCCAAAGCTATTGCGAAAGCATGTTTGTCACAATTTCCAGGACATGATGATTGGCATTTTCAACGTTTTTCCTATATTAACAGTCAGGAACGCCTAGAACAAGTTTTTGAAGAGGCTAGCCAGAAGACAGTATTTATGATGTTTAGTTTAGTTGATGTTGCTTTGGCTTCCTATGCACAGAAACGATGTGAAAGTGAACTTTATGCTTATGTTGACTTATTAACAAATGTTATTCAAGGAATATCAAGGATATCGGGTATAGATCCTTTGGGAGAACCAGGGATTTTACGACGCTTAGACAATGATTATTTCAAAAGAGTAGAATCAATAGAATTTGCAGTAAAATATGATGATGGGAGAGATCCACGAGGTATTTTACAAGCAGTTTTAGTTATTATAGGAATTTCAAGAACTTCCAAAACGCCATTAAGTATGTTTTTAGCAGATAAAAATATTAAAGTTATTAATATTCCTTTGGTTCCAGAGGTTCCTGTTCCTAAAGAATTACGTATGATTGATTCTAGGAGGATTATCGGACTAACTAATTCGGTTGATCATCTTAATCAAGTCCGAAAAGTTCTATTAAAGTCCTTAGGTCTTTCTAGTACGGCAAATTATGCCAGTTTAGAACGGATTTTGGAGGAGACGAGGTATGCTGAAGAAGTTATGAAAAATTTAGGTTGCCCAATCATTAATGTATCTGATAAAGCAATCGAAGAAACAGCAACGATTATTTTAGAAATCTTAAAAACAAATGGACAAGTAGCTAAAAATCTGTAAAAGGAGACGCTGATGGAAACTAAGTTTGTGTATCATTTTGATGAAGGTTGTAAGGAAATGAAGGAACTGCTAGGTGGTAAGGGGGCTAATCTAGCTGAAATGACGAGTATTGGGTTACCGGTACCACAAGGTTTTACTATTACAACACAGGCTTGTAATGATTATTATGATAACGCTTGCCATATCCGAGAGAGTATTCTTAGTCAAATTGATCAAGAAATGGCACAATTGGAGGTTGAACAGAACAAGCAATTAGGAAGTGTTGATGATCCTTTGTTGGTGTCAGTTCGGTCAGGAGCAGTTTTTTCAATGCCTAGTATGATGGATACAGTTTTAAATTTAGGGTTAAATGATCGTAGTGTCCAGGGTTTAGTGAAAAAGACAGAAGACGAGCTTTTGCTTATGACAGTTATCGTCGTTTTATCCAAATGTTTGCAGATGTGGTTACAGGTATTCCAAAATATAAATTTGATACCATTTTAGATCGACTTAAGACAGATAAATGTTATCAAGATGACACAGAACTAACTGGTTCAGATTTAAAGAGACTTGTTGAATTTTACAAAGAACTATATCAAAAAGAAGCAGGAGAAAGATTTCCGCAAGATCCTAAAAGGCAGCTTTTGTTAGCAATTAAGGCAGTTTTTAAATCATGGAATAATCCAAGAGCTAAGATTTATCGTAAATTAAATGATATTTCGGAGACGCTTGGAACAGCCGTTAATATCCAAGCTATGGTTTTTGGGAATATGGGAAATAACAGCGGAACGGGAGTTGCTTTTACACGAAACCCATCAACAGGAGCAGCAAATTTATTTGGTGAGTATTTGATTAATGCACAAGGAGAAGATGTTGTTGCAGGTATCAGAACACCACAATCCATATCAAAATTGGCAGAACAAATGCCTATTATTTACCAAGAGTTTGTAAGCGTTACCCAAAAGTTAGAAGCTCATTATCGCGATATGCAAGATATGGAGTTTACAATTGAAAATGGTAATCTTTATATGCTTCAGACGAGAAGCGGTAAGCGTACAGCGAAGGCAGCTATCAAAATAGCAGTAGATCAAGTAAATGAAGGCCTAATTAGTAAAGAAGAAGCTATACTACGTATCGAGCCCAAACAATTAGATCAGTTATTACACCCTTCTTTTGACTTGAAAAGTTTAAAGAAAGCTATTCTTTTGACGACAGGACTTCCAGCTTCTCCTGGAGCTGCTTATGGGAAAGTTTATTTCCATGCAGAAGATGTTGTTCAAGAGATGAAAAAGGGAAATCCAGTGCTATTGGTCAGACAAGAGACATCACCTGAAGATATCGAGGGGATGGTTAGTGCAAACGGGATTATAACAGCAAGAGGCGGAATGACCTCCCATGCGGCAGTAGTAGCCAGAGGAATGGGGAAACCATGCGTTGCAGGTTGTAGTCAATTATTGGTTGATGAAGTAAGACGAGAAATTTCTATTGGGCATCAAACGATAAAAGAAGGTGAGATGTTATCAATCGATGGTGCTACAGGAAATGTTTATATAGGACAAGTTCCGATGGCAGAGACTAGCGTAGATCGTGATTTTGAGATATTTATGAAATGGGTAGATGAAAATCGAGATATGATGGTGTGTTCAAATGCAGATAATCCGAGAGATGCTCAAAAGGCCTTGGACTTTGGAGCCGAAGGAATAGGTCTTTGTCGCACGGAACATATGTTTTTTGACGATGAACGTATTCCAGTCGTTAGAGAAATGATTTTAGCAGATGATGTATTGAGTCGAAGGAAGGCTCTAGAAAGGCTTTTATCTTTCCAAAGAGACGATTTTTATCAAATTTTTAAAGTATTGAAAGGTAAAACTTGTACGATTCGTTTGCTTGACCCTCCTTTACATGAATTCTTACCCTATGATAAAGAGTCTATCGAATCTATGGCAAGACAAATGGGGATATCTACTTTAGCTATTGAAAAACGGATTCAAACATTAGAAGAATTCAACCCTATGTTAGGTCATCGTGGTTGTAGACTTGCGATTACCTATCCGGAAATTTACCAAATGCAGGTGAGAGCTCTTGTACAAGGCGCTATACTTGCAATGAAAGAGGGATATGAGGCAAAGCCAGAAATTATGATTCCTTTAGTGACAGCGCATGAAGAAATCTCTATAATACGTGATCTGATTGAAGAGACAATTATTGAGGAGAGTAAATCTAAAAAAATTAACTTATCATTTCCTATTAGGACAATGATTGAAACACCAAGAGCTTGTATGAAAGCGGATGATATTGCAAAGTTTGCGGATTTCTTTAGTTTTGGGACCAATGATTTAACACAAATGAGCTTTGGATTTTCACGAGATGATGCTGGAAAATTCTTAGGAGAATACGTTGATAAAGGACTTCTAAAAAAAGCCCCTTTCCAAGTTTTAGATCAAAAAGGAATAGGAAGGTTTATTGAACAGGCAGTGAGGTTAGGAAAAGAAGTTAAGCCAAACCTTAAAATAGGTATCTGTGGAGAGCATGGTGGAGAACCATCATCTATTGAGTTCTGTTACCAACAGGGGTTACATTATGTATCGTGTTCGCCGTTTAGGATTCCTATTGCTAAATTAGCGGCTGCACAGGCTAAAATCAAACAAAGCAGAAATGATATAACAATAGATAAATAAACAGTAAACGCTTCTTATCATAGGTAAGAAGCGTTTATTATGAAAAGCTGGGATAATGTGATAACATTGAGAGTTTAATATGCTATAATAGTAGAGACTATCTTAAAACGAAAATGATACAGAGATAAGGAGAACTCATGAAAATTTCTGAAGAAGAAGTGCGTCATGTTGCCAATCTGTCAAAATTGCGCTTTTCTGATCAAGAGACTAAAGAATTTGCGTCAAGTTTGTCAAAGATTGTTGATATGATTGAACTCTTAAATGAAGTTGACACAGAAGGCGTACCAGTAACAACGACCATGGCAGATCGCAAAACCGTGATGCGTGAAGATATTGCTCAACCAGGCAATAATCGTGATGACTTATTTAAAAATGTACCACAGCATCAAGATTATTATATTAAAGTACCTGCAATTCTTGAGGATGGAGGAGATGCCTAATGTCGTTTAATAATCAATCAATTGATCAGTTGCATGATCTTCTCGTTAAAAAAGAAATTTCAGCAACTGAATTAACAAAAGCTACATTGGAAGATATTCATGCGCGTGAACAAGCGGTTGGATCTTTTATTACTATTTCTGATGAGATGGCAATAGCTCAAGCCGAAGAAATTGATGATAAAGGAATTGATGCTGATAATGTTATGTCAGGTATCCCCTTAGCAGTTAAAGATAATATTTCAACAAAGGGGATTCTTACAACAGCTGCTTCTAAAATGCTCTATAACTATGAGCCAATCTTTGATGCTACGGCTGTTGAAAAGTTATATGCTAAAGATATGATTGTGATTGGTAAAGCAAACATGGATGAATTTGCCATGGGAGGCTCTACAGAAACATCTTATTTTAAAAAGACAAACAACGCTTGGGACCATAGTAAAGTTCCGGGAGGATCATCAGGTGGTTCTGCAGCAGCAGTAGCTTCAGGGCAAGTACGTTTGTCGTTGGGCTCTGATACAGGTGGTTCAATTCGCCAACCGGCTTCATTTAATGGAATCGTTGGTATGAAGCCAACTTACGGACGTGTATCACGCTTTGGTTTGTTTGCTTTCGGTAGTTCGCTTGACCAGATTGGACCGATGTCTCAAACAGTAAAAGAGAATGCACAGCTTTTGACAGTTATTTCTGGGCATGATGTAAGAGATTCAACTTCTTCTGAGCGTACTGTAGGCGATTTTACTGCTAAAATTGGTCAAGATATTCAAGGAATGAAAATTGCTTTACCAAAAGAATATTTGGGAGAAGGAATAGCGCCAGGAGTTAAAGAAACGATTATTAAGGCCGCAAAACATCTGGAAAAACTAGGTGCAGTTATTGAGGAAGTTAGTTTACCGCATTCTAAATACGGTGTTGCTGTTTATTATATTATTGCTTCATCGGAAGCTTCTTCAAACCTACAACGTTTTGATGGTATTCGTTATGGATACCGTACAGAAAATTATAAAAACTTGGATGATATCTATGTCAATACACGATCTGAAGGTTTTGGAGATGAAGTTAAGCGTCGCATTATGCTAGGAACGTTCAGTTTATCTTCTGGGTATTACGATGCTTATTATAAAAAAGCAGGTCAAGTTCGTAGTTTGATTATTCAAGATTTTGAAAAAGTTTTCGCAGATTATGACTTGATTTTAGGTCCAACAGCTCCAACAACAGCCTTTGACTTAGATTCTTTAAATCACGATCCAGTTGCAATGTACCTAGCTGATATTCTAACAATACCAGTTAATTTGGCTGGTTTACCAGGTATTTCAATCCCCGCTGGTTTTGATCAAGGTCTACCGGTTGGTATGCAGTTGATTGGTCCGAAATTCAGTGAAGAAACAATATATCAGGTTGCTGCTGCTTTCGAAGCAACGACAGATTATCATAAACAACAACCTAAAATTTTTGGAGGTGAGAACTAATGAATTTTGAAACAGTCATTGGACTTGAAGTCCATGTTGAATTAAATACGAACTCTAAAATTTTCTCACCTTCTTCCGCTCATTTTGGTCAGGAACAAAATGCTAATACAAATGTAATTGACTGGTCTTTCCCAGGTGTTCTTCCGGTTATGAATAAAGGAGTTATTGATGCAGGAATCAAGGCGGCACTTGCCTTGAATATGGATATCCATCAAAACATGCATTTTGATCGTAAAAATTATTTCTATCCAGATAATCCTAAAGCTTATCAAATTTCACAGTTTGATGAGCCTATTGGTTACAATGGTTGGATTGAAATCGAATTAGAAGATGGTACACGAAAAAAAATTCGTATTGAGCGTGCCCACCTCGAAGAAGATGCAGGAAAAAATACACATGGGACAGATGGTTATTCCTATGTTGACCTTAATAGACAAGGTGTTCCACTGATTGAAATTGTATCAGAAGCTGATATGCGTTCTCCTGAGGAAGCTTATGCTTATTTGACAGCTCTCAAAGAGATTATCCAATATACTGGAATTTCTGACGTTAAAATGGAAGAAGGTTCTATGCGTGTAGATGCCAATATTTCACTTCGTCCTTATGGTCAAGAAGAGTTTGGTACTAAAGCAGAACTTAAGAACCTTAACTCATTCAATAATGTACGTAAAGGTTTGATACATGAAGAAAAACGTCAAGCACAAGTTTTACGATCTGGTGGTCAAATTCAGCAAGAGACTCGTCGTTTTGATGAAACAACAGGTGAGACTATTTTGATGCGTGTCAAGGAAGGCTCATCAGATTACCGCTATTTCCCTGAACCAGATCTACCACTATTTGATATCTCGGATGAATGGATTGATCAAGTTCGTTTAGAATTACCAGAATTTCCACAGGAACGTCGTGCGAAATATGTATCGTCTTTTGGTCTATCATCTTATGATGCTAGCCAATTAACAGCTACAAAAGCAACTTCTGATTTCTTTGAAAAAGCTGTTGCTATTGGGGGTGATGCAAAACAAGTTTCCAATTGGTTACAAGGAGAAGTGGCGCAATTTCTTAACAGTGAATCAAAATCAATCGAAGAAATTGGTCTGACTCCTGAGAATTTGGTTGAGATGATTGGCTTGATTGCTGACGGTACAATTTCATCCAAAATTGCTAAAAAAGTTTTTGTGCACTTAGCTAAAAATGGTGGTTCAGCTGAAGAATTCGTTAAAAAGGCTGGTTTAGTTCAAATTTCAGATCCTGAAGTATTAATCCCAATTATTCATCAAGTCTTTGCAGATAATGAAGCTGCTGTGATTGACTTTAAGTCAGGAAAACGCAATGCTGATAAGGCCTTCACAGGTTATCTAATGAAAGCAACAAAAGGACAAGCTAATCCACAAGTTGCTCTGAAGCTGTTAGCGCAAGAATTAGCAAAATTAAAAGAAGAATAGAAATCAGCCTTTTGGCTGGTTTTTATTCGCTAATTTAGCACGAACACCTAGGGATAAATAATTAAGAAGCTAAGATATTTATCAGATGACTTTAACTACAGTGTTTAAGAAATAAAAATGAGGGGAAAAATGACTAAAAAAGAAAAAGGAACAATGATGACCTTAGCTGCCGGACTAGCATGGGGCATTTCTGGAATTAGCGGTCAATACTTGATGTCGCACGGAGTACACGTTAACCTTTTGACTTCTTTACGATTGTTGATAACAGGTATCTTTCTCTTGTCTTTAGCTAGATCAAAACAAAAGGAACATTTAGTAGCAGCGTGGAAACAGCCAAAATTTTTAAAGCAGGTTTTACTTTTTTCTATATTTGGTTTAGTTTTAAACCAATATGCTTTTCTCAGAGCGATTCATTTAACAAATGCTGGAACTGCAACGGTTTTGCAATATATGGCACCAATACTTATTTTGAGTATTGTTTGTATCCTAAACAGACAAAGACCAACATCTTTTGAAATAATAGCAATTGCTATGGCAATTTTAGGAACCTATATGATTGCAACGCATGGGAAGTTAGGAAGTTTAGCTATCACACCGAAAGGATTAATGTGGGGGCTTGGTTCCGCCATTACTTATTCTATTTATATTTTATTACCTGTGAAACTTATTCATGAATGGGGAAGTACGATTGTTATTGGTTCAGGAATGTTTATAGGTGGGATTTTATTTAGTTTGGTGACAAAAGCGTGGCAATACCCCTTACAAATTAATGTGATAAGTATACTTGCCTATATTGGCATTATTGGTATTGGGACTATTTTTGCTTACACTTTTTTCCTTAAAGGGGTTAGTATTGTAGGTGCTGTCAAGGGTAGCTTATTAGCATCGGTAGAGCCAGTTTCTTCGGTATTTTTGACAGTACTTGTTTTAGGAGAAATTTTTTATCCAATAGATTTACTTGGGATGTTGTTTATTTTTCTTGCTGTAACTCTAATCTCTTACAAAGATTTAATTGCATTGAAGAAAATGAAACGAGTAAAATAGTATCTTTTGGGGTTGAAACCCTAATTTAAAGGTCTTTAAAGACCTTTTTTCTTTACTCGCTATCTCTTAAGAATTATGGTAGAATGAATAGTAAAATATATTTTTTGGAGATGAAATTGAGTATAGATGATTATAGGCCGACCTTCGTGGTTGAGGCAGTTTATGATTTAAGAGCAGAAGATTTATTACGTCATGGCATTCGTGCGGTTTTAGTTGATTTAGATAATACACTCATTGCTTGGAATAATCCAGATGGTACTGCTGAGGTGCGTGCATGGTTAGATGAGATGACAACAGCGGATATTTCAGTTGTAGTAGTGTCTAACAACAATCATGCTCGCGTAGAACGTGCAGTATCACGTTTTGGTGTGGATTTTGTAAGTCGTGCGATGAAACCATTTACTCGTGGTATAAACATGGCAATTGAGCGTTATGGCTTTGATCGTGACGAGGTGATTATGGTTGGAGATCAATTGATGACAGATATTCGTGCTAGTCATCGCGCAGGAATAAAGTCCGTATTGGTAAAACCAATTGTTAAATCTGATGCTTGGAATACCAAGTTCAATCGCTTACGTGAACGTCGCGTTTGGAAAAAAATAGAAGAGAATTACGGTAAAATCGTATATCAAAAAGGAATTTAATGGAAGAGTTATTTTGTATTGGCTGCGGAGCCAGGATTCAAACTGAAAATAAAGATGCTGCTGGCTATACACCTCGTGCAGCACTTGAAAAAGGTTTAGAGACAGGAGAATTATACTGTCAGCGTTGTTTCAGATTGCGCCACTATAATGAGATTACTGACGTTCATATCACTGATGATGAATTTTTGAAATTACTACATGAGGTTGGAGATAGTGATGCCCTTGTGGTGAATGTCATTGATATTTTTGATTTCAATGGTTCAATTATTCCTGGTCTTAGTCGTTTCGTTGCAGGAAACGATGTTCTTTTAGTAGGAAATAAAAAAGATATTCTTCCCAAATCGGTTAAAGATGGAAAAGTAACACAATGGTTAACTGAGAGAGCTCATGAAGAGGGGCTTCGTCCTGTTGATGTCATCTTGACAAGTGCCCAAAATCATCATGCTATTAAGGATTTGATTGATACGATTGAAAAGTATCGTCATGGTCGAGATGTTTATGTTGTTGGGGTTACTAATGTTGGAAAGTCAACTCTCATTAACGCTATTATTCGTGAAATTACTGGTAGTCGTGATGTTATTACGACCTCACGTTTCCCAGGTACAACATTAGATAAAATAGAAATACCTCTTGATGATGGTAGCTATATTTTTGATACTCCGGGTATTATTCATCGTCATCAAATGGCTCATTATTTGACAGCAAAAAATCTTAAATATGTTAGTCCTAAAAAAGAAATAAAACCCAAAACTTATCAGCTTAATTCAGAACAAACATTATTCTTGGCTGGCCTAGCACGTTTTGATTTTATTTCTGGTCAAAAACAAGGTTTTACGGCATATTTTGATAATAACCTGAATTTACACCGCACCAAACTAGTTGGAGCAGATGAATTTTACACTAAACATGTTGGAAAATTATTGACACCACCAACAGGTAAGGAAGTTTCAGATTTTCCTAAATTAGTTCGTCATGAATTTACAATCAAAGATAAAATGGATATTGTTTATTCGGGTCTTGGTTGGATACGTGTGAAATCAGAAGCAGAAAATCCAGTAGTAGTAGCTGCTTGGGCTCCAGAAGGCGTGGCAGTTGTTTTACGCAAAGCTTTAATTTAATAACTAAATTAACCAGCAACAATATGACGATTTTTCATCTAATTTAGCTGATGATACAGTCATAATCCTATAATAGATAAAAAGGAAACTAATATGTTAACATCTAAACAACGTGCTTTCTTAAAATCAGAAGCACATTCTATGAAACCCATTATTCAAATTGGGAAAAATGGTTTAAATGATCAAATCAAAACAAGCGTACGTAATGCACTCGATGCACGTGAGCTAATCAAAGTAACCCTTTTACAAAATACCGATGAAGATATCCACGATGTCGCTGAAGTTCTGGAAGATGAAATTGGCTGCGATACTGTCCTTAAAATAGGACGTATCTTGATTCTTTATAAAGAGTCAGCGCGCAAAGAAAATCGTAAAATTTCAGTTAAAGTAAAAGCAGTAAAATCAAACTAAACTACAATAGATTAAGAAATAGAGTATAGAACTAAAAAACGATTTACCTAAGTTACACTTCCGTATGATAGCTGATCATGATAATCAGTGTTTGTTTTTTTAGAGATACTACTTGTTCATGGAGGAATTATGGCACTCGAATTGCTAACACCATTTACAAAAGTTGAATTAGAAGAGAAAAAGCGAGATACTAACCGAAAACAAATTGGAATTATGGGAGGAAATTTTAACCCTGTTCATAACGCCCACCTTGTTGTTGCAGATCAAGTACGTCAGCAATTGTGTTTAGACCAAGTTTTGTTGATGCCTGAATTTCAGCCACCACATATTGATAAAAAAGAGACAATTGATGAACAGCATCGTCTCAAGATGCTTGAATTAGCAATAGAAGGCATTGATGGTTTATCTATTGAACCAATTGAAATTGAACGTAAAGGTATCAGCTATACATACGATACGATGAAGCTTCTAATTGAAAAAAATCCAGATGTTGATTATTATTTCATTATTGGGGCAGATATGGTGGAATATCTACCTAAGTGGCATCGTATTGATGAACTTGTTAAAATGGTGCAGTTTGTTGGTGTTCAACGTCCAAAATATAAAGCTGGTACATCATATCCCGTTATTTGGGTGGATCTGCCATTGATGGATATCTCATCAAGTATGATTCGTCAATTTATTAAAAGTAATCGTCAGCCCAACTATTTACTGCCTAAAGAGGTATTAGATTATATCAGGAAAGAAGGTCTTTACAAATGACCTACAAAGATTACACAGGTTTAGATCGGACTGAACTTTTGAGTAAAGTGCGTCATATGATGTCCGACAAGCGCTTTAATCATGTGTTAGGAGTAGAGCGTGCTGCAATAGAGTTAGCAGAACGGTATGGTTATGATAAGGAAAAAGCGGGTCTAGCTGCTTTATTACATGATTATGCTAAGGAACTATCTGATGATGAATTTCTTAGATTAATTGATAAATACCAACTAGATCCCGACCTAAAAAAATGGGGTAATAATATTTGGCATGGTCTTGTTGGCATTTATAAAATACAAGAGGATCTAGCTATCAAAGATCAAGATATTTTAGCTGCTATTGCAAAACATACTGTTGGTTCAGCCCAAATGTCCACATTGGATAAAATCGTTTATGTAGCAGATTACATTGAACACAATCGAGATTTTCCAGGAGTTGAAGAAGCTCGTGAGTTAGCGAAAGTTGACCTTAATAAAGCAGTAGCTTATGAGACTGCTAGAACAGTCGCCTTTTTAGCAAGTAAGGCTCAGCCTATCTATCCTAAAACGATTGAAACCTATAATGCTTATATACCTTATCTCGACTAATTCTTTTATTGAAATAATGGTCATGATAGGTTTGGCGATGCAGTGGTCATTTTGGAGGAAAGTATGACTTGTGCACTTTTACTAATTGATATCCAACAAGGCATTATGGATAAGAAACCAAAGCATTTAACAAATTTTGCAGAGCTTTTAGATGATTTACTTTTAAGTGCCAAAGGTTCTAATTGTGAAGTGATATGGATAAGGCATCATGATAAGGAATTGCCTCAAGGTTCTCCACAGTGGGAGATTTGGGAACAACGACATCTTGTGACGCATCACAAAATAATTGATAAAACTTACAATAGTTGTTTTAAAGATACTCATTTACATGATTACTTGCAAAGTAAGCATATTAGTCAATTAATCATGATGGGACTTCAAACAGAATACTGTTTTGATACATCAGTAAAAGTTGCTTTTGAATATGGTTATGATATCTTTATTCCACAAGGTGGACACCTAACATTTGATACACTAACTTTAAGTGGGGATTCTATTAAAAAACATTACGAGAATATTTGGCATCATCGTTTTGCGACAATGGTAGCAAAAGATAGCTTATTGAAATTAATAAACGAGGAATAAAATGACAGAAAAAGACTTACTACAGCTAGTCGTTAAGGCTGCAGATGAAAAACGAGCAGAAGATATTGTAATTTTAGATTTACAGCCTGTAACGAGTGTTGCAGATTACTTTGTGATTATGAGTGCAAGTAATAGTAGGCAGTTAGAAGCAATCGCAGACAATATCCGTGAACAAGTAAAAGGAAATGGTGGGGATGCTAGCCACCTTGAAGGCGATAGTAAAGCTGGTTGGGTACTTCTTGACCTCAATAGCGTCGTGGTTCATATCTTCTCTGAAGATGAGAGACAGCACTATAACCTTGAAAAACTTTGGCATGAAGCACCATTGCTTGATGCTGAAGACTTTATGACAGAATAAAGCTAAGCAGTCTTGGGACTGCTTTTTGAGAGATGTAATATCAAGAAAGATTTGAGAACTATTATATGGCAACGTATGAAACTTTTGCAGCTGTTTATGATGCTGTCATGGATGATACTTTATATGATAAATGGACTGATTTTTCACTTCGTCATTTTCCAAAAGGTAAGAAAAAACTTTTGGAATTAGCATGTGGTACGGGAATTCAGTCTGTTCGATTTGCACAAGCTGGTTATGCTGTTACAGGACTTGATCTTAGTGGCGATATGCTGAAACTTGCCAAAAAACGTGCAACTTCTGCTCACCAAAGTATCCAGTTTATTGAAGGAAATATGTTAGATTTATCTAATGTAGGTAAATATGATCTCATCACGTGCTATTCAGACTCTATTTGTTATATGCAAGATGAAGTTGAGGTTGGTGATGTTTTTATCGAGGTCTATAAGGCCTTAGAAGAAAATGGCGTCTTTATTTTTGATGTTCATTCGACTTATCAAACAGATAAAGTATTTCCTGGTTATTCTTATCATGAAAATGCAGATGACTTTGCTATGGTGTGGGATACTTATGAAGATGATGCACCTCATTCTATTGTCCATGAATTAACATTTTTTGTTCAAGAAGAAGATGGTCGATTTACACGTCATGATGAAGTTCATGAAGAGCGTACTTATGATATTTTGACTTATGATATTTTACTTGAACAGGCAGGTTTTAAAGATGTTAAGGTGTATGCAGATTTTGAAGATAAAAAACCAACTGCAACTTCTGCTCGCTGGTTTTTTGTAGCTCATAAATAAGTAATAATTTGGAGGTAAAAAGATGATAATATTCTTATACGCTTGTCTGATGATATTTGGGATACTTTATATTATTGAACGTCGGGTAAGTCAGAAAAAGTCTAAAGTTATTTTGGGATTATTGATGAACCCTAAACTTCATTTGGATTTATTATCGGCATTAAAACCATTTGAAAAAGAAACAGATCGTCTCATATACCTTCGTAAAACTTATCACCTAGATATTATTGATGCTGTTACTTTAAATAATCAATTGAAAGAGAAAGAAGTATGACAGTTACAGGAATTGTTGCCGAATTTAATCCCTTTCATAATGGCCATAAGTACCTTTTAGAACAAGCTCAAGGAATAAAAGTAATAGCCATGTCGGGTAATTTTATGCAACGTGGTGAGCCGGCGATTGTAGATAAATGGACCCGTGCCCAGATGGCACTAGAAAATGGTGCTGATTTAGTGATTGAACTCCCTTTTCTGGTTTCGGTACAGTCAGCGGATTATTTCGCTAGTGGAGCTGTGTCTATCCTGGCACGATTAGGTGTGGATAACTTATGCTTCGGTACCGAAGAAATGCTTGATTATGACCGTATTGGGGATATTTATGTGAATAAAAAAGAGGAGATGGAAGCTTTTTTGAAAAAACAATCGGATTCTCTTTCCTATCCACAAAAAATGCAAGCTATGTGGCAAGAATTTGCAGGGATTGCATTTTCGGGACAAACCCCAAATCACATTTTAGGCTTAGCCTACACCAAAGCAGCTAGCCAAAATGGTATTCGATTAAATCCGATACAACGTCAAGGAGCTGGTTATCATTCATCAGAAAAAACAGAGATATTTGCTTCTGCAACAAGTCTTCGTAAACATCAATCTGATCGTTTCTTTGTAGAAAAAGGTATGCCTAACAGTGACTTGTTTTTGAATAGTCCACAAGTAGTTTGGCAAGATTATTTTAGTTTACTCAAATATCAGATAATGACGCATTCTGATTTGACACAAATTTATCAAGTGAATGAAGAGATAGCCAATCGTATAAAAAGTCAAATTCGTTATGTGGAGACTGTGGATGAGTTAGTTGATAAAGTCGCAACTAAACGGTATACCAAAGCAAGAATTCGACGTTTATTAACCTATATCTTGATAAATGCTGTGGAAAGTCCGATACCAAATGCTATTCATGTCTTAGGTTTTACACAAAAAGGTCAACAGCATTTAAAGTCTGTGAAGAAGTCTGTGGATATCGTGACGAGGATTGGTTCACAAACGTGGGATAGTTTGACGCAACGAGCAGATTCTGTTTATCAGATGGGAAATGCTAATATAGCAGAGCAAACATGGGGACGTATCCCTTTTCATCAATCTGTTAGTCAAAGTGACCTTTGATTTAAGCTTTATAAATTAATCATCACAAAATAATATTTTTCCCTTGACCCTTACTTAACGTTATACATTATACTCTTTTTAGAGAGGTTATTATGAAAACAGTTAAAGAAATAAGTCACATTTCTGGTATTAGTGTGCGCACACTTCATTATTATGATGAAATAGATTTGTTACCTCCTTCATTTGTAGGAGAGAATGGTTATCGTTACTATGATGATGAATCACTGATCAAGTTACAAGAAATTTTGTTATTAAGGAACTGGAATTTCCTCTTAAAAAAATAAAAGAGATAATGGATAGTCCAAATTATGATCGTAATCAAGCACTTCTTGATCAAATTAGGTGGCTGGAACTAAAGAAACAGCGACTAGAAGAAGTAATTGAACATGCAAAGTCTATCCAGAGGGGTAAAAATATGTCAGATTTTACAGCTTATAATCAAGAGGAATTAGAAGCATTTCAAGAGGAAGCTAGAACACGCTGGGGGGATACAGATAGTTACAAAGAATTTGAAAATAGCCATAGTAAGAATGATTTTTCAATGATTTCACAAGCTATGAGTCAGATTTTTAAAGACTTTGGACAGTTGAAAGAACTTTCTCCGACAGATGAGAAAGTTCAAAAACAAGTTCAGATTTTACAAGATTATATCACAGCTCAGTTTTACAACTGCACTAACGATTTATTAGCAAGTCTTGGAATAATGTACATCCAAGATGAGCGTTTCCAAAAGTCTATTGATAATTGGGGAGGCCAGGGAACAGCATTATTTGTTTCTAAAGCTATAGATAGCTATTGTCATTAGGCTATATTTTAGGTTTGCAATGAAATGATAGGAATCAAGGAACAGTAGACATTATTAAAAATGTCAGACTCTTATCTAAATTTTTGACAGTAAGGAGCAAAAAGAGTAGACTGTAGGCATAGAAAGGTAGGTATCGTTATGAAAGGATTTCATGGGAATATCGAAAAATTGACACTAGGAAATACAAATTTCCGCCAAGTCCTCTATACCGCAGAACATTGTCAACTCGTTTTAATGACACTGCCTGTTGGTGGAGAAATTGGTAGCGAGATTCATGCAGAAAATGATCAGTTTTTCCGTTTTGAAGCTGGTCATGGTAAGGTTGTCATTGATGGTAATGAATATGAAGTTGCAGATGGAGACGCTATAATAGTTCCGGCAGGTGCTGAACATAACGTAATTAACACTTCTGAAACTGAGATGTTAAAACTCTATACAATTTACAGTCCAGCTCATCACAAAGATGGTATTATCCGTGCCACAAGAGAAGAAGCTGAAGAAAATGAAGAAGATTTTGATGGAGTTACTACTGAAACTAAATAATACTAGACTAAAAAGCGCTATGTCAATAGCGCTTTTTAGCTTAATAGTAGTCATTTCTTGGAGAATATAAATAGTAATTTAGGAAGTAATTTTAATAACCGAGCTTTTAAGGAAACGTTAAGTAAGGGCGGTTATACTATAAACATCCTAAACTTTTTTCATAAAATCTCCAGAAAGAACACTAAGTATTTTGGTGTTTTTTCTATTTTGAAAGCATACTGCAACTATGAAAAACCAGAAAGTATTAACTTTCTGGTTTTTTAGTTAAACTAAAGTCAAAGCAATATTGTATAAGATAGCCCCAAGGACACCGCCGATAATTGGACCTACAACTGGAATCCAAGCGTATGACCAATCTGAGTTACCCTTATTTTCAATAGGTAAGATAGCATGCATAAGACGAGGCCCTAGGTCACGTGCAGGGTTAATAGCATAACCAGTTGTTGGACCAAGAGAGAATCCTACTGCGAAAATAACTATACCAACGATAATTGGACCAAGACCTGCTGCAACTTTACTAGGACCAATTGCCATAATTGTAATCACAAGAATAGCAGTACCGATAATTTCACCAAGGAGATTCGATGGTGTATGGCGGATAGCAGGTCCGGTTGAGAAGCTGGCAAGGATAAGTCCACTATCTTTTGTTTCTTTCCAATGAGGATAATAATGTAACCATAAAATAGTTGCCGCAACCATTGCTCCTAACATCTGTGCAATGATAAAGGGGATAACTTGTCCCCAAGAAATTGCTCCAATAGAAGCCATTGCTAATGTGACTGCTGGATTTAGATGAGCAGGACTAAATAATCCAGAAACATAAACAGCAACGGTACAAGCAATTCCCCAACCAAAAACAATAGCAGTCCATCCAGTTCCTTCTTCTTTGGTTTTACTGAGCACATTTCCTGCAACTACGCCATCCCCAAGAAGAACCAAAATAAATGTTCCTAAAAATTCCCCAAGAAATTGAGTTATAATATCTCCTTATTTATTGATAGTTAATTCAGCTAATTGTGATTGAATACTATCCAGGTCAGCACCTGCCTGTAGAAGAGCAGCAGCGGTGTAAGCTCCCTCCACTACTGGGACAGAGTTAATGATAATATTTTTTTCTGAAAAATCAGCTACTAACTCTAAATTCATTTTTGCTGAACCTAAATCAAAGAAAGCTAATAACGTCTTTTTATCATTTTGCTCTACAATCTGTTGAACTTGATCAAAAGAAGTACCGATCTCACCATTTTCTGTTCCACCCACGTAAGTTATTGAGACGTCCTTTGCTACCTCTGAAATAAGATCAACAACTCCTTGAGCAATATTTTTAGAGTGAGAAACAACAATAATACCAATATCAGACATTAGACACCTCCAACTTCTAGTAATGCTTTAAATAATAATCCTGAAGAAAATGATCCTGGATCAATGTGTCCTACTGAGCGTTCTCCAACATAAGAAGCGCGTCCTTTTGTTGCTTTCATCTCTTTTGTAGCATCTACTAAGGAATCAATACGGTCTTCAGTCAATTCATTTTTTTCAATTGCTTCAATAACACCGTGCCAAACATCAACCATTGTTTTTTCATTAAGTTCAGCTTTACCACGTTTTTGAATCATTTCAAGTCCTGCGCCAAGTGCCTCTGAAATGGTACTTTCACTCTGTTCAGCTTTTGTAATTCCCATAAATGCAGAACCATAGAGTGGTCCAGATGCTCCGCCTACTTTGCTTAAAAGTTGCATGGACACGGTTTTGAAAACATCGGCAGCACTACTAAATTCATTGTTATCAAGGTTTTCAATAACAGCAGTCATACCACGCGCCATATTGCCACCATGGTCGCCATCACCTATTGGAGTATCTAGTTCGGATAAATAGTCCTTGTTGGATTGAATTTTTTGGTTAAAAGTGTGCATCCATTCTATTGCAGTTTTTACTTCCATAAGAGTTCCTTTCTTTTGTTCTAATTAACAGGAATGATTACCAAGCAATGGTTGTAACGTCACTATTAAGTGCTTCTAACCACTCTTGATTTTCCAGTTTAATCAAGGTTAGTGATAAACCAGCCATATCAATTGAAGTCATATAGTTACCAAGTTTTTTGTAATTCACTTCAATGCCTTTATCCTCAAGGAGTTTGGCAACATCGTTAGCAAAGACATATTGTTCCATAAGTGGGGTTGCACCCATACCGTTAATAAGGACACCATATTTTTCGCCAGATTTAGCATCGAACGATTCAATTAACTTATCAACTAATTCTGTCGCTAAAGCCTTTGAAGGTTGCATTTTTTCTTTACGATAACCTGGTTCACCATGAATACCGATACCAAATTCAATTTCATCTTCTGCAAGAACAAATCCTGGCTTGCCTACTTCAGGAACAGTAGCCCCGCTTAGTGCAAGTCCAACAGTGTGAATGTTTGGTACTAATTCATCAGCAATAGCTTTGATTTCCTGAAGTGATTTGCCATGACGAGCAGCATGTCCTAGAATTTTATGGACAAGTATCGTACCAGCTACACCACGTTTTCCTTGTGTGTAAAGACTGTCTTCGACTGCAATATCATCATCAACGACCACACTTGCAACTTCAATACCTTCCATTTCAGCCATATCTTGTGCCATTTCAAAGTTCATGATATCCCCTGAATAATTTTTGATAACCATGAAAACTCCAGCCCCCTCCTCAGCTTCTTTAATTGCTTCAAGAACTTGGTCAGGAGTTGGAGAAGTAAATACTGCACCACACACAGCTGCAGATAACATTCCTTCGCCTACGAAACCAGCATGTGAAGGCTCATGTCCACTTCCTCCGCCAGAAATGAGAGCCACTTTTCCTGACTTCTCTTTATTGCGAGCAATGATATCAAAACCTTCTACGCGATGTACTAAATCATTATGAACATATGCTAATCCATCTAGCATTTCAGTAACAACATCAGTTGGTTGATTGAGAATTTTTTTCATTTGGAAACTCCTTTTATGTTTAATTCTCTTTTATTATAAAATTTGTAAGCCTTTTCTGGAATGGACAGATTTTCTTGTTTGTCCGCTTTGTTAGGGTTTTCAATAATCATAAATCATGTTACACTAAACCATAATAAATCATCAGCAATTCAATATAAAATAAAGGAGAAATTATGACTTCTTCGCTTATTACTAAGAAAAAAATAGCCAAGTCATTTAAACGTTTATTTATTTCGCAAGCTTTTGACAAAATATCGGTGAGTGATATTATGGAAGATGCAGGTATTAGACGTCAAACATTTTATAATCACTTTGTTGATAAATATGCTTTATTAGAATGGATTTTCCAAACAGAATTAAGCGAACAAGTTACGGATAATTTAGACTATATCTCAGGTTTTCAGTTGTTATCAGAGTTGTTGACTTTTTTTAAAATGAATCAAGAATTCTATATTAAATTATTTCAAATTGAAGATCAAAATGATTTTTCTTCGTATTTTGAGTCTTACTGTGAGCAGTTAGTAGATAAGCTTCTTTCTGATTATAGTAAATCTAACTTTAATCAGAAAGAAAGAGTTACATTTATCAATTATCATAGTAAAGCCCTCTCTTATTTTATAAAATATGAGTTAATAAATAACTCAAAAGAAGAATTATTTAATAGGAAAGTCATTGAAAAAATTATCAGAACATCAATAGAAAATTATTAGGACAAAGATATGAGAAAAACAGAACATCATAAAATGGAATATGTTTTTGAAACAATAAAAGCAATCACTAAAACTAACCCTAAAGTAGAGCAAATAAAAGATTTGCCCGCTATTCATTATTTAGGGCAATCCGAACAAGTAATTCCGATTTTATCAGGAGGAGGCAGCGGACATGAGCCAGCTCACTTTGGATATGTTGGTGAGGGAATGCTATCGGCAGCGATTAGTGGTCCTATTTTTGTACCACCATGTGCTAGTGATATTCTAGAGACTATTAGATTTATCAATCGAGGCAAAGGTGTCTTTGTTATTATCAAAAATTTTGAAGCTGATTTGGAAGAATTTTCCCAAGCGATTGAACAGGCTCGTCAAGAAGGTATTCCAATAAAATACATCGTTTCTCATGATGACATCTCTGTTGAAACATCAAATTTTAAAATTCGCCATCGAGGCGTTGCTGGTACTGTGTTACTACATAAAATTATTGGACAAGCTGCTTTAGAAGGAGCAAGCTTAGATGAATTAGAACAGCTAGGGCTATCTTTGACAACTTCAATGGCTACTTTAGGTGTAGCAAGTAAGTCAGCCACTATTTTAGGTCAGCATCAACCTGTTTTTGATTTAGAAGAAGGTTACATCTCATTTGGAATCGGTATTCATGGTGAGCCAGGATACCGGACAATGCCTTTCGTGTCAATGGAACATTTGGCAAACGAACTAGTTAACAAATTGAAAATGAAATTACGTTGGCAAGATGGAGAAGCATTCATTCTATTGATAAATAATCTTGGAGGAAGTTCTAAAATGGAGGAATTACTTTTTACAAATGCTGTCATGGAATTTCTGGCTTTAGACGATTTACAATTACCTTTTATTAAAACAGGCCATCTAATTACAAGTTTAGATATGGCTGGTTTATCAGTTACCTTGTGTCGTGTAAAGGATAGTAGATGGATTGATTACTTAAAACATAAGACAGATGCTAGAGCTTGGTGATAGAATTTCCATTTTACCAATTGCTATCAAAGTGCTATAATAATAGAGTTAAAATTAAGATTGCTTGCCAATATGAGCCAGCAGGTTATTAAAAATGAAATCAAAGGAGATTTTCCAATGGGACGTAAGTGGGCCAATATTGTTGCCAAAAAGACTGCTAAAGATGGTGCTAACTCAAAAGTATACGCTAAATTCGGTGTTGAAATATATGTTGCTGCAAAACAAGGTGAACCAGACCCCGAGTCAAACTCAGCTCTAAAATTCGTTTTGGACCGTGCTAAGCAAGCACAAGTTCCAAAGCATGTTATTGATAAAGCGATTGATAAAGCTAAAGGAAACACAGATGAAACTTTCGTAGAGGGACGCTATGAAGGTTTTGGTCCAAATGGTTCAATGATTATTGTGGATACTTTGACATCAAATGTTAACCGTACGGCAGCAAATGTACGTACTGCTTACGGTAAGAACGGTGGCAATATGGGAGCCTCAGGATCTGTATCCTACTTATTTGATAAAAAAGGTGTCATCGTTTTTGCTGGTGATGATGCTGACACTGTCTTCGAACAATTACTTGAAGCGGATGTAGACGTAGATGATGTTGAAGCAGAAGAGGGAACAATAACAGTTTATACCGCCCCAACAGATCTTCATAAAGGTATCCAAGCACTTCGCGATAATGGTGTAGAAGAATTCCAAGTTACTGAACTTGAAATGATTCCTCAATCAGAAGTAGTATTGGAAGGTGATGACCTTGAAACTTTTGAAAAGCTTATTGACGCACTCGAATCAGATGATGATGTTCAAAAAGTTTATCATAATGTAGCAGATTTCTAAAAAATAAAACCGTAGTATTAATACTATGGTTTTTATTTTTGTGAGAGTTGATAGGTATTGTTAAAGAAGTGATAGGTAAAAAATATTATTCAAAAAGTTTTTTTAGGTGTAAAATGATAATTATTAGACAGTTATTGGTTGATGAGGGAGCAAAATGTTAATAAAGCCTATTATTGGTATTACAGGAAATGAGAGAGAAATGTCAGATATTCCAGGTTATTATTATGATTCGGTATCTAGGCATATTTCGGAAGGAGTTAAAAACGCAGGCGGGTTACCAGTTATCCTACCAATAAGTGAAGCAGAAAGTGCCAAAGCTTATGTTGAGATGATAGATAAGCTGATCATATCTGGTGGCCAAAATGTTTTACCATCCTATTATGGTGAAGAGAAGATAATTGAGAGTGATGATTATTCACTTGCGCGTGATATTTTTGAATTTGCATTAGTCGACGAAGCGTTGAAACAAAATAAACCAATCTTTGCGATTTGTCGTGGCATGCAGTTAGTAAATGTGGCACTTGGTGGTACACTTAATCAATCTATTGATAATCACTATCAAGAGCCTTACATTGGATTTGCTCATTATTTAAATGTGGAAAAAGGGAGTTTTCTAGAAGGCTTTATATCAGGTGATTTTAAGATCAATTCTCTTCATAGACAAAGTGTTAAACTGTTAGCTGAAGGTCTGATAGTTAGTGCTAGAGATCCTAGAGATGGGACAGTAGAAGCTTATGAAAGTCGAACAGAACAATGTATTATAGGTGTTCAATGGCATCCAGAATTAATGCTTCACCAAATTGAAAACCAAACCTTATTTGGTTATTTTGTTAATGAAACGTAGCATCCATATAATAGCAAAAACTCTCAGACGATAGAAGATAAGTGTTAGTTAAAAACTTAAAGATGTTATGATGTCGTGTACAATTAAAGAGGAGAAAAAAGATGACAATAAAAAAAGTGTTAAGTGTAACAGGAATTATTTTAGTGACAGTAGCGTCTCTAGCTGCTTGTAGCTCAAAATCTCATACTACTAAGACGGGCAAAAAAGAAGTTAATTTTGCAACTGTTGGAACAACGGCACCTTTTTCTTATGTGAAGGATGGGAAACTGACTGGCTTTGATATTGAAGTAGCCAAAGCTGTTTTTAAAGGTTCAGATAACTATAAAGTCACTTTTAAAAAAACAGAATGGTCATCGGTATTTACCGGCATTGATTCAGGAAAGTTTCAAATGGGTGGAAATAATATTTCTTATTCATCAGAGAGATCTCAAAAATATTTATTTTCATACCCAATAGGCTCTACTCCTTCAGTTTTAGCAGTTCCTAAGAATAGTAACATCAAAGCTTATAATGATATTACTGGTCATAAAACACAGGTTGTCCAAGGAACGACAACTGCCAAGCAATTAGAAAATTTCAATAAAGAGCATCAGAAAAATCCTGTTACTCTAAAATATACTAATGAAAATATTACACAGATTCTAACGAATTTGAGTGATGGAAAAGCTGATTTTAAACTTTTTGACGGACCAACTGTTAACGCTATCATAAAGAATCAAGGTCTCACGAATTTAAAAACCATCCCTTTGACTATGAGAGATCAGCCTTATATTTATTTCATCTTTGGTCAGGATCAAAAAGACTTACAAAAGTATGTGAATAATCGCCTTAAACAATTACGTAAAGATGGGACACTTTCAAAAATAGCTAAAGAATACCTTGGAGGTGATTACGTACCAAATGAGAAAGATCTCGTTACTCCTAAGGAGAAGTAGTAATAAAAAACTAAGGAGATGTCAATCCTTAGTTTTTTGTTATATAGTTTAAAACTATAACAAGAGACAGTTTATAACAATTTGATTCTAATAACTTCCTATGGGATAATATCTTTATCACAAAAATTGAGGGAATTTATTATGAAGTTAAAACATATTGTCTTAGGATTAGCCTTAACAACACTTTTAGGAGTCACATTTAGTAATCAAGAAGTTTCAGCAAGCTCAACTTCAAGTAAAGTTGTTAAAGTTGGTGTTATGACCTTTTCTGACACTGAAAAAGCACGTTGGGATAAAATTGAAAAGCTAGTAGGCGATAAAGCTAAAATCAAATTCACAGAATTTACAGATTATACACAACCAAATCAAGCGACAGCCAATAAGGATGTGGATATTAATGCCTTTCAACATTACAATTTCTTAGAAAACTGGAATAAGGAAAATAAGAAAAACTTAATTCCACTTGAAAAGACTTACTTAGCTCCAATTCGTATCTATTCTGAGAAGGTAAAATCTCTTAAAAAATTGAAAAAAGGAGCCACTATTGCAATTCCAAATGATGCAACAAATGGTAGCCGTGCATTGTATGTCCTTCAGTCAGCAGGTTTAATCAAATTGAATGTTTCTGGTAAGAAGGTTGCAACAGTTGCTAATATCACATCTAATAAAAAGGATATTAATATTCAGGAGTTAGATGCGAGTCAAACACCACGTGCACTCAAAGATGTAGATGCAGCTATTATTAATAATACATACATTGAGCAAGCTAATTTAAAACCTTCAGATGCTATCTTTGTTGAGAAATCAGATAAAAATTCAAAACAATGGATTAATATCATTGCGGGACGTAAAAATTGGAAAAAGCAAAAGAACGCTAAAGCTATCCAAGCTATCTTGAATGCTTATCACACAGATGAAGTGAAAAAAGTTATCAAAGATACTTCAGCTGATATTCCACAATGGTAACGTGAATTGACTGTATAAGTTTAACAGGGAATCCTAATAGGATACAGCTTATCAGCCATATAGCCATAAAGGGCCTGGGACGAATACAATGTGCCAGGCTCTTGGATTGTTTTTGAAGGAAGGTGGATGAAAGATGACTTTAACAAAGGAAGAAAATCAAATTCAAAAGTTTCTATCTGATACTATTGTTCAGGATGATATCAATATTTTAAGAGATTTAATTGCAATTAAGTCAATTTTTGCTCAGAAAGTTGGTTTAAATGACTTAGCAAGCTATCTTGGAGAAGTTTTCAGAAAAGCTGGCGCAGAAGTCATTATAGATGACAGCTATAGCGCTCCCTTTATCGTGGCAAATTTCAAATCATCAAAAGTAGATGCTAAGCGTATTATTTTTTACAATCATTATGATACTGTACCAGCAGATGAGTTAGAACAGTGGACTGAGGACCCTTTTACACTTTCACTTCAATATGGTAAGATGTATGGACGTGGTGTAGATGATGATAAAGGTCACATTACCGCACGTTTATCAGCAGTTAAAAAATATTTATCAAGACACAAAGGGGAACTTCCTCTAGATATCACTTTTATTGTGGAAGGAGCGGAGGAATCAGCTTCAGTAGGCCTTGATTATTATTTAGAAAAGTATCAAGAGCAGCTACAAGGAGCTGATTTGATCGTGTGGGAAGATGGCCCTAAAAATCCTAAAGGACAGTTGGAAATTGCTGGTGGAAATAAAGGCATTGTCACTTTTGATTTATCAGTAAGTTCAGCGGATGTTGATATTCATTCGTCCTTTGGTGGGGTTGTTGATTCCTCGACATGGTATTTAATTCAAGCCCTCAATACGTTAAGGGATAACAAAGGTCATATATTGGTAGAAGGTATTTATGATAAAGTTATTCCGCCTACTAAGAGAGAGTTAGAATTAGTTGAAAAATATTCTTATAGATCTGCAAAGGCGCTAGAAGATGCTTACCAATTAGTTTTGCCCAGTTTAGCAGATAGTCATAAAACTTTTTTGAGAAAGCTTTATTTTGAACCTTCTATAGCCATTGAAGGTATAACCTCAGGTTATCAAGGTGAAGGCGTCAAAACAATTTTACCTGCTTATGCTAAATGTAAAGCAGAGGTTAGGTTAGTGCCAGGGTTAACCCCGAAAGGTGTACTAGATTCAATACAAAATCATTTGAAAGAGAATGGCTTTAATGACATTGAGCTAACCTATACCCTTGGTGAAATGTCTTATCGTAGTGATATGTCAGCGCCATCTATCCTAAAAGTTGTTGGTTTAGCTGAGCAATTTTATCCAGAAGGGGTATCTCTGTTACCTACCTCACCAGGTACAGGACCAATGTATTTAGTTCATCAAGCTCTAAGAGCGCCAATTGCAGCTTTTGGCATAGGACATGCCAATAGTCGAGACCATGGCGTTGATGAAAATGTTAGTATTGCTGATTATTACACCCATATTGAATTAGTGGAGGCTTTAATAGAATCATATGAGTAAAGAACCAATTATTAAATTAGACAACATTGATGTTACTTTCCACCAAAAGAAACGTGAGATTAATGCTGTTAAAGATGTTACTATCCATATTAATCAAGGTGATATATATGGAATTGTCGGTTATTCAGGAGCCGGAAAATCTACCCTTGTTCGTGTTATTAATTTGCTACAAGAACCTTCAGCAGGTAAAATTACTATTTATGACCAAGTTATTTACGACAACAAGGTGACACTGACTAGCACACAATTACGCGAACAGCGCCGTGAAATTGGAATGATTTTTCAACATTTTAACCTAATGTCACAGTTGACAGCAGAACAGAATGTAGCTTTTGCTCTTAAACATTCAGGTTTATCAAAAGAGGCGAAAGCAGCTAAGGTTACTAAATTATTAGAACTTGTTGGATTATCCGATCGTGCTCAAAACTATCCTTCACAATTATCAGGAGGGCAAAAACAGCGTGTTGCCATTGCGCGTGCATTGGCTAACGATCCTAAAATCTTAATTTCAGATGAGTCTACCTCTGCACTTGACCCTAAAACAACAAAACAAATACTTGCCCTTCTCCAAGATCTGAATAAAAAATTGGGACTTACGATTGTTTTGATTACACATGAGATGCAAATTGTCAAAGACATTGCTAATCGCGTTGCTGTTATGCAAAATGGTAAATTGATTGAAGAAGGATCAGTTTTAGACATTTTTTCACATCCTAGAGAGAGTCTTACACAAGATTTTATAAAAATAGCTACTGGGATTGATGAGGCAATGCTTAAGATTGAGCAACAAGAAGTTGTCAAAAATCTACCATTAGGTAGCAAATTAGTTCAACTGAAATACGCTGGACATAGCACGGATGAGCCGCTTTTAAATCAAATTTATAAAGAATTTGAAGTAACTGCTAACATCCTCTATGGGAATATTGAAATTTTAGATGGTATTCCAGTTGGAGAAATGGTAGTTATCTTATCAGGTGACGAAGAAAAATTAAGACAAGCCTGCCAAGCAATTACAGATTCGCAAGTTCAATTAACGTTATTGAAAGAAGGTGGTAAAGCATGATAGAGTGGATTCAAACACATTTACCAAATGTATATCAAATGGGTTGGGAAGGTGCTTACGGCTGGGAGACAGCTATTGTACAAACCCTTTATATGACTTTTTGGTCGTTCCTTATTGGAGGTTTAATGGGATTGTTAGGAGGTTTATTCCTTGTTTTAACTAGTCCTAGAGGAGTTATTGCTAATAAATTAGTATTTGGAGTTTTAGATAAAGTTGTTTCTGTTTTTAGAGCTCTGCCCTTCATTATTCTTCTTGCTTTGATTGCGCCAGTAACTCGCGTAATTGTAGGAACAACACTTGGTTCACCAGCAGCTTTGGTACCTCTTTCTTTGGCAGTTTTCCCATTTTTTGCTCGTCAAGTTCAAGTTGTTTTAGCTGAACTTGATGGTGGAGTTATTGAAGCTGCACAAGCCTCAGGTGGAACACTTTGGGATATTATTGTAGTTTATCTTCGTGAAGGTCTACCAGATTTAATTCGAGTATCAACGGTTACTTTGATTTCTTTAGTAGGGGAAACAGCTATGGCTGGCGCTATTGGTGCAGGAGGATTGGGTTCTGTTGCTATTACTAAAGGATATAACTATTCTCGTGATGATATTACTTTAGTAGCGACTATTCTGATTTTATTATTAATTTTCTTTATCCAATTTTTAGGTGATTTTTTAACACGTCGCTTGAGTCATAAATAAAAATGTGAGAAGGCTATTCTTCTCACATTTTCATTTATTTAAAAATTATCAGGCTGGAGTAATATCGTTTTCGATGATAACTTTAAGAGTATTGTTTTCTTCAGCAGCTTTAAATACCTTATAAGCTTCTTCGATTTCAGATAGCTTGAAGTGATGTGTTACTAGTTGTGTTGCATCGATTTTGCCTGTCTCAAGAACTTCAAGGAGCATTTCAGTTGTATTAGCATTAACTAATCCAGTATTAAGGGTTATATTTTTTATCCATAAATCTTGGAGGTTAAATTCAACAGGTTTACCATGAACACCAACATTTGCGATATGTCCTCCAATAGAAACTACATTTTGACAAATATCAAATGTTGCAGGATAACCAACACATTCTAATACGACATCAACGCCACTGCCTTTGGTAATTTTATCAATTTCTTCTTTAACTTCTTGAGTAGACGTTGATAGAATGGTGTGTGTTGCACCAAATTTTTTAGAGGCTTCAAGTCGTTTTTGAGATAAATCAACCATAATAATTTTGGCAGGAGAATAGAATTGTGCAGTTAGTAAGGCAGATAGTCCAATTGGTCCAGCACCTACAATACAAACAGTATCACCTGGTTTAATGTGAGATGGTAAGACGCCGATTTCGTATGAAGTTGGTAAAATATCAGATAACATAACCAATGCATCGTCACAAACACCTTCAGGTGCATGATAAAGGCTACCGTCTGCATGTGGAATATGAACATATTCTGCTTGAGTACCTTCAATAAGATGTCCTAAAATCCACCCGCCATCTTCACAATGTGAAGGCAACTGGTGCTTACAGTAGTAGCAAGTATTACAGGCAGTGACACAAGAAATAATTACTTTATCTCCGATTTTAAAATGATTGACAGCAGAACCAACTTCTTCGACGATACCAATGCCTTCATGACCTAAAGTTGTTCCTGGTTTACAAGCAGGAACATCGCCACCAAGGATATGTAGATCAGTACCACAAATAGTTGTTTTGACAAGTCTTACAACCGCATCTGTGGGTTTTATTACTTGAGGTTTAGCCTTATCAGTAAGTGATAATTCATTAGCTGAAAGATAAGTTGCAGCTCTCATATTAGAGTTCCTCCCAAAATTATTTATTTTCAAGGCTATTATACCACCAAAAGCAAGCGGTTACAATAATTATTTTAAAATAAAAGCAGTAATTTTCGTACTGCTTTAAATTATTATGCTTTTACTTTTTTAGAATAAGACCAACTAAGACACCACAAATTGCAAAACTAATCCATCCCATAGAATATTCACCTAAAGGAACAACTTTAGTAAAGAATGTGGTCAAAGCGGATGGAATGGTAAATAAACCAGTCATTTCGCCGAGTTTTGATAAGGCATCGTATAAAGCAGCGACAGCAGTGGCGGCAATAGAAGTTTGGTAGACAATGCGGCTACTTTCAAATTTTTGATCAAAAAAGACTAAGAAAATTAAGACTATAGTTAATGGATAGAGAAGATAGAGAACTGGTAGTGACCAACGGATAATCTCTGATAAACCACCAAAATAGAACGTAATAGCAATTAAAGTAAAGATTGTAGCCCAAGTAATGTGACTAATCTTTGGAAGTAATTTGTGGAAGTATTCCGCACAAGCAGTGATTAATCCAGTAGCTGTTGTTAAGCAAGCAAGAAAAATAGCCGTACCTAAAATAGCTTGTCCCACAATTCCTAAATAGAAGTTAGCTGATTGACTAAGAACATGCCCACCGTCTATTGGAGTATTATGAAGTAAGAAGGAACCATTTGCAAATTTAAACAAGCTTTGTGAAGTTGCACCAATACGTCCTACAAAAATATAAATAAAAGCTAAAAGAAATGTAGCGATAGCACCAGATTTAAGTGTCATAGAAGTAATTTCTTTTTTAGTAATTGCTCCGTACTGTTTACTTGCTTGAATAACGATAATAGCAAAAGCAATTGATGCAAGGGCATCCATTGTACCATAACCTTGAATCAGTCCTGCTAGGAATGGTAAATCCTTGAAAGCATCGCTGACATTCGTTGAAGCGTTATGTGGTGTTCCAACGATAGCAGCTGGATGGATGAGTGAGGCAATAATTAAAATACTAATAACAGTTAGTAAAAAGGGAGTTAGATATTTACCAATACGATCTACAATCTGACTAGGTCTAATAGCTAAGAAATAAGAAATACCAAAGAAAATTAAACCATAGATAATTTTGACCAAGGAGCTGTCGCCTAAGATAGGTTGAATACCAACTGAGAATGAGGTTGCCCCTGTTCGAGGAATGGCAAAGAAAGGTCCAATAGATAGGTATAGTGCTACTGCAAAGAAAATAGCATATGTTTTAGAGACAGGTTTGGTGAAGCTTTCAACATCGGTTGCTCCTGAGTACGCAACAGCTGCAACACCAAGTAGGGGTAAAGTTACGCCTGTTAAGCAGAACCCAATGATAGCCCACGCCCAATTAGAACCAGAGTAGATACCTAAGTAGGCTGGATAAATAAGATTACCGGCTCCAAAGAACAGCGCAAAAAGCATCAAGCCGATAATGATATAAGTGTTTTTTAGTTTCATCAATGTACCTTTCTGTACAAAAAAATATTTTATTTTCGAAATTGATTGAATATTTCAAAAAGTGATTATATCAGAAAAATTTAGAATTCGTCAACCTCTAAAAAATAAAAAAGGTATTTGACGAATCTTTTTTTTTATCATATTATAGAGTTCAAGAATTTTTTAGGAGTTTAGTATGAAACGATTTTTAAAAGCTTGGAGAAAAACAAGCTTGATAAAAAAAATAGCAATTGGAGTCGTTATTGGCTTATTCTTGGGTATTTTAGTCCCTAAAGCCTCTACGATTGGTTTACTTGGTCAACTTTTTGTAGGAGGGTTGAAAGCTATTGCCCCTCTTTTAGTTTTCACTTTAGTTATTAGTGCCTTGTCGCAACACCGTGAGGGCGGTAAGACCAATATGTCAACGATAATTGGTTTGTATATCACTGCAACTTTTGCAGCTGCCCTAATCGCCGTTGTTGTGAACTATATTTTCCCTTTGACACTGATATTGAAAACGCCAGCAAAGACAGACTTATTACCTCCCAAGGGGATTTCAGAAGTCTTTCAATCTCTTTTATTGAAAATTGTTGATAATCCCATTCATGCCATTACCGAGGCCAATTATATGAGTATTCTATTTTGGGCGGTTATTTTTGGTTTGGCGATGCGAAGCAGTAATCAGCGTACAAAAGATTTAATGCAAACTTTTGCTGATGCTACTTCACAAGTTGTCAAATGGATTATCAATTTGGCCCCAATTGGTATTATGGGGTTGGTTTTCACTAGCATTTCAGAAAACGGTATTGGTATACTAGGTGATTATGGTCTTTTAATATTAGTTTTGGTGGGTACGATGTTATTTGTAGCTCTTGTTGTTAACCCAATCATTGCTTTTGTTATGATGCGTAAAAATCCTTACCCTTTGGTATTACGATGCTTGAAGGATTCAGGTATTACAGCTTTCTTTACACGTAGTTCTGCGGCGAATATTCCTGTTAATATGAGACTATGTGAGGATTTAGGATTAGATAAAGACACTTACTCAGTATCTATCCCGCTTGGTGCAACTATCAATATGGCTGGGGCAGCTATTACAATTAATATCCTGACTTTAGCAGCAGTAAATACTTTAGGAATTACTGTTGATTTTCCAACAGCTTTCTTATTAAGTGTGGTTGCTGCTGTATCAGCATGTGGAGCTTCTGGTGTAACTGGTGGTTCACTTTTATTGATTCCGGTGGCATGTAGCTTATTTGGTATTTCAAATGACGTTGCAATGCAAGTCGTAGGAGTTGGTTTCATTGTAGGGGTGATACAGGATTCGTGTGAGACAGCTTTAAATTCATCGACAGATGTTCTATTCACGGCTGTAGCTGAAAAATCAGTTTTGGGAAAAAAATAAACTAATGAAGGTCTCAGGTATTCTATCTGAGACCTTTTTTGGTATTTAATATTATTTTCAATCGTTTTTCAGTTCTTCTTGTCAATAAGGTTTCAAATCAGCTTGAAATATGATAAAATAAAACAGATTGTAAGTGACTGTTTAAGCTTGTTTTTCAGAGAGGTTTTTATGAATACAAACACAATAAAAAAGGTTGTAGCGACTGGAATTGGAGCTGCACTTTTTATCATTATAGGTATGCTAGTTAATATACCAACACCAATTCCAAATACTAATATTCAATTGCAGTATGCGGTTTTAGCATTATTTGCAGTTATTTATGGACCAGGAGTTGGTTTTTTTACTGGTTTTATCGGACACGCATTGAAAGATTCGATTCAATATGGTTCTCCGTGGTGGACTTGGGTTTTAGTTAGTGGTCTTTTAGGTTTGATGATAGGCTTTTTTGCTAAAAAATTAGCTATTCAATTATCTGGCATGACTAAGAAGGATTTGCTTCTATTTAATGTAGTTCAAGTTATTGCTAACCTTATAGGTTGGTCTGTCGTTGCACCGTATGGTGATATTTTCTTTTATAGCGAACCTGCAAGCAAAGTTTTTGCACAAGGTTTCTTATCAAGCCTTGTGAATTCCATTACTATTGGAGTAGGTGGTACGCTTTTGTTGCTAGCATACGCTAAATCACGACCACAAAAAGGTAGTTTATCCAAAGATTAGGATAAGAGAGTAATCTATGAAAGATTTTATTGAATGGAAGGATTTTACCTTTCAATATGACGTTCAATCTGAACCAACTTTAAAAGGGATTAACTTAAGCATTCCTAAAGGTGAAAAGGTCTTGATATTAGGACCTTCAGGGTCGGGGAAGTCAACGCTTGGTCATTGTTTAAATGGTATTATCCCAAATACTCATAAAGGCCAATATAGTGGTATTTTTACGATTAACCATAAAAATGCTTTTGACTTGTCAATATATGACAAGTCTCATTTAGTTTCTACGGTTTTACAAGACCCAGATGGCCAATTTATAGGATTGACAGTAGCAGAAGATATTGCTTTTGCATTAGAAAATGATGTTGTAGCACAGGAAGAAATGACCTCTATCGTTGAAATGTGGGCAAAACGTTTAGAAATAGCTCCTCTTTTGTCTAAACGTCCACAAGACTTGTCGGGAGGACAAAAACAACGGGTTAGTTTAGCTGGAGTTTTAGTAGACGACAGCCCAATTCTATTATTTGATGAGCCTTTGGCTAATCTAGATCCACAATCGGGACAAGATATCATGGCATTGGTTGACCGTATTCATCAAGAGCAAGATGCGACCACTATTATTATTGAACATCGATTGGAAGATGTTCTTTATGAGCGAGTAGATCGTGTAGTTCTTTTTAGTGATGGACAAATTATTTATAATGGGGAGCCGGATCAACTTTTAAAAACTAATTTTTTATCTGAATATGGTATTCGAGAACCACTGTATATTTCTGCCCTCAAAAATTTAGGATATGACTTTGAAAAACAAAATACAATGACGTCTATTGATGACTTTGATTTCAGTGAACTATTGATACCTAAAATGCGAGCATTAGATTTAGATAAACATACAGATAAATTATTATCAGTACAGCATTTGTCGGTGTCATATGATTTAGAGAATAATACTTTAGATGATGTTTCGTTTGATTTATATAAAGGTCAGCGGTTAGCTATCGTTGGGAAAAATGGTGCAGGTAAATCTACTTTAGCTAAAGCGTTATGTCAGTTTATCCCTAATAATGCTACTCTAATTTATAATAATGAAGATGTCAGTCAAGACTCTATAAAAGAAAGAGCAGAACGAATTGGCTATGTTTTGCAAAATCCCAATCAGATGATAAGTCAAGCGATGGTTTTTGATGAAGTTGCTTTGGGTCTCCGTTTAAGAGGTTTTAGTGATAATGATATAGAAAGTCGAGTCTACGATATATTAAAGGTTTGTGGGCTCTACCAATTTAGGAATTGGCCTATATCGGCTCTATCATTCGGTCAGAAAAAACGTGTTACGATTGCTTCGATACTGATTTTAAATCCAGAAGTTATTATTTTGGATGAACCAACAGCTGGTCAAGATATGAAGCATTATACTGAAATGATGTCTTTCCTTGACAAACTAAGTTGTGATGGACATACCATTGTTATGATTACACATGATATGCAGCTTATGTTAGAGTATACAGATCGTGCAATTGTAATCGACAATGGTCTGATTGTTGCAGATGATCATCCTATTAACATCCTTTCAAATACAGAGCTTTTGAAAAAGACTCATTTAAAGAAAACGAGTTTATTTGCTTTAGCAGACAGATTAGGGATATCTCCACAGAAACTAACACAATGGTACATTGATAATCAAGGAGGTAAGAATGGCTAAACAATTAATTGGTTATCAAGAGGGTTATGGCTTTCTATACAGACTATCAGGTGCCAGTAAGTTACTATTTTTTATTTTAGTTTCTGTTGCTTGCATGACCACTTATGATACAAGATTTTTAATTGTTGTTTCATTGGGATCGCTAGTCTTATTTAGATTAGCAAAAATCAAATGGCAACAGGTGTCCTTTGTTATGACTTTAGTTGTTGTATTCGCTGTTCTAAATATTATAATGGTCTATCTTTTTGCTCCCCATTATGGTGATAAGATTTATGGTAGTTCTTCTTTATTGTTAAAAGGAATTGGCCCATATGATGTGACTAGCCAAGAGTTGTTTTACCTCTTTAATCTGATTTTAAAATACTTTTGTACAGTGCCTTTAGCTCTTTTGTTTTTGATGACAACTAATCCTAGTCAGTTCGCATCAAGTTTAAATCAATTAGGTTTATCATATAAAGTAGCTTATGCTGTTAGTTTGACCCTTAGATATATACCTGATGTTCAAGAAGAATTTTATACAATACGTCGAGCACAAGAGGCAAGAGGAATAGAATTATCAAAAAAATCGAACTTAGTAGCACGCATTAAGGGGAATTTGCAGATTGTCACACCATTAATTTTTAGCTCTCTAGAACGTATTGATACAGTAGCAACTGCTATGGAACTTCGACGATTTGGTAAAAATAAAAGACGTACTTGGTACTCTAAGCAATCTTTGGAAAAAAGTGACATTGTCTTAATCATACTTGCTCTAGCTAGTCTGTTTGTAAGCCTTTATTTAATTCACCTTAATCATGGACGTTTCTATAACCCATGGCAATAAAAAACTGACCTTAATAGTCAGTTTTTTATTTTCTTTAGTTAAAGTATCCTAAATAGTCATAGCGTTGGAAGGCATCTGAGTTAGCGATAGCCACTAGAATAATACCTTCTTCAAGTGGACTATTGATTGGAACTTCGGTATCGACAGGTTTGTTTTTTGCTTTTCTGATACCTATGAGGTTAAGATCAAACTTGTGACGGATATTTAATTGTTCGACAGTTTTCCCTACCCATGATTTGGGAATTTTAAATTCAATGACAGAAATATCAGATTCAATCTGGAAGACATCTGTAATTTTATTTCTCATGAGGTTTGCAGCAACATTTTGCCCAGATTCTCGCTCCGGAGAGATAACCAAATCAGCACCAATTTCATAGAGTACTTCTTCGTATACAAGGTTTCGAGCTTTAGCAATAACTTGTGGGACGCCTAGCTTTTTACAGTGCATTACGGCCAATACTGAGCTCTCTAAACTGTTTCCTGTAGCAATAATAACAGTATCACAGTCACTGATCCCGATGTGTTTTAGGAAAGCTAAATCAGTAATGTCTCCGATAGCTGCTTTTGTAACAACTTCAGCGACAGCTTGTACATTTTCAGGATTGCTGTCGATAGCAATAACATCTTGTTCAAAGTTACTTAGTTCTTGTGCGAGTGTTTGTCCAAATATTCCTAGACCAAGTACACCAATAATTTTTGTTTTCATAAAAGACCTTTTCTAACCTAGAATAATTTCTGTTTCAGCATAGCGAATTTCCTTCTCTTTTTTCTGAAGAATTGATAGCAGTACGGTAATTGGACCGACTCGACCAATAAACATGAGGAACATAATTACAATTCGACCGTCCAGAGTTAATTGATTGGTAGTGTTCATTGTTACACCCACGGTTGCTAAGGCACTAGATGCCTCAAAGAAAAGAGAAAAAGGATCTATATGGGGATTGAGTTCCAGAAGAAGGAGATAGCCGCTAATAAGTATGATAAAAAAGAAAGTTAAAATCGATAGTGTTTGTTTAATAATACTGGAAGGAATTGTTCGATAATGAAAAGTCACTTGGCTTTGGCCACTCAATTCAGCTTTAAATAATAAGAGTAAAATGGCGATAACAGTGACTTTAAATCCCCCTGCCGTTCCACCAGGAGCTCCTCCAATTAACATTTGGATAATATAAACAAGATTGGTTGCGAAATCAGTTTGGGTATAATCAATAGTTGAAAATCCAGCGGTACGCATCGTAACTGTTTGGAAAAAGCTGACCATTAGTTGTTTAGGTAGAGATAAATTAGCAATTGTTCTAAAATTTCCAAACTCTAATAACCAAGAAAGCAAAGTTCCTGTTAGTAAAATAATGGTTGTTGTTTTTAAAACCAGTTTAGAATGGTTGCTGAGGCGTTTTGGAAATGTCTTGATTAATTTTGGTCCCTTGTGAGATGTTTGTATAGTAGCTTCAATTAAATCTTTCCATACGGCAAATCCAAGTCCTCCTGAAATAATTAAGAAACAAACGATAATGTTAACCAAAGGATTTAGTTTAAATTGAGCTAAGCTCGTTGCCCCTAGATTATCAAAACCGGCATTACAAAAGGCTGAGACAGCTAAGAATATACTATTAAAGATACCATGACCCAAACCAAATCGAGGAATAAAATCTATGGCTAAAATGCTGGCTGCTAAAACTTCTAAAGTTAAAGTTACTTTAAAAATCATATAGAGATATTTTTTTAAATCTGTCGAACTGTTATAAGTTATCGCCGACTGCAAAAGGGTTTGATCATTTAACGACATTTTACGTCTTAGGGTATAGTAAGACAATGACATTAGTGTTACTAAACCAAGTCCCCCTGTTTGCATGAGTAAAATAGCTACAATCTGCCCCCAACCGTTATAAACCTTACTGATAGGAAAAACAGATAAACCAGTTACACATACCATTGAAACAGTCGTGAAAAGGTGATCGATGTAATGTGTTTTAGGGGCGTTAGCATATTGAAAAATTGGAAGTGAAAGTAAAATACTTCCCAATAGGATAACAGCGATAAAACTAATGCTGAGTTTACGTGCGACAGACATTGTCTTGTAATCAAAGAAATGTTTCATACTAGCTCCCAACTTTACAAAGGCTTCTTGTTTGGAGTACCAGCTTTACGAGGGTATTTATTAGGCGTTTCTTTTTTCTTGCTAACGATTGTGATATTTCGGTCATCACCATTAGGTAACTTATAATTTTTATTTACAGTTACTTGTGAAAATAGTGTTTTCAAAGCTTTTTCAGCAGAAATTAATTCCTCTTCAGCAGCTGCAGCTTTCAGTGCAATCAAGCGCCCATTAATTTTAAGAAAAGGTATTGTCAATTCTGCTAGAACCTGCATTCTAGCTACTGCACGAGCTGTTACGATATCAAATTTAGCTCGAAATACTTTATCTTGACCAAAGTCCTCAGCGCGCCCATGGAAGAAGTGAACTCCTGAAAGTTCAAGTTCATTAGCTAATATGTTTAGAAAATTAATGCGTTTATTCAGTGAATCAATAATAGTAATATCAATTTCAGGATAAAGGATTTTCATAGGAATACTAGGAAAACCTGCACCAGCACCAATATCTAAAATGCTAAGAGGACTATTGTCAATATAACCTTGTAAAATCGGCGCAATAGAATCATAGAAGTGCTTTAAGTAAACCCCTTCTTTATCTGTAATAGCTGTTAGGTTAATTTTCTCATTCCATTCAACAAGAAGTCTAAAATAAGTTTCAAATTGTTTTTTCTGTTTGTCAGTAAGTGTAATACCATGCTCTATCAGAACTTGATAAAATGCTTGGGGTGTCATAGTAAACCTCAATTTCTATATCGTATAATGACTCTATTTTATCACAAATACTAATAATGGGAATAACAGGACTTTCCTAATCTAAAGAAAATTGCTATAATGGAAAAAATGTAAAGGAGCTACTACTATGGGAACTATGATTTTAATAGCAATTATTGCTTTGTTTGTTATTTGGTTGATTGTTGCTTATAACAGTTTAGTTAGAAGTCGCATGCATACTAAAGAATCATGGAGTCAAATAGACGTTCAATTGAAACGTCGTAACGATTTAATTCCAAACCTAATCGAAACTGTTAAAGGCTATGCTGCGTACGAAGGGAAAACACTTGAGAAGATTGCAGAACTGCGTGCTCAAGTTGCTAAAGCTAACACACCTGCTGAAGCAATGACAGCAAGTAATGAGTTAACAAGACAGCTTTCAAGTATTTTAGCGGTTGCTGAAAATTACCCAGATTTAAAAGCCAACAATAGCTTTGTTAAACTTCAAGAAGAACTAACTAATACGGAAAATAAAATTTCTTATTCACGTCAGTTATATAACACAACAACATCCAATTATAATGTGAAATTAGAAACTTTCCCAAGTAATATTGTTGGAAAACTATTTGGGTTCAAACCAAGCCAATTCTTAGAAACTCCTGAAGAAGAAAAAGAAGTGCCAAAAGTTTCCTTTGACTTTTAATTGAGAAGGGAGAGAGGCTTTTGCTGTATCAACAAATTGCAAGTAATAAGAGAAAAACAGTTGTCTTGTTAATTGTCTTCTTCTGTCTTTTAGCAGCTATTGGAGCAGCTGTAGGTTATTTGGTATTAGGCAGCTACCAATTTGGGCTTGTTCTAGCTCTAATTATTGGGGTTATCTATGCAGTAAGTATGATTTTTCAATCAACTAATGTTGTTATGTCAATGAACAATGCGCGTGAAGTTACAGAAGATGAGGCGCCAAATTATTTTCATATTGTTGAAGATATGGCAATGGTAGCTCAGATACCTATGCCACGCGTTTTCATTGTTGAAGATGACTCCCTAAATGCCTTTGCCACAGGCTCTAAGCCAGAAAATGCTGCTGTTGCAGCAACAACGGGCCTATTAGCTGTTATGAACCGCGAAGAGCTAGAGGGTGTTATTGGACATGAGGTTAGTCATATTCGTAATTATGATATCCGTATTTCAACCATTGCAGTAGCTTTAGCGAGTGCTGTAACTCTAATATCAAGCATTGGTAGCCGTATGCTATTTTACGGCGGAGGTCGTAGGCGTGATGATGACAGAGAAGATGGTGGAAACATCTTGGTTTTGATTTTCTCTATTTTATCACTAATCCTTGCACCATTAGCCGCTAGTTTAGTTCAGTTAGCTATTTCAAGACAGCGCGAATACTTAGCAGACGCCAGTTCTGTTGAGTTAACAAGAAATCCACAAGGAATGATCTCTGCTTTAGAAAAACTTGATCGTTCTGAACCTATGGGGCATCCAGTAGATGATGCTAGTGCGGCTCTCTATATCAATGACCCAATGAAAAAAGAAGGGTTAAAGTCTTTATTTTATACGCATCCACCAATTGCAGATCGTATTGAGCGTTTGCGTCATATGTAGTCGTTAACAAAACGTAGGGTAGGTATGCCTTGCGTTTTGTTTTTTTAAGACAAAGCCTGTAAAACTTGATATAATATGACATATACTATAAAGGGAGATGGCACGTGTTACTTACAGAAATCAAAAAATCACCAGAGGGGCTTTATTTTGATAAAAAAATAGATATCAAAGAGTCGCTTATGGAGCGTCATTCAGAGATAATGGATATTTCTGATATTCAAGTTTCAGGTCATGTGGTGTATGAAGATGGTCTCTATCTACTTGACTATAATATGGCTTACGATATTACATTACCGTCTAGTCGTTCTATGAAACCAGTTGTTTTATCTGAAAAGCAAACTATTAATGAAGTTTTTATTGAAGCTGAAAACGTTAGCACAAAAAAAGAGCTCGTTGATCAGGATTTGGTCTTAATATTAGAGGAAGATGATATTAATTTAGAAGAAAGCGTTATCGATAATATCTTGTTAAATATACCTCTTCGTGTTCTGGCAGCTGATGAGGTTGGGGTAGAAGCGGATTTATCAGGTAAAAATTGGTCGTTAATGACTGAAAAGCAGTATGAAGAAAAACAAGCTAAAGAAAAAGAAAAATCTAATCCTTTCGCAGTCTTAGAAGGTATGTTTGATAGTGATTAGATAAAAATTATTAATAACATCAGTTGATATTTTAATTTTTTTTTAGTAGAATTGAAAAGTGACAGAGGACACTACTCAATAATAAAAATTAAGTCTCGCTATCGAACAATTGTTTGGGATGGCGATTTATTTATTTAAAGAAACGTTAGTAAAATGTGGGCTATCTTGTTTTTTATCTAGATATTCTAAAAAATAATTGATAGTGTTAAGTAAAGAATAAGAAGGTTGGTGTAGATGGGTAAAAAGATCTTAATAATCGAAGATGAGAAAAATTTAGCTCGCTTCGTCTCGTTAGAACTACTACATGAAGGATATGATGTTGTTGTTGAAACAAACGGTCGTGAAGGATTGGACACAGCATTAGAAAAAGATTTTGATTTGATTCTACTGGATTTAATGCTTCCAGAGATGGATGGTTTCGAAATCACACGTCGCCTGCAGGCTGAAAAAACAACCTATATCATGATGATGACAGCACGTGATTCTGTTATGGATATTGTAGCTGGTCTTGATCGTGGAGCAGATGATTATATTGTTAAGCCGTTTGCAATCGAAGAATTATTAGCACGTGTTAGAGCGATTTTCCGACGCCAAGAAATTGAAACGAAGACAAAAGAAAAAGGTGATAGCGGTAGTTTCCGTGATTTATCATTAAATACTCATAATCGTTCAGCGATGCGTGGTGATGAGGAAATTTCACTAACAAAACGTGAATTTGATTTGTTGAATGTCTTGATGACAAATATGAATCGTGTTATGACACGAGAAGAGTTGTTAGAACATGTTTGGAAATACGATGTGGCAGCAGAGACAAACGTTGTTGATGTTTATATCCGTTACCTAAGAGGTAAAATTGATATCCCAGGTCGTGAATCATATATTCAAACTGTTCGCGGAATGGGCTATGTGATTCGTGAAAAATAAAAAAGATCAGTTTATAGGGGTAAAACAACCTCTGTCAAAAAAATTATCGCAATTAGTTTTTATCTTATTTTTTAGCCTATTTACAGTATTTTCTGTTTTAGTTTATACTTCGGCAACAAGATACGTCCTTCACAGGGAAAAAATTAATGTCGGTAGGTTATTAGAAAAAACTAGAGTTCGTTTGTCGCAAGCGAACTCTAGTTTGACATCCGATGATATTTTAGAGATCCTGTACAACCAGGTTTTTGCGGATGACATCTATCCTCATAAGCGTCAAAATGGAATTGTTAGAACGGGCGAGTCAATTGATAGTATTCTTTATGTTAATCAAGAAATGACCCTATACGATGTCAACAGGAAACCAGTTTTTTCTACACTGAGAACGGGTATGCCAACTATTGGTAAATCCATGGGAAAAGTTATCATTTCTAAAGTTGCAGATATGGAAGGTTTTGTTGGTACAAAAGCAATCTACTCTCAAAAAACAGGACAGTTGCTTGGATACGTTCAAATTTTCTATAATTTAGGTCGTTATTATAGTATGAGGCAAAACATCATTGTTTTCTTGATTATGATGGAAGTTTTAGGGACTGTTTTAGCCTTGGTCGTTATTAATAGTGCTACTAAGCGTATTGTTCGTCCGGTTAAAAATTTACACGACTTAATGCATCAGATATCTGAAAATCCTAGTAACTTAGAAATTAGAAGTAAGGTCCGTTCAGAAGACGAAATTGGAGAATTGTCTAGGATTTTTGATGGGATGTTGGATCAGTTGGAAGACTATACTCGTCGACAATCACAATTCATTAGTGATGTTAGTCATGAATTAAGAACGCCTGTCGCTGTTGTAAAGGGTCATATTGGTTTATTACAACGTTGGGGGAAAGATGATCCAGAAATTCTTGAAGAAAGTTTAGCAGCGGCATACCATGAGGCAGATCGTATGTCCTTAATGATTAATGACATGTTAAATATGATCCGTGTCCAAGGAAGCTTGGAACTTCATCAAGATGAAGTGACAGATTTATCAAGCTCTATATCAGTTGTTATTGAAAATTTCCGTATTTTGAGAGAAGATTTTCAATTTATTTTTGAAAATAATATTTCAGATATCGTCTGGGGAAAGATATATAAGATACATTTTGAGCAAGCTCTCATGATCTTAATTGATAACGCTATCAAGTACTCTCCTAGTTATAAAGAAGTCAGTGTTGTTTTATCAGTAGACAATGATTTTGCGACAGTAGTTGTAAAAGATAAAGGAGAAGGTATCTCAGATGAAGATATTGAGTTTATCTTTGATCGTTTTTATCGAACTGATAAATCACGTAACAGAGAAAGTACACAAGCTGGTTTAGGTATCGGGCTTTCAGTGTTTAAACAAATTATGGATGCTTACCATTTAAAGGTGGATATTAAAAGTGAACTAAATCAAGGGACTGAATTCATTGTTCGCATTCCTATAAAAAAATTTGAAGAAACTAAAGAAATATAAGAAAAATCCTTATGCTTAATGATAAAAGGCATAAGGATTATTTTGTGTTTTGATATGATGAGGTGATAAGAGAGGCGCTTCTTTTGTTATTACTGAATTTATGTTAAAATAAGATGATTAAATGATATGATAGAATAGGGGTGTTGACATGCGTTGTCCAAAATGTGGCTATAATAAATCTAGTGTGGTTGATAGCCGACAAGCTGAAGAAGGTACGACTATTAGACGCCGGAGAGAGTGCGAAAAATGTGGCAACCGCTTTACAACATTTGAACGTTTGGAAGAATTGCCTCTTTTAGTCATAAAGAAAGATGGTACTCGCGAGCAATTTTCTCGAGATAAAATTTTGAATGGTATTATTCAGAGTGCTCAAAAACGCCCTGTTTCGAGCGAAGATATTGAAAATTGTATCTTACGTATCGAACGTAAAATTAGGAGTGAGTATGAAGATGAGGTTTCTAGTATCACTATCGGAAATTTAGTGATGGATGAACTCGCCGAATTAGATGAGATTACTTATGTGCGCTTTGCTAGTGTTTATAAATCTTTTAAAGATGTAGATGAAATTGAAGAACTACTTCAACAAATTACAAAGCGCGTACGGAGTAAAAAGAGTGGTAGCGTGTGATGAGTCCAATAGATGAGTTTACATATATTAAGCAAAATAAGATTGTTTATGATAGTAATAGTTTAATACAATTGTATTTCCCAATTATGGGAAGTGATGCCATGGCACTCTATGATTATTTTGTTCATTTTTTTGATGACGGAATACGACGTCATAAATTTTCAGAGGTTCTCAATCATCTGCAATACGGGATGCCAAGATTTCAAGATGCATTGGTAATGTTAACAGCTTTGGATTTGTTGACTGTTTACCAAGCCACAGGTACTTACCTTGTTAAGTTGAATCAAGCTATGTCAAATGAGTTGTTTTTATCTAATCCCATCTATCGTCGTTTGTTAGAAAAACGTATAGGAGAGGTAGCAGTGGCAGAATTAGATATGAAAATACCTAAAAATGCTAGAGATATCTCTAAAAAATTTACAGATGTTTTCTCGGATTTAGGACAACCAAAACAAGAGGTAAACCGAAGTAAAAATGTTTTTGACTTGGAAAGTTTCAAACGTTTGATGATGCGAGATAGCTTACGTTTTAACAATGAAAAAGATGATGTCTTAGGTATTTATAGTGTATCAGAACTTTATCATTTAAATTGGTATGATACCTATCAATTAGCAAAACAAACAGCTATCAATGGAATGATTGCGCCTCAGCGAATGAAAGTTCAACAAAATGAGGGGCAGCATATTAAAGATAATCAGAGTTTTACAAATAATGAAAAGGTCATACTAAGGGAATCTAAAAATGATAGTGCTCTAGTGTTCCTTGAAAAAATCAAGAGAAGCCGTAAGGCAGTGACAACAAGTGGTGAGAAGACTTTACTTGAGGATTTGGCAAAAATGAATTTCCTAGACGAAGTCATTAATGTTATGGTTTTATATACCTTGAATAAGACAAAATCTGCTAACTTAAATAAGGCCTATATCATGAAAGTTGCTAATGATTTTGCCTTTCAGAATGTTATGACGGCCGAAGATGCTGTGCTTAAAATTCGTGATTTTTCAGATCAAAAAGTAAGGACTAAAACAGAAACGAAGAAGAAACAATCGAATGTTCCTGAATGGAGTAATCCTGATTATAAAGATGAGGTTAGCCCAGAAAAAGAAATTGAATTAGAACAGTTTAAAACAGATGCCCTCAAGCGTTTAGAACGATTAGGAAAGGATGGTGAATCATGAAATCAGTGGGACAAGCATTAGAAAATCAAGGGAGAGTGCCTCGTAATACAAATGATGAGCTTATTCAAATGATTTTAGCAGATGCTCAGGTAGCGGAGTTCATTAAAACCCACCAACTTTCTCAGCGTGAAATAAATATCAGCATGTCTAAATTTAATCAATTTTTGATTGAGCGTCAGAAATTTAAAAATAAGGATAGTCAATATATTGCTAAAGGCTATGAGCCTATTTTGGTTATGAATGAAGGTTATGCAGATGTTTCTTATTTAGAAACACGAGAGTTAATTGAAGCACAAAAAAAACAAGCTATCAGTGATCGTATTAATTTAGTTAATCTACCCAAGTCCTATCGGAATATCAGAATGACTGACTTTGATATTAATAACGAGAGTCGAATGAAAGCTATGTCACAACTGCTTGATTTTGTAGAGACTTATCCTTCATATAATCATAAGGGGCTTTATTTATATGGAGATATGGGGGTTGGGAAATCCTATTTAATGGCAGCAATGGCGAGGGAATTATCAGAGAGAAAGGGTGTGTCAACGACTCTTCTTCATTTCCCTAGTTTTGCTATTGATGTCAAAAATGCTATTTCAAGCGGAACTGTAAAAGATGAAATTGATGCTGTGAAAAGTGTTCCAATTTTGATTTTAGATGATATTGGGGCTGAACAGGCAACGTCTTGGGTTCGTGACGAGATTTTACAAGTTATATTACAACATCGTATGCTAGAAGAATTGCCCACTTTCTTTACGTCAAATTATAGTTTTAACGATTTGGAAAGAAAATGGGCTAATATAAAAGGAAGCGACGAAACTTGGCAAGCAAAACGAGTTATGGAGCGCGTACGATATTTAGCGATAGAATTCCACTTAGAAGGACCGAATCGCCGTTAATAAAATAGAATGGAATTGGGAGTATTCCCAATAGTGAGAGGAGAATTATGGTATTACCTACAGTTGCTATTGTTGGTCGTCCGAATGTTGGAAAATCAACATTATTTAACAGAATTGCAGGAGAACGTATTTCCATTGTTGAGGACGTTGAAGGAGTCACTCGTGATCGTATCTATACAACGGGTGAGTGGCTAAATCGTAAGTTTTCATTAATTGATACTGGTGGGATTGATGATGTTGATGCACCGTTTATGGAGCAAATTAAGCACCAAGCAGACATTGCTATGACAGAGGCTGATGTTATTGTGTTTGTTGTGTCGGGTAAAGAAGGTGTGACTGATGCAGATGAGTATGTCTCACGTATTCTTTATAAGACCAATAAACCGGTTATTTTAGCTGTTAATAAGGTAGATAATCCTGAGATGCGTAATGATATTTACGATTTCTACTCTCTTGGTTTAGGGGATCCTTATCCCTTGTCATCAGTTCATGGTATTGGTACTGGTGATATATTGGATGCTATTGTGGAAAATCTTCCGGTAGAAGAGGAAAATGAAAATCCAGATATTATTCGTTTTAGTTTGATTGGACGTCCAAATGTTGGGAAATCTAGTTTAATTAATGCCATCCTTGGGGAAGACCGTGTTATTGCTAGCCCAGTTGCTGGTACTACGCGCGATGCTATTGATACTAATTTCGTTGATAGCCAGGGGCAAGAGTATACCATGATTGATACTGCTGGTATGCGTAAATCTGGTAAGGTATATGAAAACACAGAGAAATATTCTGTTATGCGTTCTATGCGCGCCATCGACCGCTCAGATGTTGTTCTTATGGTGATTAATGCAGAGGAAGGTATTCGTGAGTATGACAAGCGTATTGCAGGGTTTGCACATGAAGCTGGTAAAGGTATTATTATTGTAGTTAATAAATGGGATACTATCGAAAAAGACAATCATACTGTCAGTCAGTGGGAAGCTGATATACGTGATAACTTCCAATTCTTGTCTTATGCGCCAATTATCTTTGTTTCTGCAGAGACAAAACAACGTTTGCACAAGCTACCAGATATGATTAAACGTATTAGCGAAAGTCAAAACAAACGTATTCCGTCTGCTGTATTAAATGATGTGATTATGGATGCTATTGCTATTAATCCAACACCAACTGATAAAGGAAAACGTCTTAAGATTTTCTACGCAACTCAAGTTGCTGTTAAACCACCAACTTTCGTTGTTTTTGTTAACGAAGAAGAATTGATGCACTTTTCATATCTTCGTTTCTTAGAAAATCAAATCCGTGAAGCATTTGTTTTTGAAGGAACACCAATTAATCTAATAGCACGTAAACGTAAATAACATCTTATTGTTGAAATTGAAATAGAAGGTTAGGACAGTTGTTTTAGCCTTTTTTAATTTGTTACTGTATCAAAAAACAATCAATTTAGTTTTTTTACAAGAAATTGGACTTGAATTTTGTTATAATTAAGGGATAAGATGAAGGTGGTAGCATAATGAGTAGAATGATTCCAGGACGTATTCGAAATCAAGGTATAGAACTCTACGAACAAGGTTTGGTGTCCTTGATTTCTCAAGAAGGTAATCTATTAAAAGCTAAAGTTGGGGATTGTCAGATTGAATATTCATTAGTAACAGAAGAAACAAAATGTTCTTGTGATTTTTTTGCAAGAAAAGGCTATTGTCAACATTTAGCTGCTCTGGAGCATTTCTTGAAAAACGATCCAGAGGGTAAAGCAATCTTATCTAAAGTTCAAGTTCAACAAGAAAGTCAACAAGAAACTAAGAAGAAAACCTCTTTTGGTAGTGTTTTTTTAGATAGTCTAATTATTAATGAAGATGATACTATAAAATATCAATTATCGGCTCAAGGAGAACAAAATCCTTATGCTAATGATATCTGGTGGACTTTAAAAATTAGACGACTGCCTGATGATAGAAGTTATGTTATTCGTGACATCAAAGCCTTTTTAAATACTGTTCGAAAAGAAGCTTATTATCAGATTGGAAAACAATACTTTGAAACTTTGTCTTTGATACAGTTTGATGAGACCAGTCAAGAATTGATAGAATTTTTATGGAGGCTCATTCCAAGTCATTCAAGCAAAATTGATCTAGAGTTTATTTTACCAAATCAAGGTCGTCACCTTAGTCTCACTCGTGGTTTTTTTGAAGAGGGCGTTACTTTGATGAATGCTTTAGAAAATTTTTCATTTGAAAGTGATTTTCATCAATTTAATCACCTCTACTTTAAGGAATTAGAAGGTGAGGATCATCTTTATCAATTTAAGGTTATTGTCCATAGGCAATCAATTGAATTAGAAATCAAAGAGAAAGACTTAAAACCACTATTTGCGAATTCTTATTTGTTTTATCGCGATACTTTCTACCATCTTAATTTGAAGCAGGAAAAGATGGTAACGGCTATTCGTAGTCTTCCCATTGAGGGAGATTTAGCAAAACATATCCATTTTGATTTAGATGATCAAGATAAGTTAGCAGCTCATTTACTGGATTTTAAGGAGATTGGACTAGTGGATGCTCCACGGAGCTTCTCTATTCATGATTTTAAGGTAAATTTTGAGTTCGATATTAATGGTCAAAATGAAATTTTATTGCAAATGGTATTTGATTATGGTAATGATTTAACTGTTCATAATCGTCAAGAACTAGAACAGTTAACATTTGCTAGTCACTTCAAACATGAAGAAAAAGTATTTAAACTCTTAGAAAGATATGGCTTTGCACCCCACTTTTCAACCAGCCATCCAGCATACAGTGCACAAGAATTATATGATTTTTATACCTATATGCTTCCACAATTTAAAAAAATGGGAACAGTAAGCTTATCCGCAAAATTGGAAAGTTATCGTCTCATAGAACGACCGCAAATTGATATTGAAGCTAAGGGAAGCCTGCTAGATATTTCTTTTGATTTCTCTGATTTACTGGAAAACGATGTTGATCAAGCTCTGGTAGCCTTGTTTGACAATAATTCTTATTTTGTGAATAAATCAGGGCAATTAGTTATTTTTGATGAAGAGACTAAGAAAGTAAGTGCAACTTTGCAAGGGTTGAGAGCTAGACGAGCAAAGAATGGGCATATTGAATTAGATAATATTGCAGCATTTCAATTATCAGAACTGTTTGCAAATCAAGATAATGTTAGCTTTTCACAACATTTTTACCAATTGATTGAAGATTTGAGACACCCAGAAAAGTTTAAAATACCTAGTCTACCTGTATCAGCTTCTTTGCGCGATTATCAGCTTACAGGTGTCCGTTGGTTAAGTATGTTAGATCATTATGGCTTTGCAGGGATTTTAGCTGATGATATGGGGCTTGGAAAAACACTTCAAACGATTTCATTTTTAAGTACAAAACTAACTAGAGATTCTTGTGTGCTTATTTTATCACCATCAAGTTTAATTTATAATTGGCAAGATGAATTCCACAAATTTGCGCCAGACGTAGATGTAGCAGTTGCCTATGGTTCTAAGATTCGTAGAGATGAAATTATTGCTGAACGTCATCAAGTAATCATTACAAGTTATTCATCATTTAGGCAGGATTTTGAGACTTATTCTGAAGGAAATTATGATTATTTAATTTTGGATGAAGCACAGGTTATGAAAAATGCTCAAACTAAAATAGCCCATAGCTTGAGATCTTTTGAGGTCAAAAACTGTTTTGCATTATCGGGAACACCTATTGAGAATAAACTGTTAGAAATTTGGTCCATTTTCCAGATCATTTTACCTGGTTTATTACCTGGTAAGAAAGAGTTTTTGAAGTTGAACCCTAAACAAGTTGCTCGTTATATCAAACCATTTGTGATGAGACGTCGAAAAGAAGAAGTTCTCCCAGAATTACCGGATTTGATTGAAATGAACTATCCAAATGAAATGACAGACAGTCAAAAAGTTATCTATTTGGCGCAATTACGCCAAATTCAAGAAAGTATCCAACATTCTAGTGACGCTGACTTAAATCGTCGTAAAATTGAAATTTTATCTGGCATCACACGATTACGTCAAATTTGCGACACTCCACGTCTTTTTATGGATTATGATGGTGAAAGCGGTAAGTTAGAAAGCCTACGTCAACTTTTAACACAAATTAAGGAAAATGGACATCGTGCTCTGATTTTTTCTCAGTTCAGGGGTATGTTAGATATCGCAGAACGTGAGATGGTAGCTATGGGGCTTACAACTTATAAAATTACTGGTTCTACACCAGCAAATGAACGTCATGAAATGACCAGAGCATTTAATGCAGGATCAAAAGATGCTTTCTTGATTTCTTTAAAAGCTGGTGGCGTTGGTCTCAACCTTACAGGAGCTGATACCGTTGTTCTGATTGACTTGTGGTGGAATCCAGCTGTTGAAATGCAGGCGATTAGTCGCGCACATAGGTTGGGGCAAAAAGAGAATGTCGAGGTTTATCGCTTGATTACTAGAGGCACAATCGAAGAAAAAATTCTAGAAATGCAAGAAACTAAAAAACATTTGGTTACAACAGTTCTGGATGGAAATGAAACCCATGCTAGCATGAGCGTAGATGATATTCGAGAGATACTTGGAGTTTCTAAATAAATATGATAATGTGACTATAATATAAAAAAGAAAGTGGTCTCTCGCTTTC
>NZ_GL636070.1:606209-655888 GCF_000186445.1 Streptococcus agalactiae ATCC 13813
AAATGAATGAAAAATACCAATCTGATAAGCTTTACTTAGTTGAAAACTTTGAAAAAACAGAAAAATTAGTTTATAATAGGTCTGTTGTAGAAAGGAAGTGATAATGTGAATAGAGGCTCTAGACGATTTCCGTTGATAGCAGATGATGAACCAGTAATGTCTCCGCTTGTAAAGATGAATCTTTATGATAATGAAGATTTAATTAACAACATTCGAGGCTTTTATCAAGAAAAAACATATCAAAGCATGGTCAAAAGCAATTATGAACATGAAAAAATATCACATCCTAAGGTAATTGAAAATGATCCTGTACCACCGCAGAGTTTTGTAAAAAAAGCGACAGAGTTGAGCAAATCTCGACAAGAGGCAAAGAGGTCTGTTCGGGAGAAACGACAAGCTTACTATGCGAAACAGGAATTTAAGGCGCCATCAAAGGAAGCTTTTCAGCAACAATTGAAGGCAACAGTACCGAAAAAACAAACTCAGCGAAAGGTGACTGAACTAAGTCATCTTTCTGATCGTTTACAGCAGGAAAGCTATATATTAGCAGAAATTCCAATCATATTTCAAGAACCTGATAATACACCGAACCCAAAAACAAAGAAAAATAATTTTGATTTTTTGAAACGCAGTCAAGTTTACAATAAACAAGACAATCAGTTTCATAAAGAAAGAGCCAAGGCTCAAGAATTAAATCTGACACGTTTTAAAGACATTAATTAAGGAGAGATCATGTCAAAAACTTATCATTTTATTGGTATTAAAGGATCCGGAATGAGTGCCCTAGCACTGATGCTTCATCAAATGGGACATAACGTCCAAGGAAGTGACGTTGACAAATATTATTTTACCCAACGTGGTTTAGAGCAAGCAGGTGTAACTATATTACCTTTCTCACCGAATAATATCAGTGAGGATTTAGAGATTATTGCAGGAAATGCTTTTCGTCCAGATAACAATGAAGAGTTGGCTTATGTTATTGAAAAGGGCTATCATTTTAAACGATATCATGAATTTCTCGGAGATTTTATGCGTCAGTTCACTAGTCTAGGTGTAGCTGGGGCACATGGAAAAACCTCAACGACAGGTTTATTAGCTCATGTTTTAAAAAATATTACAGACACTTCTTTCCTAATTGGAGATGGTACAGGACGTGGTTCTGCTAATGCTAATTACTTTGTGTTTGAAGCTGATGAATACGAACGTCATTTTATGCCGTACCATCCAGAATACTCAATTATTACCAATATTGATTTTGACCATCCTGATTATTTTACAGGCCTAGAGGACGTATTCAATGCCTTTAATGACTATGCTAAGCAAGTTCAAAAAGGTTTATTCATTTATGGAGAAGATCCAAAACTTCATGAAATCACTTCTGAGGCACCAATATATTATTATGGTTTTGAAGATTCAAATGATTTTATAGCAAAAGACATCACTCGAACTGTTAATGGTTCTGACTTTAAGGTTTTCTATAACCAAGAAGAAATTGGTCAGTTTCATGTACCAGCATACGGTAAACATAATATCTTAAATGCAACTGCTGTTATTGCTAACCTTTACATAATGGGAATTGATATGGCATTAGTAGCTGAGCATTTGAAGACATTTTCAGGGGTAAAGCGTCGTTTTACTGAGAAGATTATTGACGATACTGTCATTATTGATGACTTTGCTCACCATCCTACTGAGATTATTGCGACATTAGATGCTGCTCGACAAAAATACCCGTCAAAAGAAATTGTAGCTATTTTCCAACCGCATACGTTCACTCGTACGATAGCTCTTTTAGACGAATTTGCCCATGCCTTGAGTCAAGCGGATAGCGTTTATCTCGCTCAAATATATGGTTCTGCTAGAGAAGTAGATAATGGTGAGGTGAAGGTAGAAGATTTAGCTGCTAAGATTGTCAAACACTCAGATTTAGTGACAGTCGAAAATGTCTCGCCTTTACTCAATCATGATAATGCTGTCTATGTCTTTATGGGTGCTGGAGACATTCAATTGTATGAGCGCTCTTTTGAAGAATTATTAGCTAACCTAACTAAAAATACACAATAAGTTGATGGTAAGGGCTGAGAGAAGTTTCTCAGTCCTCTATCTGACTTTATCAAGAGAATTTCATAAAGAAATTAAGGAGATGAGTATGATTATTAGAAATGGTTGCCTAGAGGATTTACAGCAAGTCATTAGTATTGAACAAATAAATTTTTCAGAAGCAGAGGCTGCGAGTAAAAAAGCAATGAAAGAACGTTTAACGATAATGACTGATACTTTTTTAGTTGCAGAGATTAATGGTCGTTTAGCAGGTTACATTGAAGGACCGGTTATTAAAGGTCGGTACTTAACGGACGATTTATTCCATAAAGTTTCTGAAATCCCTGTAAGGGAAGGTGGTTTCATAGGAATTACTAGTCTATCAATACATCCTGATTTTAAAGGTCAGGGGATTGGTACAGCGTTATTAGCAGCGATGAAAGACCTGGTTGTTTCTCAAGAACGAGATGGTATAAGTTTAACTTGCCATGATGATTTAATTTCCTTCTATGAAATGAATGGATTTAAAGATGAGGGAGAATCTGACTCCCAACATGGTGGTTCGCTTTGGTATAATATGATCTGGAATAATCCAACACGATCAATTTGTTAAAAGTAGATAACATTGTCAAAGTTTTGTTGATTTTATAGACTATTTAAGATATAATTGCCTGTGATTATTATTAGGAGGAAATCTCTTTGACCGAATTTAATGACGATCAGCATTCTAACCATGATCAGAAAAGTTTTAAAGAACAAATTCTGGCAGAGTTAGAAGAAGCTAACCGTTTGAGAAAGTTGCGTGAAGAAGAACTCTATCAAAAAGAGCAAGAAGCCAAAGAAGCTGCTCGCAGAACAGCACAATTGATGGCAGATTATGAAGCGCAACGTTTGAAAGACGAACAAGAAGCTAGAGCAAAGGCGCTAGAGACTAAGCAACGCTTAGAAGAGCAAGAGAAGGCTCGGATTGAGGCGAAACTTCAGGCAGAAGCTGCTCGAGAAGAAGAAAGACGTCAGGCGGAACAAGCATTAGCTTCCCAAGAAGAACAAGTTATCAATCAAGGGATGGAACCTTCAAGAGAGCTTGATAGCGGCTCCAAATCTAGTGAATTTAGGACAACTGAAAATGTACCTGAAATAGATTTAAAAGCAGATAAGACTGATGTTGCAACTGCTGTGCCTAATCAAGAAACGGAAGAAATCTTTCTTGTGAGAGCAACAGATATTCCTACAGAAGGTGAAAATGTAAAACTTGGTGAGACATCAGAGTTAGAGCCCGTAGCAAAGGAACCTATCCGAGTAGAGGATTTGCCAAAAGAAGAAGAGGGTATAGCTTTGTCAGCCAAGAACAAACATAACAAGCGTGAAAGACGTCAAAAAGCAGATAATGTGGCAAAACGAATTGCACGTATTCTGATATCAATTATCATACTTGTATTGCTCTTGACAGCATTTGTAGGTTATCGTTTTGTAGATAGTGCTATTAAACCTGTTGATTCCAGTTCAAATAAATTTGTACAAGTTGAAATTCCGATAGGATCTGGGAATAAATTAATTGGTCAAATTTTAGAAAAAGCAGGAGTCATTAAGAGCGCCACAGTCTTTAATTACTATTCCAAGTTCAAAAACTATAGTAATTTTCAAAGTGGATACTACAATCTTAAAAAAAGTATGACTTTAGATCAGATTGCTGCTGAATTGGAAAAAGGCGGAACTGCAGAACCGACAAAACCAGCTTTAGGTAAGATATTAATTACCGAGGGTTACACTATTAAACAGATTGCTAAAGCTATTGAGTCTAATAAAATTGATACAAAGACTACAAGTACACCTTATAAAGCTGATGATTTCTTGAAACTTGTTCAAGATGAAACGTTTATTAAAAAAATGGTAGCTAAATATCCAAATTTACTAGGAAGTTTACCTGATAAATCAAAAGCTATTTATCAATTGGAAGGATATTTATTCCCAGCTACCTACAACTATTATAAAGATACAACCTTAGAAGGACTTGTTGAAGATATGATTTCAACAATGAATACTAAGATGGCACCTTACTATAACACTATTAAAGCGAAGAATATGTCTGTAAATGATGTTTTGACATTATCATCTCTTGTTGAAAAAGAGGGATCAACAGACGAAGATCGCCGTAAAATAGCAAGTGTCTTTTATAACCGACTATCAGCCGGTCAAGCTCTTCAAAGTAACATTGCAATTTTGTATGCTATGGGAAAATTAGGTGATAAAACAAGTTTAGCTGAAGATGCTCAAATTAATACTTCAATTAAATCACCATACAACATCTATACTAATACTGGTTTGATGCCTGGACCAGTTGATAGTCCAAGTATCTCAGCAATTGAAGCGACTATAAAACCTGCTTCAACAGATTACCTTTATTTTGTCGCTGATGTGAAGACCGGAAATGTATACTACGCTAAAGATTTTGAAACACACAAGGCTAACGTTGAAAAATATATCAATAGTCAAATTAACTAAGCTTATAAACATGGTGCGAGTCATCATGTTTATATCTTTGACTTGAAAAAATGAAAAGAAAAGAGAAATAAAATGGCAGAAAAAACTTACCCAATGACACAAGTGGAAAAAGATCAACTTGAAAAAGAACTTGAAGAGTTAAAATTAGTTCGTAGACCAGAAGTTGTAGAGCGTATCAAGATTGCTCGTTCTTATGGTGACTTATCAGAAAATAGCGAATATGATGCAGCAAAAGACGAACAAGCATTTGTTGAGGGCCAAATTCAAATTTTAGAAACAAAAATTCGTTATGCTGAAATTATTGATAGTGATGCAGTTGCTAAAGATGAGGTTGCAATTGGTAAAACTGTCCTTGTCCAAGAAGTTGGTACAAATGATAAAGATACTTACCATATCGTTGGTGCTGCTGGAGCTGACATTTTTTCAGGAAAAATTTCGAATGAAAGCCCAATTGCTCATGCTTTAATTGGTAAAAAAACAGGAGACTTAGCTACAATTGAATCACCTGCTGGTAGCTATCAAGTTGAAATCATTAGTGTTGAAAAAACAAATTAATAGTATAAATCATAGAATAATATCTAGAGTCTAGACGTTATTCTATTTTTTTAAAGTATTTTTTGTTATCTTATAATAAAAATACATTTTATGAGGTGTTTATATGGTTTTTAAAGATGCTACCGCTATGGCACAAGCGATAAAACAGCATAAGATTTCGTCGCAAGAATTAGTAGAGCAAGCAATCTACAAGATCGAGGAACAGAATGTAAGCGTTAATGCTGTTGTCAGCAAGCAATATAATGAGGCGCGTCAAGCAGCCAAATACGCAAATGAATCAGATGCTCCTTTTGCAGGAGTTCCTATTCTTCTGAAAGATTTGGGACAGAATCAAAAAGGACAACTCTCAACCTCAGGTTCACAATTATTTAAACACTATCATGCTAAACAAACGGACTATTTAGTGCAGTCCTTTGAAAAATTAGGGTTTATTATTTTAGGAAGAACAAATACCCCTGAATTTGGTTTTAAGAATATTAGTGATAGTCAACTTCACGGGAATGTTAATCTTCCATTTGACCATTCAAGAAATGCTGGAGGCTCTAGTGGTGGTGCAGCCGCAGCTGTTAGTTCAGGAATGGTTCCAATTGCAGGAGCTAGTGATGGAGGAGGGTCAATCAGAATTCCAGCAAGTTTTAATGGTTTGATTGGTTTAAAACCGAGTCGAGGACGTATACCTGTTGGACCTTCATCCTATAGAGGTTGGCAAGGGGCTTCTAGTCATTTTGCTTTAACAAAGTCAGTTAGAGATACAAAACGACTATTATATTATTTACAATCATATCAAGTAGAAAGTCCATTTCCCCTGAAAAAACTCAGCAAAGAGAGTCTTTTCGAGTTTAGCGTTAGTAAACCCCTAAAAATAGCAGTATTGATGGATTCTCCCTTAAAAACAAAGGTATCAAGTGAGGCTAAAGCAGCTATTAAAGAAGCCGCAGATTTTCTGTCTCAAAAAGGGAATCATTTAGAATTAGTAGAACAACCTTTAGATGGTATTCATTCTATGAAAACTTATTGTATGATGAATAGCGTTGAAACAGCAGCAATGTTTGATGACATCGAAAAGAGTTTAGGGCGTTCAATGGAATTTAGCGATATGGAATTAATGACCTGGGCTATGTATCAGAGTGGACAAAGGGTATTGGCTAAAGATTACAGTAAACTCTTAGATTCATGGGATCAATTTGCAGCTACCATGGCGAGGTTTCATGAAAATTATGATTTAATTTTAACAGCAGCAACTAATCAACCAGCTCCTTTTCATGGACAATTTGATTTAGACGAGACACTCCAGAAACAATTGAGGCATATGGGAGAATTCTCAGTAAGTGAACAACAGGATTTAATTTGGAAAATGTTTGAAGACTCAATGGCCTGGACACCTTTTACACATCAGCCAAACTTGACTGGGCAACCTTCTTTAGCCATACCAACTCATCTAACTAAAGAGGGGCTACCTTTAGGTGTACAATTGACAGCGGCTAAAGGGAGAGAAGATTTATTGCTTGCTGTTGCAGAGTTGTTTGAAAAAGAGAAGCAATTCAAAGGGCCTGTTTACCATTAATTTGAAAAGTAAACAATATTTTTGCGAAAACGGATACAATATGGTACTCTTAACAATGGTTGTATTATTATCGTAAATTTATGTATTAATTTTCATTAAATTTAATTTTCGATAGAGTACGCCAAACCATTTTAATATAATTTAATCTACAGGAGTACTTATGAAAAAGACAATTTTACTTGGTTTAGTCGGTTTATCTGCAATGACATTAGCAGCTTGCTCAAATGGTCAATCTAGCAAAGAAACAACATGGGACAATATTAAAAAAGATGGTGTCCTTAAGGTTGCTACCCCTGCAACGCTTTATCCAACAAGTTATTATGATGACCATAAAAAATTGACTGGTTATGAGATTGATATGATGAAAGCGATCGCTAAAAAACTTAAGATAAAAGTTAAGTTTGTTGAAGTTGGAGTTGCTGAATCATTTACTTCTGTAGATAGTGGCAAGGTGGATGTTGCTGTCAATAACTTCGACACAACTCCCGAGCGTTTGAAAAAATACAATTTCTCTCAACCTTATAAATATTCTGTTGGAGGTATGATTGTACGTGCAGATGGCTCTTCAAAGATTACAGCAAAAGATTTATCTGACTGGAAAGGTAAAAAAGCTGGTGGTGGCGCTGGAACGCAATATATGAAAATTGCAAAACAGCAAGGCGCTGAACCTGTTATTTATGACAACGTAACTAATGACGTTTACCTTCGAGATGTATCAACTGGACGTACAGATTTCATTCCGAATGATTACTACACACAAGTCATTGCTGTAAAATATGTAACAAAACAATATCCAGATATCAAAGTAAAAATGGGTGATGTGAAGTATAATCCGACTGAGCAAGGTATTGTGATGAGTAAAAAAGATAAGAGCCTCAAAACAAAAATTGATGCAGCTATCAAGGATATGAAGAAAGACGGTTCTTTGAAAAAAATCTCTGAAAAATATTATGCTGGTCAAGATCTCACAAAAGAACCTGCTGGAACAGATAAAATTCCAGTAATTAAAGTTAAATAAAATATTTCGAGAGGAGTAGATAAGTGATAAACTGGGATGCCATTTTTAATTTGGAACTAGCTGTTAAGGCTTTTCCAAGTGTTATTCAGGGGTTACCATATACCATTGGATTATCCTTGGTTGGCTTTATTTTAGGAGCTATCGTAGGATTCTTTGTAGCTCTAATGAAGATGTCTCATTTCCGCTTACTGAGGTATCTAGCTAATATTCATATTTCCTTAATGCGTGGGATTCCTTTAATGGTTCTACTCTTTCTTATCTATTTTGGTTTGCCTTTTATAGGGATACAGTTAGATGCTGTGACTGCTTCTATCGTAGGTTTTACCATGATGTCTAGTGCATATATATCAGAAATTATCAGAGCAGCTCTTTTAGCTGTTGATCATGGTCAGTGGGAAGCTGCTAGAGCTCTAGGGTTAAAAACACCGACGATTTATAGAGGCATTATTATTCCGCAAGCAACAAGAATTGCACTCCCTTCTTTAAGTAATGTTTTGCTAGATATGGTTAAGGGTTCCTCATTGACTGCGATGATTACGGTACCTGATATCTTTAATAATGCTAAAATAGTTGGGGGAACCTACTCCGACTATATGACCGCCTATATCTTAGTAGCCCTTATCTATTGGGTAATTTGTACGCTTTATGCAATTATTCAAGACTGGTGGGAAAAACGATTACTTTATTAATAAGGTAGTTTGTTAGCTAGATTACTTGCACTTTAAAAGCTAGATTTTTATCTGACTTTTAGGGTGCTTTTTATATGGTGTTGACTAAAAAGTTAGGCAAAAATAAAAAGACTTAGCTATGTAGGACATAGAACTAAGTCTTTTTTACTTGAATTACATAATAATCTTTAACTGTTTAGGACAACACACCATTATTTAGTATGCTTGTTTTATCCCCGTCTTTTTTGTTTTCCGGCGTTACGATTTGTTTTTTTAGATGTAATAATTGCTTGATTAGATTCAGTAGCTTTAGTTGAATTTGTAACATCTTTTCGTGCGTTATTAGCTTTGTAGGCTTTAGGAGGATTTTTAGTATATTCTTCTTCTACTTTTCGGCGTAGTTTAGGCTTAAGTACATAAGTCGTAACTAGCTGCTGGATAATACTGAAAATACCACCAATAAACCAATAAAGCGCAACACTAGCAGGTAAACTAATAGACATGAATACCATCATTATTGGCATCAGATACATCATTGTTTTCATTTGCTGACGTTGTTCATCTGGAACACCTTGCATTGACAACCAAGATTGTACAAAATAAAGAATGGCGATAATGACAGTAAGTGTCAGACTCTTTTGACCTAAGTTAAGTCCCAAGAAGGTTGCACTAGAGACTCCAGGAGTATAGCGTGCAGCAAAGAAAATAGCTGAGAAAAATGGCATCTGAATGAGTAATGGCAAGCAGCCAATACCGCCAAACATGCTAAGGCCATTCTCACGTTGAGCTGTCATTAATTCTGTCTGAGCTGCTAATTTTTCTTCTTGTGTTTTAGCATTGCGTAGTCGTTCATTGATAGGTTCGAATAAAGGCTTAAAGTACGCCATTTTTTCAGCTTGATAGCTAGCTTTCCAAGACTGATAAAGTCCAAGTGGTAAGATAACGACACGTACGATGACGGTTACAATAATGATAGCGACACCAAAACCAAGCCCTTGGTGTTGAGCGAAATAAGTAATGAGGTTGGCCATAGGCACTCCAAGAGTATTCCAGATAACTCCATAGGGTTTTCCAGCCTTATCAACGCTAACACATCCTGTCAATAATAATAACATAGACAAAGATAAGCTAGAGAATAAGATACGTTTCAATGTTTTTTTCAATGTTTTTAGTTCCTCTAATTTTTAATATACCTATCTATTTTACTTTTTTTTAAGAATTAAACAATACTTCCGCAGAATGATTTTTAATTACTCATTTTAAAGTCATTAAAATCATCGAAGTTATCTAGTTTAATATCAACATAAGTTACTTTAGACCATTTTGAAGGTCCTTTTCGAATTTTCTGAATAAATTGTGTCATTTTATTTGAATCTGTGGATTGTGCTAAAATTTCAACAGTTCCATCATCGTTATTCCAAACGCGACCGTAAATATCACCTATTTCTAAAGCTAAGGAATAAGTTGCATAGCGAAATCCGACTCCTTGAACGCGCCCTGAGACAATTAAATGAACTTTTTTCATAACTTGACCTCTTTTCTGATATAATAGGTTTATGACTACTATTATAACTTCAAAATCAAATAATCTCATTAAAAAAACGAAAAAGTTGTTACAAAAAAAATATCGGAAATCTTCATATCTTATTGAAGGCTGGCATTTATTTGAGGAAGCTGAAAAATATGGTGCACAATTTTTAAATATTTTTGTGACAGAAACGGCAATAGATCGTTTGAGAAAACCCGAGAGAGCTATTGTTGTTACAGATGATGTTTTGAAAGAATTAACTGACTCACAGACTCCTCAAGGGATTGTAGCTGAGATTGCCTTTCAAGAGACAAGATGGACAGATATTAAAAAAGGACGTTTTCTTGTATTAGAAGATGTGCAGGATCCAGGAAACCTAGGAACAATGGTTCGAACTGCAGATGCAGCGAATTTTGATGCTGTTTTTTTATCTCAGAAATCTGCTGATTTGTATAACCAAAAAACACTTCGTTCTATGCAAGGCAGTCACTTTCATTTACCAGTATTTAGGGTAGAAATAGAGCAGTTTGTTAACTTTTGTAAAGCAGAAGGGATAACTATGATTGCGACAACTTTATCTGAACAATCGGTAAATTATAAAAATCTCCCTAAATATGATTATTTTGCTTTAATCATGGGAAATGAGGGACAGGGAATTTCCAAAACTATGACAGAAGAAGCAGATGTTCTAGCACATATTGAAATGCCTGGACAAGCAGAAAGTCTTAATGTAGCAGTAGCTGCGGGAGTAGTCATTTTCAGCTTAATTTAAGTTCATATGTTATAATATCCCCAGAGGGGTGATTATAATGAAAAAGTATCAAGACGATAAGGACTTCATGGATTTGGTCGGTCACCTTATTGACCATCCACGTTTCCAAAAACTCGAAGCTATTGTCCAACATCATCACTCAACTCGCTTAGAGCATTCTATAAATGTTAGTTATACAAGTTATAAAATTGCTAAGAAGTTTGGTTGGGATGCGAGTAGTACTGCTCGAGGTGGTTTACTACATGATTTCTTTTATTATGATTGGCGTGTAACGAAATTTAACAAGAGCCATGCTTGGGTTCATCCAAGGATAGCGGTTCGTAATGCGCGAAAATTAACTGATTTAAACGCTAGAGAAGAAGATATTATTTTGAAACACATGTGGGGAGCGACTATTGCACCACCACGTTATAAAGAAAGTTATATTGTGACTATGGTTGATAAGTATTGGGCAGTACGAGAGGCTTCTCGTCCACTCAAACGTATTTTTAAGAAACCTATCCGTTTTAGTCGCAAATTCTTAGGTAGTCACAATCATTAAAATTTAGAATAGGAAAATACATATGAATGATAACGTCATTTACACACAATCTGATTCAGGGCTGAATCAATTTTTTGCTAAGATTTACGGTCTTGTAGGGATAGGAGTAGGTTTGTCAGCTGCTGTTTCTGCGATTATGCTGTATATGTTTCCACAAAATATGATTGCCATCATGCAAAAAATGCCAGGGTTGTATTTTGGAGCAATCATCTTAGAATTGGTTTTAGTCTTTGTTGCTAGTGGAGCGGCGCGTCGAAACACACCAGCTGCATTACCATTATTTTTGATTTATTCAGCTTTGAATGGGTTTACTTTAAGTTTCATTATCGCAAGGTACACGCAAACAACAGTTCTTCAAGCTTTTATAACATCTGCAGCTGTTTTCTTTGCAATGGCTTTGATTGGAGCTAAGACTAAAAAAGATTTATCAGGTATGCGTAAAGCGTTAATGGCTGCTTTAATTGGGATTTTAATTGCAAGTCTTGTTAATTTATTTATCGGTAGTGGGGGTATGAGTTATATCATTAGTATCGTATGTGTCATCATCTTTTCTGGATTGATTGCTTATGATAACCAAATGATTAAATATGTCTACAATAGCCAAGGCGGCCAAGTCGCAGATGGTTGGGCAGTTTCGATGGCACTAAGCCTTTATCTTGATTTTATTAATCTATTCTTAAATATTCTTCGTCTTTTTGCACGAAATGATTGAGGCTAACTGGTTAGATATTCTAGCCAGTTTTTAATTGTGAAATAACACCAAAGAAGGAATTTGTTATATGAAGGCACAGGAGCGTCGAGAAAATATTTTAACGACTTTAAAAGGAACAAAAGAAGCTGTATCGGCAAGCACATTAGCAAAGATTTTTAGTGTTAGTAGGCAGGTGATTGTTGGAGATATTGCCTTATTGCGTGCACAACAATGTGATATTATTTCTACCCCAAAAGGATACCTTATGTCCAGTGCTCTAAGTACTCATCAATTCACAGCTAGATTGGTTTGTCAGCATGGCATAGAACAGACAGAAGAAGAACTGGAAATTATTTTGCAGTATCAAGGAACCATTATGAATGTGGAGGTAGAGCACCCTATTTATGGGATGCTGACTGCTCCCTTAAACATTCAAAGCCAAAAAGACATTGATAATTTTACTGCTAAATTAAAAGTTTCCAATGCAGAATTGCTATCCTCTTTGACAGATGGTTTACATACACATATGATTTCTTGTCAAGATCAGTCGGTTTTTGACCAAATATGTGAGGCTCTAAAAAAAGCAGGAATCTTATACATAGACAAATAACCTTACAGGTGTCTTTACACCTGTAAGGTTATTTTGTATAATAGCTTCAAAGGAGATAAAAATGTCAAAAAAAACAACACAAATGGTTTCTTATACTTCTATTTTAGTAGCTTTTGCAATCATGATTCCTATAATCATGCCTGCTAAAATAATTATTGGGCCTGCTTCTTTCACCTTAGCAAGCCATGTACCTTTATTTTTAAGTATTTTTATATCTGTTCCAGTTGCAATATTGGTAGCTTTAGGGACAGGACTTGGATTTCTACTAGCTGGTTTTCCGATTGTAATCGTTCTTAGAGCTTTATCACATATCGGATTTGCATTAATTGCGGCTTTCTTGATTAAGTCAAAGCCCTCTTTATTGATGAGTAAATGGCAAACATTGTTATTTGCTGTAGCTATTAACATAATTCATGGTCTGCTCGAATTTATTACTGTTTATATAATCACAATGACTTCTAACAGTAGTTCAACTTATTTATGGTCACTATTTTCTTTGATAGGGCTAGGCTCTTTGCTACATGGATTGGTAGATTTTTATATAGCTCTCTTCATTTGGAAATGGATGGCACAAAAGTTGGGGAAAATACTTAGGATAAGATAAAGGAATCGGCTATATGCTTAATCATGCTCTAGTGAAAATTTAATAGTGTATTGACGTGACAAGGACGATAGAGGCTTTGATTTTGTTTACATATATTTGTAAACTCTTTCTTTTTTTGCTATAATGAGTCATGTAAATAAATGAGGAGAATGAATAGATGTCAACAACTATTTGGATTTTATTAATTATCGTCGCTTTGTTTGGTGGTCTCGTGGGAGGCATTTTTATTGCTCGTAAACAAATTGAAAAAGAGATTGGAGAGCACCCTCGTTTAACACCGGATGCTATTCGTGAAATGATGAGTCAAATGGGACAAAAACCTAGTGAAGCTAAAGTTCAACAGACATACCGTAATATTGTAAAACACGCAAAAACAGCTATCAAAACTAAAAAATAAGAGTGTTTTAGCGTTGAAGCGTTTAGTGATGAAATAGTGAGTGATAGTCCATCAGATTTCTAGACAAGATTTGGGCAAACTTGGTCAAGTGTAGATTTGACTGATTGGTTATTGTATAGAGAGGCTAGGACTGTTGTCCAGCCTCTTTTAGTCACTAATATTGGAGGAATAAAAATGGATAGTAGGCCTATTGGCTTTCTAGATTCTGGTGTAGGTGGTTTAACGGTTGTTAAGGAAATGTTCCGTCAACTTCCAGAAGAGGAAGTAATCTTCATTGGAGATCAGGCTAGAGCTCCGTATGGTCCTAGACCTGCTCAACAGATTAGAGAGTTTACCTGGCAGATGGTTAATTTCTTATTGACTAAAAATGTTAAGATGATTGTTATAGCTTGTAATACAGCAACTGCAGTTGCCTGGCAAGAAATTAAAGAAAAACTAGACATCCCTGTTTTAGGCGTTATTTTACCAGGAGCTAGCGCAGCTATCAAATCAACTAATTCAGGGAAAGTTGGTATTATAGGTACTCCCATGACTGTTAAATCAGATGCTTATCGTCAAAAAATTCAAGCTTTGTCTCCAAATACTGCTGTGGTATCCCTTGCTTGTCCGAAATTTGTTCCAATTGTGGAATCAAATCAGATGTCTTCTAGTTTAGCCAAAAAGGTGGTTTATGAAACATTGTCCCCATTAGTTGGTAAATTAGATACTTTAATTTTAGGTTGCACGCATTATCCCCTATTACGTCCCATCATTCAAAATGTTATGGGGGCTGAGGTTAAATTAATTGATAGTGGCGCAGAAACCGTTCGTGATATTTCTGTTTTATTGAACTATTTTGAGATAAACCATAATTGGCAAAATAAACACGGTGGTCATCACTTTTACACAACCGCCAGCCCAAAAGGTTTTAAAGAAATTGCAGAACAATGGCTTAGTCAAGAAATAAATGTGGAGCGTATCGTATTATGACAAAAACAATTTTTGAAAGTAAAACTGAAGGCAATTGGTTTTTAGGTAGTTTCCAAGCTTTTAATTATTTTACTTGTTTTGGTAATGATGAATCTTACGAAGCTATCCAAGATGTTTTTCATCGTCTATTATCAACTTTGAAAGTTGAAGGTCTACAGCTTCACGTTGTGCAGATGACTTCGGATTTTCAATTATTAGCATTCCTCGTTGATATGATTAATCAAGAGTATTCAAGGCATATCAAAGTGACTCAACATAAAGGGGCCATCTTAGTTAGTGAAGATGATCAGTTGTTCTTAGTTCACTTACCTAAAGAGGGCACTTCTTTAGAAAAATTCTTTGATTTAAAGAATGATAATAATTTTGGGGATACCATATTAATTGCGACTCACAATGAAGGAAAAACGAAGGAATTTAGAGAATTATTTGGGAAATTAGGACTCAAAGTTGAAAATTTAAATGATTACCCAGATTTACCAGAAGTTGAAGAGACTGGTATGACCTTTGAAGAAAATGCTCGACTTAAAGCAGAGACTATTTCAAAATTAACTGGAAAAATGGTAATTTCAGATGATTCCGGATTAAAAGTAGATGCTTTAGGTGGTTTGCCAGGGGTATGGTCTGCTCGTTTTTCAGGTCCTGACGCGACAGATGCTCGTAATAATGCCAAATTATTGCATGAATTAGCCATGGTATTTGACAAAGAAAGACGTTCAGCACAGTTTCATACAACCTTAGTCGTGTCAGCTCCAAATAAAGAAAGTTTGGTAGTTGAAGCAGAGTGGCCAGGTTATATTGGTACGGAACCTAAGGGGGAAAATGGCTTTGGTTATGATCCGCTCTTTATTGTCGGAGAAGGTAGTAGGACAGCAGCTGAATTGAGCGCACAAGAAAAAAATAATCTATCACATCGTGGGCAAGCTGTCCGTAAATTGATGGAGGTATTTCCAAAATGGCAATTAGAAAATTAGTTGTAATGAGTGATTCTCACGGAGATCGTGACATTGTAAAAGATATAAAGAATCATTATTTGGGAAAAGTGGATGCTATTTTTCACAATGGGGATTCCGAACTTCCTAGCTCAGATCCTATATGGGAAGGCATTCATGTGGTCACAGGAAATTGTGATTATGATTCAGGTTATCCGGAAGTTTTGGTTACAAAAATAGATAATGCTGTTATTGTTCAAACCCATGGTCATCTCCATCAGATTAATTTTACTTGGGATAAATTGGATTTATTAGCTCAGCAAGAAGACGCGGATATTTGTTTATACGGTCATCTTCATCGTGCAGATGCTTGGAAAAATGGTAAAACTATTTTTATCAATCCAGGCAGTGTTTTGCAGCCAAGAGGACCAATAAATGAGAAGCTTTACGCTGTTGTAACTATAACAGATAGTAAGGTTTTGGTAGAGTATTATACTCGCCAACACCAACCCTATCCTAACTTGACAAAGGAATTTTCAAGATGATTGCTAAAGAATTTGAGTCGTTTTTGCTAAGTCATTTGGACCACTATCTGATTCCAGCTGAAGACGTTGCTATTTTTGTGGATACGCACAATGCTGACCACGTTATGCTACTATTAGCAAGTAATGGTTTTTCACGTGTACCAGTTATCACTAAAGAGAAAAAATATGTAGGTACTATTAGTATCTCAGACATTATGGCCTACCAATCTAAAGGTCAATTAACAGATTGGGAGATGGCACAGACTGATATTGTTGAGATGGTTAATACAAAAATCGAGCCGATTAATGAGGCAGCTACTCTGACAGCAATTATGCATAAGATTGTAGATTATCCATTTTTACCTGTTATCAGTGATCAAAATGATTTTAGAGGCATTATAACCCGTAAATCGATTTTAAAAGCTATTAATAGCCTCCTACATGATTTTACAGACGAATATACTATCACTCCTAAAAACAATGATAAATGATATTAATAATTTTATTGAGAGTAAGAAATTATCTCTCAATTCGCGTAAGTCCTATCACTATGATTTAAAGCAATTTTATAAAATAATTGGTGGACATGTAAATTCTGAAAAACTGGCATTGTATCAACAGTCTCTAAGTGAATTTAAGTTAACAGCTCGTAAGCGAAAGTTATCTGCAGTCAATCAATTTCTTTTCTTTTTATATAATAGAGGAACACTGAAGGAATTTTACAGACTACAAGAGACTGAAAAAATCACTTTGACTCAGACAAAGTCTCAAATAATGGATTTATCAAATTTCTATCAAGATACTGATTATCCGAGTGGTCGTTTGATTGCTTTGTTGATTTTATCTTTAGGTTTAACTCCGGCTGAAATTGCTAATTTGAAGAAGGCTGATTTTGATACAACTTTTAATATCTTAAGTATTGAAAAATCGCAGATGAAGCGTATTTTAAAACTTCCAGAAGACTTGCTTCCTTTTCTTTTGGAATCTTTAGAGGAAGATGGTGACTTAGTCTTTGAGCATAACGGCAAGCCTTATTCTAGACAATGGTTTTTTAATCAATTAACAGATTTTTTAAATGAGAAGAATGAGCAACAACTAACTGCACAACTTCTGCGAGAACAATTTATTCTAAAGCAAAAAGAAAATGGCAAAACGATGACGGAGCTCAGTCGCCTTCTAGGCTTAAAAACTCCTATCACTTTAGAGAGATATTATAGATAATGGATATTAAGTTAAAAGATTTCGAGGGGCCTCTAGACTTACTCTTACACCTCGTATCTAAATATGAGGTTGATATATACGATGTACCGATTGTGGAAGTTATTGAGCAGTACCTTGCTTATATAGCAACATTACAGGCGATGCGTCTAGAAGTAGCTGGTGAGTATATGCTTATGGCAAGTCAGCTGATGTTGATAAAAAGCCGTAACTTATTACCTAAAGTAGTGGAGTCAAATCCTATTGAAGATGATCCAGAAATGGAATTGTTGAGCCAATTAGAGGAATATAGACGTTTTAAAGTGCTAAGTGAAGAGTTAGCTAATCAGCATCAGGAACGTGCCAAATATTTTTCAAAACCAAAACAAGAAGTTATCTTTGAAGATGCAATTCTTCTACACGATAAATCGGTGATGGATCTTTTTTTGACTTTTTCTCAAATGATGTCCCAAAAACAAAAAGAATTGTCAAATAGTCAAACGGTAATTGAGAAAGAAGACTACCGTATTGAAGATATGATGATCGTTATTGAAAGACATTTTAATCTTAAAAAGGAAACGACATTACAAGAAGTGTTTGCAGATTGCCAAACAAAATCTGAAATGATAACTTTATTTTTGGCAATGTTAGAGTTGATAAAATTACATCAAATCACAGTAGAACAAGACAGTAATTTTAGTCAAGTTATCTTAAGAAAGGAAGAGAAATGACTTATTTAGGCTCAATAGAAGCTCTTCTTTTTGTTGCAGGTGAAGATGGACTGAGTTTGCGTCAAATGGCAGAATTATTGTCTTTGACACCATCAGCATTAATACAGCAACTAGAAAAGTTGGCTAAACGATATGAAGAAGATGACGATTCTAGTCTATTATTGCTTGAGACAGCACAAACTTATAAATTGGTAACAAAGGATAGTTATATGACTTTGTTGAGAGATTATGCGAAGGCTCCGATTAATCAGAGTCTATCTCGGGCAAGTTTGGAAGTTCTATCTATTATTGCTTATAAACAACCTATTACTAGGATTGAAATTGATGATATTCGTGGCGTGAATTCCAGTGGAGCTATAACGAGACTGATAGCTTTTGGTTTAATTAAAGAGGCTGGAAAGAAAGAAGTGTTGGGACGTCCTAACCTTTATGAGACAACTAATTATTTCTTAGATTATATGGGAATTAATCAGTTAGATGACTTAATTGACGCCTCTTCAATTGAATTAGTTGACGAAGAAGTATCGTTATTTTCAATGGATTCAATTAATACAGAAGATAAGGAAAACAATGAGAATTAATAAATATATTGCGCATGCAGGGATTGCAAGTCGTAGAAAAGCTGAGGAATTAATCAAGCAAGGAATGGTCACGATTAATGGTCAAGTGGTTAATGAATTGGCGACCCAAGTAAAGGCTGGTGATCTGGTTGAAATTGAAGGAAGTCCAATTTACAACGAAGAGAAGGTATATTATCTCTTAAATAAACCACGAGGTGTTATTTCAAGTGTCTCAGATGACAAAGGACGTAAGACAGTTATTGACTTGTTGCCACAAGTCAAAGAACGGATATATCCTGTTGGTCGCTTGGATTGGGATACAACTGGACTTTTAATTTTGACTAATGATGGTGATTTTACTGATAAAATGATTCATCCTCGTAATGAAATTGATAAAGTTTATTTAGCACGTGTCAAAGGAATAGCTACTAAAGAAAACCTTCGACCATTAACGCGTGGCGTTGTTATCGATGGTAAGAAAACAAAACCTGCTCGCTATACTATCATAAAAGTGGATCATGAAAAAAATCGTTCAGTAGTTGAATTAACTATTCATGAAGGTCGTAATCATCAAGTTAAGAAAATGTTTGAACAAGTTGGGTTATTAGTGGACAAGCTATCTCGTACACAATTCGGTACCTTAGATTTAACGGGCCTCCGTCCTGGGGAAGCACGACGATTAAATAAAAAAGAAATTAGTCAGTTGCATAATGCGGCTATTAATAAATCTTAATGCTTAAATCTTTTTTGATTTTCTTGGTTCGCTTTTACCAAAAAAATATTTCTCCAGCTTTCCCAGCTAGCTGTCGTTATCGTCCAACTTGCTCTACGTATATGATAGAAGCTATTCAAAAACATGGTCTAAAAGGTGTGTTGATGGGGATTGCACGTATTTTGCGATGTCATCCCTTAGCCCACGGAGGAAATGATCCTGTCCCTGATCATTTTAGCTTAAGACGTAATAAAACGGATATATCAGATTGATATATCCGTTTTATTATTTGTAATTATAGTTTTGACCATGTTTTAGGAATAAACATTAATAAAACAGGGTATATTTCTAAACGTCCTGCTATCATAGCAAATGAAAGAAGGAGTTTTGAGAATGGACTAAAGAATGAGAAAGTTTCATTGCTACCTAAGAGTGGGCCTATGTTGTTAAAACATGAGGCTGCAGCACTGACAACAACCAAAAAATCATTAGTATCAAGCGTTAAAACAAGAACGAGTGCCATGAAGATAGCTAAATAGATAGTTAGATATTTTAAAACGCCATGTTGTGTATTTTTATCTAGAACGCTTTTATTAATGTGTAGTGACATGACTCTATTAGGATAGAGTGTAGACAATACTTGGTTACGTGCAACCTTTGCTAGGATTAAGCTACGCATGACTTTAAAGCCCCCAGCTGTAGAGCCAGCAGAACCACCGATAAACATCAAGAATAGCAAAATAACCTGTGAAAACAAAGGCCAACGAGTGATATCAGTCACGCCAAAACCAGTTGTCGTAATAATAGCTGATACTTCAAAGAAAATATGTTCGAGGCCTTGTCGAAAATTATCATACATACCGATGACGTTTAGAGCAATCATGAAAGTTGCTATTGCCACGATGCGGAGATAGGTTTTTAGTTCCTCATCACCAAAGAATGCTTTAATTTTTCGGAGTAAAAGAAGATAGTAAAGATTAAAGTTAACCCCGAAGATAAGCATACCAATAGAAACTAAGTTAGTTATCAGAGGACTATTATAATGAGCAATGCTATCATTGTAAACTGCAAAACCACCTGTACCTGCAGTTCCCATCGCTATGATAATACTATCAAAGAAAGGCATACCTGCAAAATATAATATTACTGCAAATACTGCAAACATAAGAAGATATAACAAATACAAAATTTGTGCAGTTTTTTTAAGTTTCGAGACAACTTTACCGAATACAGGTCCAGGAACTTCAGCTCTCATAACCTCTAAATGGCTATTTTTAGAATTTTCCATGATGGCAAGGGCAAATACTAAAACCCCCATTCCACCGATAAGATGGGTAAAACTACGCCAAAATAAGAGCGCGGGGGATAAGACACTGACGTCATCAAGAATAGTTGCTCCTGTTGTCGTAAAACCAGAAGATACTTCAAAGAAAGCATCGATAATATTAGGGATTTGCCCTGAGATAACAAATGGAAGGGCGCCAAAGAAGGACCAAAGTATCCAGCAGAGTGCAACAATTAACATGCCTTCTTTAGTGTAGATATGATAATTTTTAGGTTTAAAGAGAGAACCCAGTAATCCAAGGATAATTAGAATAATCATGGTAATGACTATACTCATCATGACACTTTGCGGTTCACGGTAAATAAGTCCAACAGTTAGAGGAATCGCTAGAAGAGCAGCTTCAATTAGCAAAAGTTTTGAGAGAAGGAAGCGAATCATACTTTTATTCATATTCCTACCTCGCTAACATATCACTAGTTCTAGTAATATTTTTTAATAAGGTGATAACAACGATACGATCACCCACTGTTAAAACATCCTCACCAGTTGGGAAAATCGTTTTATTATTGCGGATAATCGCTGCAATTAAAATATTTTGCTTTAATTTTAAAGATGCAAGGCTACGATTTGCTAATTTGCTAGTTTCTTTTATTTCAAATTGTAAGGTTTCAATGCGATCGTTAGCAATATGATGCATAGCTTCTAGGTTGGAATCCTGAGCATTTACACGCCCGCGTACAAAGTGCATCACATGGTCTACGGCAATACGCTTGGGTGTGATAATGCTTGATAGTTGTTTATCGTCAATGATTTCTAGTAGGCTAGTTCGATTAACTTTGGTAATGTTTTTAGGAATACCGATACTTTCTAAGAACATTGAGGTAATGATATTTTCTTCATCAACACCAGTTAAAGTAGCAACTGCGTCAAAACTTGTAACGCTTTCTTCTAACAAAATATTTTTAGCAGTACCATCCCCATGAACGACAGGAACATTGGGAAATTCTTGACTAAAATATTCAGCTTGTTCTTGGTTGAGTTCAACTAGTTTGACGTGTGTATTGGTATTTTTAAGGATATTGAGTAGGTAGTAGGCGATGCGTCCTGCACCGATAACCATCAAGTTTTTGACAACTTTATTTTTAACGTAATTATGGAAAAGTATCATTTCAATACGATTTCCAGTTACAAAGATTTTATCTTTGACTTGGATAGTTGCATCGCCATCAGGAATAATCAATTTGCCATCGCGTTCAATTGCGCAAATAACAATATTGCCAAATTTTTTACGAATTTGACTCATTGAAGTATGACAGAGTTTATTTCCTTCTAAAATTTTAAATTCCATTAACATCACACGCCCGTTGGCGAAATGTTCAACTGAAGTTGCATTTGGAAATTCTATGGTATTAGCGATATATTGTGCTGCCAACAATTCAGGGTTGACAACTGAAGAGAAGCCAAGAAAGTTTTTATCTTTGAAGTAAGGATTAGAATACTCAGGATTACGCATGCGAACAACAGTCTCTTTTGCCCCCATTTTTTTGGCAAGAACTGCTGAAATCATATTAACTTCATCTCGATCAGTGATAGCGATAAAAATATCACAATTTTTGACTTCGGCTTGTTCTAAAATTTTATAGTTTGCCCCATTCCCAACAATTCCCATAATATCATGCTGTTTAGTGACACGTTTAAGGACGTTTTCTTTTTTCTCAATTAAAACAACATCGTGCTTTTCAGCAACAAGTGAGCGACAAAGTGCGGTTCCGACTTTACCTCCGCCGACAACAATTATTCTCATTTTTACCTCCAATAATAAACTCTATGATACCTTTTTTTTAGTAAAAATGCACGAGAATTATGGTTAAAAAACGTTTTCATCTTTCTGATAAGAGTAATATGATTCTCTTATCAGAATCTGGTGAAAAATAACATAGATAAACTTGTGACAAGCCCTAAATTAGGTTATAATTAACCTTTAAGCGTACAGTAGAAATGGAGATATTATGGAGAATCATAATTCTATTAAACAGACCTATGGATTAATGACTACAATTGCTATGATTGTAGGTGTAGTGATTGGTTCAGGCATTTATTTTAAAGTTGATGACATCCTTAAATTTACTGGTGGAGATGTCTTTTTAGGCATGGTAATTTTAGTACTAGGTTCTTTTTCGATTGTTTTTGGAAGTTTGTCAATTTCTGAGCTAGCTATTAGAACGAGTGAAAGTGGTGGTATTTTTTCTTACTACGAAAAATATGTTAGCCCAGCTTTAGCAGCAACTTTAGGCTTGTTTGCGTCTTTTTTGTATCTTCCAACTTTAACAGCAATCGTTTCATGGGTAGCTGCATTTTATACTTTAGGTGAATCATCAAGATTGGAATCACAGATTATTTTAGCTGCTGTTTATATTTTAGCGCTTAGTCTCATGAATATCTTTGCTAAGCGTATTGCAGGGGGATTCCAATCTTTAACGACCTTTGTAAAAATGATTCCTTTAGTCCTAATTGCTTTAATTGGTGCTTTTTGGTCTGATAAAGCTCCACAACTTCCACAACATTTAACAGCTATTCAACCGTCAAATGTTGGATGGAGTTGGGTGTCAGGTCTGGTACCATTGTATTTTGCATATGATGGTTGGACAATTTTTGTTAGTATTGCACCAGAAGTCAAGAATCCCAAGAAGAATTTACCACTTGCTTTTGTCATTGGTCCAGCGCTTATCTTATTATCATATTTGGCATTTTTCTATGGTTTGACACAAATTTTAGGTGCTAGCTTTATTATGACAACTGGTAATGATGCTATTAATTATGCAGCTAACATTATTTTCGGTCCTAGTGTTGGGCGTTTATTATCTTTCATTGTTATTTTATCTGTATTAGGTGTTGCCAATGGACTTTTACTTGGGACGATGCGTCTACCTCAAGCTTTTGCGGAACGCGGATGGATCAAAAGTGAGAGGATGGCTAACATAAATTTGAAGTATCAAATGTCATTGCCAGCTAGTTTGACGGTGACGGCTGTAGCTATTTTTTGGCTTTTTGTTCACTTTATGGTTACAAAATTTAACTTATTACCGGGTAGTGATATTAGTGAAATTGCTGTGGTGTTTAATAATACCAGTTTAATCATTCTTTATGTTTTAGTACTCAGCCTTTATCTCAAAAAAGATATTAAAAATAAATTTACCGGCTTAGTTTCACCGATTCTAGCAATTTTAGGCGGTTTGATCCTCCTTATCGGGAGTTTGTTAAGTAATTTCTTTACGGTTTTAATTTTCCAATGTTTTTGCTTATTATTCTGTTTGATTTGTCATTATATCTATCAAAAAAATAATCCAAAAACTCATGAATAGGTTGACTTTGTAGACTGAAGTGCTATAATAGTGTCAACGATTTGTTAGTTTAAATCAAACCTGTTATGATTTAAGTTAACAAACCACCATAAACCACATTGTTTGCTGAGATTGACTCCGAGCAGTGTGGTTTTTTTGCGAGTCAGAATGAGTTCTAGAAAGTGATGATGAGATGAATATTGAAACATTAACGCAGAAAAATCATCGTTCCGATAGCGGACGAAATCATATTGTTTTATTTGAACCACAGATTCCAGCAAATACTGGTAATATTGCTAGAACTTGTGCGGCAACAAATGCTCCTTTGCACATCATACGACCAATGGGATTTCCTATTGATGATAAAAAAATGAAACGAGCGGGACTGGATTACTGGGATAAGCTAGATGTTAGTTTCTATGATAGTTTGGAAGAATTTATGTTGTCATGTCGAGGGAAAGTTCACCTAATTAGCAAATTTGCTGACAAGGTTTACTCAGATGAAAATTATAATGATGATCAAGACCATTATTTTATGTTTGGTCGTGAAGATAAAGGATTGCCAGAAACTTTTATGCGCGAGCATGCCGAAAAGGCCTTACGAATTCCCATGAACGATGAGCATGTGCGTAGCTTGAATGTTTCAAACACTGTTTGTATGATTGTTTATGAAGCCCTTAGGCAGCAAAGCTTTCCTAATTTAGAATTAAGCCATACTTATGAAAATGATAAACTAAAATAATAAAGAAAGTGATCGTTTAAAATGGTCACTTTTATCTTTAGAAAGTTAATTAGTATATAGTATCAAAAACAAATGGTAAAATAGTCACCAAGACGACAAGGGATATTTTTAGCTGTAGAATAGTCAGGAGTAATTATGATTACATATGATTTCACAAGTTTACCAGAACGTTTTTCAAGTAATGCCATCAAATGGAAGGCGGTTCAAAAAGATCAAGAAATCCTTCCCCTTTGGATTGCGGATATGGATTTTCCTATCTTTCCAGAAATGTCGGAGGCTATTGAAGATTTTTCACACCAAATGGTTTTTGGCTATGATAGTCCTAAAGACAGTTTATACCAAGCTATCTCTAATTGGGAAGTGCAAGAACATGGTTATCAATTTGATAAAAAATCATTATTATTAATTGATGGGGTTATACCAGCGATTTCAGTTGCTATACAAGCCTTCACAAAGGAGGGAGATGCTGTTCTAATTAATGCCCCAGTCTATCCGCCCTTTGCTAGAACTATAAAATACAATAATCGTCATTTAGTTTCAAATAGTTTACTTAATAATAATCAGTATTTTGAGATTGACTTTAAACAATTAGAAAAAGATATCATTGAAAATAATGTAAAGCTTTATATTTTTTGTAGTCCACATAATCCTGGTGGGCGTGTCTGGACAAAAGAAGAAATTCAAAAAATAGGAGATATCTGTAAACGGTATAATGTTATCCTCGTTTCTGACGAAATACATCAAGATTTGGTATTATTTGATAATGTACACCATAGCTTTAATACTGTTGATTCTAGTTTTAAAGAATTGAGTGTTATTTTATCTAGTGCAACTAAAACGTTTAATATTGCAGGGACTAAAAATAGCTTTGCAATAATTGAAAATGAAAAGTTACGCTCTGATTTTAAGAAGAGGCAAATAGCTAATAATCAACAAGAAATTTCCTCATTGGGGTTATTAGCTACAGAAGTTGCCTTTACAAAAGGGAAACAATGGTTAAAGGCCCTAAAAATGGAGTTAGAAGGATCAATAGAATACCTTTATGAGCAATTAACGCAAAAAACTCATATCAAAGTGATGAAACCAGAGGGAACTTATCTTGTTTGGTTAGATTTTTCTGCTTATAATTTAACGCATTTAGAAATTCAAGAAAAACTTCGATATGATGCCAAATTAATATTAAATGATGGTTTAACTTTTGGAAAAGAAGGGAAGAAACATGCTAGAATCAATGTCGCAGCTCCTAGGTCTGTTATTGAGGAGGCAGTTTTGCGATTAGTGACAAACTTTAGAAAAAATGACTAGACTATAAAAAAAGTCGCATGGAAAGGGTTTTTATGTTATAATACTTTGAATGTAAACAAGCATTAGAATGTTTTTAATGCTCAAAATTAAATAGAAAGCGGTCATTATAATGGGAAAATTTCAAGTCATTTCACATCCACTTATTCAACATAAACTGTCAATCTTACGTCGCACTACAACATCTACTAAAGATTTTCGTGAGTTAGTTGATGAGATTGCGATGTTAATGGGCTATGAAGTGTCTCGTGATTTGCCTTTAGAAGATGTTGAAATCCAAACACCAGTAGCGACAACTGTACAAAAACAATTAGCTGGGAAAAAGTTAGCAATTGTTCCAATTTTACGTGCAGGTATTGGTATGGTTGATGGTTTCTTAAGCCTTGTGCCAGCTGCTAAAGTTGGTCATATCGGTATGTATCGTGATGAAGAGACTTTCCAACCAGTCGAATATTTAGTTAAGTTACCTGAAGATATTGATCAACGTCAGATTTTTGTAGTTGATCCAATGCTTGCTACAGGTGGGTCTGCTATTTTAGCAGTAGATTCTCTAAAAAAACGTGGCGCAGCTAGTATCAAATTTGTTTGTTTAGTAGCAGCTCCAGAAGGAGTGGCAGCACTTCAAGAAGCACATCCAGATGTAGATATTTATACCGCTGCTTTGGATGAAAAACTCAACGAACATGGCTACATTGTTCCTGGACTCGGAGATGCTGGGGATCGCTTATTTGGTACAAAATAAGATTTGAGATGAAGAAGGCTTTTCTGAAGAACTCAGAAAGCCTTTTCTTAAAAAGGTTATTATTTGACCTTTGTTGACCAAATGATTATAATAGTGACAGTGATAAAAAGAAATGGAGAAAGATATGATTCCAGTAGTTATTGAACAAACAAGTCGTGGTGAACGCTCTTATGATATTTACTCACGTCTTTTAAAAGATCGTATTATTATGTTGACAGGCCAAGTTGAGGATAATATGGCTAATAGTATCATTGCACAGTTATTGTTTCTCGATGCACAAGATAATACAAAGGACATTTACCTTTATGTCAATACACCAGGTGGTTCAGTGTCGGCTGGACTTGCTATTGTGGATACCATGAACTTCATTAAATCGGACGTACAGACGATTGTTATGGGGATGGCTGCTTCAATGGGAACCATTATTGCTTCAAGTGGTGCTAAAGGAAAACGTTTTATGTTACCGAATGCAGAATATATGATCCACCAACCAATGGGTGGAACGGGCGGAGGCACACAGCAATCTGATATGGCTATCGCTGCTGAGCATCTTTTAAAAACGCGTCATACTTTAGAAAAAATCTTAGCTGATAATTCTGGTCAATCTATTGAAAAAGTCCATGATGATGCAGAGCGTGATCGTTGGATGAGTGCTCAAGAAACACTTGATTATGGCTTTATTGATGCTATTATGGAAAATAATAATTTACAATAATAGATTTAAAAGAGTTGAGTTTACCAACTCTTTTTTTATTTGTTGGAATTATGTTATAATCTTAGTAATTACAGATATGACGCAGAAAGGAAAAAATTATTGAATAAACAAGAGCGTTTAGGAATGAGCGTTTATCTTTACTATAATCGTGACGCTCGTAAATTATATAAATACGGAGATGTTCATTATCATTCTCGTAGATTAAGATATCTAGTCATTTATGTTAATAAAGAGGATATTGTTAGCGTTAGTAAAGAGATAAAACATTTAAAATTTGTTAAGGATGTTCGGTTATCGGCAATTGATGATATTGATCAGGATTTTGTTGGAAACTTATATCGTTAAGATATTTACTAGTAGTTATTAGAAAGAAGGAATTCAGATGTCCTTCTTTTTTATTTAGTTTCTATAATTTTCAAAAAACAATTTAAAAACTATTGACAATATTCTGATAATTCTGTATTATTTTAGTTACCATTTTCAAAAAAGGAGAAAAATATGGAAAAGAGACTTAGTTTAGGAGTTCTTGTTTTAGCTAGTACAGTTCTTTTAGCAGCATGTGGAAATGTCGGAGGAGGAGCATCTTCGACAGGAACAAAAATAGGGAAAGATATTAAAGTAGGGTATAACTGGGAATTATCAGGAAACGTTTCTTCGTATGGAAATTCAATGAAGAATGGAGCTGACTTAGCAGTAAAAGAGATTAATACTACTGGAGGAGTTGGCGGCAAGAAGTTAAAAGTCCTATCACAGGATAATAAATCAGAAAATGCAGAGGCAGCAACGGTTGCCACAAACTTGGTTACCAAAGGAGCTAATGTCATTATCGGACCAGCAACATCGGGTGCAGCTGCATCTTCAACTCCAAAAGTAAATGCAGCAGCAGTTCCAATGATTGCACCTGCTGCGACACAAGACAATTTAGTCTATGGTTCTGATGGAAAAACCTTAAATCAGTATTTCTTCCGAGCTACTTTTGTCGATAATTATCAAGGAAAGCTATTGTCTCAGTATGCTACAGACAACCTTAAAGCTAAAAAAGTTGTTCTATTTTATGATAATTCATCAGATTACTCAAAGGGGGTAGCAAAATCATTTAAGGAAAGTTATAGTGGAAAAATTGTTGATAGTATGACATTCTCCGCTGGTGATACTGATTTCCAAGCGTCATTGACTAAGTTGAAAGGGAAAGAATATGATGCTATTGTGATGCCAGGTTACTATACCGAGACAGGATTAATAGTTAAGCAAGCGCGTGATTTAGGTATCTCTAAACCGGTTCTTGGGCCTGATGGTTTTGATAGTCCGAAATTTGTGCAATCGGCAACACCTGTGGGAGCTTCAAACGTTTATTATTTGACAGGTTTCACTACACAAGGATCAACCAAAGCTAAAGCTTTCCATGATCATTACGTTAAGGCATATGGTGAAGAACCATCCATGTTCTCGGCTTTATCATACGATGCCGTGTATATGGCAGCTAAATCTGCTAAAGGAGCTAAAACTTCAATTGATATTAAAAAAGCTTTAGCTAAGCTGAAAGATTTTAAAGGTGTGACAGGGAAAATGTCTATTGATAAAAATCACAATGTTGTTAAATCAGCTTACGTTGTCAAATTAGAGGATGGAAAAACAAGTAGCGTTAACATTATTTCAGCAAAATAAGTATTCTCTAGAAAAATGGGAGTTTAATTTTCAGCTCCCCTTTTTTTAAAAGTGATTTTTCAGAATAATTCGACAATAATATATAATAGAAAGTATGGTTATAATATGCTTCAACAGCTCGTTAATGGACTTATCTTAGGATCCATATATGCTTTACTTGCCTTAGGATATACTATGGTATATGGCATTATTAAGCTGATTAATTTTGCTCATGGGGACATCTATATGATGGGCGCTTTTATGGGCTATTATTTGATTAATCATCTTCATCTTAATTTTTTCCTAGCTTTATTAATTGCAATGCTGGGGTCTGCTTTCCTAGGTGTTGTAATTGAATATTTAGCTTATCGTCCACTGAGAAAATCAACTAGAATTGCCGCGTTAATTACAGCTATTGGTGTTTCTTTTCTTTTGGAGTACGGGATGGTATACCTTGTTGGAGCGGATACTAGGGCATTTCCGCAAGCCATTCATACTGTTAAATATAATTTAGGACCGATAACTATAACCAATGTTCAGCTCATCATTTTAGGTATTGCGCTATTACTAATGCTTACTTTACAGTTCATCGTTCAAAAAACTAAAATGGGGAAAGCTATGAGAGCTTTATCAGTGGATAGCGATGCCGCACAATTGATGGGAATTAATGTTAACCGTACCATTAGTTTTACATTTGCACTGGGGTCTGCTTTAGCTGGAGCAGGCGGAGTACTGATTGGGCTTTATTATAATTCTGTTCAACCTCTTATGGGGGTAACTCCAGGGTTGAAAGCATTTGTTGCAGCTGTCTTAGGTGGTATTGGTATCATTCCGGGAGCGACTATCGGTGGTTTTGTTATTGGCATTTTAGAAACTTTAGCGACTGCACTTGGTGTGTCAGATTTTCGAGATGGTATCGTTTATGCTATTTTAATTCTCATTTTCTTGATTCGTCCAGCAGGAATTCTTGGAAAAAATATTAAGGAGAAGGTCTAGGCATGAAAGAAAATATGAAATCAATTTTATCTTGGTTAGCTATAGTAGTGTTAGGTTATCTCTTGATTAGCGTGCTAATATCTATGGGTATATTTAACCTCTATCATATTCAAATTATTGAAACAATTGGGATTAATGTTATTTTAGCAGTTGGTTTGAACCTAATTGTAGGTTGTTCGGGACAGTTTTCACTAGGACATGCAGGTTTCATGGCTATTGGCGCTTATGCAGTTGCTATTATCGGCGTTAAAATGCCAACTTATGTAGGTTTTTTGATAGCTATACTTGTTGGAACTCTTGTTGCAGGAGGTATTGCCTTAGGTGTAGGAATTCCTACTTTGAGACTAAAAGGTGATTATTTAGCTATAGCTACTTTAGGTGTTGCTGAGATTATCCGTATTTTGTTGGTTAATGGAGGTGATATTACGAATGGTGCTGCGGGTATCATGGGGATTCCGCCTTTTACAACCTGGTCTTTAGTTTATGGGGTGGCAGTTGTGAGTCTTATCCTTGCAATGAATTTTTTGCGGAGTCCCTTAGGGCGTAATACAATTGCTATACGAGAAGATGAAATTGCAGCAGAGTCTATGGGTGTGGATACAACAAAAGTGAAAGTAATTGTTTTTGTTTTTGGAGCTATTTTAGCTTCTATCGCTGGTAGTTTACAGGCTGGCTACGTTGGAACTGTTATGCCAAAAGACTTTTCATTTATGATGTCTGTCAATGTTTTAATTATTGTTGTTTTAGGTGGTTTAGGTTCAATGACAGGGACAGTTTTAGCAGCAATTTTATTAGGATTATTGAATATGTTACTACAAGACTACGCTTCTGTTCGAATGATTATCTATGCTTTAGCCCTGATTTTAATTATGATTTTTAGACCTAGCGGTTTATTAGGAACGAAAGAGTTAACTCTATCTCATCTATTTCGTAAGACGAGTAAGGGAGGCAATTAGATGGCACTTCTTGAAGTAAAAAATTTAAGTAAACATTTCGGTGGCTTAACTGCTGTAGGTGATGTTTCGATGAAATTACATAAAGGTGAATTAATTGGCTTAATCGGCCCCAACGGTGCGGGTAAGACAACGCTTTTTAATCTCTTAACAGGAGTATACCTTCCTAGTAAAGGGACAATATCACTTGATGGTAAGATATTAAATGGGAGGAAACCAGCTAAAATAGCTTCTTTAGGTTTAGGTAGAACTTTTCAAAATATCCGACTTTTTAAAAATATGACTGTTTTAGACAATGTACTAGTAGGACTCAGTAATCATCACTTATCACATCCTATTGCTAGTTTTTTACGATTACCCAAATACTATCATAGTGAAAAAGCCTTAAGGAAAAAGGCACTAGAGCTATTAGAGATTTTTGGTTTGAAAGCATATCAAGATGCTCTTGCCAAGAACCTCCCTTATGGAAAACAACGGCGTTTAGAAATTGTTCGTGCTTTAGCAACAGAACCAAAAATATTGTTTTTGGATGAGCCCGCGGCAGGAATGAATCCTCAAGAAACTGCAGAATTGACGCAGTTAATTAGTCAAATAAAGAGTGATTTTGATATTACTATTATGCTGATTGAACATGATATGAACTTGGTTATGCAAGTAACAGAGAGAATTTATGTATTGGAATATGGTCGTCTGATTGCTCACGGGACACCTGAAGAAATTAAAAATAATAAACGTGTTATAGAAGCATACTTGGGGGGTGAGTTATAATGACCATGTTGAAAGTAGAAAATCTATCTATTCATTATGGTGTTATTCAAGCGGTGAATGATGTCTCGTTTGAAGTTAACCAAGGTGAGGTTGTAACCTTAATTGGAGCCAATGGTGCAGGAAAGACATCAATTTTGAGGACAATTTCTGGTTTAGTAAGACCAAGTCAGGGTTCTATTTCTTTTATGGGGAAACCTATACATAAGTTAGCAGCTAGAAAAATTGTTGGCAATGGTTTAGCTCAGGTTCCAGAAGGGCGCCATGTTTTCTCAAGTTTGTCTGTTATGGAAAATTTAGAAATGGGAGCCTTTCTTCAAAAGGATCGTGAACAAAATCAAAAAATGTTAAAAAAAGTGTTTGATCGTTTTCCTCGCTTAGAAGAACGTAAAAACCAAGATGCAGCAACCTTATCAGGTGGTGAGCAGCAAATGCTCGCTATGGGGCGTGCATTGATGAGTCGTCCTAAATTATTACTTTTAGATGAACCGTCAATGGGCCTAGCTCCAATTTTTATTCAAGAAATTTTTAATATCATTGAAGACATCAAAAAACAAGGGACTACAGTTCTTTTAGTTGAACAAAATGCAAATAAAGCTCTGACGATTGCTGATAAAGCATATGTTCTAGAGACTGGGAAGGTTGTTTTATCAGGGACAGGTAAGGAATTACTAGTTTCAGATCAAGTTCGTAAAGCTTACTTAGGTGGATAATATTTAGAGGAGTCAGGTATGCCAGTGAAAGATTTTATGACAAAAAAATTAGTTTATGTCTCTCCAGACACTACAGTTGCAGAAGCTGCTGATTTATTGAGAGAACACCACTTAAGGCGTTTGCCAGTTGTTGAAAATGATCAGCTAGTGGGGTTAGTGACAGAAGGGACAATGGCAGAAGCACAACCTTCTAAAGCAACCAGTCTTTCTATATATGAGATGAACTATCTTCTTAATAAGACAAAAATTCGAGATATTATGATTAAAGATATTGTGACTGTTTCACAGTATGCTAGCCTTGAGGACGCTATTTATTTGATGATGTCTCGAAAGATCGGTGTTTTACCAGTAGTTGATAATGGACAACTTTATGGGATTATCACGGATAGGGATGTTTTTAAAGCCTTCCTTGAAATTGCGGGGTATGGTCAAGAAGGTTATCGCTTGGTTATATTAGCTGATGAGGGGATAGGGGTACTATCAAAAGTCCTAAATCGTCTTTCTAGTGCAAATTTAAGTGTTAAACGTTTAGTCATTATTGAACGAAAAGCAGGTAAGAAAGCGGTCGAGATACAACTAGAAGGATACGCTGACAAGGATGTTTTAAAACAAGAACTAGTATTTGATGATGTTATTGTGGAAACTTTAGAAAAGACCATGAAAAAATCACTTTCTTAAAAATATCAGACATGCACAATCAAGTTGTGGGTGTCTTTTTTTGATAAATTTTGATAGAATAGTAGTAATTATAAATAAAGGATGTACCATGAAAAAAGGACTAATGATTTCTTTTGAGGGCCCAGATGGTGCGGGTAAAACAACCGTTTTAGAAGCTGTTTTACCCTTGCTCAGAGAAAAATTATCACAAGATATTCTCACCACCAGAGAGCCTGGTGGCGTAACTATTTCAGAGGAAATTCGTCATATTATTTTAGATGTTAAACACACACAAATGGATAAAAAAACAGAGCTATTGCTTTACATGGCTGCTCGACGCCAACATCTAGTGGAAAAGGTACTCCCAGCTCTAGAAGAAGGAAAAATAGTCCTAATGGATCGTTTTATTGATAGTTCTGTTGCCTATCAGGGATCAGGAAGAGGATTAGATAAGTCACATATAAAATGGCTTAATGACTATGCGACTGATAGTCATAAACCTGATTTAACTTTATATTTTGATGTTCCTTCTGAAGTAGGTTTAGAGCGTATTCAAAAAAGTGTTCAAAGGGAGGTAAATCGTCTAGATCTCGAGCAATTAGATATGCATCAACGCGTCCGTCAAGGTTACCTTGAATTGGCGGATTCGGAGCCAAACCGCATTGTGACGATTGATGCCTCCCAACAGCTAGATGAAGTAATAGCTGAGACATTCTCTATTATTTTAGATCGTATCAACCAATGAATCAGGAAGTACAAAGGTCATGGATTTAAAGCGAATACAACCCAAATTGCTGGAAAAGTTTAATACTATTTTACAGTCAGATAGGATGAGTCATGCCTATCTTTTTTCGGGAAATTTTGCAAGTCTAGATATGGCACTTTATTTAGCACAAAGTCAGTTCTGTGAAAAGCGCCAGAGTGGTTTACCATGTCAAGAGTGTAGAGCCTGTCGTTTAATCGCTAATGGGGAATTTTCAGATGTTAAAATCATAGAACCACAGGGGCAACTTATTAAGACAGAGACTATAAAAGAGCTGACTAAAGATTTTTCAAGATCAGGTTTCGAAGGGAAATCACAGGTCTTTATCATCAAAGATTGCGAAAAAATGCATGTCAATGCAGCCAACAGTCTTTTGAAATTTATTGAAGAACCTCAAAGTTCATCTTATGTCATCTTATTGACTAATGATGAAAACAATGTTTTGCCAACAATTAAGAGTAGAACGCAAATTTTTCGTTTTCCAAAACAATTGGACATGTTGGTTCATCAAGCTGAACAAGCAGGATTGCTAAAATCACAAGCTAGCTTATTAGCTCAAGTAGCAGACGATCCTAAACATTTAGAAATATTGTTGACTAACAAAAAGTTATTAGATTACTTGAATTTAAGTCAACAGTTTGTGACGACTTTGGCAAAAGATAGGCAAACTGCTTATTTAGAAGTATCTCGCTTGACATCGCAAGTTGTAGATAAAAATGATCAGGCATTTGTTTTTCAATGGCTGACAATAATGCTGGCTAAAGAAGGCCAACTTTATGATTTAGAAAATACTTATAGAGCTCAGCAAATGTGGAAGAGCAATGTTAGTTTTCAAAATAGTTTAGAGTATATGGTGCTTTCTTAGAAAATAATACGCGCAGAGAGGAAGAGTGAATGGATAAAAAAGACTTGTTTGATGCCTTTGATGATTTTTCACAAAATTTATTAGTTGGGTTGTCTGAAATTGAGACTATGAAAAAACAAATCCAAAAATTATTGGAGGAGAATACTGTTCTACGCATTGAAAATGGTAAACTTCGTGAGCGTCTGAGCGTTATTGAAGCAGAAACAGAAACTGCAGTTAAAAATTCTAAACAAGGAAGAGAACTACTCGAAGGCATTTACAATGATGGCTTTCACATTTGTAATACTTTCTATGGTCAACGTCGTGAAAATGACGAAGAATGTGCTTTTTGTATTGAATTATTATATAGAGATTGATGGAAATGCAAGTTCAAAAAAGTTTTAAATCAAATATACATTACGGAACACTCTATCTAGTCCCAACTCCAATTGGTAATCTAGATGATATGACTTTTCGTGCCATTAGGATTTTAAGAGAAGTTGATTTTATTTGTGCAGAGGATACACGAAATACGGGACTTTTACTCAAGCACTTTGATATTACTACTAAACAAATTAGTTTTCACGAACACAATGCTTATGATAAAATCTCTGGGTTAATTGATTTGTTAAAAGAAGGGAGATCTTTAGCCCAAGTATCTGATGCAGGAATGCCCTCTATTTCTGACCCAGGACATGACCTTGTCAAGGCTGCTATTGAAGGGGATATCCCAGTTGTATCTATACCAGGAGCTAGCGCTGGTATTACTGCTCTCATCGCTTCAGGTTTAGCTCCACAACCTCATATTTTTTATGGCTTCTTACCGCGTAAGAAAGGTCAACAAATAACTTTTTTTGAAACAAAGCAAGATTACCCTGAAACACAAATCTTTTATGAGTCACCGTTTCGAGTCTCTGATACGCTAAAACACATGAAAGAGATTTACGGAGATCGCCAAGTTGTTTTAGTACGCGAATTGACGAAACTCTATGAAGAGTATCAAAGAGGAACTATTAGTCAACTTTTAGGGCATATTGAAAAAGTCCCTCTCAAAGGTGAATGCTTAATTATTGTTGATGGTAAGAGAGATACTGAGCGAGTGAAAGACAGTAGCCAACAAGATCCACTAGTATTAGTAAAAGAATATATCGCTAATGGCGATAAAACTAATCAAGCGATAAAAAAAGTAGCAAAAGAACTTAATCTCAATAGACAAGAACTCTATGCTAGTTTCCATGATTTATAAGTAATAATATAAAAAGGTTGCCAAAGAAAAATTTGGCAACCTTTTATAATCTCCGATTTAGCTATTGGAATAAAGAAGTAAGGTGCTTCCAATTTCCTTAAGATTTTTAATTTCAGCTCTTTTGAATACCATTGCAAATTGGATTTTATTTCTGAGAGCAGGTTATAAAAGATGGTATGCTCTTATTCCGGTTCTTTCAGGTTTTACAAAACATGAAAGAACTTAGTAGTAAATATACTAAAGAAACTTATAGCCCTGTTTCGAATTTTTTATTGAGTTATTCTAGTACCATGGGCTTGTTTAACCCCAGTTTCTTGGCAAATATATTGATAGTTTTCAGCAGTCACACCGCCGCCAACCATAATTTCAATACGATTATTAGCATATTCAACTAATGCTTTGATATGTTTGATATTTTCTATAATTGGTTCGCCATTAGATGAACCATGTAGGAGGATTCTTGTAAAGCCTAAAGTAACTAACTGATCTATTGCTTTTTTTTGGTCAGATTTCGGGATAACATCAAATGCCATATGAAAAACAAGTGGCAAACCTTGGGTAGCAGGTAGAAGTTGTTCAATGGCTTCAGTATCAATATGATTATTTGAAGTTAATATTCCCAAAACAAGAGCATCTGATTCTAACTCAACAGCACGTAGGATGTCCTCTTCCATAATACGTAATTCTAAATCATTGTATACAAAATTTCCTCCACGGGGACGAATCATAACAGCGACACTAATACCTTTTTCATGTAAATATTGATTAGCTTCTTTGATAACACCGTAGCTAGGAGTAGTGCCTCCGACAGCAAGGTTATCACAAAGCTCGACACGTGAAATAATAGCTTTATCTAATCTGGTTAAGTCTGTTAAATTCTCTGCACAAAATTCCCTCAAAATCATAAATTACTCCTTTAAACTTGATTGTTCGCCTTTACCATTATATCACGAATAAAAAGCAAAATTAATCAAAAAAATCTTTACAATATTCAAAATACTGTGCTATAATCTTACACAATTATATGGAGGTGTTATATGACAATTTATAATTTTTCTGCAGGTCCTGCAGTCTTACCAAAACCAGTGCTTGTAAAAGCCCAATCTGAACTCCTTAATTATCAAGGGTCCAGTATGAGTGTTTTGGAGGTATCGCACCGCTCCAAAGAGTTTGATGATATTATCAAAGGTGCTGAGCGTTACTTAAGAGATTTGATGGGAATTCCGGATAATTATAAAGTAATCTTTTTACAAGGTGGTGCATCCTTACAGTTTAGTATGATTCCCTTGAATATTGCCAGAGGGCGTAAAGCTTACTATCATGTTGCTGGTTCGTGGGGGAAAAAAGCTTATACAGAGGCTGTAAAACTATCAAAAACAATTCCTTTTGAACCAATTCTATTAGCCTCATCAGAAGAATCAGTTTATGATTATATTCCAGAGTTTGATGAAAAAGAGATTGATCCTGAAGCTGCCTATGTTCATGTGACAACAAATAATACCATTGAAGGAACATCGCTTTATGATATTCCTAAAACTAATGGAGTACCTGTTATTGCGGATATGTCTTCTAATATCTTAGCTGTAAAATATAAAGTAGAAGATTTTGCAATGATTTATGCAGGAGCTCAAAAAAATATTGGACCTGCTGGTGTAACGGTAGTTATTATCCGTGAAGATATGATTAATGAGGAACCAACTTTATCATCAATGTTGGATTATAAGATTCAGTCAGATGCTGGTTCTCTTTATAATACGCCGCCTGCTTACAGTATTTACATTGCTAAATTAGTCTTTGAATGGGTGAAAAGTCTAGGTGGTGTTGATGCTATGGAGAAAGCTAACCGTGAAAAATCAGGACTTCTCTATGATTATATTGATTCCTCAGAATTTTATAGTAATCCTGTCAGAGATAAAAAGAGTCGTTCTCTATGTAACATTCCTTTCATAACTATTAATAAAGATTTAGATGAAAAATTTGTAAAGGAAGCGACAGAACGTGGATTTAAAAATATTAAAGGACATCGTTCGGTAGGTGGTATGAGAGCTAGCCTTTATAATGCCTTTCCTAAACAAGGTGTCATCGAATTAATTGATTTTATGAAAACATTTGAAGCAGAAAATACATAGTAAATGTTATCACGAAAGAAAATTAAACCGTTATTATAGTCTATAATATATAAAAGTGGGTAATATAATGCAAATCAGATTAGCTTTTCCAAATGAAATTGACCAAATTATGCTTCTTATTGAGGAAGCGCGTGCCGAAATTGCTAAAACAGGAAGTGATCAATGGCAAAAAGAAGATGGATACCCTAATCGTAACGATATTATTGATGATATCTTGAACGGTTATGCTTGGGTTGGTATTGAAGATGGGATGCTAGCGACTTATGCGGCTGTCATTGATGGTCATGAAGAGGTTTATGATGCTATTTATGAGGGAAAATGGCTCCATGATAACCATCGCTATCTTACATTTCATCGTATTGCGATCTCAAATCAATTTCGTGGTAGAGGACTAGCACAGACATTCCTTCAAGGGTTAATTGAAGGTCATAAAGGACCTGATTTTCGTTGCGATACTCATGAAAAAAATGTCACTATGCAGCATATTCTAAATAAATTAGGCTATCAATATTGTGGTAAAGTACCTCTAGATGGGGTACGATTGGCTTATCAGAAGATAAAAGAAAAGGGAGAAACGAGCATCTATCGTGAGATTGATGAAAGAAATCCCATGTAAGAAAAAAAGAAAGGGGTTATTTTAGTCAATGATGACTAAAGAGATAACCTTAGTGAAAAAGAATGGTTTTTAGTGTCAAAACATTTAATAATATTAATCAAATTGGTTTACAAGAGTTAGGGAATCGTTTCCAGATTGATGGGGATATGTCAGAAAATCCTGATGCCTATATTATTCGTAGTCAAAATTTGCATAATCAGGATTTCCCAAGTAACCTCAAAGCTATTGCTAGGGCGGGTGCAGGAACAAATAATATTCCTATTGAAGAGGCAAGTGCACAGGGAATAGTCGTGTTTAATACCCCAGGTGCAAATGCTAATGCTGTAAAAGAAGCAGTCATTGCTGCCTTATTACTTTCAGCTTGCGATTATTTAGGAGCTAACCGATGGGTTAATACTCTAACTGGAACAGATATTCCCAAACAAATTGAAGCAGGAAAGAAAGCTTTTGCTGGTAATGAAATTGCAGGAAAAAAATTGGGAGTTATCGGCCTTGGTGCCATTGGAGCTAGAATTGCGAATGATGCTAGACGCTTAGGAATGACAGTTCTTGGTTATGATCCCTATGTTTCAATTGAAACAGCTTGGAATATTTCAAGCCATGTTCAAAGGGTTAAAGAGATTAAGGATATTTTTGAAACTTGTGACTATATCACAATTCATGTTCCCTTAACAAATGAAACTAAGCATACTTTTGATGCGGAAGCTTTTTCAATCATGAAAAAAGGAACTACGATTATCAACTTTGCTCGTGCAGAATTAGTCAATAACCAAGAGCTATTTGAAGCGATAGAAACTGGTGTTGTCAAGCGCTATATTACTGATTTTGGAGACAAAGAATTATTAAACCAAAAAGGAATTACAGTCTTTCCTCATGTAGGCGGATCAACAGATGAGGCAGAGCTAAATTGTGCTATTATGGCAAGTCAAACCATTCGTTGTTTTATGGAGACAGGAGAAATCACTAATTCAGTTAATTTCCCCAATGTACATCAAATCCAAACCGCACCATTTCGTATTACTTTAATTAACAAGAATGTTCCTAACATTGTGGCTAAAATTTCAACTGCTGTATCAGAGTTAGGTATAAATATTGACAACATTATTAACCGTTCAAAGGGTGACTACGCCTACACACTAATAGATTTAGATGAAACGGATAATAACAAGATTTCTACTTTAATTGAAGAATTTGAAGGTGATGAGAATATCGTCCGTGTACGTTTAATTGCAAAACAACAATAAAGAACTAAAAAAAGTCATGAATTGCTTTTCATGGCTTTTTAAGTTATGCTTATCATATGTTATATCAAGAATTCTATCAGTCCCCTCTTGGAGAAATTCGCCTTCTAGCAGACAATCTAGGTTTATCAGGGCTTTATTTTGTTGGGCAAAAATATGATATGCTAGCAGTCAACCAAGAGGAAATTGTTAATATGTCAAATTCCTATACTTTACTTGGTAAGAAGTGGTTAGATGCTTATTTTTCACAGCAAAATTTACCTAGTATTCCATTATCATTGAGAGGGACAGCATTTCAGACGAGAGTATGGCAGGAATTACAGAAAATCCCTTTTGGAGATACAAAAACTTATGGAGAATTAGCGAAAGAGCTAAATTGTCAATCTGCACAGGCTGTTGGAGGAGCAATAGGTAAAAATCCTATTTCTCTAATCATACCTTGTCACCGTATTTTAGGAAGATATGGTCAATTAACTGGTTATGCTGGTGGCTTAGAAAGAAAATCTTGGTTATTAGAATACGAAAAGGAGAAATAATATGTATACGTTTTATGAATACCCCAAATGTACCACTTGTCGTTCAGCAAAAAAAGAGTTAACTGAACTCGGCTTAACTTTTGAAGCGATTGATATAAAAAGCAATCCTCCCAAAGCTTCGTTATTAAAAGAATTGTTAGAGAATTCGCCTTATGATCTTAAAAAGTTTTTCAATACTTCAGGAAATTCTTACAGAGAATTAGGCTTAAAAGATAAATTTGATGATTTAACTCTTGACCAAGCTTTGGACTTATTGGCATCGGATGGGATGCTTATTAAGCGTCCATTGCTAGTTAAAGATAATAAAATTCTTCAGATTGGCTACCGTACTAAGTATAAAGACCTCAACTTAGTATAAAAAGATGATTGAGTTATAACTCAATCATCTTTTTTTGGTTTATAGTTCAATCTCCAAAATAATTGGTGTATGATCTTGACGATCACCAGAATGAATCATTTCTGACTTGGTAATTTTATCTGCGACACGGTTACTTGTTAGCCAATAATCAATTCTCCACCCTGTATTGTTGATTTTGGATGTACGACTTCGTTGTGCCCACCAGCTATAAACATTTGGAACATCGCCATGAAGGTAACGAAAAGTATCTGTAAAACCTTTGGCTAGTAGATTTGTAAAGCCTTGGCGCTCTTCATCTGTGAATCCAGCAGAACGACGATTACTGCTAGGATTAGCTAGGTCTATTTCCTTGTGGGCTACGTTATAGTCACCTGTTGCTAGAACAGGTTTTTGACTATCCAATGTTGCTAAATACTCAGCATACTTAATATCCCATATTTGACGGTCACCTAAGCGCTTTAGGGCATCACCTGCATTTGGAGTATAGACCTGTGTGATATAGCAGTTTTCCAATTCGAGAGTAATAATGCGACCTTCATTATCCATTGTAGTAGGAGCATCGATTTCAGGGAAGCTAACAATAGGATTTAACCCTTTACGATATAAGAACATTGTACCAGCATAGCCCTTACGAGCAGGTTCGACTGATGATCGCCAAACCAAATCATATTCTGGGAAGTAAGTTTCAAGTACTTCCAAATGTTTTTTAGTAGGTCCTTTGGCAGACAGTTTAGTTTCTTGAATCGCAATGATGTCGGCATCTTCAGCAACTAAAGTATCAATAACTTGGCGTGACATTAAAGCACGTGTTGATTCACTTGTTAATGCCGCATTGAGGGAATCAATATTCCATGAAATGAGTTTCATAATAATATCCTTTTTTATTTAGTTTAATTCGCAATATATTATATCAAAATACCAGGGGCGTTGCTATTTTACAGCTTTAGTGAGGTTTTGGTAATTTACCTTTCTCATTTTTAAGAATTTTTTCTGCGACATATTGGATAACTTCAGGATTATCAGGCAAGTCAGAATGTGTAGCATTATTACCAGTTACTGTTAGTTGGGTATAGTGTTTAGCGGTTTCTTGGAAAATATATTTACCAGTCTCCACACTAGCAAATGGAACAATTTTATCACCATCATATGAATTAGTTCCTGCCAAATTGTATACCATGAGACTTGATGGAATATTTCCTTTATTACTGATTAAATCTTTAAGCATTTGAGTATGATTTGAGGTGTTACTTTCTTCAAAGTTAAAAGGTGTTCCCATTGTTAACAATGATTTCATATCAAATTCATCAGAGTCGTAATAATCTTCTAGGAAAATAGTCCATGATAAGCCACCATTTGAATGACCGATAGCGTTAAAACGTTTAAATTTATATTTCTTCTGAAGATCATTCATAGCAATCTGTAGCCATTTTGTTTGTTTTTTGATGTTACTATAACCATCTTCATTATTTTCAAATCCAATGACAATGTAAGGTTTGTGGTCATTGCCGCTAATTTGTCCATTATAGATAATGCTATTGTCTTTTTTGACAGTTAACTTTAAAACGCTATGTTTTTCTCCCATTTGGTTGAGCTGTGCTAACATGCTGTTAAATCGTTCTTGAGTAGCACTGGATCCTGGAATTAAAATAGTAGGAGTCATTCGAGAGTTATAGAGTTTTATTTTGTGAGCTGTTACTTTATTGATATAGGACTTACCTAAGATAGTCATTCCTATAAGGATAATAATGACAAGTACAGGAGGAATCCATCTAAGTAATTTTTTCATATTGCTCCTCCTTAGCGAAAGCGATTTTGACAAACGGACGATAAATAAAGAAGCCAACAACTAGAATAATTGCAGTGACTGGAAGGTAACGCCAATCCCCATTTGAAGCAAGAAATCCAAATAGTAGACTAGGTGTACCACTTGGGACAGTATAAACTGCAGGGTCGACAAATTTTAGGTAGAGCATAAGAGCTCCAAAAGCCTCTGCAAAGATAGTTGTTAATACCATCGGAATGAATAATATTGGTTGTAAAATGACAGGTAGACCTACTAAAAATGGTAAATTTTGATCAAAAATAAGAGGAGTTAAGGTCAGTAATGTCAATTTATAGTAATTCTTCGATTGTAGTTTTCTACTTTCATATAAAACTGCTAAAAATAAGGATAATAGGATTCCAATACCGCCAAACATAGCAAAGCTATTTTTAACAGTATAAAAGGTATACAGATAAGGGATTTTATCTGTATGTTGGCTCAAGGCAGCATTTAAATTTTCGCTAACTACTGAAAAATAGGAGTAAGGACGAAATAAAATATCTGGTACAAAAAGACCTGATAAGGTTAGAAAAATAGCTAAGATAGACCAAAGCATAATAGGAATTAATTGATGTGGCCCATCACCCAGCCATTGAGAAAAGTGATTTTGTATAAGGTACTCTAAATCAATATTAGGATAACGATATAAGATATGTGACAAAATAGAAGAGATTAATAGTAGTATAGCTAACATACTATACTGGAAAATATGATGTCGATTTTGAAGCAGTCGAGTTAAAAAGATAAAAAGATACGAAATCAAAGCCAGCATAAGCCAAATGGGTTGGCTAGGATAGTGATAATCTGTACCTGGAACAACTGAAGTTAGAAGCAACCAAACAGTGGCAAAGCCAAGTAAACTTGCAGAAAAACTTTCTTTAGTTTGGTTAGATAAGCCTCTCCATACTAAACTAGCCACAAAATAACTAGCCATAAAGTAGATTAGTAAATGAGATAAATCATAAAGAGTATTGGAAACCGTATATAACCACTCGTTTTTATAAATACTGGACTTTGTTGTTTGAGCTAAAAAAGAATCATCTGATATAACGAGTTTTTGAAGGATTTCAATCCAAGAAAAAATGAGAGCAAAAGGAAAGATATCTTTAAAACTTTTATAAATTAGATAACGGCAATGATGACATTTATAAATAGTGCTGTGCATAATCTGTACTGACCTCCTAATAGGTTGTATTTATTGTAACAAATGTTAAGAATGGTGCAAGTTTTTTGGTAGTAAAATTAAAAGTAACTAATTAAACTTCAAATTAAGGGTAAATGACTCATGAGATTTTCTTTATCCTTTCATAAAGTGAGATTGCTTCAATGCTGAGGCTATGATATACTAAAACTACATTTAGCATTGCTTAATAATTTATTTAGAACTGTTAGGCTAGCTAGTGCTAATATTAATACTATTTTAAACCAATCTATTAGAAAAAAAGTGCTGAGCAAGATTGCCCAGTCTTATTTTTGTTTGCCATAAAGTTAGAGGAAAATATGTCCAAAAAGTCTCACCGTCAATATCAAATATATGAAGGGCTCAGGTGTGCGGTTGCACTCTGTTTTATTTCAGGTTATATCAATGCTTTTACTTATGTAACACAAGGAAAACGTTTTGCAGGTGTACAAACAGGGAATTTGTTATCTTTTGCTATTCATCTTAGTAATAAGCATTATAGTCAAGCGCTTGCTTTTTTGCTACCTATAATGGTTTTCATGTTAGGTCAATCGTTTACTTATTTCATGAATCGTTGGGCGAATAAACATAAACTGCACTGGTACCTATTATCTAGTTTTGCGTTGACACAGGTTGCTATAGTAACAATTATATTGACTCCTTTCTTACCATCGTCATTTACTGTGGCAGGACTAGCCTTCTTTGCTTCAATACAAGTAGATACCTTTAAATCACTCAGAGGAGCACCTTATGCTAATATGATGATGACTGGTAATATCAAGAATGCTGCTTATTTATTAACAAAGGGACTTTACGAAAAAAATTCTGATATTTTCTTAATTGCTAGAAATACGATTATTATTATTGGAGGATTTATCTTTGGTGTTGTTTGCTCGACTTATTTTTCAAGTAAACTGGGCGAATGGAGCTTATCATTAATATTAATTCCTCTTTTATATGTCAACTTGCTGTTAGGCCATGAATTTTATAACCTACAAGTAGAAAGGCACTCTTAATGTATGGCGTTTTATGTTGAAGGGCTATACTAAAGCTGATTGTTACAATAATGCTTTGAAATATCATTTCTATATATTTATAGGATAATCATGTATGGGTTTAGAATATATTTATTACCTAACCAAAGATAAAAGTGAGTAGATTTCTACTCACTTTTATGATCTTAATTTTCGAGCTAATAAAGTCGCAAACTGTAATTTTAAGCGATTACCGTTTTCATCCACCCTGTGCAATTCACCTAAATTTTCATTATATTTGATGATTTCCCAGTCATTGTAATAAGATTTCAATTGTCCTTCTTTGAAGGTAAAAGGGAATGGAAGCGGGCAAGGATTTTCAGCGGTATCCATAGCAGAAACGATAAGATTGTATCCTCCAATCTGAGTATGTGATTGCATTTGTAAAATAATATCAGAAATGCAGTCGGGATTTAAAAACATAAATACCACAGTTGATAAAATAAAATCATAGTGCCCTTCAATAGTAGCAGTATTAATATCATACCATTTTATATTGTAAGGAAGCCCTTCTTCTAATGCCATATTTTCTAAAGCTACAATGCTCTGTCCGTTTGAATCGACAGAAGTCACTTGATGTCCCAGCAGCGATAAATAAAGTGAGTTTCGCCCTTGACCACACCCAAGGTCTAATATATTACTCTTCTCAGATAAGAGAGGTGCACTGGCGATAACCTCAGAATGTGTGCGCGTGAGACCATATTTTTTATGGAAGTAATCTTCTTTTTGGCAGTAAAAAGTTAGATAGCAACTTAAGTCTGGACTATTTGGTGAAACTTTATGCCAGACTTGTGGATCAACAAAAGGAATATCACTACTAGCATCAAAAATATGCCGCGAGATTTCCTCTCCATCAGGAGATAACTGGTAAAATACTAAAGAACCACTTAGAATGGTTAGTTTTGCCCAGGTGCCTTCCTTAGTATTATGCTTTTCTAAAAATGCCTTTGGAATAGACTGTGCAGTCCAAACCGGCATAGTTTTGTAGGGAAGAAGTGTTTTTGTATTAATCATATATTAACCCTCTATGTTTAATACCTTTATTATAGCAAAAGTAGATATATTATTCAGAGATATATCCAGTTGAAAAAGATTTTATGTTATAATGTATCATGATAAAAAACACCTCTCATTAGGGTGGCTTATAGGAGAAATCATGACAGAAAAAAATCATTTTACATTACTACCCCAATTTATTACCCATCAGGTAAATTGCACATCGGTTCTGCCTATACAACGATAGCATGTGATGTTTTGGCACGTTACAAACGCATGATGGGCTTTGATGTTCAGTATTTGACTGGTCTTGATGAGCATGGTCAGAAAATTCAACAAAAAGCTGAAGAAGCAGGCATTACACCACAGGAATATGTTGATGGCATGGCTGAAAGTGTCAAAACATTATGGGAACTTCTAGATATTTCCTATGACAAATTCATCCGTACAACAGATACTTACCATGAAGAAGCGGTTGCTAAAATTTTTGAACAATTGTTGGCACAAGGGGACATCTATCTTGGTGAGTATACTGGATGGTATTCTGTTTCAGATGAAGAATTTTTTACTGAAAGCCAATTAGCAGAAGTTTATCGTGACGAAAACGGTAATATGATCGGTGGTGTTGCGCCATCTGGCCATGAAGTTGAAAAAGTTTCTGAAGAATCTTATTTCTTCCGCATGAGCAAATATGCAGATCGTTTAAAAGCGTACTACGCTGAGCATCCAGAATTTATTCAGCCAGATGGTCGTATGAATGAAATGCTAAAAAACTTTATAGAACCAGGTTTAGAAGATTTAGCAGTGTCTCGTACAACTTACACATGGGGAGTTCAGGTACCATCAAATCCAAAACATGTTATTTATGTCTGGATTGATGCTTTGATGAACTATATTTCTGCTCTTGGTTATGGTTGGTCTGACGATCTCAGTCAATATCATAAATTTTGGCCAGCAGACATTCATATGATTGGTAAAGATATTCTTCGTTTCCACTCTATTTATTGGCCTATCATGTTGATGGCGCTGGATTTGCCATTACCAAAACGTCTAGTTGCTCATGGTTGGTTTGTGATGCAAGATGGTAAAATGTCTAAATCAAAAGGGAATGTCGTTTATCCAGAAATGTTAGTAGAGCGTTTTGGTCTTGATCCACTTCGTTATTATCTCATGCGTTCATTGCCTGTTGGTTCAGACGGAACTTTTACGCCAGAAGATTATGTTGGACGTATTAACTATGAACTTGCTAATGATTTAGGAAACCTTCTCAACCGCACTATTGCTATGGTTAACAAGTATTTCGATGGAGAAGTACCAAGGTTTGCTGTTGCAACTGATTTTGATGCCGATTTAGCTTCTGTTGCGACAGATAGTATTGAAAACTATCATAAACAAATGGAAGCGGTGGATTTCCCACGTGCCCTTGAAGCTGTATGGAATCTTATTTCACGAACTAACAAATATATTGATGAAACAGCACCGTGGGTACTTGCAAAAGACGAAACAGATCGTGATAAGTTAGCAGCTGTAATGAGTCATTTAGTTGCTAGTCTACGTGTTGTTGCTCACCTCATTCAACCGTTCATGATGGAAACTTCCGATGCCATTATGGAACAACTTGGTTTAGGGACAACATTCGATCTTGAAAAATTGACTTTTGCTGGTCTACCAGAAGGTGTTCGAGTTGTTGCAAAAGGTTCACCAATTTTCCCAAGGTTGGATATGGAAGACGAAATTACTTATATCAAAGAACAAATGAATGCTGGAAAAGCACCAGTGGAAAAGGAGTGGGTTCCTGAAGAAGTTGAATTGACATCAAGCAAAGGTCAAATCAAGTTTGAGGATTTTGACGCTGTTGAAATCCGCGTTGCAGAAGTAATTGAAGTTGAGAAAGTGGAAGGTTCTGATAAACTTCTTCGTTTCCGTCTAGATGCTGGTGACGAGGGTCATCGTCAAATCTTATCAGGGATTGCAAAATTTTACCCAAATGAACAAGAGTTAGTAGGGAAAAAACTCCAAATTGTTGCTAACCTCAAACCACGTAAAATGATGAAAAAATATGTCAGTCAAGGCATGATTCTCTCAGCAGAACATGATGGTAAATTGACAGTGTTGACGGTCGATTCAGCAGTGACAAATGGATCAATTATTGGTTAATCAAAAAGAGCATTATGCTCTTTTTTTGTTTTCAAGAAAAAATGACTGAATAGTTGGAAAATTATGAAAATGACCTAGAATTTATTTTTATTTTTGATATAATAAAAGACATCGATTCTAAGCATTTAGATAGAATTTGATAAGGAGAATTTATGGAAAGGGTGTAAATAGATCATTTACACTAATGGTTGCTTATGGTAAAAAAAGGCTTTTTAACGGGATTACTCTTATTTGGTATCTTCTTTGGTGCAGGGAACCTCATTTTTCCACCAGCATTAGGTGTAGCATCTGGACAAGATTTCTGGCCAGCAATTTTAGGATTTTGTTTGTCAGGAGTTGGATTAGCTATTATTACCCTCCTACTAGGCACACTAACTAATGGTGGTTATAAGACAGAGATGTCGGAAAAATTTAGTCCGTGGTTTTCTTTAACATTTTTAGTTATACTCTACCTAACTATTGGTCCACTTTTTGCTATTCCTAGAACAGCAATGGTTTCTTTTGAAATTGGGGTTGCTCCAATTATAGGGCATAGTCCGATTGCTCTTTTGTGTTTTACAGCCTGTTTTTTTGCTGCAGCTTATTATCTCGCTATTAGACCAAATGGTATATTAGATAGTGTTGGAAAAATCTTAACGCCTGTTTTTGCCTTTTTAATTCTCTCTTTGGTTGTTGTTGGAGCTATTGCTTATGGAAACTTGGAGAGTGCTAAGGCGAGTGCTGACTATGCAGGAAAAGCGTTTGGAAGTGGTGTCTTAGCAGGCTATAATACACTTGATGCACTTGCAGCAGTTGCTTTTTGTCTAGTAGCAACAGAAACGCTTAAAAAGTTTGGTTTTAAAACTAAAAAAGAATATTTATCAACCATTTGGATTGTTGGAATTGTTACTAGTTTAGCATTTAGTATTTTATATATTGGCTTAGGTTTTTTAGGGAATAAGTTTCCTGTCCCAGCTGATATTTTAGCTGATCCAAATGTTAATAAAGGAGCTTATGTATTATCACAAGCATCTTATAAATTATTTGGAAATTTTGGTCGTTATTTCTTGAGTATTATGGTAACATTGACATGCTTTACAACAACAGTTGGGCTTATTGTGTCAGTATCTGAATTTTTTGATAAGAACTTTCGTTTTGGGAATTATAAATTATTTGCTACTGTTTTTACTTTGATTGGTTTTTTAATTGCTAATCTTGGTTTAAATGCTGTAATTACTTTTTCAGTTCCTGTGCTAACTTTATTGTATCCGATTGTTATTGTTATTGTCTTAATTATTTTGATTAATAAGTGGTTGCCGCTTTCAAAAAAGGGAATGTCTTTGACAATTGGTCTTGTCACTTTAGTGTCGTTTGTTGAGGTTCTAGCGGGACAATGGCAAGAAAAAACATTAACTCAGTTAGTTGGATTCCTCCCCTTTCATACTATTTCAATGGGATGGCTAGTTCCAATGTTGATTGGTCTAGTATTTTCTTTGGTGCTGTCAGATAAACAAAAAGGCCAAGCATTTGATTTAAAGAAATTTGAAGGATAGCACTATTTCAATTTTATAGATATGTCAAAAAGGTTAAAACTTAGTTTTAGCCTTTTTTTATAGTACGACGGGCATGTCGTACATCTGAGGTGCAAGTCCTCTGTGGGCACCCGCTACCGGTGAACCCAATAGCGACTCCCAAGCCTGACTATCGTGAGATAGCGGGGAGAGGAAGGGATAGCGAAATCGTGGCTCTACGAACAGAAACGTGATATGAAGGCGTATATAGCGGATGAGGGGGCTATAAACTCTAAAGTT
>NZ_GL636070.1:658482-665044 GCF_000186445.1 Streptococcus agalactiae ATCC 13813
CAGATTTTTTAAAATGATTTATAGATTGCAGTAAGGTGTGATTAAACTAAGATATAAACACTTTTTAAAAATTATTTTATAACAGCTGTGGATTGAAAATATACATTTTTCTTCTAGGTTTAAAGGAGCGTAACAATCATATTTATAGTATAAAAATAAAGTTTAAAATGCCTTCTTATAAAAAAATATACATTATATTTTTTCCTGTTGACAAGGTGTATAATTTCTGATATATTTATTTTTGCTTAATTTATTGTTAATATTTATATAAATTAATGTTTAATTAATAGAGGTGAGTGATGAACGAAGTTCTTAGACAGGAAAAAAAATATTTAATATCACTTGAAGATTACTATCTTTTATCTAAGAAATTTTCCCAAGTAATGACGCTCGATTCGCATAGTTCAGATGATGGCTATACTATCCGTTCGCTATACTTTGATTCTTTAGAAGATGTTGATTGGCAAGAAAAGGAAGATGGTGTTGAGATACGAAGAAAGATTCGTTTGCGCAATTATGGTAGTCAAAGCAATTTTGCGAAATTAGAAATGAAACAAAAACAAGGTGCTAATCAAAAAAAGCGCTCTCTAAAATTAAGCAAGACAGATGCTCAAGCGCTGATTAATGGTAACAATAGTATTTTATTAAATTATCCGGATACATTTGCTGCGGAGTGTTATTCAAGGATAACAACGCAACTTTATCAACCTAAAACGGTTATTGAGTACCAAAGAAAAGCTTTTGTTGCTAAGGAAAACAATATCCGAATCACCTTTGACCACCATATAATAGGTACAGAGGCTAGTTATGATATTTTCTCAGAGGATTTAAATCAAAATTATTTATTAGATCCTTACCTTGTTATTTTAGAAGTTAAATATAATGGATTTTTATTGTCTTATATTAAAGAACTCTTAGATTCGGTAGATAGAAGTGAACTTTCAGCGAGTAAGTATTGTTTAGGAAGAGCTGTTAGTAAACATTACCGTTTTTAGTGAAAAAGTATATACGTTAATTATTATTAAATGTGAGAGGATAACAAAAAAATGAAAGACCTATTACGAAATAGTCTAGAGCAAAGTGGAAATTTAAGTTTTCAAGATATGATTTTACATATTCTTGTAGCAGCTTTATTGAGTGTAGTTATTTATGTTTCCTATGCTTATACGCATAGTGGAACTGCTTATAGTAAAAAGTTTAATGTTTCATTAATGACATTGACGGTCTTGACTGCAACAGTAATGACCGTTATTGGTAATAATGTAGCCTTGTCATTGGGTATGGTCGGTGCCTTGTCAGTTGTTCGTTTTAGGACAGCCATAAAAGATTCAAGAGATACAGTTTATATTTTTTGGACCATAGTTGTTGGTATCTGTTGTGGTGTCGGTGACTATGTGGTAGCGGCGTTAGGAAGTAGCGTTATCTTTATCTTATTATGGGTTATGGGACGTGTTAAAAACGAGAATCGTATGTTATTGATTGTGAAGTGCGATAGAACACTAGAAGTTGATTTAGAAGGAATTTTCTTCCAATATTTTGACGGAAAAGCTGTTCAGCGTGTTAAAAATTCAACAACTAATACTATTGAAATGATTTTCGAAATCTCTAGAAAAGATTATGATAAGCAACACCATGTAGATAATCAGTTAACTGAAAAAGTGTACCAATTGGGAAATATTGATTATTTCAACATTGTTAGCCAAAGCGACGAAATCAATGGGTAGACTTATGAGAGGGAAGGTTATTTACGGCACAACCCTTATAGGTCTTTTTCTATTCTTATTTTTCTATTTTTGGATTCCTAAGCATCACATCGAAAGAATACATCATCATCGTATAAAGCAGGTAGATGCGAAGAGTGATTTAACAGGATTTAAAACCCATTTGCCCATTATCAGCATTGATACAAAGCAACAAGCTATTCCTCTTGTTACAAAAGAAGGCGGAAAATATGTCAAAGCTAGGGATAATATTAATGTTGATATCGAATTACGGGATTCTCCAAGTAGATCACATCATTTATCAGAAAAGCCGAGAATTAGGACAAAAGGGTTAATATCATATAGAGGAAATTCCTCTCGTTACTTTGATAAGAAGTCATTGAAAGTTAAGTTTGTTACTAATAAGTTAAAGGAAAAGAAGCATCGGTTAGCAGGAATGCCTAAAGAATCGGAGTGGGTATTGCATGGTCCCTTTCTAGACAGAACATTATTAAGAAATTATCTGAGTTATAATATTGCCGGTGAGATTATGTCCTATACTCCAAACGTTCGCTACTGTGAGTTATTTGTCAATGGTGAGTATCAGGGAGTATATCTAGCAGTTGAGAATATCGAACAAGGTGAGCAACGAGTTCCCATTGAAAAAAGTGATAAAAAGTTGCATAAAACACCTTATATCGTTGCTTGGGATCGTGAACATAAGGCAAAGCAAAAGTTAGATAACTATGTACATTATACACACCAGTCTGGTATCTCAGCTCTTGATGTGAAATATCCAGGTAAACAAAGATTGACATCAAAACAATTAGAGTTTATTAATAAGGACATCAATCATATTGAAAAAGTCCTTTATTCTTATGATTTTTCACAATATCCTAAATATATTGATAGAGAATCATTTGCAAATTATTTTGTCATCAATGAATTTTTTAGAAATGTGGATGCGGGTAAATTTTCAACCTATCTATATAAAGATCTTCGTGATAGAGCAAAACTAGTAGTTTGGGATTTTAATAATGCTTTTGATAATCAAATTGAAGGACGTGTTGATGAGGCAGATTTTACCTTGACGGATGCACCGTGGTTCAATATGCTCATTAAGGACAAAGCATTTATAGACCTGGTTGTTCATCGCTATAAAGAATTACGAAAGGGAGTTCTAGCGACAGAATATTTATCTAATTACATCGACGAGACAAGGCATTTTTTAGGTCCAGCTATTGATCGAAATTATAAAAAATGGGGCTATGTCTTTGATTTAAAGAATACTGATCCAAGGAATTATTTGCTTCCTACTGAACGCAATGTGACAAGTTATCACAAATCAGTAGAACAATTAAAAGATTTTATCAAAAAGCGTGGCAGATGGATGGATAGAAATATTGAGACCTTGTATCAATATAGTGCACCATCGAAAAATACTAATACTTTACTGGAGTAGAACATTATGAAAAAATATCTAAGTATTGTAGCCCTTTTAACTATTTTGTTTAGCTCTATTTATTATTTGTATTACTTTGATGGTAGTTTGTATTTACCAAAGGGCTTATTAAAAGAAAATACAAGAACTAACTTTGTTGTTAAAGGTGATACTGTACTTCACAAGCCCACCAATAAACCTTTTGTTGTTAAAGGAGTAGACGTTGAGTCTTCCTTAGCGGGTTATCATCACAACGATTTTCCTATTACTCAAAAAACGTATCGTGAATGGTTCCATTTAATTTCCAACATGGGGGCAAATACTGTAAGAGTCAAGGTACCGATGAATGTTGCATTTTACGATGCCTTATATCACCACAACAAAGCATCAAAGAGGCCGTTGTATTTGTTGCAAGGAATACGTATAGATTCTTATCGCAATAATGCTTCTATAACAGCTTTTAATGATAATTATAGGGGGTATTTAAAACGAGAAGCAAAAGGCGTTGTGGATATTCTCCATGGGCGTAAGCAAGTATGGAATACTGATTTTGGTAGCCGTCATTATCATTATGATCTTAGTCCTTGGGTACTTGGTTATGTCGTAGGGGATGATTGGAATAGTGGTACTGTCGCTTATACTAATCATCAAGAGAAAAAAACGCAATATAAAGGACGTTATTTTAAAACTTCTGCGGCAGCTAATCCATTTGAGGTCATGCTAGCTCAAGTTATGGATGAATTGACACATTATGAGACAGCTAAATATGGTTGGCAACATTTGATTAGTTTTTCAAACTCACCAACAACAGACCCTTTTCGTTATAGAAAACCATTTGAGGCACAGGCTCCTAAATACGTACAACTAAATGTAGAAAATATTCAAGCTAATTCGAATGTTAAAGCAGGTATGTTTGCAGCATATAAAGCTATTGATTTCCATCCTCGATACAAGGATTATCTATTATTTGATAAAGAGAATATCAGTAAAGAAGATAGACAAAAGATTAAAGAACTTTCTTTGTCACAGGGATACGTTAAACTGCTAAATGCTTATCACAAAATCCCTGTTCTAGTCACGGGTTATGGCTATTCGACAGCGAGAGGTATTGCCCAAAAAGAAATTGATAAACTTCCTCTGCCGATTAATGAAAAAGAACAAGGTCAGCGTTTACTAGAAGATTATGAATCTTTTATATCATCCGGTAGTTTTGGGGCGACTATCAATGCATGGCAAGACGATTGGAATGCAAGGGCGTGGAATACATCCTTCGCCACAAATAAACATAGTCAATTCCTATGGGGGGATGCACAAGTATTTAATCAAGGTTATGGTTTATTAGGCTTTAAAAACGCAAAACATCATTATCAGGTTGATGGTAAAAGAGGCAAAGGAGAGTGGAAACATCCTCTGATGACTAGTGCAACAGGAGATGACTTATATGCTAGCAGTGATGAAAGCTACCTCTACCTTGCGATTAAAACCAAACCTGAAAAACTAAAAGAAAAACGATTATTACCAATAGACATTACACCAAAATCTGGTAGTAGAAAAATGAATGGTAGTAAGGTCACATTTTCTAAATCTAGTGACTTTGTATTGTCTATTGATCCAAATGGCAAGTCTGAATTATTTGTCCAAGAGCGCTATAATGCCTTAAAAGCGAACTATCTTCGACAGCTTAACGGTAAAGATTTTTATGCTTTCCCACCAAAGAAGAACAGTAGTAATTTTGAGCAGATCAATATGGTATTGAGAAATACAAAGATTGTTGAAGACATGGAAAAAGTAAAAGCAACAGAGAGGTTCTTACCAACTCATCCTACTGGTCTTCTCAAAACAGGAACAACTGATAGGCACCAAAAAACATTTGATTCACAAACAGATATTTCGTTTGGAAAGGACTTTATAGAGGTCAGAATTCCGTGGCAGTTGTTGAATTTTTCTGATCCATCATCTCAAAAAATTCACGATGATTACTTTAAACATTATGGTGTGAAGGAGTTAGAAATTGAGAGCATTGCTTTAGGATTAGGTGCTAATAGCAAAGAAAACACACTGATAAAGATGGCAGATTATCGTTTGAAAAATTGGGAGAGACCCGATACTAAAACCTTTTTAAAAGACTCCTATTATAGTATTAAGAAAGAATGGTCTAAAGAAAGAGAGAGAACATATGGTACATAACATTTTATATTTTTACATTTTGATTTGCTTAGCAATTATTGTTTTTAACATTCACTATATCTTAAGACAACGATTAGATAAGCTTAGTTGGCTTCGTATTCGGAAAAAGGATATAAATATCAAATAAAGGGGATTTTCTATGGCATTATTTTTTACCTTCCTAAAGGTATCTCAAGTCATTTTCTTAGTATTATTGATTGCCTATGCCAGTTTTTTAGTGATTTCATTAGTCATTGGAGGTGTTCATCTCTATGAAAAAAATGAGCGCAAAAAAAGTTTAACTAGAAATAAAGAAAAAATTCCAATTTCAATTATTGTACCAGCCTATAATGAATCAACAACCATTGTGAGTTCGATTGATTCGTTATTGCACCTTGATTATGAAGCGTATGAAATTATCGTTGTGGATGACGGTTCCAGTGACAATACTTCAGATGTTCTCAAGGAAGAGTTTGCATTAATGAAAATCTCGAATACGATTGATTCAATTATTGCTACTCAAACTTGTAAAGATGTCTTTCAGAGACAGGTTGGTAAGGTTAAACTGACACTCATTGTTAAAGAAAATGGTGGCAAAGGGGATGCCTTAAATATGGGGATCAATGCTGCTAATTACGATTATTTTCTATGTCTAGATGCAGATTCTATGTTGCAGGTAGATTCTTTGAGTCAAATTAGCAAATCCATACAGGTAGATCCGACAGTTATAGCAGTGGGAGGGCTCGTCCAAGTTGCCCAGGGTGTTAAGATTGAGCAGGGGAAAGTAGCATCTTATCGTTTGCCTTGGAGAATTATTCCTTGTGCACAAGCACTTGAGTATGATTCATCATTTTTAGGAGCTCGAATCTTTTTAGACTATTTAAGAGCTAATTTAATTATTTCGGGGGCTTTCGGTCTTTTTAAGAAAGACCTTGTTAAAGCGGTGGGAGGATATGACACCCAGACTCTAGGAGAAGATATGGAGTTGGTGATGAAATTACATTTCTTCTGTCGTAATAATAATATTCCCTATCGTATTTGTTATGAAACAGATGCTGTTTGTTGGAGCCAAGCACCAACGAATTTAGGGGATTTACGTAAACAGAGACGCCGATGGTATCTTGGCTTGTACCAATGTTTAAAAAAATATAAAAGTATTTTTGCCAATTATCGCTTTGGAGCTGTAGGATCAATTTCTTATATTTACTATATTTTATTTGAATTACTGACCCCTTTTATAGAATGTTTTGGTATT
>NZ_GL636070.1:666215-705933 GCF_000186445.1 Streptococcus agalactiae ATCC 13813
ACCAGAAACTGTTAGACATGGAACGTTTTAAAGAATTAGTTGGTGCTAATCGCATTCGAATGGCTTCTGCGGATAGCCTCTATCAGAAAATGCTTTTACCTTCTGGTGTGGTTTCCCCTTTTGGTTTAATTAATAATCATGATAAAGATATCCTTGTTTATTTTGATCAAGAAATCGTCAAAGAAGAAAGAATGAGTTTTCATCCTAACACTAACGATAAGACTATTTTTATCCAGACCACGGATCTTTTTACTTTCTTAGAGCAACTCGGGTATGAAGTTAATATCATAGAATTATAGTTTGCTTTACCCAATGTGTTTTCATGTTTTATTACTTGCTCCAACTGAGTGAAAGTTATTATCTGTGTTTCGTTAATTGTATTGAGTAAAGGAGGATTTCTTTGAAGAAAAAAGCTAAGTAAGTATTTTTAATACCATGTAGCTTGGCTGTTTCAATGGTAGGTATTGATTTGCTATTATCGGAGAGTATCTAAGAGGAATAATCAAAGTAAAATAAGACAGAAACTATGAAAACAATAAATAGCATCTAGGTGAACTAAAAGGCGAAGAAACTTAAAATTATGATTTTAAATAAGCAACAAACCTTGATATATCAATGGTTAAAGACAATAAAGGAGAACAATATGACATTTGAAGAAATTTTACCAGGTTTAAAAGCAAAGAAAAAATATGTACGTACAGGTTGGGGGGGCGCTGAAAATTATGTTCAGTTATTTGATACCCTTGAAGTTAATGGGAAAGTACTACAGGCTACACCTTATTTTCTTATTAATGTTACTGGTGAAGGTGAAGGTTTTTCCATGTGGGCACCAACACCATGTGATGTTTTAGCAGAGGATTGGATCGAGGTCAATGACTAAAGTTGTTTTAGTGACGGGCTGTGCTAGTGGAATTGGTTATGCACAGGCTCAATATTTTTTGAAACAAGGGTATCAAGTATATGGTGTGGATAAGTCGGATAAACCGAACTTAAACGGTAATTTTAACTTTATAAAGTTGGATTTAACCTCAGATTTATCCCCACTATTCACAATGGTACCGAGTGTTGATATTTTGTGTAATACTGCAGGTATTCTAGATGCTTACAAGCCGCTTTTAGAAGTAAGTGATGAAGAAGTGGAACACCTATTTGATATTAATTTTTTCGTGACTGTTAGGCTAACACGTCATTATCTTAAACGTATGGTGGAAAAGAAGTCAGGTATTATTATCAATATGTGCTCAATAGCAAGTTTTATAGCGGGTGGCGGTGGAGCTGCATATACTAGTTCTAAACATGCCCTTGCGGGATTCACACGTCAATTGGCTTTGGATTACGCAAAAGATTGTATTCAAATTTTTGGTATAGCGCCAGGTGCTGTACAAACTGCTATGACTGCTAGTGATTTTGAACCTGGTGGATTAGCAGAATGGGTAGCTAGTGAGACGCCAATTGGTCGTTGGACTAAACCAAGTGAAGTTGCTGAATTAACTGGATTTCTTGCTTCAGGAAAAGCGAGATCAATGCAAGGTGAAATTGTCAAAATTGATGGTGGCTGGAGTTTGAAATGAGAAAATAGATTGAATTTGGTTATGGTAATACTTGGTTATTACGTACGGAATTTGAAGCATCTGATGGTACTGAGTGGGAAGCTAAAGGAATATCAGGTGATATTTTAATAAAATCTGTTTATTTACGTGTTTGGATTGGTCAAACTGTTTATATTTTAGATGTTAAAGAAGGATTTAAAAGACAAAGAAAAATGAGTAACGCAGTTAAGTTTGTTGTGGGAATTGCTTCGGAGGTAATATGAAGGCACAAGAATTATGGAATAAGTTTAAATCTTTGAATCCTTCAATCGGTGATGAGATAGATGCATGGCAATTTGGAGCAGAACCAGATCTTCTGGCAAAGTTAGTTGTAGATGGGACAAAAACTGCAACAGCCTCTGCCTATGATTTATATGAATTAGATGAGGAAGAGTTACCACAAGTTGGTTCATATGATATTATTTTGGATAGCAATGATGAGGCTATCTGTATTATTGAAATAACTAAAGTTGATATTGTCCCTTTTAAAGATGTCTCTGCAGACCATGCTTTTAAAGAAGGAGAAGGAGATAAAACTTTAGAATGGTGGAGAAAAGCTCACATTGATTTCTTTAAACCTTATTTTGAGGAGTTTGGTTTAATGTTTAGTGAGGACTCTAGGATAGTTTTAGAGGAATTCCAAGTGGTTTACCCAAAGGAGATTAACGAATGAAATTAGCGGTTTTGGGTACAGGTATGATTGTGAAGGAAGTTTTGCCTGTCTTGCAGAAAATTGATGGTATTGATTTAGTTGCTATCTTATCAACAGTTAGAAGTTTGGAGACAGCTAAAGATCTAGCTAAGGAATATAACATGTCTCTAGCTACGAGTGAATATAAGGCTGTTTTGGACAATGAGGAGATTGATACAGTTTATATTGGACTGCCGAATCACTTGCATTTTGACTATGCTAAGGAGGCACTCTTGGCAGGAAAACATGTCATTTGTGAGAAGCCATTTACATTAGAAGCAAGTCAATTAGAAGAACTTGTATCTATTGCCAATACTAGGCAACTGATATTACTCGAAGCAATTACAAATCAATATTTACCTAATTTTGATCTTGTAAAAGAACATTTAAGCAACCTTGGAGATATTAAAATTGTAGAATGTAATTATTCCCAATATTCATCGCGTTATGATGCCTTTAAACGTGGGGAAATAGCACCAGCTTTCAATCCTGAAATGGGTGGAGGTGCGTTGAGAGACCTTAATATTTATAATTTACATTTAGTAATTGGACTTTTTGGAGAACCTATAACAGCACAGTATTTACCAAATATAGAGCATGGTATTGATACTTCAGGAGTTCTAGTCCTAGACTATGGGCACTTTAAGACAGTCTGTATTGGAGCAAAAGATTGTAGTGCAGAAGTAAAATCTACTATTCAAGGTGATAAGGGGTCTATAGCGATTTTAGGGCCAACTAATACTATGCCTAAAATTTCATTAACTATGAATGGACAAGAAAGTCATGTTTATCAATTAAATGGTGATAGGCATCGCATGCACGATGAATTTGTTATTTTTGAAGGTATTATTAGCAATTTAGATTTTAAGCGTGCTGCTCAAGCTTTAGAACATAGTAGAACGGTGATGAAAGTTCTAGATATGGTAACGAAATAAGTAAATGACTCTTTTGAGTCATTTTTTACTTATTTTAAATACTGTATGTTATACTAATTAGTAATAAATCCGAAAGTGAGATAATAAAATGATTTCATCAATTGGACAGATAATGCTCTACGTTAGCAATGTTGAAGCATCAGCAGATTTTTGGAAAAACAAGGTGGGTTTTGAGCGTGTTGAAAAACAAACACAAGGAGATTATGTAACCTATATAGTTGCACCGAAGTTGGATAGTGAAGTTAGCTTCGTCTTACATGACAAAGCAATTATAGCTCAAATGAGTCCTGAGCTAGATTTAGCAACTCCCTCTATTTTATTTGAAACTACTGATATTGACAGTACATATCAAGAATTAACAGAAAATGAGGTTATGACAAATCCTATTGTTGATATGGGGAGTATGAGAGTTTTTAATTTTTCCGATAATGACAATAATTACTTTGCAATCTGTGAAGTAAAATAAAAAGGAGAACTTATGGTTAAAGCACTAGAAACATACATCGTAACAAATGGAAATGGGCGACAAGCGGTTGATTTTTATAAAAATGTCTTTCAAGCTGATTTAGTAAATATGATGACATGGGAAGAGATGGACCCCAACTGTCTTGAAGACCGCAAGGATTTAATCATTAATGCTCAACTTATTTTTGGTGGCATTCGTCTGCAAATTTCGGATGAAAATCCAGATTTCGTGTATCAAGTTGGTAAAAATGTTACGGCCGCTATTATTGTGGGTAGCGTAGAGGAGGCGCGTGAAATTTATGAAAAATTAAAGAAGAATGCACAAGAAGTTCAGTTAGAGTTACAAGAAACTTTCTGGAGTCCTGCTTACGCAAACTTAGTAGACCAATTTGGTGTGATGTGGCAAATTTCAACAGAGTTAAACTAATCGTTTTTACCATCTGAGCATTGCAATGATAGATTTATAAAAATACTGATTGCAAACAGAGCAGAAAAAAATCAACGGATTTCATGTATTGAATAGCTACCTTTTGGTAGCTATTTTATTCTTAATTGAAGTAAGCTATTTTAGCTAAAGTCTATTGTAATAGGGATTTAAAGGGGTATTAGTGATAAGTTGAAGGCATTATGATATAATAGGTTGAATTATATTCAGAGATAGAGGAATTAATATGTCAAATTATGCCATTATTTTAGCTGCGGGTAAGGGAACTCGCATGAAATCTGATTTACCAAAAGTTATGCATAAAGTATCTGGTATTACCATGCTTGAGCATGTTTTCCGTAGTGTGCAAGCTATTGAGCCAAGTAAAATTGTTACTGTTATTGGACATAAGGCGGAGCTTGTACGTGATGTTTTAAGTGACAAATCAGAGTTTGTAATGCAAACAGAACAGCTAGGGACTGGCCATGCTGTAATGATGGCGGAAGAAGAATTAGCGACATCAAAAGGACATACACTAGTTATTGCAGGTGATACACCCCTGATTACTGGAGAAAGTTTAAAAAACTTAATTGATTTTCATGTCAATCATAAAAACGTTGCAACAATCTTAACAGCCGATGCTGCAAATCCATTTGGATATGGTCGTATTATCCGTAATTCAGATGATGAAGTTACTAAAATTGTAGAACAAAAGGATGCTAATGACTTTGAGCAGCAGGTTAAAGAAATTAATACTGGAACTTATGTTTTTGATAATCAAAGTCTATTTGAAGCACTTAAAGACATTAATACAAATAACGCTCAAGGAGAGTATTATCTAACTGATGTTATTGGAATTTTCAAAGAAGTGGGTAAAAAGGTAGGTGCCTATAAACTTCGTGACTTTGACGAAAGTCTAGGAGTTAATGATCGTGTAGCACTTGCAACTGCTGAAAAAGTGATGCGTCAGCGCATTGCACGTCAACATATGGTTAATGGGGTCACAGTGGTTAATCCTGATTCTGCTTATATTGATATTGATGTTGAGATTGGAGAAGAATCTGTAATTGAGCCTAATGTGACTTTAAAAGGACAGACGAAGATTGGTAAAGGTACTTTATTAACCAATGGTAGTTATTTAGTAGATGCTCAAGTCGGAAATGATGTTACCATCACTAATTCGATGGTTGAAGAATCCATTATTTCTGATGGAGTAACCGTAGGCCCTTATGCGCATATTAGACCAGGAACAAGTCTTGCAAAAGGTGTTCATATTGGTAATTTCGTTGAAGTAAAGGGTTCTCAAATAGGAGAGAATACGAAGGCAGGCCATTTAACTTATATCGGCAATGCAGAGGTAGGTTGTGATGTTAACTTTGGCGCAGGGACGATTACTGTCAATTATGATGGACAAAATAAATTTAAAACAGAAATCGGAAGTAATGTCTTTATCGGAAGTAATTCTACTCTGATTGCACCACTTGAAATTGGTGATAATGCTTTAACAGCAGCTGGATCTACCATCACAGATAATGTTCCAATTGATAGCATAGCTATTGGAAGAGGACGTCAAGTCAATAAAGAAGGATATGCCAATAAAAAACCACATCATCCTTCACAAAAGTAACACTTATTTGGGAGGTTCTTATGGATTTTGAAGAAAAAACAATCAATCGTCAAACTGTTTTTGATGGACAAATTATCAAAGTAGCTGTTGATGATGTAGAGTTGCCAAATGGATTGGGACAATCCAAACGTGAACTTGTTTTTCATGGAGGAGCTGTTGCTACTTTGGCGGTAACTCCTGAGCATAAAATTGTTTTAGTGAAACAGTATCGTAAGGCTATTGAAGGTATTTCTTACGAAATTCCAGCAGGGAAACTTGAGACGGGTGAGTCAGGTTCTAAGGAAGAAGCTGCCCTTCGGGAATTAGAAGAAGAGACTGGCTACACAGGGAATCTTGAAATTCTTTATAGTTTCTACACTGCTATTGGTTTTTGTAATGAGAAAATCGTCCTCTATCTAGCTACTGATTTACAAAAAGTTGAAAATCCTAGGCCACAAGATGATGATGAGGTACTTGAGCTTCTAGAGTTAAGTTATGAGGATTGTATGCAAATGGTAGAAAAAGGCATGATTCAAGATGCGAAAACGATCATTGCTTTACAATATTACGGTTTAAAAATGGGAGGACATTCTTAATGGGAAAACCATTGTTAACAGATGATATGATTGAACGTTCAAATCGAGGTGAAAAAGTTTCAGGTCAAACAATCTTAGATCAAGAAACTAAAATTATTTCTACAGAAGATGGCATGGAGCAACTAACTGATGAGAACGGTAAACATATCTACAAGAGTCGCTGGATTGAGAATGCAAAACGAAATGAATTTCAACGTAAGTTGAATTTAGTTTTATTCATTTTGCTTATTTTGTTGGCTCTCTTGCTTTATGCAATTTTTAAATTATAAGGAAATATCATGAAAATTGGAATTATTGCAGCCATGGAGGAAGAGTTAAAACTCCTTGTGGAAAATCTTGAGGATAAATCTCAAGAGACAGTATTATCAAATGTATATTACAGTGGACGTTATGGTGAACATGAGCTTGTTTTAGTACAGTCTGGTGTTGGGAAAGTCATGTCAGCGATGAGTGTTGCTATTTTAGCAGAAAGCTTTAAAGTTGATGCTATTATTAATACAGGATCAGCTGGTGCAGTAGCAACAGGATTGAATGTAGGAGACGTCGTTGTCGCAGATACATTAGTTTATCACGATGTAGATTTAACCGCCTTTGGTTATGACTATGGACAAATGTCAATGCAGCCACTTTATTTTCATTCGGATAAGACTTTTGTTTCCACTTTTGAAGCAGTTTTATCTAAAGAAGAAATGACTAGTAAAGTTGGTTTAATTGCAACTGGGGATAGTTTTATTGCTGGTCAGGAAAAGATTGATGTTATTAAGGGGCATTTTCCACAGGTTTTAGCTGTCGAGATGGAAGGTGCAGCAATTGCCCAAGCTGCTCAAGCTACAGGAAAGCCCTTTGTGGTGGTACGTGCTATGAGTGATACTGCAGCTCATGATGCCAATATCACATTTGATGAATTTATCCTTGAAGCTGGTAAACGCTCTGCCCAAGTATTAATGGCATTTTTGAAAGCATTATAAAAAAGCCCGTGTATCTAATGAATACACGGACTTTTTTATTTATGTAGCAGATACATATATTTGACTTGCGATACGCTCAGGGATTGTTAGATTTTCATCGTTATAGGTGATGTGATAAGTTTTTGCATAAGGGTCAATTTGTGTCAATACAATGGTATCGTTGATATGCAAACGGTGTTGTTCTAGGTATTTCAGTAGCTGAAAATCATCATGAACACGACTGATAACATATGTGCCAAGCTGACTAATTTGGTCCAATGTCATTTGGTTAATTTCTACTAAAAACTCTCCCTTTTTAGGAATAGTCCCACCGTGTGGACAAAATTGTGGAAAGTCTAAAAACTTCTCTAATCGATCAACAAAAGTTGTTGATACAGTATGTTCTAAAACTTCCGCTTCTTCATGAATATCATCAGCAGTATAGTGCAAATGGTTAACTAAAAATACCTCTACTAGACGATGTTTACGGTAAAGGTCAGAAACAACTAATAAACCTTGTTTAGTAAGATAATATCCTAAATCTTTATCTTTAACAATCAGTTGTTCACTTATCATTTTTTTAATCATTTCTGACACGGCAGGAGCTGAGACTTGCATCATTTCAGCGATTTTCTTATTGGAAATTTTGTTGTTTTTTTCACCTAATTCATGAATGCATTTTAGGTAATCTTCTTTATTTGGAGTCATATTCAGTCTTTCTTATACTTCTTAAAATCTATTTTTCTAAGACCATTATATCAAAAAATACTGAAAAAGTATTTGACAAATACTTTATAATAGGTTATGCTAATATCAAAATTAAGTTAACTTAATTTAATACATAACTTATATTAATTTTAAAAGGAGCATTTTGATGAAAAAGTGGTTAGTTATTGTATCATGTTTTGTAGCATTTTTAGGCTTAGGTGCCTGTGCTAACAAGCAGGATCAAGCCAAAAACGAAAAATTAAAAGTAGTTGTAACCAACTCTATTTTGGCAGATATAACAAAAAATATAGCCGGTAACAAAATCGACTTACATAGTATTGTACCTGTTGGTAAAGATCCTCATGAATATGAGCCATTACCAGCAGACGTTGAAAAAACAACTCAAGCAGATCTTGTTTTTTACAACGGAATTAATCTTGAAACAGGCGGTAATGCTTGGTTTACGAAATTAATAAAGAACGCTAAGAAGAAAGAAAACAAAGATTACTTTGCGGTTAGCGATGGAGTTGATGTTATTTATCTAAATGGTCAAAGCGGAAAAGGTAAAGAAGACCCACATGCTTGGTTGAACCTTGAAAATGGTATTATTTACTCAAAAAATATTGCTAAGCAATTAATTGCTAAAGATCCAAAAAACAAAGCTACTTATGAGAAAAACAGAGATGCTTATGTAGCTAAATTAGAAAAATTGGATAAAGAAGCAAAATCTAAATTTAATGCCATTCCAGCTAATAAAAAATTAATTGTTACTAGTGAAGGTTGCTTTAAATATTTCTCAAAAGCTTATGGAGTTCCATCAGCATACATCTGGGAAATTAACACTGAAGAAGAAGGTACACCAGATCAAATTACTAGCTTAGTTAAGAAATTAAAACAAGTAAGACCTTCAGCTTTATTCGTTGAATCAAGTGTTGACAAGCGTCCTATGAAATCTGTTTCAAGAGAATCAGGTATCCCAATTTACGCAGAGATCTTCACAGACTCAATTGCTAAAAAAGGTCAAAAGGGTGACAGCTACTACGCTATGATGAAATGGAATCTTGATAAGATTGCAGAAGGTTTAGCAAAATAAGAGTGAGAATCGACATTGAAATCATAATGAAATCAATGATGTAGTATTCTCGCTTAAGGCTGAGTTGTAACAATGTCGAAATCCTAATCTAAAAACTGACTTAGCCTTAATAAATACAGAGAAGTGGAGTCTGGTTTTATAACCAGCTCCATTCTACTTTTGGAGGAAAAATGATTATTAGTAAACACTTAAGCGTAAGTTATGATAATAATTTAGTGCTAGAAGATATTAATTTACGCCTAGAAGGCTCCGGAATCATTGGTATTTTAGGGCCTAATGGAGCGGGGAAATCTACGCTTATGAAAGCCCTTCTTGGTTTGGTTGATTCTACTGGAGAATCAGGGATTGGGGGAGATTTGCTACCTTTAATGGGGAGAGTAGCCTATGTTGAACAAAAAACTAATATTGATTACCAATTCCCTATAACTGTTGGAGAATGTGTTTCTTTAGGATTATATAAGGAACGAGGCCTCTTCAAGCGACTATCAAAAACTGACTGGGAAAAAGTGTCCCGAGTGATTGATCAAGTTGGTTTGAGAGGGTTTGAAAATAGACCAATTAATGCCTTATCAGGTGGACAATTTCAACGTATGCTTATGGCAAGATGTCTCGTTCAAGAAGCGGATTACATTTTTTTAGATGAGCCGTTTGTAGGGATTGATTCCATTAGTGAACAAATCATAGTCAATTTACTAAAAAAATTAAGTAAGGCCGGAAAATTAATTTTAGTCGTCCATCACGATTTGAGTAAAGTTGATCATTATTTTGATCAAGTAATTATTTTGAACCGTCATCTAATTGCTTGTGGACCAATAGATCAGGCATTTACCCGTGAGAATTTAAGTGCTGCTTACGGTGATGCTATTTTGTTAGGACAAGGAGACTAGAATGTTTACGAAATTTTTTGAAGGCTTATTGACTTATCATTTTTTGCAAAATGCTTTTATAACTGCAATTGTGATTGGTATTGTAGCGGGTGCAGTAGGCTGTTTTATTATCTTGCGCTCAATGTCTTTGATGGGTGATGCTATTTCTCACGCTGTTCTACCAGGTGTTGCTATATCTTTTATTTTAGGGATTAACTTTTTTATAGGTGCTATTGTCTTTGGTTTGTTGTCTTCGATTATCATTACTTATATTAAAGAAAATAGTGTCATAAAAGGAGATACTGCTATTGGAATTACTTTTTCGTCCTTTTTAGCCTTAGGTATCATTTTAATTGGACTTGCTAATAGTACAACTAACCTCTTTCAAATTCTTTTTGGGAATATTTTGGCAGTACAAGATAGTGATAAATATATGACTATTATAGTGGGATTAATTGTACTGACTCTGATTACTATCTTCTTTAAAGAATTATTATTGACTTCTTTTGATCCTGTTTTAGCAAAATCAATGGGAATGAGAGTTTCTTTTTATCATTATTTATTGATGATTTTGTTAACATTAGTTGCAGTAACAGCTATGCAGAGTGTGGGAACAATATTGATCGTAGCACTTTTAATTACACCAGCTGCAACAGCATATCTTTATGTTAAAAGTCTCAGAACAATGTTGTTTTTATCATCTGCATTAGGAGCAGTAGCATCTGTTCTGGGGTTGTATATCGGTTATACATTTAATATTGCCGCAGGATCAAGTATTGTTTTAACATCTACTTTTATGTTTTTACTTGCTTTCCTATTTTCTCCTAAACAAAGTTTGTTTAAAAAGAAACAATAGTGTTGTTAAAAAATGAGACTAGAAAATGTTCTAGTCTCATTTTTGATAGAATTATTTAAATTTGTAGTCTTTAATAACTTTGATACTTGTAATAGTAATTTTTTCTTTTGGTTGATCTGATTTTGTAACTTCTACCGAAGCAATTTTATCCACAGTTTCCATGCCAGAGATTACTTGTCCAAAGACGGTATAACCACCATCTAAACTTGGATTTCCTCCTTCTGAATAGGCTTTAATAATCGCCTTAGGAACTTTTTTATCTGACAGTTGTTTGGAATGATCTTGCTGGCTTTGATTGATAAAGAATTGGCTACCATTAGTGTCAGCTCCAGCATTTGCCATTGCTAAACTTCCCCTGATATTGTAGAGGTAAGGGGAGATTTCGTTAACAAAGCCATTTCCAGAATCTTTCTTTTTATCTTTGCCATTCCATATAGATTTTCCACCGGTTCCGTCTCCATTAGGGTCACCAGATTGTATCATAAAATCTTTGATAACTCTGTGGAAACTTAACCCATTATAGTATCCTTCTTTTGCATGTGTTAGAAAATTTTCAACAGCTAAAGGAGCATATTTTGGAAATAACTTGATATTTATATCACCTTTAGAGGTTTTTATAAGCACTTGTGCCTCGTTTTTGGCAACAGCCTTGTCCAATTGAGGAAAAGCTTTTTTATCAGCTTTTAAGGCTTGCTTAGTTTCTTTGTTTAGTTGTTCAGTAGCTTCCTTTGAAGAGCTTTCAGCTAGTTTTTGGTCAACATAACGGTCTCCTTTTAGAGAACGCTCAATTGACTCGCAACCACTTAAAGTTAATATGCTGACACAGGCTAAACCAAGATAAATAATTTTTTTCATACATACTCCTTGATTAAGTTATTAAGATGATTATATTTTATCATAAATTTTTAAATAATTTATAAAAGTAAATAGTAAACCTATTGGGGGACTTGTTGAAATTATGATAGAATAGTATAGCATGAGTTGATAGAGAAAGTGAGGAACAAGTATTTCACTTGAAATATGGTATTTATGGCAAATAAGAAAAAAACAAAAGGAAAGAAAACCAGAAGACCTACTAAGGCAGAAATAGAGCGTCAAAGAGCTATTCAAAGGATGATTACTGCTCTTGTTTTAACAATTATTCTCTTCTTTGGTATTATCAGATTAGGTATTTTTGGTATTACAGTCTACAATGTCATCCGTTTTATGGTAGGTAGCTTGGCTTACTTATTTATTGCGGCAACTTTAATCTACCTTTATTTCTTTAAATGGTTGCGAAAGAAAGATGGCTTAGTAGCAGGTTTTTTGATAGCTTCTTTAGGATTATTGATTGAGTGGCATGCTTACCTTTTCTCGATGCCTATTTTGAAAGATAAAGAAATTTTGCGTTCAACTGCTCGATTAATTGTATCTGATTTAATGCAATTTAAAATCACTGTTTTTGCCGGTGGAGGTATGTTGGGTGCTTTGATTTACAAGCCAATTGCTTTTCTCTTTTCTAATATTGGTGCCTATATGATTGGTGTTCTCTTCATCATTTTGGGTCTCTTTTTAATGAGTTCTCTGGAAGTTTATGACATCGTCGAATTTATTAGAGCTTTTAAAAATAAAGTGGCAGAGAAGCACGAGCAAAATAAAAAGGAGCGTTTTGCTAAGCGAGAGATGAAAAAAGCAATCGCTGAACAAGAGCGCATAGAGCGTCAAAAAGCTGAAGAAGAAGCTTATTTAGCTTCGGTTAATGTAGACCCTGAAACGGGTGAGATTCTAGAGGAACAAGCTGAGGACAATTTGGATCATACGCTACCACCTGAGGTAAGTGAAACATCAACTCCGGTATTTGAGCCAGAGATTCTTGCTTATGAGACATCGCCTCAAAATGATCCTTTACCAGTAGAGCCGACAATTTATTTAGAAGACTATGATTCGCCGCTTCCTAATATGAGAGAAAGTGACGAGGAAATGGTTTATGATTTAGATGATGATGTAGATGATAGTGATATAGAAAATGTCGACTTTACACCTAAAACGACACTGGTTTATAAATTACCAACGATAGATTTATTTGCACCAGATAAGCCTAAAAATCAATCCAAAGAAAAGGATTTAGTCCGAAAGAATATCAGAGTTTTAGAAGAAACATTTAGAAGCTTTGGTATCGATGTAAAAGTAGAACGTGCTGAAATTGGACCATCGGTTACTAAATATGAAATTAAACCAGCAGTTGGAGTTCGTGTGAATCGTATTTCAAATCTATCTGACGACCTAGCTCTTGCTCTTGCAGCAAAAGATGTTCGTATAGAAGCACCAATTCCTGGAAAATCATTAATAGGTATTGAAGTTCCTAACTCAGAAATTGCAACGGTTTCTTTCCGCGAACTTTGGGAACAATCTGATGCCAATCCTGAAAACCTTTTAGAAGTACCACTAGGAAAAGCTGTTAACGGCAATGCTCGCAGTTTTAACTTAGCTAGAATGCCGCATCTTTTGGTAGCTGGTTCAACTGGTTCAGGTAAATCTGTGGCAGTTAATGGAATTATTTCAAGTATTTTGATGAAGGCACGTCCAGATCAAGTTAAGTTTATGATGATTGATCCCAAAATGGTTGAATTATCTGTTTATAATGATATTCCACATTTATTAATCCCTGTTGTAACCAATCCGCGTAAAGCAAGTAAGGCACTCCAAAAAGTTGTTGATGAAATGGAAAATCGATACGAGTTATTTAGCAAAATTGGTGTGCGTAATATAGCAGGTTATAATACAAAGGTTGAAGAGTTTAATGCTTCTTCTGAGCAAAAACAAATACCTTTGCCTTTAATCGTTGTCATTGTAGATGAATTGGCTGACTTGATGATGGTTGCTAGTAAAGAAGTTGAAGATGCTATTATTCGTTTGGGGCAAAAAGCACGTGCTGCAGGTATCCATATGATTCTTGCAACTCAACGTCCATCCGTAGATGTTATTTCTGGTTTGATTAAAGCAAATGTTCCGTCGCGTATTGCCTTTGCTGTTTCAAGTGGTACTGATAGCCGTACGATCCTTGATGAAAATGGTGCTGAAAAGCTCTTGGGACGGGGTGACATGCTCTTTAAGCCTATTGATGAGAATCATCCAGTACGACTACAAGGTTCCTTTATTTCAGATGATGATGTTGAAAGGATCGTTGGTTTTATCAAAGACCAAGCCGAGGCTGACTATGATGATGCCTTTGATCCTGGAGAAGTATCTGAAACAGATAACGGCTCTGGTGGTGGAGGCGGAGTACCTGAAAGTGATCCTCTTTTTGAAGAAGCCAAGGGACTCGTTTTAGAGACGCAAAAAGCAAGTGCCTCAATGATTCAACGCCGATTGTCTGTTGGTTTCAATAGAGCAACAAGACTAATGGAAGAGTTAGAAGCAGCGGGGGTTATTGGTCCAGCAGAAGGAACCAAGCCACGAAAAGTTTTAATGACTCCAACTCCGAGTGAATAAGAAAAAACTAATCTGACAAGAAATTGTCGGATTAGTTTTTTATGTTATAATGAAGCAAATAGATGAAGAAGAAGGTTACGAATGCATATTGAGACTGTTATTGATTTCAAAGAATTAGGAAAAAGATATCGTTTTAAAAATCCTACAAAAGAATTAATAGCTGATACTTTAGAACAAGTCTTAGAAGTGATAAAAGAAGTTGATTATTATCAATCTAAGAATTATTATGTTGTTGGTTATTTATCTTATGAAGCATCTGCTGCTTTTGATTCACATTTTAAAGTTTCTCATCAGAAGTTGGCTGGGGAACATCTAGCTTATTTTACAGTACATAAAGATTGTGAGAACGAAGCTTTTCCTTTAAGTTATGAAAATGTTAGATTAACAGATAATTGGACTGCTAATGTTTCTGAGCAAGAATATCAAGAGGCAATTGCCAATATTAAAGGACAAATTAGACAAGGAAATACTTATCAAGTAAATTATACACTAGAGCTTAGCCAACAATTATGCTCGGATCCCTTTAGCGTTTATGAACGCCTAATGGTAGAACAAGGAGCAGGATATAATGCTTATATTGCCTACGATGATAAAAGGATTTTATCTGTAAGCCCGGAATTGTTCTTTAAGAAGAAGGGTGAAGTCTTAACAACTAGACCAATGAAGGGAACAAGCGCTAGAAAGCCTACTTATCAAGAAGATGTGGCGGAGCGAGATTGGTTGGCAAATGATCCCAAAAATCGTTCTGAAAATATGATGATTGTTGATTTATTAAGAAACGATATGGGCCGTATCTGTGATGTTGGAACAGTTAAGGTAAAAAAACTATGTCAAGTGGAGCAGTATGCAACTGTGTGGCAAATGACATCAACTATTGAAGGAGTTTTATCGCCAGAAGTGACACTTACGTCTATTTTTCAAGCTTTATATCCTTGTGGATCTATCACTGGAGCTCCTAAGATATCAACAATGGCTATTATTAATGAGTTGGAAAAACGGCCAAGAGGTATTTATTGTGGGACGATAGGACTTTGCATGCCAGACGGACAAGCTATTTTTAACGTTCCTATTCGCACAGTACAAATGAAAGGTCAACAAGCCTATTACGGCGTTGGTGGAGGTATTACGTGGGAGAGCCAGACAGATTCTGAATATGAAGAAACCCGTCAAAAATCAGCTGTTTTAACATGTGTCAATCCAAAATTTCAATTAATAACTACAGGAAGAGTGACTGAAAATAAACTTCTTTTCTCTCAACAACATGTCGAGAGATTAGTTGAATCAGCGTCTTATTTTGCTTATCCTTTTGATAAAAGTAAATTCGAAAGGGAACTGAAAAAATACCTTCATCAGCTAGATAAGAAGGATTACCGCTTGAAAATAATGCTTGATAAAACTGGTAAGGTAACGTTTGAGGTAAAACAACTAGTGAATTTATCAAAAAAGTTTTTAACGGCAGAGGTGGTCGTACAAGACTACCCTATTAAATTATCCCCGTTTACTTATTTTAAAACTTCTTATCGCCCACATATCATTGAAGGTCAGAATGAAAAGATATTTGTATCTCCTGAGGGGCTGCTATTGGAAACAAGTATTGGGAATATTGTTTTAGAAAAAAATGGAAGGTTTTTAACCCCAGATTTATCAGAAGGAGGGTTGAATGGGATTTATCGTCGTCATCTCCTTGAAAACCAAAAAGTAATTGAAGCACCACTAACTTTAAAAGATTTAGAATCAGCCGATGCTGTATACGCCTGTAATGCTGTTAGAGGGCTTTATCCTCTAAACCTAAAGTAAAAAGAGCTGGAAATTTATCCAACTCTTTTTATTGTACTTTGATAAAGATGATAACCAATAATCCTAGGTAAAAAAGGAAAGTTAGAATAAAGCCAGATCTCCAAAATAATTTTAAAAAACGTTTATAAGAAAAAAGAGTCTTTGTTCGTAGAAGCTTTATTGTAATTCCGATTGCCAGTAATGAAATGAGAATCAGATAGTAAGGTAAAAGATTTTGTTTTAACAGACTAGATGATATTAATGGAATTAAAAAAACAAAAATAGGAAAAGCAACATCTGGAAACATAATGTTAAATTTTTTAAGTTTAAATATTTTGACAAGAACCTGTGAAAATATAGGGATTAAAACAAGAAATAAAGAAGCAATAATTTTGTATATCATAGGTCTATTTTATACCGATTTTGGTAAGATGTAAACTGATTTTCAATAGAATTAGCGAAACTACTTGGTTAAAAAAGCTTTATAAAGTAGGAGAGCAATTCCAGATAATTCAACATCTTTTTTATAAATCATAATGTACTCTGAAAATAACTTATTCTTATGAAAATGGTAGACATTGCACTCTTTATCCAAATAGCGATGAATGAGAGTTTGTGGAACAAATGTTGCTCCCATCCCTGACAAAGATAGGCTAGCTGCTGTAGGAATGGTACTAGTTGTAATCATCTGATTTAATGACATGTGATGAAGCTCATAGAATTGTGCAATTGTTTTGCCAATTCCGTACTCTAATGGTGTTAGGATAAGAGGTTCATTGTCTAGAACTGAAATAGGATATTCAAAAGGAATAATCTGTCCACGTTTTTCAGCGTTGTAGAGGTGGCTGGTGGTAGGTATCATTAAAAACAATTCGTCGCGGTAAATAGTGGTTGATGCAATTCCATCTTTATAAAGGATAGGAGCCATCCCAACAGCTAGGTCAATATCACCACTCGCTACCAATTGTTCAGAAATATTTTGATTGTTTTCGAGTAATTTGACAGAAATTTCTGGGTGCTCCAAGTTAAATTTTGGAAGTACATTTGCCAGAATAGAACTTGCTAAGCCAGAGTTAATCCCAAGTGTGATTTCTCCTTTTTTATCAGAACGGATGAGATATAGTTCTTTGGCCATTTGACGCTCAATCATATCAATTTCTTTTAGGTAGAATAGATATCTCTGTCCAGCATAAGTTAAAAAGGTTTGGTGTCCTTGGCTCTGGATGAGTTTTATTTCTAACTCATTTTCTAATTGCTTGATCACTTTGCTTAGGTAAGGTTGAGAAATAAAAAGGTGTGCAGCGGCTTTAGTGATGTTTGAGTATAGTTCGATACTCTCTAGATACATTAATTTTTGTTGATTTTTCAAGACTTTATAACCAGTTTGATATCCTTAGATTAATAATAAGTTATGATACGTTATGGCTATAAGTTTACTATCATTTTGAGCTAAAATCAATCTATTTTAATTTAGTAGTATAACATGATATATTCATAACTATTTAGTTATAGAAATATCTAAAAAAATTTATTTGTAAAAAATTATTTTCAAAAGTAGACTATATAAGAGCAGATTGTTAGAATAATAGCCTTATTTTAACTGTTCATATTTTAAGGAGGAAAGCAAATGGCCAATGCATCTTTGCGACATCAATTATTTGAAAAAATTGACCAAAAATGTGATCAAATAGTTGCTATTCGTCGCTATTTACATGAAAATCCCGAATTATCATTTAAAGAGACAAAAACAGCAGCTTATATTTCAGATTTTTATAAAGGTAAGGACTGTCATGTTCAGACACAATTTGGTGGTATGAATGGCGTCGTAGTCGATATCTATGGTGATAAAGCGACAGATAAGCCCATCAAACACATTGCTTTGAGAGCCGACTTTGATGCTCTTCCAATTCAGGAAGAGACAGGGCTTTCTTTTGCTTCAAAAACAGCGGGCGTTATGCATGCTTGTGGACATGATGCCCATACAGCTTATTTATTGATTTTGGCTGAGAGCTTGATTGAATTGAAATCAGAATTTTCAGGTCATATCCGTATCTTACATCAACCGGCTGAAGAGGTGCCACCAGGCGGAGCAAAAGCAATGATTGAAGCAGGATGTTTAGATGGCATTGATGCTGTCCTTGGTATCCATGTTATGTCAACGATGGAAGAGGGAACGGTACAATATCACGCAGGTCCCATTCAAACAGGGCGTGCCACTTTTAAAGTTATTTTGCAAGGTAAGGGTGGACATGGTTCCATGCCACATCGTGCAAATGATACAATTGTTGCAGCTTCTAGTTTTGTTATGGCAGCGCAAACGATTGTCAGTCGTCGAGTTAGTCCATTTGACACAGCAGTAGTTACTATCGGATCTTTTGATGGTAAAGGTTCCGCTAATGTGATCAAAGATAGTGTAACCTTAGAAGGTGATGTGCGCGTGATGTCTGAAGAGACACGAGGTGTTGTTGAGGAGGAATTTAAGCGTATTCTAGATGGAATAGCACAAACTTATGGTGTTAGTTATCAGTTAGACTATCAGAATGATTATCCTGTTTTAGTTAATAACAGTGAAGTGACACAGAAAGTTGCAAATAGTTTAAAATCTGTTGCTATAAAAGAAATTTTAGACGTCATTGATTGCGATCCTCAAACGCCGTCTGAAGATTTTGCCTATTATGCTCAAACAATCCCAGCTTGCTTCTTCTATGTTGGAGCACACGAAGAGGGGCAACCATATTACCCACATCATCATCCAAAATTCCAAATTGCAGAATCATCATTGATGGTATCTGCTAAATCAATGGCAACAGCAGCGCTTGCTATGCTTGAAGAAGGAGAATAGATAACATATGTTAACGACAAAGGAAAATTTCAAAGGAAATAACAAATTATTGGTGGGAATTGTACTCGCTGTACTATCATTTTGGTTATTTGCACAGTCTATTTTAAACATGGGACCAGATGTTCAGTCATCATTAGGTATTTCATCTGGTGCAATGGATATTGGTGTCTCAAGTACGGCATTGTTTTCAGGTTTATTTATTGTTGTAACTGGTGGTTTAGCAGATAAACTTGGTCGAGTTAAATTTACTTTTATTGGTCTTTGCTTAAATATTATTGGTTCTCTACTAATTGTTTTAGCTAATGGAGCAGTGCTATTTATTATGGGACGTATTTTTCAAGGATTGGCAGCAGCTTTTATTATGCCATCAACAATGGCCTTGGTTAAAACGTACTATGATGGTAAAGATAGACAACGTGCAGTTAGTTTCTGGTCAATCGGATCATGGGGTGGCCCAGGTCTATGTTCTTATTTTGGTGGAGCGGTGGCAAGTACTCTAGGTTGGCGTTATGTCTTTATCTTTTCGATCATCGCATCAGTACTTAGTTTTCTATTAATTTTAGGAACCCCAGAAAGTAAAAATGTTGGACAAAAAACTCACTTTGATTACCTTGGTTTAATTATTTTTATTATTTCAATGTTATCGTTAAATATTGGGATATCTATGGCTCAAGAACATGGATTGATGAACGTTATTCCATTGAGTCTTTTTACAGTAATGCTTATTGGATTTGTTCTGTTTTATTATGTTGAAACACGTAAATCTAATAGTTTTATTGACTTTCATCTGTTTGAAAATCGATTTTACTTAGGTGCGACAATATCAAATTTCTTACTGAATGCAGTTGCAGGAACTCTGATTGTTATTAATACTTACATGCAACAAGGTCGCCAGCTAACACCAAAGGTTGCAGGTGAAATGTCTTTAGGCTATTTGGTTTGTGTACTAATTGCTATCCGAGTTGGTGAGAAAATTTTACAACGCTTTGGTGCCCGTAAGCCAATGCTTTTGGGAGCTATGAGCACATTTGTTGGGATATTTTTAATGACTTTGGTCAATATTCAAGGCCCTTTGTATCTTGTGTTAGTCTTTGTTGGTTATGCTTTATTTGGGACAGGCTTGGGGATCTATGCGACACCATCAACGGATACAGCTATTTCTAGTATTCCTAATGAAAAAGTAGGTTCTGCATCTGGAATTTACAAAATGGCAAGTTCACTAGGTGGTGCAATTGGTGTAGCAACTTCAATTGCGATTTATCATGCTTTTTCTGGTAATGCAGATTTTCACAAAGCTGCTTTGTGTGGATTAATTTTAAACCTAGTTTTTTGTAGTCTATCGATCTTATCAATTCTTTTTGTTATCCCTAAGAAAATTGAGGATAAATAAATAACAATACTTGAGATTCAAAATCTCAAGTATTGTTATAATAATGTTAAAGGAATTGGGAAAGAAATTTAAAATATAATGAAATTAATAGCTTAAAACTATTGCTTTTATTTATGATTATAGTATAATGGTAAGGTATGTTATAAACATACCTGTGGGAGGTAAAAATTTCTAATTACCGCCAAAACCACAACAGGAGGATTTTTAAAAATGGCTAAAAAAGTTGAAAAACTTGTAAAACTTCAAATTCCTGCTGGTAAAGCAACTCCAGCTCCACCAGTTGGACCAGCACTTGGTCAAGCAGGAATCAACATCATGGGATTCACTAAAGAGTTTAACGCTCGTACAGCTGATCAAGCTGGTATGATTATTCCAGTTGTTATCTCAGTATATGAAGACAAATCATTTGATTTCATCACTAAAACACCACCAGCTGCTGTTCTTTTGAAAAAAGCTGCAGGTGTTGAAAAAGGATCAGGTGAACCTAACAAAACTAAAGTTGCAACAGTTACTCGTGCGCAAGTACAAGAAATTGCTGAAACTAAAATGCCAGATTTAAACGCTGCAAACCTTGAGTCTGCAATGCGTATGATCGAAGGTACTGCTCGTTCTATGGGATTCACTGTTACTGACTAATCAGAAACACCCACATAACCCGCAAGACTTCATCGTAGTTTGATGAGTGACGTGGGAGATTTTAAATCAAATCGATTGACCACATTACAAGGAGAATTTTAAAATGGCTAAAAAAAGTAAAAACTTACGTGCTGCTCTTGAGAAAATTGACAGCACTAAAGCATACAGCGTAGAAGAAGCTGTAGCTCTTGCAAAAGAAACTAACTTTGCTAAATTTGATGCAACTGTTGAAGTTTCTTATAACCTTAACATTGACGTTAAAAAAGCTGACCAACAAATCCGTGGGGCTATGGTTTTACCAGCAGGTACTGGTAAAACTTCACGTGTTCTTGTTTTTGCTCGTGGTGCTAAAGCTGAAGAAGCTAAAGCAGCAGGTGCAGACTTTGTCGGTGAAGATGACTTAGTTGCTAAAATCCAAGGTGGATGGCTTGACTTTGATGTTGTTATCGCAACACCAGATATGATGGCACTTGTTGGACGTCTTGGACGTGTCCTTGGACCTCGTAACTTGATGCCAAACCCTAAAACTGGTACAGTAACTATGGACGTTGCTAAAGCAGTTGAAGAGTCTAAAGGTGGTAAAATTACTTACCGTGCTGATAAAGCAGGTAACGTCCAAGCCCTTATTGGTAAAGTTTCATTTGATGATGCTAAATTAGTTGATAACTTCAAAGCATTTAATGATGTTATTGTTAAAGCTAAACCAGCTACTGCAAAAGGAACTTACATCACAAACCTTTCAATTACAACAACACAAGGTGTTGGTATCAAAGTTGATCCTAACTCACTTTAATCAATAAAAAAACTAGGAATTCCTTCCTAGTTTTATTTATTCTATATACTTAACCAGTTAAGTATATATTTTAATAATCAAAGGATATTATATGTGTTTCTTTTGAAAAATAGCTTTTTATATGTATTAACCTTCTTAAAGACTAATAAATGTGCGATGTATTTTAAGTAACAGATGAGAATAAGGAAAAATGAAATTGGCGATCTGGTATGTGACTATTATGATTATTCTTTAGCAATAATCTATTAAAATGAGTTCGCAGGGAATAAGTAAATCTTGTATCGTTGTAGATTTTTTTATTTTAAGGTTCTTGACAAGACATTACTAAAATGATTTAATTAAGTTTGCTTAAAAAAATAATTAACTAAACTTAAAAGAAAGTTGGTAAAAATGAGACGTAACATATTATTGAGCATTGCTTGTTTATTGATGGTGACTCTGACTGCATGCCATTCACAGGATAGCAAAAGTCATAAACTAAACAGTGATAAACTCACGCTTGCTTGGGGAGAAGACTTTGGTGATGTTAATCCGCATCGCTATAATCCTGATCAGTTTGTTATCCAGGATATGGTTTATGAGGGGTTGGTACGATATGGTGACAATGGGAAAATTGAACCAGCTTTAGCGGAAAGCTGGAGCATTAGTCAAGATGGAAAAACCTACACTTTTAAATTGAGAAATGCTAAATATTCTGATGGCAGTAACTTTAATGCTGCGAATGTCAAACGTAATTTTGATAGTATTTTTTCGAAGTCTAATAGAGGTAATCATAATTGGTTTGATTTAACGAATCAATTGGAAAATTATCGTGCCTTGAATCAAAGTACTTTTGAAATTAAACTGAAACAAGCTTATAGTGCTACTTTATATGATCTCTCTATGATTCGTCCAATTCGCTTTTTATCTGATAGCGCTTTCCCTAAAGGTGATGATACAACTAAGAAGAATGTAAAAAAACCAATTGGAACGGGTCAATGGGTTGTGAAAAGTAAAAAGCAAAATGAATATATTACCTTCAAACGTAATGAGAATTACTGGGGAAAGAAACCAAAATTAAAAGAAGTAACCGTAAAAGTTATACCCGATGCTCAGACGCGTGCTTTAGCATTTGAATCAGGTGACGTTGATTTGATCTATGGGAATGGCATTATTGGTTTAGACACTTTTGCCCAATATACGAAGGACAAGAAATATGTCACAGCTATTTCTCAACCTATGTCAACAAGACTTTTGTTGCTAAATGCTAAGGAAAGTATTTTCCAAGATAAAAAAGTTCGTCAGGCAATGAATCATGCTATTGACAAAGTTTCTATTGCTAAGAACACTTTTAGAGGAACAGAAAAGCCAGCAGACACTATTTTTTCAAAATCAACACCTCACTCAGATGCTAAGTTAAATCCTTATAGCTATAATGTTGATAAAGCAAATCAGCTATTGGATCAAGCTGGTTGGAAGATGGGAAAAGATAAGGTTCGTGAAAAAGATGGTAAAGCTCTAACCTTACGTCTTCCTTATATCGCCACTAAGGCAACTGATAAAGACCTGGTAACTTATTTCCAAGGAGAATGGCGTAAAATCGGTATTAATGTTTCTCTTATTGCTATGGAAGAAGATGATTATTGGGCTAATGCTAAAAAGGGTAATTTTGATATGATGTTAACCTATTCTTGGGGAGCACCATGGGACCCTCATGCTTGGATGTCGGCATTAACTGCCAAGGCAGATCATGGACATCCAGAAAATATAGCTTTAGAAAATCTAGCAACTAAAACTGAAATGGATAGACTTATTAAGTCAGCTCTAGTAGATCCTAAGGAAGAAAATGTTGATAGAGACTATAAGAAGGTTCTTGAATTATTGCATGATGAGGCTGTATATATCCCATTAACTTATCAATCGGTGATTTCTGTTTATAGGAAAGGTGATTTTAAAACCATGCGTTTTGCGCCAGAAGAAAATTCATTCCCATTACGCTATATAGAAAAGAACAATGTATCTAAGTAGTTCGATCATCAAAAAAATATTGTCAGCTTTTTTGGCATTGTTTTTCATATCACTTCTAACATTTATTCTTATCAAACTATCAACAGTTAATCCAGCAGAAAATTACCTTCGTTTATCAAAAATAAGTGTTAGTCCAGAAGCACTAAAAGAAGCAGAGCACTATCTAGGTTTAGATAAGCCATTATGGAAGCAGTACTGGCTGTGGTTCCAAAAAGCATTAACAGGAGATTTTGGATATTCTTATGTGCTCAGGTTGCCGGTATTAGATTTGGTTTTACAACGGTTTTTGGCTACTTTATTTCTAGGCACGAGTGCCTTCTTGCTAATTGTTACCATTTCTACCCCGTTAGGTGTGTGGGCTGGCTTACATGAATCTTCTCGGAGTGATCACTTGATTCGATTTTTGAGTTTTTCTAGTGTGTCTATGCCAAGTTTTTGGGTTGCTTACTTGTTGATGCTGCTATTTTCGGCAAAATTAAATCTTCTGCCTGTTTCAGGAGGTAATGATTTACAAAGTTTAATTTTGCCAAGTATTACCTTAAGTTTTTCTACCGTAGGTCAATATATAGCCCTTATTCGAAAAGCTATTAGTCAAGAAAATAGAAGTTTAAATGTGGAAAATGCTCGATTAAGAGGAGTAAAAGAACGTTATATTGTCACACATCACCTCCTTAGAAATGCCTTACCTGCGATAATGACGGCACTTAGCTTGACTTGGGTTTACTTATTAACAGGATCAATTATTGTTGAAGAAATTTTTTCATGGAATGGAATAGGACGTTTATTTGTGACCAGTCTAAGGACTTCAGATCTTCCAGTAATACAAGCTTGTATGCTAATTTTTGGAACCTTATTTTTAGCTAATAATTTTATGACACAGTGTCTTATGAATTGGGTTGATCCTCGGTTACGAAAGTCAAGGGAGAAATAATGTCAAAAAGAATTTATTTTTCGAGTAGCTTACTGGTATTGTTAGTGATTAGTGCCATTTTTGCCCCTATTCTATCTAGCTTTGATCCACAATACGTAGATTTATCACAAAAATTATTGGCTCCCAATAATGTTCATTTGTTAGGGACTGACCAATTGGGTAGAGATGTATTATCTCGCTTGCTTTATGGTGCTAGATATTCACTGTTTTTAGCTATTATTATTAGCTTATTGGAATTAACGATTGGTATGTTTGTGGGTCTTATTGTTGGTTGGTATCAAGGAAAGTTAGAAAACCTCTTTTTATGGATAGCTAATATTATTTTAGCTTTTCCGAGCTTTTTGCTCTCTCTTGCAACCGTGGGGATCTTAGGTCATGGTCTAGGGAATTTAATTTTTGCAATTGTCTTTGTGGAATGGGTTTACTATGCTAAATTAATGACCAATTTAGTTAAGAGTGCAAAAAAAGAGCCTTATGTGATAAATGCGCAAATTATGGGACTTTCGGTCTGGCATATTTTAAGAAAACATATTTTTCCTTTTGTGTATCAGCCAATCCTCGTTATGGTCCTTATGAATATAGGAAATATTATTTTAATGATTTCTGGCTTTTCTTTCTTAGGAATTGGTGTGCAACCTAATGTCACAGAATGGGGAATGATGTTGCACGATGCTAGAGGATATTTTAGGACAGCTACTTGGATGATGTTATCTCCTGGAATTGCGATTTTTTTAACAGTATTTTCCTTTAATACTTTAGGCGATGCCATAGATAAAAAAGATTGGAAACGACAATGGAACAGTTAGAAATAAGAAATTTGTCATTACAGATAGGAGAGGTCCCTGTACTAAGAGATTTTAGTTGTAAAATAGATATGGGAGAATCGCTAACTATTATTGGTGAGAGTGGCTCAGGGAAAACACTCTTGGCAAAATTATTGGTTGGTCATATTCCACAAGGTATGACAGTTAGAGGAAACATATTTTTTAAGGGAGTTGATTTAGGTAAACTAACTGTAAAGCAGTGGCAGAAATTAAGGGGACGAGATATTGCCTATTTAGTGCAAAATCCCATGTCTATGTTTAATCCTTTTCAAAAAATTGAAGCGCATATTTTGGAAACAATCCTTAGTCATGAGAAATGTTCAAAGAGAGTAGCCTTATCTAAAGCGTTAGAATGGATGAAACGTTTAAATTTAGATGATGCGATATCCCTGTTAAAAAAATACCCTTTTGAGCTTAGTGGAGGAATGCTACAAAGAATTATGTTAGCCACTATATTATCTCTTGATCCTCAGGTAATCATATTAGATGAGCCGACCTCAGCGGTTGATTGTCATAATTGTTCTACTATATCAGCTATTTTGCAGGAATTGCAAAATAATGGAAAAACCTTGATTACTGTAACGCATGATTATCAGTTAGCTAGAGACCTGGGGGGACAATTATTAGTTATAAGTGAGGGAGAAGTTGTTGAACAGGGACAAACCCAAGCTATTTTAAGCAATCCTCAACATAACTATACGAAAGCACTGACAGTGCAAATGGAGTATGAAGGAGATATTCTTAATGTTGGTTTGTAATCATGTCGGAAAAACATTTGGACGACAAGAGGTTTTAAAGGACTGTCATTTTCATCTTAAGAGAGGAGAAATAATTGGTATAATGGGTAAAAGTGGCAGTGGAAAAAGTAGCCTTGCCCGACTCATTATAGGACTAGATAGTCCTACTTGTGGTTCGATATATTTTCAAGGAAAAAATTACACACCTAAAGATGGTAAGGCGCAGATTATCCTTGTTTTTCAAGATGCGCTTAGTTCGGTCAACCCATATTTTAGTATTGAGGAAATTTTGAATGAAGCTTTTTATGGAAAAAAAACAACTTTTGAATTATGCCAAATATTAGAAGCGGTGGGTTTAGATGGAACTTATCTAAAATATAAAGCTAGACAACTTAGTGGTGGTCAGCTACAGAGAGTTTGTATCGCTAGAGCTTTACTCTTAAAGCCTAAAATTATTATTTTTGATGAATCCTTAAGTGGATTAGACCCAGTAACTCAAATTAAAATGCTACGTTTATTACAAAAATTAAAACGCCGTTATGAATTAAGTTTTATAATGATTTCTCATGACCCTAAAATTTGTCAAGCTATCTGTAACCGGGTCTTTCTGATAAAAAATGGTTATTTAGTAGAAGATAATGAATTCTTGAAGAGAGCATGTTCTACTAACTGTTTGACCAATCTCTGAATTATTATGTTTTTCTTATTTTAGGAGTTGATAAAGAAATCAACTTACTAGTGTCATTGCTCTATTAAAATTTTGCCTTTTATGGTAGAATAATAAAGACAAAATAAGGAGAACATAGTAGTGGAACCTAAATATCAACGTATATTAATTAAGTTATCTGGCGAAGCATTGGCGGGAGATAAGGGTGTCGGTATTGACATTCCTACCGTTCAATCTATTGCAAAAGAAATTGCCGAAGTACACAATTCAGGTGTTCAAATAGCACTTGTCATTGGTGGAGGTAATCTTTGGCGTGGAGAACCTGCAGCAGAAGCAGGGATGGATCGTGTTCAAGCTGATTATACAGGAATGTTAGGGACAGTAATGAATGCTCTTGTAATGGCTGATAGCCTTCAACAATATGGGGTAGATACTAGAGTTCAAACAGCTATTCCAATGCAAACTGTTGCTGAGCCTTACGTACGTGGTCGTGCTTTACGTCATCTAGAGAAGAATCGTATTGTTGTCTTTGGAGCGGGTATTGGTTCGCCTTATTTCTCAACTGATACAACAGCAGCGCTTCGTGCTGCTGAGATTGAGGCAGAAGCAATTTTAATGGCTAAAAATGGAGTAGATGGTGTTTATAATGCTGATCCAAAGAAAGATGCCAATGCTGTCAAATTTGATGAATTAACTCACGTTGAAGTAATAAAACGAGGGTTAAAAATCATGGATGCAACCGCATCAACTATTTCAATGGATAATGATATTGACCTTGTTGTTTTCAATATGAATGAGACTGGTAATATTAAGCGTGTTGTTCTTGGAGAACAAATCGGAACAACTGTTTCAAACAAAGCATCTGAATAGGAGTGTATAAAAAATATGACTAAGGAAATCGTTACAAAAGCTCAAGAGCGTTTTGAGCAATCACACCAAAGTTTATCAAGAGAATTTGCAGGGATTCGTGCAGGACGTGCTAATGCTAGCTTGCTTGATCGTATTCAAGTTGAGTATTATGGAGCGCCAACCCCACTTAACCAATTAGCTTCTATTACTGTACCTGAAGCTCGTGTTCTTTTAATTTCACCATTTGATAAATCATCAATCAAAGATATTGAGCGTGCTATTAACGAATCAGATTTAGGTATTAATCCTGCAAATGATGGTTCAGTTATTCGTCTTGTTATTCCAGCTTTGACAGAAGAAACACGTCGTGATTTAGCTAAAGAAGTGAAAAAAGTCGGAGAAAATGCTAAGATTGCTATCCGTAATATTCGCCGTGATGCTATGGATGAAGCTAAGAAGCAAGAAAAGAATAAAGAAATTACAGAAGATGACTTGAAATCTCTTGAAAAAGATATTCAAAAGGCTACTGATGATGCTGTAAAACATATTGATGAGATGACTGCTAATAAAGAAAAAGAATTGTTGGAAGTTTAATAGTAACGTTTGCTATCTTTATTATGATTGGCAAGTAATAAAATGATTATGGAGGTAACTGATAGAATCAAAACCAGATGGATTTGGTTTGTCGGTTACCTTTTTAAAAGGAGAAAAATGAATACATTATTGGCGACAGTCATAACAGGCTTAGTAACTGATGAAAACAAAGATTTTTACTTTATCCAAAAAGATGGCTTTACCTTTGCATTATCAAAGTCAGAAGGAGAGCATCACATTGGTGAAATGGTTAAAGGATTCGCCTATATAGATATGCAACAAAAAGCACGTCTTACAACTAAAGAAACATTTGCGACTCGAGATCATTATGGTTGGGGGACAGTTACTGAGGTACGTAAAGACTTGGGAGTATTTCTTGATACTGGTCTTCCAGATAAGCAAGTGGTTGTTTCTTTGGATGTTCTTCCTGAATTGAAAGAACTTTGGCCTAAAAAAGGTGATCGCCTCTACGTTTGCTTAGATGTTGATAAAAAAGATCGTCTCTGGGCTCTCCCCGCAGATCCTGAAGTATTTCAACGAATGGCAACCCCTGCATATAATAATATGCAAAATCAAAATTGGCCAGCAATCGTTTATCGCTTAAAATTGTCAGGAACTTTTGTTTATCTACCAGAAAATAATATGCTTGGCTTTATTCACCCTAGTGAACGTTACAGTGAACCTCGTTTAGGGCAAGTGCTGGATGCACGAGTTATTGGCTTTAGAGAAGTTGATAGAACCTTAAATTTATCATTAAAGCCTCGTTCTTTTGAAATGTTAGAAAATGACGCACAAATGATTTTAACGTATTTAGAAAGTAACGGAGGATTCATGACTTTAAATGATAAATCTTCTCCAGAGGAAATTAAAGCTACTTTTGGAATTTCCAAAGGTCAGTTTAAAAAAGCACTTGGAGGACTCATGAAAGCTAAAAAGATCAAACAAGATCAGCTAGGTACAGAATTATTATAAACTTTTGAACTTTTAAAGTTTTCTCACGAGGTCATTTTAGTTATAGCTAGAATTAATGGCTAATTATAGAAAAAAGCTGAGAGGAAATTTTGGCTTTTTTTGTTATAATGTATTTATTAAAAAGAATGGAGAACGATATGGAACGTGCGATTTTTGCTGGAGGTTGTTTTTGGTGTATGATACAACCATTTGAAGAATTAGATGGTATTGAATCTGTTTTATCAGGATACACTGGAGGACATGTTGAGAATCCAACTTATAAAGAAGTTTGTAGTAAAACTACTGGACATACAGAAGCTGTTGAAATTATTTTTAATCCTGAAAAAATCTCTTATGCAGATTTAGTTGAGTTATATTGGGCACAAACAGATCCAACAGACGCTTTTGGTCAGTTTGAAGATCGTGGGGATAATTATCGTCCTGTCATCTTTTATGAGAATGAAGAGCAACGTCAGATTGCTCAAAAATCAAAAGATAAGCTACAAGCTTCGGGTAGATTTGATAGACCAATTGTAACCAGCATTGAGCCTGCTGATACTTTTTACCCAGCAGAAGACTATCATCAAGCATTCTATCGGACTAACCCTGCTCGTTACGCCTTGAGTAGTGCCAGAAGACATGCATTTCTAGAGGAGAACTGGCATTGAGAAAATCATTTTACAGTTGGTTGATGACACAAAGAAATCCAAAATCAAATGAACCAGTAGCAATCCTAGCAGATTACGCTTTTGATGAAACCACTTTTCCAAAACATAGTTCGGATTTTGAAACAGTTAGTCGTTATTTAGAAGATGAGGCCAGTTTTTCCTTTAATTTAACAGATTTTGATGATATTTGGGAAGATTATCTCAATCATTAACAATAATATAGAGATTGTATTTTCAATCTCTTTTTTAGGTTATAGAAATTGGACACATTGTCTAAGACTGTCTGAAAAGCAGGTTTTTTAATGGCAATCGTTTTCACAAAGGAGTAGAATATAGTCATCTAAAATATAGCCCTAGGGAGGTTGTTTATGAGATATACAAATGGAAATTTTGAAGCCTTTGCAAGACCTCGAAAACCTGAAGGTGTGGATAAAAAATCCGCTTATATTGTTGGTTCTGGTTTAGCAGGATTAGCTGCCGCTGTCTTTTTAATACGTGATGGTCAAATGGATGGTCAACGTATTCATATTTTTGAAGAACTACCTCTTTCTGGAGGATCACTTGACGGTGTCAAACGACCTGATATCGGTTTTGTAACGCGTGGTGGTCGTGAAATGGAAAATCACTTCGAATGTATGTGGGATATGTACCGTTCCATCCCCTCTCTCGAAGTTCCAGATGCTTCTTATCTAGATGAATTTTATTGGCTTGACAAGGATGATCCCAATTCATCTAACTGTCGCCTCATTCATAAACAGGGGAATCGCTTAGAATCTGATGGTGATTTTACACTCGGAACACATTCCAAAGAGTTAGTTAAGCTAGTCATGGAGACTGAAGAGTCTTTAGGTGCTAAGACGATTGAAGAAGTTTTTTCAAAAGAATTTTTTGAAAGTAATTTTTGGACTTATTGGGCTACTATGTTTGCCTTTGAGAAATGGCATTCAGCGATTGAAATGCGTCGATATGCTATGCGCTTTATCCATCATATTGGTGGTCTGCCTGATTTCACTTCATTAAAATTTAATAAATATAATCAATATGATTCTATGGTGAAACCAATCATCAGTTATTTAGAGTCTCATAATGTAGATGTTCAATTTGATAGCAAGGTAACTAATATCTCCGTAGACTTTAGGAACGGTCAGAAGCTTGCAAAAGCTATTCATCTCACAGTTGGTGGTGAAGCAAAAACAATTGATCTTACTCCAAATGATTTTGTTTTTGTAACGAATGGTTCTATCACTGAAAGTACGAACTATGGTAGTCATGATACTGTAGCTAAACCTAATACCGATTTGGGAGGTTCTTGGAATCTTTGGGAAAACTTAGCTGCTCAATCTGATGAATTTGGACATCCTAAAGTCTTCTACAAAGATATTCCAAAAGAGTCATGGTTTGTTTCTGCTACTGCAACAATAAAAGATCCAGCTATTGAACCTTATATAGAGCGTTTAACACATCGTGACCTCCATGATGGTAAAGTAAATACCGGAGGCATTGTTACAGTTACAGATTCTAATTGGATGATGAGTTTTGCTATCCATCGCCAACCGCATTTCAAAGAGCAAAAGGAAAATGAAACAATTGTTTGGATTTATGGACTCTATTCAAATGTGGAAGGTAATTATATTAAAAAACCAATTGAAGAATGTACTGGTCGAGAAATCACAGAAGAGTGGTTATATCACTTAGGTGTTCCTGAAATGAAGATTCATGATTTATCTGATAAACAATATGTAAGTACAGTTCCTGTTTATATGCCTTACATTACTAGTTATTTCATGCCTCGAGTTAAAGGTGACCGACCAGATGTTATCCCGCAAGGTTCTGTTAACCTAGCCTTCATTGGTAATTTTGCAGAATCTCCATCTAGAGATACAGTATTTACAACGGAATATTCTATTAGAACTGCTATGGAAGCTGTTTATACTTTCTTAAATATTGAACGTGGTGTTCCAGAAGTCTTTAATTCAGCATTTGATATTCGTGTCTTGTTGCAATCTTTATACTATCTCAATGATAAGAAATCTGTTGAAGATATGGATTTACCAATACCTGCCTTAATGCGTAAAGTAGGCATGAAAAAAATTAGAGGAACTTATTTAGAAGAATTACTTCGAGAAGCTCATCTTTTATAATGTAAAATAAAATCGAGAAAACTTGTTTTTCTCGATTTTTTAGTTTTACAACGACTAAAATCACCAAAGAAAATGAAATTTTGTTATAATGTAGTCACTTACTGTACGAAAAGGAAGATAATTTGCAAGAATACTCTATCGAAATTACTTTACAACATCCAGATGATATGATGTCACTCTTTGGCAGCAATGAGCGCCATTTAAAATTAATCGAAGAAAATTTAGATGTTATCATTCATGCTAGAACTGAACGTGTTCAGGTATTAGGTGACTCTGAAGAAACAGTAGAAACCGCTCGGCTAACTATTGAAGCATTATTAGTGCTTGTTAACCGCGGGATGACTGTGAATACTTCAGATGTTGTAACAGCCTTATCCATGGCACAAAATGGTTCAATTGATAAATTCGTTGCCCTTTATGAGGAAGAAATTATTAAGGATAGCTATGGTAAGCCTATCCGTGTTAAGACTTTAGGGCAAAAAATATACGTTGATAGCGTTAAAAATCATGATGTTGTTTTTGGTATTGGGCCTGCTGGAACGGGAAAAACTTTTTTAGCAGTCACTCTAGCAGTAACGGCACTAAAGCGTGGTCAAGTTAAACGAATAATCTTAACGAGACCAGCAGTTGAAGCTGGTGAAAGCCTTGGTTTCTTGCCTGGAGATCTCAAAGAGAAAGTTGATCCTTATTTGAGACCAGTTTATGATGCCCTATATCAAATTTTAGGTAAAGAGCAAACAAGTCGCTTAATGGAGCGTGAAATCATCGAAATTGCTCCATTGGCTTACATGCGTGGTCGTACTTTAGATGATGCATTTGTCATATTAGATGAAGCGCAAAACACCACTATAATGCAAATGAAAATGTTCCTAACACGACTTGGCTTCAATTCTAAAATGATTGTAAATGGCGATGTTAGCCAAATTGACTTACCAAAGAATGTTAAATCTGGTTTGATTGATGCTGTTGAGAAATTACGAAATATCAAAAAGATTGACTTTATTCATTTATCAGCAAAGGATGTTGTAAGACACCCTGTCGTTGCTGAAATAATAAATGCTTATTCAGATTCAGAAAGTAGTCACAAGCTACAACCTGATAATGACTGATGTTTGCCACTAGGAGACGTTGTTAGAGAGTGTGCCAATATGTAAAAAAACGCCTAATGCTTTAGGCGTTTTTATGATGGTGTAATTCAACTTAATCTATAAAGTGTTGAAAATTTTCTTTAAGCATGACGTCGAGATGCATTATTATATCGTTTAATGTTTCTTTAACAGTGTGTTCGTTGGAGTTGAGATGGCATAGTTTAATGATATTTTCTTCGAAATGTTTAGGAAGCAATGTAGCATTCTTCTTAGCATAGGAAATCATTCTTTTTTCGCCAGGATGTGTCAACTTATTAAGTGCAAAGATAATATCAAAGTAGGAATCTAAGAAAGCAGTAGTTCTATGGTGAATACTAACAAAGTCTTGGCGTTTAAGGGCTTTTATAATTTGGTTATCGTAAGAGGGAAGTTTGCCAGTTAATAAGTTACGATTTTGAATGATAATTTGTTTTTGTAACTGACTGGGATAAGAAACTTCGAATCTCTCTTTGAGTGATTGTAATTGATCTTCAGGATCATAGAGTATTTGGCAATTGATGAGGTTATGCCAAAAACAAGTGGTGTATCCAATTCGAGAATTGTGGTGTTCAACAACATCTTCTAAGTCTGATAAAAAGTTATCTATGTTACGATAGAGAATATCAATATCAGTTCCGTCGTTTAAAGTACCATTATCTTCAAGCTCCCAGTAATGATTGTTAAGTTCAATGTAATGACAGTGCTTGTTAAGGATACGTTTACGACTAGTGATATCAGGAGTTGCTGCACAATAAACATACAAATCATAATCGGAAGATTGGTCAAAACTGTCACCAGAGCGTGAGCCTCCGAGTGCTATAGCAACAACATTTGGAAGTTTAGAGAAATCTTGCCAGAGTTTTGTGAAATGGTCCATAAATGCTCTCCTAAAAATGTAAAATATTGATGTGTCTCCATTCTACAGGGCTATCTCTTTTTAGTCAATAATTAATAGTAAGTTAATAAAAGAGGTAACGGTTCTCATATTCAAGAAGTGTATATGAGTGATTTGAAAAGGAGATGTTTTATGCTACAATACGTACATATTAGTTTAAACAAGGTGATAGAATGAAACAAGATTATATTTCCTACATTAGGTCAAAAGTTGGACATGAGACTATCTTTTTAACATATTCTGGTGGTATTTTGACAGATGGTAAGGGACGTGTCCTACTCCAATTAAGAGCTGATAAGAATTCTTGGGGAATTATTGGTGGATGTATGGAGTTAGGTGAGTCATCAGTAGATACATTGAAAAGAGAATTTTTTGAAGAAACTGGATTGAGAGTGGAACCAATTAGACTGTTAAATGTTTATACTAACTTTCAAGACTCTTATCCCAATGGCGATAAAGCACAAACCGTCGGTTTTATTTATGAAGTAAGCTGTCCAAAACCAGTTAATATAGAAGGTTTTCATAATGAGGAAACATTGCAATTGGACTATTTTTCTAAAGAAGACGTCAAAAATATTACGATCGTAAATGAACAACACCAATTAATTTTAGATGAATATTTTTCACAAACATTCCAAATGGGGCGTTAAAAGGATGGGAAATACTAGGTGTGACTTTAAAGAACTTCTAACTTTTATTGATATGTTGTTAGGCATGCTTGTAGAAATAAATGTTAAGAAAATAAGGAGTTCTCATTTGTATATTTTATAATTATTAAAAAGAGAAACAGTAGCTTGCAATAATTTAGTGACTGTTTTTTTAGAAAGCATAAGAAGTACAGAAAAAGAAAATTATGGAATATCGGATGGTGGGGATATGCTTTACTTACGGTATTGGAATGATATACTTAAAGAAATCCAGTTTTAGAAATCCATATTTCTAAGTAAAATAGCATAAAGGAGAGTAGATGAATGAAGATAACATTACACGGCGTTGCTGAAACGTTATTAATCACCTTATATATTAGGGCTAAAGATGCGATGGCTAAACATCCGATACTTAATGATCAAAAATCCTTAGCAATTGTTGAACAGATAGAATATGATTTTGATAAATTCGATAATTCAGAAGCTTCTTTTTATGCAACATTAGCTAGAATTCGCGTTATGGATAGAGAAATCAAAAAATTTATTAGAGAAAATCCAAATAGTCATATCCTTTCAATTGGTTGTGGACTTGATACAAGGTTTGAAAGAGTCGATAATGGACAAATTAGGTGGTATAACCTTGATTTTCCAGAGGTTATGGAGATAAGAAAATTATTTTTTGAAGAGCATGAAAGAGTTACTAATATAGCGAAATCAGCCCTAGATGAAACTTGGACACAGGAGGTAAATCCCCAAAATGCCCCTTTTCTAATCGTGTCAGAAGGTGTTTTAATGTTTCTAAAAGAAGATGACGTAGAGACTTTTCTTCATATCCTGACAAATTCATTTAGCCAATTTATGGCACAATTTGATTTGTGTCATAAGGAAATGATTAATAAAGGAAAGCAACATGATACAGTAAAGTATATGGATACAGAATTTCAGTTTGGTATCACAGATGGTCATGAAATTTTGGATTTAGACCCTAAATTAAAGCAAATAAATCTGATTAACTTTACAGATGAGATGAGCAAATTTGAGTTAGGCACACTTCGCTCTTTACTTCCAACAATTCGTAAATTTAATAATTGTTTAGGTGTGTACGAATATAAAGCATCTGAGAAAAAGTAGCAAAATCTATTTATATAAAGAGACATTCTAAATGTAAATTTGTCATAATCGTTATAGTATTTGTAGCTTTGTTTATTTAGGAATTAGTTTTACGTAAGTTAGGTGCTCTAAAGTTTGTATCTTGAAGTAAATACTAATTCATAAGTCAGAATTTTATTGAAATGGATTATAAGTGTGCAATAGTGATTATTAGCTTTCTCTCCCTTTTTTAATACTCTTATGGTATAATGATGTGAAAGAATAGCTTGAAGGAAGGAAGAGAACACACTTTTATTTTGAGAACTAGTTTTAGATAAAAGTGAAAAACTTAGGAAAGTAGATGTGTCGATTATTTAGGATTATGCAGTACACTTTATCTTTTCTAAACGTTTTGGGTCGTTCTTACTATATAAGATGTACGTTGAAATGATTGATGAAACTGGACAAGTTTCAGAAGATATCAAAAAGCAAACTCTTGATTTGTTAGAGTTTGCAGCACAAAAAACAGGTAAAGAGAATAAAGAAATGGCTGTAACGTTTGTCACTAATGAACGTAGCCATGAATTGAATTTAGAGTATCGAGATACCGATCGTCCGACTGATGTTATCAGTTTAGAATATAAGCCTGAGGTTGATATTTCTTTTGATGAAGAAGATCTGACTGAAAATCCTGAACTTGCTGAGATGCTAGAAGATTTTGATTCTTATATTGGTGAACTTTTTATTTCTATTGATAAAGCTAAAGAACAAGCAGAAGAGTACGGTCACTCTTATGAACGTGAAATGGGTTTTTTAGCTGTGCATGGTTTTTTGCATATTAACGGTTATGATCATTATACACCCGAAGAAGAAAAAGAGATGTTCAGCTTACAGGAAGAAATTTTAACTGCTTATGGACTTAAACGACAATAATCAAAAAAAATGGAAAAATCGCACCTTAACATCAAGCATGGAATTTGCTGTTACAGGGATTTTTACAGCTTTTAAAGAAGAAAGAAATATGCGTAAGCATTTGGTTTCTGCCATTTTAGTAATACTTGCTGGTCTTACTTTTCAAGTATCTATGGTGGAGTGGTTATTTCTTTTATTGAGTATTTTTTTGGTAATTACTTTTGAAATTATCAATTCAGCTATTGAAAATGTAGTTGATTTGGCAAGTAATTACCACTTCACGATGCTGGCTAAAAATGCTAAAGATATGGCAGCAGGAGCGGTTTTAGTTATTTCCTTATTTGCCGTATTGGTGGGATTGATTATTTTTATACCCAAGATACTTGCTTTACTTTTATGATGAGAAGTATTACGAATAAATTGAATGGAGAAAGAAAAGAAATGACATTTAAGTCAGGATTTGTAGCAATTTTAGGTCGTCCAAATGTTGGAAAATCAACCTTCCTAAACCATGTTATGGGACAAAAAATAGCTATCATGAGTGATAAAGCTCAAACAACACGTAATAAAATTATGGGGATTTATACAACAGAAACTGAGCAAATTGTTTTCATTGATACCCCAGGAATTCATAAACCAAAGACCGCCCTTGGTGATTTTATGGTTGAATCTGCTTATAGTACTTTACGTGAAGTTGAAACGGTTCTTTTCATGGTTCCTGCCGATGAAAAGCGAGGTAAAGGCGATGATATGATTATTGAACGTCTTAAGGCTGCCAAGATTCCTGTTATTTTAGTAATCAATAAAATTGATAAGGTTCATCCAGACCAACTTTTGGAACAGATTGATGACTTCCGTAGCCAAATGGATTTTAAAGAAGTGGTGCCAATTTCTGCCCTTCAAGGAAATAATGTGCCAACCCTAATCAAGTTATTAACTGATAATCTTGAAGAAGGTTTCCAATATTTCCCAGAAGATCAGATTACTGATCATCCGGAACGATTTTTAGTATCAGAAATGGTTCGTGAGAAGGTACTTCATTTGACGCAACAAGAGGTTCCTCACTCAGTAGCTGTTGTTGTCGAATCCATGAAACGTGATGAAGAAACTGATAAAGTGCACATTCGTGCAACTATCATGGTTGAACGTGATAGTCAAAAAGGCATTATCATTGGAAAACAAGGTGCTATGCTCAAGAAAATAGGAAAAATGGCGCGCCGTGATATTGAACTTATGTTAGGTGATAAAGTTTACCTAGAGACTTGGGTAAAAGTCAAGAAAAACTGGCGTGATAAAAAGCTTGATTTAGCTGATTTTGGCTATAACGAAAAAGAGTATTAATGAGTTTATTTTGAGATTCGCAAGTTAGTGGGGAAGAGTTAGATAAGTTCACCGTGAGACTTGATTCGCACAGGAAAAGCAATTCACGAGGATAAAACCAACTAGTCATAACTTTACGATTATATTCACAAATCAATCAAAGGGGGCCAAACATGCTTGTTGGCTCCTTCTTAAATAAAGGAGAGCACATGACTCAAGGTTATATTTGCTACCGATAAAGTAGAGGAGGTGAGGATATGCATAATATATTAAGATTTTTAGGCATTGTTATTATTTCTGCAATGATTCTACTTAGTATAGGTAGTTTCTACGATTTATCATTAATGAAAAATATACTACTTATCTGTTGGAGTTTTCTCTTTGATCTATTGGTTTTTGTCTTCAAACAAAGACAAACGACAGAAGTACTCACATGGTATCAAGTTGTTAAGCAATTTTGGTTATTTATTAAGTGTACTATTCTTATTCCTTTTATTATAATGATAGGATGTTTGACAAGTATATCAGATATATCAATTTACTTTTATTTACACCTTGTCGTTGTTTATTATACGATAGGAATGATTTTATCATTAGGTCGTATCATTTCTCCTGAACACTCTATGTTTAATAAACTTAGAAAGTGAAATGAATTATATTTAAAATTTGTTTTCAACAGAGCGGATTTGGCCATCTGTCGTTTGCCATGCCTTTCATAATTTTTCAGTAATTATGATAGTTGTTCTGTTCTCCCAATCATAAAACTTTAAATAAGATTCTATTAGTTCTTGCCTCACTCTCCTTAAGTCTCTGGTAATAATCGAAAAGTTACCAGACTTTAAAGGGGAGTTTTTTATCTGTCAATAGTTAGTAGAAGAACGATATATTGCTCCATTTAGATTAATTATGAAGATAACCCAATAATAGCTTGTGATAAGAAGATACCTTTGAAGTTTCAGAAACAATCTGTTTTCCATCCTGCTATACTCATCTTTGCCAAAGTTGCAACAACACAATAATAACAATTGCTTGGGCATTGGGTGATTAGTTTACTATCAATAGGGTTAGAGTGGAGTTGGAGTATATGGATTGGCATTAATCTTATAATGATGATTCTGTTGAGTTATGTGCTAACAAAAACTGAGCCAATCAGTAACTGCCAAGAGTCATCATCTAACCTCAAAAAATGGCTATTTGCAATAGGTGCTTTTAGCGTTTTATTTTGCTGGGGCACTACTAGTAAAAACATTTTTCCCAATAAGGCAAAACCAGAAGGGATTAACAGCCGATATGAATCAGGTCAATCACTACTTTCGAGTTGTCTTATTATTGACTATCTGTCTTATTGCCCCAATTTAAGAAGAGATAACGTTCAGGTTGTTTGTCATGAGAACATTTGGGAACTCCCTGAGTGGTCCCTTGGTTGTGATCTTATCTTCTATACTATTTAGCTGGTCTCACTTACATGGTCTATCTGTCGTCGACTTTGTTGTCTATTTTGGTATGGGTTTGATTTTCGCTAGTTTGCACCACTATACAAAATCCATTCATTATTCGATTGGCGAGCATATTGTTTGGAATAGTTTGCCATATATTTTTTATTTTCTAGCATTTTTGCTTGCTTTACTCTAAGTAATAAGATTGAGGGACTAATCATTACTAAGACATTTTTGTC
>NZ_GL636070.1:707225-707934 GCF_000186445.1 Streptococcus agalactiae ATCC 13813
CTTTTTGTCAGTTTAAAAGAGCTTTTTGGCTCTTTTGTTATTCGTTTTTTTAATGAATAAAATGTTATTATTTTATTGTTAACTAAATAAAGTTCGTAATTTTATATTATTTATATAGAATTACGAGTTTTTGTTAGACTAATATGAGAAAATATAGTATGACGAATTCCTAAATAAAAAATAATGAAAGGAACATGATGTTAAAAGATGTTAATGTTGGAATGAGTCATTTATTAGTTAGAGGTGCTATTATTCTAGTAGTAGGGATTGTTTTTTCTGTTGCAACAGATTCAGTAAGTACTTCAAGTGGGAGCTTTGGAATAGGTTATCGAGAAGAAAAGACCCAGACGTTCTTTTTGGATCAGCTGTCCCAAGTGCTTTTGCATTGCGGGGAGCCCGATACTGTTAGATTTACTTATACAAATAGCTTCTATATGATGAAAGATATTTATATCGCTCTGGATGGTGCTGGTAGCTCTTTGACCACTCATGATCATGCTGTTCCTAATGATTAAACCAGATTATATAAGGTATTTCAAAGTCATTGACGATATGCATGATATCATGTACCAACAGACTGTTTTTCATGTTCAACCGCAAGTTTGCAAATACACCATGAAATCGATTGATCAATTAGTTGTAGATGATTTGAATCATATCAGTAATGAGAAAACCACTTTGGTTAAATAAAAAGAACACTGTCAAAAAT
>NZ_GL636070.1:709144-733185 GCF_000186445.1 Streptococcus agalactiae ATCC 13813
AAAATGGCAGTGTTCCTTTTTATTTTAGGAGAGAGCTAAGATTGGTCATCTGATGGGATTTCCACATGTTCAACTGTCATAGTAATGACAGGTTTGATAACACAATCTCTATCTTTAGGGATAGTCTCCTGTTGCAGAGGCTCCTCATCGCTCCAAATTTTCTTGTCAGAACAATTGGAATGTAGATAATTTGAATCAGTCTTTTTAGACATTTCATATCCTTTCCAGGCTCAATACAATTTTTGAGTTATGCACCTTGATGGCGATCAGCTGGAATATCTTTAGCTAATGCATTGTATTGACTATCCAAAAGATGATCAGCATCCATTATTGTTTTACCAACAAGGAAATATTTATTGCTTTTTATATTATTATCCCATGTTGTATCAACATAATATTTAACGCCATTAATAGTAACAATGTTCCAAGCGTGATTTCCACCTCCAGCTTGACCAGTTACATACCATACTGATAAGCCAGCAGCAGCAGCCATATCTTTAAACATTACTGCAAAGGCTTGACACACACCACGTTTGTCTTTGTAGAGTGCTTCAGGGGCATGGATACTGATACCACTAGCAGTTTCACGAGTTGTTGCCAGTTCTTCAGTCGCGTAAGTATAATTATTAACCAAGTGGTCATGAATTACTTTAGCTTTTTCATAATCACTTGTGATATTTTTGTTAGTAATATTTTCTTTGACAAAAGAATCTACAAACTGTTTATATTCTTTATGTAATCCTACCATGTCACCTTTAAGAGTATAGGTGATTGTGATGTCGCTTTTTACAATAATGCGTTGGATTTGTCCACCAAGAGTATAAGTGCTAATGTTACTTTTGGCATTGAATTCAGTTGCTGTTCCAAGTGTATCTCCAATTTCCCGGATGATGCTTCCAAGATTTTTTTGGTATTCGTCAACTTGTTCTTGAGTTTTAAACTCCATTTGAACACTGATGTGTGGTACTTGGTTACTAATATTATTTCGTAAAACTTCTTTTAAACTATCGTAATCGGCAATATTAGCTGACTCAGGCTGTGATGCCTTTGCATCAGAGGTAGCCTGTTTTTCCTCACTCTTAGTTACTTCTTGTTTATTGCCTGACGCTTCTGATTGAGTAGTTTTTTCTTCTACTTTGTTTGCAGGAACAGAAGTATTTTCGCTAACTTTGAGAGTAGCAAGTTTAGAAGTCTCAGTTTCAATAGCCGCTGTTGATAGGGCATCTACTTCTTGTTGAAGGGTTGCCATAGCAGCTTTGTAATTATTAACTTCAGCTACAAGAGGTTCAATTTGATTTCTGAGTGAATGAAATAAATTTTCAGCTTCTTGTATAGAATTCACAGAGTTGTAGTTTACAGTTGCTAAAATAGCTTGAATTTTGTTAACAACCTGATTACGTTGCCCCACGAGCTGAGCTGCTTTATTTTGACTTGCCTGAAGCTTATTATGATTTTGGTCAATCAGATTTTGAACAGTTTGGTTAATGACATTACGTTGATTAACGATAGCATTATAGTTACTGGGAGAGAGATGACTAGCTTTCACCTGGTTAAATAATTGCTCATCTTTTTGTTTAAATAATGTTATAGCTCTATTTAACTGTTCAATGGTTGGATTAGCATTTAGTTGAGTGAATGAGTTGACATTATCAATAACAAATTGATTGAGCAAACGATGTTGTTCCTTGATGTAACTAATAAGCTGCTCTTCATTATTTTGCTTACTGATATAGTGATACTCATTGGTGGTGTCATCAGCTTTAACCTCATAGTTAATAGTTGATAGTGAACTGATAATTAAAGCTGCGGCAAGGCCACTAATAATTTTTTTAATCTTCATTAGTTCTCCTGTTATAAACTAAATAAAATGGGATTCCATAACAACCATTTGTGGGGGAGTTTTATCCGCCAACAATAATTAGGATATCCATGATTAATGTGAACAACAAAGCTTTGTTAATTTTTTTCATGACTATCTCCTTTCTGATTTTCTATTTTGTACTTGTATTATATAATGGATTTAAAGGGTCTTTTAAATTGTTGTGAAAGTGGGAAAAATGGAAAAAGAATTAGGAAAAACACTAAGAAGATTACGTAAAGGAAAAAAAGTTAGTATTTCTTCTTTAGCAGATGAGCACCTATCCAAGTCACAAATCTCAAGGTTTGAGAGAGGAGAGTCAGAAATTACTTGTAGTCGTTTGCTTAATATTTTAGACAAACTCAACATCACTATTGATGAATTTGTGTCGATTCATTCTAAGGCACACACTCATTTTTTTATCCTTTTAAATCGAGTAAGAAAATATTGTGCTGAAAAAAATGTAACTAAATTAGTGGCTCTCTTAGAGGATCATAACCATAAAGACTATGAAAAGATTATGATTAAGGCTCTTATTTTTTCAATTGATCAATCAATAGAGCCTAATCAAGAAGAATTAGCACGCTTAACAGACTATCTTTTTACGGTGGAGCAGTGGGGATATTATGAAATTATTCTCTTAGGAAATTGCTCACGTCTCATTAATTACAATACTTTATTTTTATTGACCAAAGAAATGGTTAATTCGTTTGCTTACTCAGAACAAAATAAAACCAATAAAATCCTAGTTACACAATTAGCAATTAATTGTCTAATCATCAGCATTGATCACTCTTACTTTGAGCATAGCCACTACTTAATTGATAAGGTTAGGTCATTGTTACAGGATGAAGTTAATTTCTATGAAAAAACTGTTTTTTTATATGTAACTGGATACTATCATTTAAAACTTGGTGATACTTCTTCAGGAAAAGAAGATATGAGGAAAGCTTTACAGATTTTTAAATATTTAGGTGAAGATTCATTTTACAATACTTATAATGAACATTATTGTCAAAAAGTACTTGGCAGTAATAAAGAATGCTAATGAGTGCAAGTTTATGAGTAGTTTTTAAAGCTTTTGTCTCAAAATGATAATAAGAAAGGAAAATAGAAATCGAATGGGCAGGTGACACCAAGAACGTTTGGAAATTATTTTTCTAAGCAATGACTATTGATTTTTAGACTATATATTTATGCCAGAATTACCAGAAGTAGAAACCGTTAGAAAAGGACTAGAAAGACTTGTAGTTAATCAAGAAATAGCTTCTATAACGATTAAAGTCCCTAAAATGGTGAAAACTGATTTGAATAACTTCATGATAAGTCTACCAGGAAAAACAATTCAACAGGTATTGAGACGAGGGAAGTATCTTCTTTTTGACTTTGGTGAAATGGTTATGGTATCACATTTACGCATGGAAGGAAAATATCTACTCTTCCCAAATAAAGTACCAGACAACAAACATTTTCACCTTTATTTCAAATTGACTAATGGCAGCACATTGGTTTACCAAGATGTCCGTAAATTTGGGACATTTGAGTTGGTTCGTAAATCATCTCTTAAAGATTATTTTACTCAAAAAAAATTAGGTCCTGAGCCAACTGCTGACACATTTCAATTTGAGCCTTTTTCAAAAGGCTTAGCAAACTCCAAAAAGCCAATAAAACCTTTACTATTAGATCAGAGATTAGTAGCAGGACTTGGAAATATTTACGTAGACGAAGCCTTGTGGGCAGCAAAAATTCACCCACAGCGTTTGGCTAATCAATTGACCGAATCTGAAACTAGCTTATTACACAAGGAAATTATTCGCATTTTAACTTTAGGCATCGAAAAAGGTGGCTCCACGATTAGAACATATAAGAATGCTCTTGGAGAGGACGGTACGATGCAAAAGTATTTACAGGTCTATGGTAAAACTGGGCAACCGTGTCCAAGGTGTGGTTGTTTAATTAAGAAGATAAAAGTAGGAGGGAGAGGGACGCATTATTGCCCTCGGTGTCAATGCTTATGACAAAAATAATAGGACTGACAGGAGGGATAGCTTCTGGAAAGTCAACGGTAACAAAAATAATACGAGAATCAGGTTTTAAAGTCATAGATGCGGATCAAGTGGTTCATAAATTGCAAGCTAAGGGTGGGAAACTTTACCAAGCTTTATTAGAATGGTTGGGTCCCGAGATACTTGATGCTGATGGTGAATTGGATAGACCAAAGCTTTCTCAAATGATTTTTGCTAATCCAGACAATATGAAGACATCAGCTAGGCTACAAAATAGTATCATTCGTCAAGAGTTAGCATGTCAGCGCGACCAATTAAAACAAACAGAAGAGATATTTTTCATGGATATTCCTTTATTGATTGAAGAAAAGTATATAAAATGGTTTGATGAGATTTGGTTGGTATTTGTTGATAAAGAAAAACAATTACAACGATTAATGGCCCGTAACAACTACAGTCGAGAAGAAGCAGAATTACGACTTTCACACCAAATGCCTTTAACAGATAAAAAAAGTTTCGCTAGTCTTATTATTGATAATAATGGTGATTTAATAACTTTAAAAGAGCAAATGTCGAATGTTCTTCAACGTTTATAGAACTACTAAATGGATAATGTATTTATCCATTTTTTGTCTTTATTATACTAGTTTTAAAAAACTTGCGATTAAACCACAGTAATAGTACAATGATATAAATGGTTTACTTTCAAAGGAGTTTTTATGGAGTTAGTAATTAGAGATATTCATAAGCGGTTTCAAGAAACAGAGGTCTTGAGAGGAGCAAGTTACCGATTTTATTCAGGTAAAATAACAGGGGTCTTAGGTAGGAATGGTGCTGGGAAAACAACTTTATTTAATATACTTTATGGGGACCTTGCAGCTGACAACGGGACCATTTGTTTATTGAAGGATAATCACGAGTATCCTCTTACCGATAAGGATATTGGTATTGTTTATTCCGAAAACTACCTTCCAGAATTTTTAACAGGGTATGAATTTGTAAAATTTTACATGGATTTACATCCTTCAGATGATTTAATGACAATAGATGATTATTTAGATTTTATGGAAATAGGACAAGCAGAGCGTCACAGAATTATCAAAGGATATTCTGATGGAATGAAGAGTAAGCTCTCATTAATTTGCTTGATGATTTCTAAGCCAAAAGTAATTTTACTAGATGAGCCACTGACTGCAGTTGATGTTGTGTCAAGTATTGCAATAAAACGTCTTTTGTTGGAATTAAGTGAGGATCATATTATTATATTATCAACTCATATAATGGCCTTAGCAGAAGATCTATGTGATATTGTGGCTGTATTAGACAAAGGAAAACTCCAAACATTAGATATTGATCGTAAACATGAACAATTCGAAGAGCGTCTTCTTCAAGTATTGAAGGGAGATGAATATGACAAGTAAAGCATTAATATGGTCTATATTACAGATTGATAGTGCTAGAGCTTATAATAGTTTTTTATATTACCTTCAGAAAATCCCCTGGTTGGGAAGAAAAATCCCTAACCGATGGTTTAAAACCGATGATATAAAAGGTGTAGTACTATTTATTCGTATCATTTTCTTTTTCTTAAGAGGTTTTGGTCGTTCCATAGGTTACGTACTATATTGTTATGTTTTATCATTTTTTGTTAGAAGTGGCATGAAGCAGTTAAATATTTTGCCGCAAGAAGGTTTTACCCTAACTTTAACATTGATGGTGATTACCTCTCTTTTAATTGTCATAAATTTCTATATAAAACTTATAGAACCTAATGATATGCAACAAACTCATATGATTCGCCTTTTCAGAATTGAGCCATCGAGGTATTTCCAATCTGCTGAACTTTTAGAAGCCAGTAGTGAACTATTTTTTAGAAGTTTGAGCTTTGGCATATTTTTCCATTTAAATCACTTTGCTTTTTGGCATGGTTTGACTTTTGCTTTATTTTTAGCAGGTAGTCGCCTTGGAATCAAGGTGCTCTGTTTGCCTTTATATGGTAGAGGTAAAGACCAAGAGAATCCAGAGTCTTTACTAAATATTTTATTTTACTTAGGGATTGGTATAGGAGTCTTCCTTTCTCTCTTTTTCCTTCTTCTTGGCAAACAGTTCTCTCCATATCCATTTTTTTCATGGTACACCGGTATTGCAGGACTTATCATATGGTTAGTTAGTTACTATCGATTAAAGACTTATTCTAAACTTAATCACTTGACCTACCTTACCCTAACGCATGAGACGATGAAGGAGAAAATTGCAAAGATTGATAATATAGAGCTGCTTGGGATTGAAATGAAAGATAGGGATATAAATGTCAGTGAACTTTCTCCCCTGCTATTTGAAAATTTATCAGGTATTTCATATTTAAACGCTATCTTTTTAAAACGGATGAGTAGATACTTGCAAAGGAAAATTTTGGTACGCTTAGCTATTTTAAGTGTTCTGTTTGGAATAGAACTCCTTTTCCTGCTATTTTTTAAAGAAAAGATAAATATTCCGATGAATGAGCATAGTTTTTCAAAATTCCTATTTTTGAGTGCAGTTCCAGGATATCTAATATATATCGGTGAATCCTATTCAAAATTTTGTTTCTATCATTTGGATCGTCCATTATTAAGATATAATTTCTATCGTGAAAGAGAAAATATCTTAGCAACCTTAAAAATACGTTTCCTTTATAGTATAAAACTTAATTTCCCCATTTTTGTAGCTCTAAACATATGTTTTGGAACCTATTATTTTAATTTTTTCACCCCTAAGATTGATCAGATTATCATATTGGTAATTACACAAGCTATATCAATGATTTTATTTAGTTTTTACTTTTTGTATCTTTATTTCTTATTACAGCCTTTTACAGAAGGATTAAAATCAAAGAGTGCTATGTATAATATTTTAACCTTTATTATATACTATATGGGATATCAACTATTTACCTTTACTAAATCTATAACGATGCCAATATTATTAGTAAGCCTAGGAATTATAGTTGTTATTTTAATTATTGGCTATTTAGCAGTTGTAGTATTTGCTCCAAAAACTTTCCGTTTAAAAAGTTAATTTTAATTGTGGTATAATAACAGAGGCATGTGATAACATAGGTTTAGTTACATAAAGGAAATTATAATGAAAATAACATCTCAAATAGATGTTAAATCTCAATAAAACTGCTAAGATAGTTAGTGGTAGAAAAGTTTAGAAAGAAGATGATGTTTTATCTCAGTTGAAACGGTTAACTGGAAGCAAAATTTAAAAGTGGCTTGGCTCGGTAATTTTTTTACTGGGGCAAGCTTTTCACTTGTTATGCCTTTTATGGTATTATATGTAGAACAATTAGGAGCACCTAGCAACAAAGTAGAGTGGTATGCAGGCTTATCAGTATCCTTATCAGCCTTGTCTTCAGCTTTAGTTGCCCCATTATGGGGGCGCTTAGCTGATAAATATGGTAGAAAACCGATGATGGTAAGAGCAGGGTTGATGATGACTTTTACTATGGGAGGTCTTGCTTTCATTCATAGTGTTACAGGACTTCTGATTTTACGTATATTAAACGGCATTTTTGCAGGCTATGTACCTAACTCTACAGCTTTGATAGCAAGTCAAGCTCCTCAAGAGGAATCAGGATATGCCTTAGGAACCTTAGCGACAGGAGTGACTGGAGGTATGTTAATTGGTCCACTTTTAGGGGGACTTTTAGCAGAGTGGTTTGGTATCAGGGAAGTTTTTTTATTAGTGGGAACCATATTGTTAATATCTACTTTAATGACCATTTTTATGGTAAAGGAAGATTTCAAACCCATTTCTAACGAAGAAACCATGCCAACTACAGAAGTGTTCAAAAGCGTTAAAAGCTTACAAATTTTAATAGGGCTGTTTGTAACAAGCATGATTATTCAAATTTCTGCACAATCAATTGCACCTATTTTAACACTTTACATTCGTCATTTAGGACAGACTGAAAACTTGATGTTTGTTTCCGGATTAATTGTTTCTGGTATGGGATTCTCTAGTATTCTGAGTAGTCCAAAGCTAGGAAGAATCGGGGATCGCATAGGCAATCATCGTTTGCTATTATTAGCTCTACTGTATAGTTTCCTCATGTATGTCTTATGTTCATTGGCACAGACTTCATTACAGTTAGGGGTTATTAGATTCCTGTATGGTTTTGGAACAGGTGCCTTGATGCCGAGTATTAATTCAATCTTGACTAAAATTGCTCCAAGGCAAGGTTTATCAAGGATTTTCAGTTATAACCAAATGTTTAGCAATTTAGGACAAGTATTAGGTCCTTTTGTCGGTTCAGCAGTTTCTATTCATTTAGGATTCCGATGGGTTTTCTTTGTGACTAGCTTCATCGTTTTAGCTAATTTTGTTTGGTGTTTTATTAATTTTAGAAAATATATTAGAGTTAAGGAAATTGTGTGAGAGTTAAAATTAATTTAAAGTGTAGCTCTTGTGGTAGTAAGAATTATTTAACCAGTAAGAATAAAAGTAATCATCCCGATAAAATCGAGGTTCCAAAGTATTGCCCAAAGGAGAGAAAAGTAACACTACATATTGAATCTTAATAAGTTTTATGTTAGAATGTACTTTGACCATAGTGGAGGAATTAACATGTATAACCTATTACTCACCATTCTACTTGTTTTATCAGTATTATTGATTATCTCAATTTTCATGCAACCACAAAAGAATCCAAGTAGTAATGTTTTTGATAGTAGCGGTTCTGAAGCCCTTTTTGAACGTAGTAAAGCTCGAGGATTTGAAGCTTTTATGCAACGTTTTACAGGTGTTTTAGTCTTTTTCTGGCTACTAATCGGCTTAGTATTATCTATTTTATCAAGTCATTAATGATAGCTAAATACAGATAAGTGAGGATGGGGGATAGCCCAACCTCACTTTTTGTTAGTAGAATGGTTGTAGAGTAATAATAAAGTGACTAAAGTTACTAGAAAAGGAAATAATGAAAGAAAAAATTATAAAATATTTGGAAGAACACGGTAAAACCAGCGTTAATGATTTAGCTGCTGCCCTAGATATGGCAGGCGCAAAAGCATTTCCAAAATTAATCAAAACAATCTCAAATTTGGAGAGCCACAGGCAATTAAGATTTGACGATAATGGAAGTCTTTCTCTTCGAAAGAAAGAAGCTAAGAAAAAGGAAATCACAGTAAGAGGTCTTTTTAGAGCAAATAAAGCAGGATTTGGTTTTCTTAGTATTGATCAAGACGAAGATGATATGTTTATCGGAAAAAATGATATTGCTTATGCTATTGATGGTGACACGGTAGAAGCTGTTGTAAAGAAACCAGCGGACCGTCTTAAAGGGACTGCAGCAGAAGCGCGTGTTGTTAATATTGTTGAACGTAGTTTAAAGACGCTTGTTGGTAAGTTTGTCTTAGACGATGAGCGCCCTAAATACGCAGGATATATCAAATCAAAAAATCAAAAAATTAATCAAAAAATTTATATACGCAAAGAACCGGTCGTTTTAGACGGAACAGAAATTATCAAAGTAGATATTGATAAATATCCGACACGAGGACATGATTACTTCGTAGCAAGTGTCCGTGATATCGTTGGACATCAAGGAGATGTTGGTATTGATGTTTTAGAAGTCTTGGAAAGTATGGATATCGTCTCAGAATTTCCTGAGGACGTTATTGCAGAAGCTAATGCTATCCCAGATGCTCCAACGGAGAAAGATTTAATTGGGCGTGTTGATTTACGTCAAGAGGTCACTTTCACTATTGATGGAGCTGACGCCAAAGATTTAGACGATGCTGTGCATATTAAATTACTGGATAATGGTCATTTTGAACTTGGAGTTCATATCGCAGATGTATCATACTATGTTACTGAAGGCTCTGCCTTAAATCGTGAAGCACTTAGTCGTGGTACGTCCGTATATGTCACAGATCGCGTTGTACCAATGTTACCAGAGCGTCTATCTAACGGTATATGTTCATTAAATCCAAATCTTGATCGTTTAACGCAGTCTTGTATTATGGAAATTGACCAAAATGGGAAAGTTGTTAATCATCAAATTACACAGTCAGTGATTAATACCACTTATCGTATGACTTATACTGCTGTAAATGATATTATTGCTGGCGATGAGGAAATCTGCTCAGAATATGAGTCTATTGTGCCCTCAGTACAGCATATGGTTACTTTACACCATATTTTGGAAACTATGCGTACGCGTCGTGGAGCGCTGAATTTTGATACATCTGAAGCAAAAATTATGGTTAATGATAAGGGAATGCCAGTTGATATTGTTATTCGCAACAGAGGCATTGCTGAACGCATGATTGAGTCATTTATGTTGGCGGCAAATGAAACGGTTGCTGAACATTATGCTCGTCTAAAATTGCCATTTATTTATCGTATACACGAAGAGCCTAAAGCTGAAAAATTACAAAAATTCATCGATTATGCTTCTATTTTCGGTGTTCACATTCAAGGAACAGCAACTAAAATCACCCAATCTGCTTTACAGGACTTTATGAAAAAAGTACAAGGGCAGCCAGGAAGTGAAGTGTTATCTATGATGTTATTGCGCTCGATGCAACAAGCTAGATATTCTGAACACAACCATGGACATTATGGACTTGCTGCGGAATATTACACTCACTTTACTAGCCCCATTCGACGTTATCCAGACTTGTTAGTTCATCGTATGATTCGTGATTATGGTGATAAAGCGATGGATAAAGCTGATCATTTTGCTAACCTTATCCCAGAAATTGCAACTCAAACGTCTAGTCTTGAGAGACGTGCCATTGATGCTGAACGTATTGTAGAGGCAATGAAGAAAGCCGAATATATGGAAGAATATGTTGGTGAGGAATTTGAAGGTGTGGTTGCAAGCGTTGTTAAATTTGGTATGTTTGTAGAATTACCAAATACTATTGAAGGATTGATTCACGTAACGACCTTGCCTGAATATTATCACTTTAATGAACGTACGCTGACGCTTCAAGGTGAGAAATCTGGGAAAGTTTTCCGTGTTGGTCAACAAATTAAGGTTAAGTTGATTCGTTCTGATAAGGAAACTGGTGATATCGATTTTGATTATTTACCATCAGATTTTGATATTGTTGAAAAGGTAAGTAAAAGTTCGCGTGAGGGTCGTCCTAATCGAAGTTCTAAACGAGAACATCAGCATAGAATTTCTGATCGTGATAATAAGAATAAAAATACATCTAAGAAAAAAGCATCTCGAAAACCCAAAAGGAACTCGGATAGCAAATCACATCATCACAAAGACGATAGAACAACAGGTTCAACCAAGAAAAAAACGAAAAAACCTTTCTATAAAGGCGTTGCTAAGAAAGGTCAGAAACGGAAATCTAAGAAAGGTTAAGTATGGTTAAAGGTCAAGGAAACGTTGTAGCACAAAATAAAAAAGCGCATCACGACTATACTATCGTTGAAACAATAGAAGCAGGAATTGTTTTGACAGGAACAGAAATCAAAAGTGTCCGCGCAGCGCGTATTACATTGAAAGATGGATATGCACAAATAAAAAATGGTGAAGCGTGGTTGATTAATGTTCATATTACACCATACGATCAAGGTAATATATGGAATCAAGATCCTGATCGTACACGAAAGTTATTACTAAAAAAACGTGAGATTGAAAAAATATCAAATGAACTGAAAGGGACTGGTATGACTCTGGTACCTCTAAAAGTTTACTTAAAAGATGGTTTTGCTAAAGTTCTATTGGGTTTGGCAAAAGGAAAACATGATTATGATAAGCGAGAGTCTATCAAACGTCGTGAGCAAAACCGTGATATTGCCCGTCAGTTAAAAAACTATAATTCACGATGATTATCAAAAGGTTAGGCAATTGCCTAACCTTTTTTGGACGAAAAAAGTGAAGTTGATTGACCAACTTCACTAGTAATATAGACTTAATGTGATTTATGTTTGAAGTGACTATATAAACCAAATCCAATAATCCAGATGGTTGCTCCAATAGCCCCGATGTATGTTGAATCTTGCAAGAAGAGAGAAACGAATACAAAGAGGAAGAAGAGAAGTGTGATTGGTGAAAGGATTTTGTAGGCAGGCATTTTATAACCATCTTCCATAAAATCAGGTGATTTACGATATTTCCAATGTGCAATCATAATAAGAACATAGATAGAAATGTAAACACCAGAAGATGATGCAGTAATTAAGGAGAAGGCATCTGAAATACCAGGTAAAACACTGATAAGTGCTGAAGCTCCAACGATTACAGCTGATGCAATAATAGCTCGACTTGGAACGCTTTGACGAGATAATTGGTCTAATTTTAACGCTTTTGTAAGAGCATTTGGTGATTCATTAGCCAATTGGAATAAATGACGCCCTGTTGAGTACAAAGTAGAATTAAGAGCAGATGCTGCAGACGTTAGGACAACAAAGTTAATCAAAGCGGCAGCCCACTTAATCCCAGCTAGTTTGAATACTGTAACGAAAGGTGACTCATTGACTGGTAACTGTTGCCATGGGAAGATGGCCATAATTGCTAATAATGAACCTGCGTAGAATAAAATAATACGCATCGGAATTTCTTGGATTGCTTTTGGTAAAACTTTACGTGGATTAGCTGTTTCAGAAGTTGTTACTCCGACAAATTCAATAGCTAAATAAGCAAAGAATACCATTTGGAAAGCCATGAAGAAATTCAATTTACCTTTAGGGAACCATTCAAAATGATTGGTGATATTTGAGATTGAAGCATGGTATCCGTGACCGGTGTCAAAGTTTGTCAATACCATAAAGATACCGGTTGCTATTAAACCAAGAATTGCAATAACTTTTATCATAGCAAACCAAAACTCGGTTTCTCCGAATGCTTTTACAGCAATTAAGTTGATAGAACTTAGGATAGCTAAAAAAACAATTTGGATAATCCAGGATGGCCATTCAGGGAACCAAAATTGAACATACTCTCCTACGGCTGTAATCTCTGCCATACCGATAAATATTAGGGAAATCCAATAAGAAAGTGTTGAGAAAAATCCCCAACCGGGTCCTAAATATTTGGTAATGAAATTAATAAAAGTATGCTGATTTGGATCTTGATAAAGCATCTCTCCAATAGCACGCATCATGAAGAACATGAAAGCGCCAGTGATAGCATAGACAAGAACTATTGAAGGACCTGTCAGGCTAATTGAACGACCTGCACCAAGAAAAAGCCCAGTTCCGATTGTCCCTGCAATCGCAATTAACTGTACGTGACGATTTTCTAGGCCGCGTACCATACCATTCTCAGATTTTTGAGTGTGGTCATTATTATTTTTTGACATTATAAATACTCCATCTATTTTTGAAAAACTCCTTTATTATATAATTTTTTTGCAAAATTCGCAATAATTACTATACAATATTTTTCTATGATAAAATCTCCTAGCTAAGTGAGCTAAGAGATTTGAATTCATCCCTCTTCCTTGACAATATAGACTGGGCGTTTTTTAGTTTCTAGGAAAATCTTAGAGATGTATTTGCCTATAATTCCTAGCGACAATAACTGAATACCACCCATAAAAAGCACAATGGTAACTGTGCTTGCCCAACCTGAAACGGGATCCCCAAATAGTAATTTTCGAATTATAATAAAAATGATAGCTAAAAGTGATAGTACTGAACTAAGGGTTCCAATCCAGGTAGCTATAGCTAATGGAATTTCTGAGAAGTTGATGAAACCGTCTAGAGAGTATTTTAAGAGATTAAAGAAACTCCATGAGGTCTTACCCGCAATTCGTTCTCGATTCTCATAACTAATATAAGCGACATCATATCCAATCCAGGAAAAAATCCCTTTTGAGAAGCGATTCACTTCATTTAGCTCGAGAATACTGTCAACAACTTGTTTTGTCATGAGACGAAAATCACGCGCACCATCAACCATTTTAGTATCTGACACTTGATTGATTAATTTATAAAAAAGCTTGGCAAAAAGAGAGCGTATCAACGGCTCCCCTTTACGATCTTTTCGCCTTGTAGCGACAATATCATAACCTTCTTGAAGTTTTAGGTACATTTCTGGTAATAAAGTGGGTGGATCTTGCAAGTCAACATCCATAACAGTGATAAAATCACCAGTAGTATGTTCTAAACCAGCCAATAAAGCAGCATCTTTACCAAAATGGCGTGAAAATGAAAGGTAATGAACATTGTCAAATTGTTTAGCTGCTTTCTTAAGAAGTTCGAGTGTACGATCGGTAGAACCATCGTTTACGAAAATGTATTCAAAATGGGTGTAACGAGCCATTTCGGATTCAACTTTTTTGATTTCTGTTAAAAAAGTTGAGACAGTCTCTTGTTCATTATAACAAGGGACAATAACTGATAATAAAGCCATTTGTAATTCTCCGTATCATTCTTGCTTAAATTTTAACATAATATGGGAAAAAATAGAAAGATTATAAGGTAATCATAAAAAGGACTAGGTTTTTGCCTCAGTCCTTAACTTAATATGATGAGATGTTATTAGTCAGCTTTAAATTGACTGAGTCGAATAACTTCAATTTTATAGCCATCTGGATCTTGAATAAAGTAGAACATATTAGGTTTACCTGGTAATCCAGAAATTTTTGTTACAGAGTAACCTGCTTTCTGATGGGCATCATAAGTAGTTTCCAAATCGTCTACACCAACAGCAATATGACCATACCCATTTCCTAAATCATAAGCTTCGTGATCATAGTTATAGGTTAACTCTAATTCGTAACTAGGGTTGTCCTCTAGGGCCATATAGACTAAAGTAAATTGATTTTCAGGAAAGTCATTACGACGAACTTCCTTAAAACCAAGTGCTTCTTGATAAAAAGCAATTGAGGCGTCCAAATCTTTAACGCGAATACAAGTATGTAAAAATGGCATAGTCTCTCTCCTATTTCTTTATTAAACGTATTATGTCAAAATAAAATTGTCTTTTCAAAAATATTGATTATAAATTAGGCTGTCTATTTACTCAACCCAAGTAATGACCTCTTGACGTTCTTTCCTAGCACGGGAATGTTTAGGTTCACGCAAACGATAACCAAATGAAACCATACAAGAAATAGCTTCTTTCTTATCGTCTATTAATCCTTCTTTACTAAGGATATTATTGACCTTTTCATAGTCAAATCCTTCAATTGGGCATGAATCTACGCCGATCATAGCAGCAGCCGTCATCATATTACCGAGTGCGATATAAGTTTGTTTTGCTGTCCAATCCCAAAGAGAACGTTCAGAATCAATTTTCATATCGTTTTCTTGGAAGGATTTGTAGAGAGGTATCCTACTCTCAAGGGCGGCTGGATCACCTAGACCACGTCGAACGAGACTGTTGATCATGCTATCAGCGTTATAATAAGCACCTTTTTCAGCTAGTAGTAAAACAAAGTGACTAGCAGTATCTAGTTGATATTGTGCTCCCCAAGCAACTTCCTTAAGTTTATCTCGAAATTTTGCAATTGTTTGTCTATCTAGTACTAAAAATCGCCAGCCTTCTAAACCGACTGAAGAAGGACTCAACCAAGCAGTGTCTAAAATATACTCCATATCTTCTTTAGGAATATCATTATTATTATAAACACGAATCGCCATACGAAAATCAAAAGCTCTTCGAACTTGTTTTTTGATATCTTCTTTTGTCATTTTAGATCCTCCTGTTATTAATGCTATCATATCACAATTTAGAAAAAATCTCAGCAGGCGGTATCGTGGCAAAGTAGAGCTACAAAATTCTAATGACTGTCAGAAAAATAAAGGGAATGAACAAAATGATAGGGTTTTGATGAAGAAAGTTATATAATTTTACATAAGGAGGGGATAATACCATATATCAAACTATCATTTAGATGTTTAAAATAGATGTTTTTCACTATGAAATTCATTTTTGTCACATAGAAAAGGAGATTGTTATGGAAACATATACTCTATCGAATACTCTTAACATTCCTAAAATTGGTTTTGGGACATGGCAACTAACTGAAGGTGAAGAAGCTTATAAAGCAGTGACTCATGCTTTAAAAGTTGGTTATACTCATATTGATACTGCTCAGATTTATGGCAACGAACACAGTGTTGGACGTGCTATAAGAGACAGTGGTTTGGCACGAGAAAGTATCTTTTTGACAACTAAGATTTGGAATGACAAACATGACTATCATTTAGCCAAAGCTTCTATTGATGAATCTCTGCAGAAATTAGGTGTTGATTATATTGATCTTCTTTTGATTCATTGGCCAAATCCAAAAGCTCTTCGTGAAAATGATGCGTGGAAAGCTGGGAATGCAGGCACTTGGAAAGCGATGGAAGAAGCTTATAAAGAAGGAAAGGTAAAAGCTATTGGTGTTTCGAATTTCATGAAACATCACTTAGAGGCTTTATTTGAAACTGCCGAAATAAAACCTATGGTTAATCAAATTATCCTAGCACCAGGTTGTGCTCAAGAGGATTTGGTTCGCTTCTGTAAAGGAAATGATATCTTATTAGAAGCTTACAGTCCATTTGGAACAGGTGCTATTTTTGAAAATGAATCTATAAAAGCTATTGCTGAAAAATATGGTAAATCAGTTGCACAAGTAGCTCTTCGCTGGTCACTTGATAATGGCTTTTTACCATTACCTAAGTCAGCGACTCCCAAAAATATTGAAGCAAACCTTGATATTTTTGATTTTCAATTAAACGAAGATGATATTGCTACCTTAATACAACTAGATTCAGGTATTAAACCCAAAGATCCAGATAATGTCTCATTTTAATAAGAAAAGATGGAAATGTATTTCCATCTTTTTTATGTGGGATAGTTCCTTAAAGTTAAGAGAACCATTAAGACCTCCATTGACGAGGAGAATATATTAATGATAGTATTACTAGAAAAGTAGTAATAAAGGATGAATATGGTAAAATCCTTTACAATATATCATTATCGAAAGAGGTTATAACATCTAAATGAGACTTGATAAATTTTTAGTAGAATGCGGACTTGGTTCACGTACTCAAGTCAAATTAATATTGAAAAAAAAGCAGATTAGTGTTAATGGTAATAGCGAGACATCTCCAAAAGTACAGGTAGATGAATATAGAGATGAGATTAAATATAATGGAACTCTAGTGTCATATGAAAAGTTTGTTTATTATATGCTTCATAAACCCAAAGGTGTTATATCAGCAACGGATGATCCTTCGCATAAAACCGTGTTAGATTTGCTAGACAAAACTGCTCGAGATAAAGCTGTTTTCCCAGTGGGGCGTTTAGATATTGATACAACAGGATTTTTGTTATTAACTAATAATGGGGAATTAGCGCATAAAATATTATCACCTAAAAAACACGTTGATAAATGCTATGAGGCAAAAATCTCAGGGATAATGACAGAAGACGATATTTTGGCATTTGATAAAGGAATTATTCTGAAAGATTTTACTTGTTTACCAGCATTATTAGAAATTGTGGAAGTAAATCAGGTGAAGAATCAGAGTCTTGTTAAAATCACCATTAAGGAAGGAAAATTCCATCAAGTTAAACGTATGGTTGCTGCGTGTGGTAAGGAAGTCTTAGAGCTAAAGCGTCTAAGTATGGGAAATCTACAATTAGATAAACAGCTAGAAAGTGGACAATGGAGACGGCTAACAATAAAAGAAATAGAAAAATTAGAAAAATATATGCAATAATATAAAACAACAGTTAATATTTTAGCAATTTGATAACACTTAGATTATAATGTAAACGTATACTTTTTTAGATTGGAAGATCAAATGAAACGTAAATACTTTATTCTTAATACGGTGACGGTTTTAACGTTAGCTGCTGCAATGAATACTAGCAGTATCTATGCTAATAGTACTGAGACAAGTGCTTCAGTAGTTCCTACTACAAATACTATCGTTCAAACTAATGACAGTAATCCTACCGCAAAATTTGTATCAGAATCAGGACAATCTGTAATAGGTCAAGTAAAACCAGATAATTCTGCGGCGCTTACAACAGTTGACACGCCTCATCATATTTCAGCTCCAGATGCTTTAAAAACAACTCGATCAAGTCCTGTCGTTGAGAGTACTTCTACTAAGTTAACTGAAGAGACTTACAAACAAAAAGATGGTCAAGATTTAGCCAACATGGTGAGAAGTGGTCAAGTTACTAGTGAGGAACTCGTTAATATGGCATACGATATTATTGCTAAAGAAAACCCATCTTTAAATGCAGTCATTACTACTAGACGCCAAGAAGCTATTGAAGAGGCTAGAAAACTTAAAGATACCAATCAGCCGTTTTTAGGTGTTCCCTTGTTAGTCAAGGGGTTAGGGCACAGTATTAAAGGTGGTGAAACCAATAATGGCTTGATCTATGCAGATGGAAAAATTAGCACATTTGACAGTAGCTATGTCAAAAAATATAAAGATTTAGGATTTATTATTTTAGGACAAACGAACTTTCCAGAGTATGGGTGGCGTAATATAACAGACTCTAAATTATACGGTCCAACGCATAACCCTTGGAATCTTGATCATAATGCTGGTGGCTCTTCTGGTGGAAGTGCAGCAGCCATTGCTAGCGGGATGACGCCAATTGCTAGCGGCAGTGATGCTGGTGGTTCTATCCGTATTCCATCTTCTTGGACGGGCTTAGTAGGTTTAAAACCAACAAGAGGATTGGTGAGTAATGAAAAGCCAGATTCGTATAGTACAGCAGTTCATTTTCCATTAACTAAGTCATCTAGAGACGCAGAAACATTGTTAACTTACCTAAAGAAAAGCGATCAAACGCTAGTATCAGTTAATGATTTAAAATCTTTACCAATTGCTTATACTTTGAAATCACCAATGGGAACAGAAGTTAGTCAAGATGCTAAAAATGCTATTATGGACAACGTCACATTCTTAAGAAAACAAGGATTCAAAGTGACAGAGATAGACTTACCAATTGATGGTAGAGCATTAATGCGTGATTATTCAACCTTGGCTATTGGCATGGGAGGAGCTTTTTCAACAATTGAAAAAGACTTAAAAAAACATGGTTTTACTAAAGAAGACGTTGATCCCATTACTTGGGCAGTTCATGTTATTTATCAAAATTCAGATAAGGCTGAACTTAAGAAATCTATTATGGAAGCCCAAAAACATATGGATGATTATCGTAAGGCAATGGAGAATCTTCACAAGCAATTTCCTATTTTCTTATCGCCAACGACCGCAAGTTTAGCCCCTCTAAATACAGATCCATATGTAACAGAGGAAGATAAAAGAGCGATTTATAATATGGAAAACTTGAGCCAAGAAGAAAGAATTGCTCTCTTTAATCGCCAGTGGGAGCCTATGTTGCGTAGAACACCTTTTACACAAATTGCTAATATGACAGGACTCCCAGCTATCAGTATCCCGACTTACTTATCTGAGTCTGGTTTACCCATAGGGACGATGTTAATGGCAGGTGCAAACTATGATATGGTATTAATTAAATTTGCAACTTTCTTTGAAAAATATCATGGTTTTAATGTTAAATGGCAAAGAATAATAGATAAAGAAGTGAAACCATCTACTGGCCTAATACAGCCTACTCCCCCCCTCTTTAAAGCTCATTCATCATTAGTAAATTTAGAAGAAAATTCACAAGTTACTCAAGTATCTATCTCTAAAAAATGGATGAAATCGTCTGTTAAAAATAAACCATCCGTAATGGCATATCAAAAAGCACTTCCTAAAACAGGTGATACAGAATCAAGTCTATCTCCAGCTTTAGTGGTAACGCTTTTATTAGCTTGTTTTAGCTTTGTAACAAAAAGAATCAGAAAAGTTGATTGTAATGTAAAATAATTCCTGTTTTTCACTTTTTAGTATCATATTTTCGATTTTTATGTTGTAATAAATTATAATAAAGGTGTAAGGAATTATAAAATAGGAAATAATATGAAAGTGAAAAATAAGATTTTAACGATGGTAGCACTTACTGTCTTAACATGTGCTACTTATTCATCAATCGGTTATGCTGATACAAGTGATAAGAATACTGACACGAGTGTCGTGACTACGACCTTATCTGAGGAGAAAAGATCAGATGAACTAGACCAGTCTAGTACTGGTTCTTCTTCTGAAAATGAATCGAGTTCATCAAGTGAACCAGAAACAAATCCCTCAACTAATCCACCTACAACAGAACCATCGCAACCCTCACCTAGTGAAGAGAACAAGCCTGATGGTAGCACGAAGACAGAAATTGGCAATAATAAGGATATTTCTAGTGGAACAAAAGTATTAATTTCAGAAGATAGTATTAAGAATTTTAGTAAATCAAGTAGTGATCAAGAAGAAGCGGATCGCGATGAATCATCATCTTCAAAAGCAAGTGATGAGAAAAAAGGCCATAATAAGCCTAAAAAGGAACTTCCTAAAACAGGAGATAGCCACTCAGATACTGTAATAGCATCTACGGGAGGGATTATTCTGTTATCATTAAGTCTTTACAATAAGAAAATGAAACTTTATTAAATATAAAAAGGAGGACTAACCTCCTTTTTATATTTAAATAGCCCATTCGCCATTTCTAAAGATTGGGACAGCAGTTCCATCTGCACGAATACCATCAATATCCATTTGTTCTGAACCAATCATAAAATCAACATGTGTTGAAGAACGATTTAAACCAGCTTCATCCAATTCTTGACTTGTCATTTCTGTTCCTCCTTCTACATTGAAGGCATATGCAGATCCAATAGCGAGGTGATTAGAGGCATTTTCATCGAATAAAGTATTAAAGAAAATCAGTCCAGACAGTGAAATTGGTGTTTTATGTGGGACAAGTGCAACTTCCCCAAGCGATCTTGCCCCATCATTTTCCTCGATTAAGCGTTGGATTGTTTCTTGCCCTTTTTCTGCAGTGATATTGATAATTTTACCGTCTTTAAAGGTAAACGTCATATTTTCGATAATAACGCCAGCATAACTGAGAGGTTTTGTACTTGTCACATACCCATTTGCACGACGGTAATCAGGTGCTGAAAAGATTTCTTCAGTAGGCATATTAGCGATAAAAGTCTCTCCCTGAGCGTTGAGACTACCGGCTGCCTCCCAAATATGATTTTTAGGCATACCAAGCGTTAAATCTGTACCTGGTGCGGTATAATGAAGAGCATCAAATTGTTCTTGATTTAGTCTAGTAGCTTTTTCTAATAATTTAGCTTCATGTGCGTCCCAAGCACCAATAGGATCATCTTCATAAATACGATTTAATTTGAAAATGGTATCCCAAAGAGCATCAACTTGTTGGTCGCTTGTTTTTAATTCTGGGAAGACAAGTGCAGCCCATTCTCTACCAGCAGCTGCAGCTACGTTCCAAGATACTTTATTAGCTTGTATTGCTCTACTTTGTTCCTCTAAGGCAATAGCGGTTGCTCTAGTTGTTTCAGATAAACGTTTAGGATCAACAGTAGCGAAAGCGTTAGGGTTAGAAGATTTCACAACTAATCGACTAGCTTTCTTATTTAATAGCGCTAAAGATTTATCAACGGTATACTGTGGAACATTCGTGAGAACTTCGTCTGAAGCATGAAGTAGTCGCTGGCGCGTGATAAAATCATCTGTATAATCAACAATAACTTCACTTGCTCCCTTTTCATAAGCGACTTCAGTTAAAAGCCTTGCTAAGTGGACTTGTTCCACATCGATTGTTAAAGCGAGAGTGTGCCCTTTTTGGACATTTAAACCTTTAGAAATAATTAATTGGGCATATTTTTTTAAAAGGTTGTCGAAATCTTGTAAAACCATACTAGCTCCTTTAAATTTACTATTTTTTATAATTTATCATAAACTCTTATAAAGCACAAGGAAATATGGAAGCGATTTAATAAAGATATATTTAAGCTAACGGTTTGTAGTTTGCGAAATAAGACGTTTCGTGTTAATATAGACTTAACTATATATTCAGTAAATGAGGTGACATGAGTGGCTTTTGGAGATAACGGACAACGAAAAAAAACTGGGTTTGAAAAACTAACTCTTTTTGTTGTTATTTTGATGGTACTAGTAACAGTTGGTGGTTTGGTATTTGGTGCTATTAGTGCAATCATGTAATGAGAAACGCTGTAAAGCGTTTTTTTATACTGAATAGAATAAAGAATAGGAATTTTAGAAATGAGTATGTTTTTAGATACTGCCAAAATTAGTGTTAAGGCAGGTCGCGGTGGTGATGGCATGGTTGCTTTTCGTCGTGAGAAATATGTCCCCAATGGAGGCCCGTGGGGCGGTGATGGCGGTAAAGGCGGATCGGTCATTTTTAAAGTAAACGAAGGTTTACGAACTTTGATGGATTTTCGATATAACCGTAATTTTAAAGCAAAAGCTGGTGAAAAAGGGATGACTAAAGGTATGCACGGTCGAGGTGCAGAAGACCTTATTGTGTCATTACCACCTGGAACAACTGTTCGTGACGCTAATACAGGTAAGGTTATTACCGACCTTGTGGAGCATGATCAGGAATTCGTTGTAGCCAGAGGTGGCCGCGGTGGTCGTGGAAATATTCGCTTTGCAACCCCACGTAATCCAGCTCCTGAAATTGCTGAAAATGGGGAGCCTGGCGAAGAACGTGAATTACAATTAGAATTAAAAATTTTGGCTGATGTTGGTCTCGTTGGTTTCCCATCGGTTGGGAAGTCGACGCTACTTAGTGTTGTTTCAGCAGCAAAGCCTAAAATTGGTGCCTATCATTTTACGACAATTGTCCCTAATTTAGGGATGGTTCGTACAAAATCAGGTGATAGCTTTGCAATGGCTGATCTCCCTGGTTTGATTGAAGGAGCTAGTCAAGGTGTCGGATTAGGAACTCAGTTTCTTAGACATATTGAGCGTACACGTGTTATTCTACATGTTATTGATATGTCGGCAAGTGAAGGACGAGACCCTTACGATGACTATGTTTCAATTAATAATGAGTTGGAAACTTACAATCTTCGATTGATGGAACGTCCGCAAATTATTGTTGCCAATAAAATGGACATGCCTGATTCAGAAGAGAATTTGGCAGCATTCAAAGAAAAATTAGCTGCAAACTATGATGAGTTTGATGACATTCCTATGATTTTTCCAATTTCAAGTTTAGCACATCAAGGACTAGAGAACCTTATGGATGCGACGGCTGAATTATTAGCCAATACAGAAGAGTTTCTTCTTTATGACGAAACTGACATGCAAGAAGATGAAGCATACTATGGATTTAACGAAGATGAACGTCCATTTGAGATTACACGTGATGATGATGCAACGTGGGTATTGTATGGTGATAAGCTAGAAAAACTCTTTGTTATGACAAATATGGAACGCGATGAATCAATAATGAAATTTGCTCGTCAGTTACGTGGTATGGGCGTTGATGAAGCCCTTCGAGAGCGCGGAGCTAAGGATGGAGATATTGTTCGTATAGGTAACTTCGAATTTGAATTTGTAGATTAATGCAGTACTTGATTGGAGGTTTTTTATGGGAGATAAACCGATATCATTTCGTGATAAAGATGGGAACTTTGTTTCAGCGGCCGATGTCTGGAATGCTGAAAAATTAGAAGAACTCTTTAACACATTAAATCCTAATCGTAAACTTCGTTTAGAACGCGAAAAATTAGCAAAAGAAAAAGGATAGTTAAGTAACTATCCTTTTTAGTTATTTTGGGTATGAAAAAAGACTCTAAAACATAATTGATAGAGTGTTAAGGTACAGATTACTTTATTATTTTAAACGTTTTTGAGCTTTTTGATATACTGAAGAGCATTTTTTACAATGGTTGGAGTATAAGTAATAAATTTATAAGCAAAATAAAAAGCACAAACTAAAGTTATAAAAAATAGTAAGTAAATAATAGGGTTTTGCGTTAAGAATCCTTGAAAAAGAAGTACAAGGTTAAGAATTACGGTAGAGATACTTAAGATAAAAATAACTAGATAAGCAATAATAGTTGTCCAAAACCTTAAATGGATGTTACTCACCTTTTCCCATTTAATATCTAAAAAGTCATCTATAAAGTTGACATGATAAATCATATGTTCTTTAATAAAGTGCAATATTCTGTTAATATAGTCTTTCATACTGCTATATTATCATACTGAAAGCCCTTGTGCAACATTATTCAAACATTCTAGCTGATGTTTTGCTAATTTTAGAAGAAAACTTATCCTATTATAATTTGTTTGTGATTAGG
>NZ_GL636070.1:734821-742600 GCF_000186445.1 Streptococcus agalactiae ATCC 13813
TGACACGAAGTCATCTTTTTTTATTAAACGTTTAAAACTTTATTAAGGAAGTCTTGGAGACGTGGGTGTTGAGGTGTATCAAAGATTTGCTCAGGTGTCCCATCTTCGAGGAAACGACCACCATCTGTAAAGATAACACGATTGGCAACTTGACGAGCAAATCCCATTTCGTGTGTCACAATTAACATAGTCATGCCTTGTTCAGCTAAATCTTTCATAACATTGAGAACGTCTCCAACCATTTCTGGATCAAGTGCAGAAGTTGGTTCGTCAAAAAGTAAGATATCTGGATTCATCGCTAAGCTTCTTGCGATAGCTACACGTTGTTTTTGTCCTCCAGATAAACTATCTGGTTTGGCATTAGCTTTATCGGCTAAACCAACTTTTTCAAGTAATTCCATCCCATGCTTTTCAGCTGCTTCTTTAGATTCTTTACCAAGTTCAATAGGAGCAAAAGTGATGTTTTCAAGAACTGACATATGTGGGAAAAGATTGAAGTGTTGAAATACCATTCCGATATTTTCACGTGCTTTGTCTATGTCTGTTTTTGGATTTGATAACTCAAAGCCGTCCACAACAACTTTTCCACTTGTGATTGATTCAAGTAAGTTCAATGTGCGAAGGAAAGTTGATTTTCCTGAACCAGAAGGTCCAATAATACAAACAACATCACCTTCATAAAATTTAGCATCAATACCTTTTAAAACTTCATTTTGCCCATACGACTTGTGTAAATCTTGGACATCAATTTTTAATTCTGCCATTATTTAAGCCTCTTTTCTAAACGTTTTGCTAGACGGGTGAGAAGGGTAATGATTACAAGATACATAATTGCAAGGATAGCATACATACGGAATGATTGATAGTTACGTGCAATTATGATTTTACCAGTTTGGAAGAGTTCCACAAGTCCGATTGCTGATACAATTGTTGTATCCTTTAATGAGATGACAAATTGGTTGATAAAGTTTGGTAACATAAGGCGTACTGCTTGAGGCAAGATAACCTTTTGCATAGTTTTGCCGTAAGAAATACCTAAACTACGACTTGCTTCCATTTGACCAGAAGGAACAGCTTCAATACCACCACGTACAATTTCAGCAATGTACGCACCACCATTTAAAGAAAGAGCGATAGTAGCAGCAACGAAGTCATTAATTGGACTTTGGTGACCTGTGATGCTTTCGATTAAATTAGGAATACCCCAGAAAATAAAAGCGGCCACAATCATGAGTGGAATACCACGGACAACATCAACAAAAATCATTGAAATTGTGCGGAGAGTATTACTTGGTGATACGCTCATCATACCAAAGATAATACCAATAACCATAGCAATCGCAAATGAGATAAGAGTTAAACTTAAAGTAGTTCCAATACCAGATAGCAATTGTTTGTAGTTATTAGAAATTAACCCTAAAATAGTTGATTCATCTACAGGTTTAGCAGCTTTATCGTTTGAAGAAGTGCTGGCTGTGGAAAGGTATTTTTTAACAAGTTTATCGTACTCACCCGATTTTTTGAGTGAAGCAAGACCGTTGTTAAACATTTTAATTAATTCTGGATTTGCCCCTTTTTTCACTGCAAATCCGATATCGCCTGATTTTTCACCTTTGATAGGTGTTTCAAATTTACGACCTTGATTAATAGCGTAAGCAAGAACTGCTTCGTCATCCATTAGAGCATCAATTGAACCTGAGTTCATACTATCATACATTGTAGATGCTTCATCAAATGCTTTAACATGATAGTTGTACTTATCTGCGTGGTCTGATAACCAAGTATATGAGGCAGTACCATTTTTAGCACCAACTGTTTTTCCTTTTAAATCTTGGTATGATTTGACATTGCTTCCTTTTTTCACCGCTAAGATAACGCTAGATGTGTAATAAGGGTCAGAAAAATCAAAGATTTTTTGGCGTGCTTCTGTGATTGTGGCTCCTGCAATAACACCGTCAGCTTGTCCAGATTGGACAGCATTTAAAGCGGCATCAAAACCTGGATTTGAGATATCAAGTTTAAAACCTTGCTGTTTAGCAATTTTCTTGATTAATTCCATATCAAAACCAGTATATTTCCCTTTACCGTTTTGATATTCGAATGGTGCGAATGAAGAATCAGAAACAATTTTATAACTTGGCTTTACAGGAGTTGCTTTTTCATTGGCATTACCTGTTGTTTTGCCGCTTGTTTTTGTAGCGTCTTTCCCAAGCCATTTATCCATGATGTCATTATAAGTGCCATCTGATTTCATTTGTGCAAAAGCTGTGTTAAATTCTTTAATTAGGTTATCGTGTCCACTACCTTTTTTGACAGCAAATGCAAAGCTACCAACTGCCTCGCCTTCCATGTTAATGGCGTAAGCTTTTCCTTGATTTATCGCAAATTGCACAACTGGTTGATCGTCCATAGCGGCGTAAATAGAACCAGAATCAAGGCTGTTATTCATTAGGTCGCTTGTATCAAATGTTTTAACTTTATAGCCGTATTTAGATTTATTTTCCTCTAAGAAGCTTTGAGCAGCTGTTCCATTTTTTACACCGACTACTTTTCCTTTTAGTTGTTTGTAGTTTGTGACTTTATTATTATTTTTAGTATAAAGAATAACGGAAGTATCGTAATAAGTATCTGAGAAATTAAAGACTTTTTTACGTGCTTCAGTAACAGTAGTTCCGGCCATTAGCGCGTCTGCCTGTCCAGATTGAACAGCGTTAACTGCGGCATCAAAACCTGGATACGTCATGTTAACATTCCAGCCAGCACGCTTAGCGACTTCGTTAACGATGTCAACATCGATTCCTTTATAAGTTTGATCAGAATCTTTAAATTCGAATGGAGCGTATGCTGTATCAGAAACAATATTCACAGTCTCTGCACTGACCTTTCCACCAAACACAAAGAATATTGAGAGTAAAGCAAGCGTAAAAGCTTTTAACTTGTGCTTCATGTAAATCTCCTTTTTATAAATATGTGTTTTATTATATCAAAATAAATAAGATAGAGCAACAAAATGTCATTTCTATGTTAGAAAACGTAACATGTATGTTATGTTAATTTTATATATATCTTTAGTTAGTATTATGATATAATCGTTCTAGTGTTATCACACAAAAAGTATTTAGGATTATTATGAATAAAAGGATTTTAAATAGTCAGTTCGCTGTCTATAAAAACTGGCCGTCATGGCTATTATTGTTATTTGCTTGTTTTATGGTATACCTATTTTTTTTCGTTGGTCTAACTCTAGGTGGTGTGGGAATTGTTCTAGTGTCTTCTGTACTCTATAAGTTTTCTTCCTATACTTTTTTTGAGTTTATTAATTTATTTAATAATATCTATGGAGAATTAGGAACCTTTAGTTTTTCAGCATTCCTTTTGCTTATCTGGGTAAAATTCGTAGAAAAAAGACCTTTTTCAGAATTGGGGTTTTCTACAAAGTTTAAAAGAACTCTGTGGTCACTTATAAAAGGCTGGAGTATAGGTTTTATTCTATTTTCAATTTCTGTCATCACTGCTTATATATTGGGAGGACTTGACTTTCATAGCTATGATGTTTCTAAGGCAACGATTTTCTATGTTGTAACTCTCCTTCCTTTTTGGCTTATTCAAAGCGGTACGGAAGAATTGCTAACACGAGGGTGGCTTCTTCCTCTAATTAATCATCGTTTTCATTTAGCTGTTGCCATAGGGGTCTCATCCACTTTATTTGGCGTTTTGCACTTGGTAAATGCCCATGTCACTTTTCTTTCTATTGTAAGTATTATATGTTCGGGAGTTTTAATGTCCTTGTATATGATTAAAAGTGGTAATATTTGGAGCGTTGCAGCCTTACATGGAGCTTGGAATTTTAGCCAAGGTAATCTCTATGGTATTGCAGTAAGTGGTCAGAAAGCAGGAGCATCTCTTTTGCATTTTACCGTTAAAGAAAACGCACCGGACTGGATATCAGGTGGTGCATTCGGAATAGAAGGAAGTTTGATTTCTATTTTTGTTCTCTTAGCTGCAATTATATACCTTCTATGGCTAATTAAGACTGAAGAAACAGATTGAGTGTTGCAGCTCAGTCTTTTTCTTTTTTCTATGTTAAAATAAAGTAATCGAGGTAAAGAAATGATAGATAGAAAAGATACTAACCGATTTAAATTAGTTTCCAAATATAGTCCTTCGGGAGATCAACCTCAAGCTATTGAAACGTTGGTTGACAATATTGAAGGAGGGGAAAAAGCTCAGATTTTAAAAGGTGCTACTGGTACTGGTAAAACCTACACAATGAGCCAAGTTATCACCCAAGTTAACAAGCCAACCTTGGTGATTGCACATAATAAAACCCTAGCAGGCCAACTTTATGGAGAGTTTAAAGAATTTTTTCCTGACAATGCCGTAGAGTACTTTGTTTCATATTATGATTATTATCAACCAGAAGCTTATGTGCCTTCTTCGGATACTTATATTGAAAAAGATAGTTCAGTCAATGACGAAATTGACAAATTACGTCACTCAGCGACTTCTTCGTTATTAGAAAGAAATGACGTTATTGTTGTAGCATCTGTTTCTTGTATTTACGGTTTAGGTTCTCCTAAAGAGTATGCAGACAGTGTTGTTAGCCTTAGGCCAGGTCAAGAAATTTCACGTGATCAGTTATTGAACAATCTCGTTGATATTCAATTTGAGCGTAACGATATTGATTTTCAACGTGGAAAATTTCGCGTTCGTGGCGATGTTGTAGAAGTTTTTCCTGCGAGTCGTGATGAGCATGCCTTTCGAATTGAATTTTTTGGTGATGAAATTGATCGTATAAGAGAAATAGAATCGTTAACAGGGCGTGTGCTAGGAGAAGTGGAACATTTAGCTATTTTCCCAGCAACACACTTTATGACAAATGATGAACATATGGAAGAAGCTATTTCAAAAATACAAGCTGAAATGGAAAATCAAGTAGAACTTTTTGAAAAAGAAGGGAAATTGATTGAAGCGCAACGTATTCGACAAAGGACAGAATATGATATTGAAATGCTTCGTGAAATGGGATATACAAATGGTGTTGAGAACTACTCACGTCACATGGATGGTAGAAGTGAAGGTGAGCCACCTTTTACTTTGTTAGATTTCTTCCCAGAAGATTTTTTGATTATGATTGATGAGAGTCACATGACAATGGGGCAAATCAAAGGGATGTATAATGGAGACCGTTCGCGTAAAGAAATGTTGGTTAATTACGGTTTTCGTTTACCATCTGCCTTAGATAACCGTCCACTTCGTCGTGAAGAATTCGAAAGCCATGTCCATCAAATTGTCTATGTATCTGCAACGCCAGGAGACTATGAAATGGGGCAAACAGATACGGTTGTTGAGCAAATTATCCGGCCAACAGGACTTCTTGATCCAGAAGTTGAAGTTAGACCAAGTATGGGGCAGATGGATGACTTGCTTGGCGAAATCAATTTGAGGACTGAAAAAGGTGAGCGTACCTTTATTACAACATTGACAAAGCGTATGGCAGAAGACTTAACAGATTATCTCAAAGAAATGGGAGTTAAAGTTAAGTATATGCACAGCGATATTAAAACCCTAGAACGTACAGAGATTATTCGTGATCTACGACTTGGTGTGTTTGATGTTTTAATTGGTATTAATCTCTTACGTGAAGGAATAGATGTTCCTGAGGTTTCCCTTGTTGCAATCTTAGATGCTGATAAGGAAGGTTTCCTTCGTAATGAGCGTGGTCTTATCCAAACAATCGGACGTGCAGCACGTAACAGTAATGGTCATGTTATTATGTATGCTGATAAAATAACAGATTCTATGCAAAGAGCTATGGATGAAACCGCTCGCCGTCGCCGTTTACAAATGGACTATAATGAAAAGCATGGAATTGTGCCACAAACAATTAAAAAAGAAATCCGTGATTTAATTGCTATTACTAAAAGTAATGACAGCGATAAACCTGAAAAAATTGTCGATTACAGTAGTTTATCTAAGAAAGAAAGGCAAGCTGAAATTAAAGCTCTTCAAAAGCAAATGCAAGAAGCAGCTGAATTATTGGACTTTGAGCTAGCTGCACAAATCCGAGATGTTATTTTAAAACTAAAAGCAATCGATTAATACGATGAACAGAATTAATAAAACGACTAGAGTAGTTAATGAAGTGCTCTAGTCGTTTTATTAATAATTGAAATCAAAAGAATACAGTAGGTGGATGTTATATTTTATCAAAGATTTTTCGATATTTTTCTTCTTTAATATTAGAAATAATAGTTTGGATATTACTGATTTGAGAGGGTGTATCGTTGTAATCAATATGAGCGACTAAACTATTTGTAGCTAATTCCTTTGTGACATATGGAACTAGTTTTTGATCGGTAATGATTAAATCAGGTTTTAGAGTTGATACTTGACTAACATTATCTCTTAATAAGTAATAGGAATGAAAGTTTATTTTCTCTAAGGAAAGAGATTGTAATAGATAGTCTTTGAAGATTTGATTATTAATGAAATCAGTTGTTAACAACACAACTCTTATAGGAGGCATATTATTTTTTATCACCCTTTCCAGATGAGCACAGAATAAGAAAAAGTGCTGTTTTTTTAAAGTTGATTCCCCAATTTCAGTTAGCCAATGTGTGACTATTGGTTCGATAATGGGTATTAGTTTAGAATTTCCAGGATAGAATGTTGAAGGAAAACTAATTGTTTCAGGAATTAATTGATTCAGACCAACTATGAAGTTTCGAGAAAAGTAAATAGTGACTTTCACTAGCTCATCGTAGTAGGTGTCAGAGTATGGAAGAGCTGCTTTCAAAGGTAGTAGTAGCATTTGGAATTTAGGAAGACTTTTAAAAATAGCTAACACTTCATCGACATGTGTTTCAGTCCATTTTTGAGCAGCAAAAGAGTTAGCGCTTGTAAGATAGATAAGAAAAATATAATCCATATCTTCTGAATTAAAAATAACATTCAAGTAAGGTTGAATGATACTTTTTACACATGTATTCAGCTCCTCATAAATAAAGATTTTTTTAAGAGAAGAGAAAAGTTTGGAGTTTGGAATTTTAACTTTATGATGGTGACGTTTCCAGGTTAAAATGAAAAGCGTATCAAAAAAAATAAAGATATCAGAAAGGTGCGTAGTAGGTCTTATATTAGTACCACTCTCAAATAAAAATTGTCGAATAATCTTAATATCTAGAGCAGACAGATCGTAAATTTTAATACCAAATTTAGTAGTGAGGTATGCGATGAGATATCTAATGCGATATTCGTCACCTACTATGGTATTTTTAGATAAGGATAATCCTAAATATTTAATTAAAGGAAATAAATTTTCTCGCAGACGATAGACAGAAGAACGAGATAAGAAGAGATCATTTCCAAAAGCTACTAGAGATTTTTTATCAGACGAGTCATCAATTAAAAATTTAAGAAGTTGTAAAGTGTCTGACTCATTATAAACTATTTTTAAGGCCTCTTCTTGAGTAAGTTTATTTAGCTTACATAAAATCCGTTCTTTTTGGATATGGATAGAAAGTTTATGACCAAATAAAACATTTAATTCATGACAATAGTTTTTAAGCTCAACTGGTGATAAGTGGAGTCGGTTACAGGCGGTATCTAAGGATAGTGAGGGGGTATCATAACATAAAGTAAGTAATTTAACTTTATTAAGGATATTTTTTTCTAAAAAATTTTCTATCATATTACGCAACTCCTTTCACTCATTAATACTATAATAAGGAATAATATAAAATGTTTCAAATATTTTAACCTTATAAAATAATAATT
>NZ_GL636070.1:744868-747762 GCF_000186445.1 Streptococcus agalactiae ATCC 13813
TTTAGTAATAATTAATGATATCCTTGTAAAGGTTTATTAAGCACCAGCTGAGATTCTTATGAAATCATACTAAAAATCAATTGTAAGGTTTATATCTGTATAAAAATGATGTATCTACGTGCTTAACGGTATCATTATTTTTGTGTTTAATAAGATAGATTTCTAATCACTTAATTTTACTGTTATGTTTTTAAATCAAAACAAAATATAAAAAAATATTTAAATATGGAGGAAACATGTCCAAAAAGACTTTTGGCAAGCAGTTAACAGTTGTAGATTCTAAGAGTAGAGTCAAGATGCATAAATCAGGAAAAAACTGGGTAAGAACAATAATGTCGCATTTTAATCTATTTAAAGCGATTAAAGGGAGAGCAACTGTTGAAGCAGATGTGTGTGTTCAAAATATTGAAAAAGAAGACCGACTATCTTCAGGAAATTTGACCTATCTCAAAGGATTACTAGCTGCTGGAGCTCTGCTAGGTGGAGCGAGTTTAACCAGTCGTATTTATGCAGATGAGACTCCAGTCGTTCAAGAACAATCGAGTTCTGTACCAACACTTGCAGAACAAACGGAAGTGACTGTTAAAACAACTGCTGTTCAAAATTATCAAAATGGGACAGTATCGAAAAACATCATCGACTCCAATAGTGTATCTATGTCAGAGTCAGCCTCAATAAGTGTTAGTGAATCTATCAGTATGTCTATGTCAGGGTCAATATCAACAAGTGTAAGTGAATCTGTAAGTACATCTACCTCAGAAAGTACTCTATCAAGTCTTTCAGAATCAGCTTCAACAAGTGCTTTAAAATCTACAAGTGTAAGTGAGGCTTCAAATATTCTTGAAACTCAGGCTTCTTTAACGGATAAAGGAAAAGAGTCGTTTTCGGCAAACCAGATAGTAACAGAAAGTAGCTTAGTTACTGATGCTGGTAAAAATGCTTCAGTATCTAGCCTAATTGAAATTACAAAACCAAAATCGGAGTTACAGACTTCCAAAATGTCAAATGAGTCGCTTATAACTCCAGAGAAACCCCAAGTAATGATTGCAAGCGATAAAACTGGGAATGAGACTCTAACTCCGACAATTAGATTAAAATCAGTTATTCAACCAAGGAGTATGAACTTGATAGCTTTGAGCTCGGAGATGGACTTGATACCACTAGAAGAAGTGTCTGATACTGAAATGTTAGGTAAAGACGTATCAAGTGAGTTTCAGAAAGTTAATATTGCGTTAAAAGATAACACTCTTAGTAAGCCTGGAACAGTTAAATTAGATAAATCAGAAAACCTTGTTTTGAACTTTTACTTTTCAATCGCTTCTGTTAACGAGGGAGATTTCTTTACTGTAAAGCTTTCTGATAATCTTGATACACAAGGGGTTGGTACTACTCTAAAAGTTCAAGATATAATAGATACAAGTGGTCAGTTATTAGCAACGGGATCATATAGTCCTTTAACACATAATATTACATACATCTGGACAAAATATGCTTCTACATTGAATAATATTAATGCTCAAGTCAAGCTGCCAGTTTGGCCTGATCAGAGAAAAGTTTCCAAAACGACTTCAGATAAGCAGCGCTTTACTGCAACATTGAACAATCAAGTTGCTTCAATTGAGGAACGTGTTCAGTATAATAGTCCTTCAGTGACAGAACATACTAATGTTAAGACAAATGTAAGATCTCGGATCATGAAGATTGATGATGAAAAACAGACAGAAACTTATATTACTCAAATTAATCCTGAAGGTAAGGAAATGTATTTCGCATCAGGACTTGGGAATCTATATACTATTATCGGTTCAGATGGAACATCAGGTTCACCAGTTAATTTATTAAATGCGGAAGTAAAGATTCTAAAAACTAATTCAAAAAATCTTACAGATAGTATGGATCAAAATTATGATTCGACTGAGTTTGAAGATGTGACTTCCCAGTATAGTTATACTAACGATGGTTCTAAAATTACCATAGATTGGAAAACAAATTCTATTTCTTCCTCTACATCTTATGTTGTTTTAGTCAAAATACCTAAACAAAGTGGTGTATTGTATTCGACTGTTTCTGATATAAATCAAACATACGGTTCTAAAGATTTTTACGGATATACTCAAGTAGATGGAGAATCAGATGCGAATGCTGAAAAAAAATTTTTATCCGAAAGTGCTTCTACGTCAGCAAGTACTAGCGCTTCAACAAGTGCAAGTATTAGCGCCTCAACAAGTGCCTCAACGTCAGCAAGTACGAGTGCCTCCACGTCAGCAAGTATTAGCGCTTCAACAAGTGCAAGCACCAGCGCTTCAACAAGTGCCTCAACGTCAGCCAGCACCAGCGCTTCAACATCAGCCAGCACTTCAACAAGTGCAAGTACGAGTGCATCGACGTCAGCAAGTACTAGCGCTTCAACAAGTGCAAGTACTAGCGTTTCAATGAGTGCATCGACATCAGCAAGTACCAGTGCTTCAACAAGTGCAAGTATTAGCGCCTCAACGAGTGCCTCGACATCAGCCAGCACAAGTGCTTCAACAAGTGCAAGTATTAGCGCCTCAACGAGTGCCTCGACATCAGCCAGCACAAGTGCTTCAACAAGTGCAAGTATTAGCGCCTCAACGAGTGCCTCCACGTCAGCAAGTACTAGCGCTTCAACAAGTGCCTCAACGTCAGCTAGTACCAGTGCTTCCACATCAGCCAGCACTTCAACAAGTGCAAGTACGAGTGCATCGACGTCAGCAAGTACTAGCGCTTCAACAAGTGCAAGTACTAGCGTTTCAATGAGTGCATCGACATCAGCAAGTACCAGTGCTTCAACAAGTGCAAGTATTAGCGCCTCAACGAGTGCCTCCACGTCAGCAAGTACTAGCGCTTCAACAAGTGCCTCCACGTCAGCAAGT
>NZ_GL636070.1:747812-777664 GCF_000186445.1 Streptococcus agalactiae ATCC 13813
GCAAGTACGAGTGCCTCCACGTCAGCAAGTATTAGCGCTTCAACAAGTGCCTCAACGTCAGCTAGTACCAGTGCTTCCACATCAGCCAGCACCAGCGCTTCAACCAGCACCTCAACGAGTGCCTCAATGTCAGCTAGCACAAGTGCTTCCATGAGTGCCTCGACATCAGCAAGTACCAGCGCTTCCATGAGTGCGTCCACGTCAGCCAGCACCAGCGCCTCAACGAGTGCCTCCACGTCAGCAAGTACTAGCGCTTCAACAAGTGCCTCAACGTCAGCTAGTACCAGTGCTTCCACATCAGCCAGCACCAGCGCCTCAACGAGTGCCTCAATGTCAGCTAGCACAAGTGCTTCCATGAGTGCCTCGACATCAGCAAGTACCAGCGCTTCCATGAGTGCGTCCACGTCAGCCAGCACCAGCGCCTCAACGAGTGCCTCGACATCAGCCAGCACAAGTGCTTCAACAAGTGCAAGTATTAGCGCCTCAACGAGTGCCTCGACATCAGCCAGCACAAGTGCTTCAACAAGTGCAAGTACGAGTGCATCCACGTCAGCAAGTACTAGCGCTTCCACAAGTGCAAGCACCAGCGCCTCAACGTCAGCCAGCACCAGCGCTTCAACCAGCACCTCAACGAGTGCCTCAATGTCAGCCAGCACAAGTGCTTCAACAAGTTCTTCAAGCTCAGTTACTTCTAATTCATCAAAAGAGAAGGTGTATTCTGCCTTACCTTCTACGGGTGATCAAGATTATTCTGTAACTGCTACTGCCTTAGGTTTAGGTTTAATGACTGGGGCAACTCTTTTGGGAAGGAAAAAATCTAAAAAAGATAAGAACTAGACGTACTGTGAATTCTTAAAGTACTAAATGACATGGTAAAAGGCATATCTCTTAATATTTTTAGAGAGATATGCCTTTTTGTTATAGAAGTTCGTAAAAAGCCTTGTAAATCTATATTTATCAAGTGACAAGAAATGTTTTTCTGAGAAAATATGATAGAATTAAGAAGTGGAATTTATTTCTAAAAATAAGTTTATCAATTACGATAAACTCAAAAATAATGTAAAAAAGCTTTGGATCATTTTAGTACAATGAGTGTTAATAAAACTATTATTTAACTGGTATGATATGGTCTGGATAAGAGAGAGTTTTAAAGAGAGATTAACTAAAATGCGAGTACATATTACAAGTATATATGGGCAGTCACCGCGTAGCATTGCCCTTATATCACAAAAACTAGTTAAGGATGTCGGACGTCAACTTGGTTATGATGAAATGGGAATCTACTTTTATAATGATTATGCTGAAACGTATGGTGAAAGAAGTACTAGGATGGATGGTATCATTGCGGGATTAGGCAGAGGGGATATTGTTGTTTTTCAAGTACCTACATGGAATTCAACAGAATTTGATGAACTTTTTCTAGATAAATTACAGGCATACGGTGCTAGAATTATAACTTTTGTACATGATATTGTTCCCTTAATGTTTGAGTCTAATTTTTATTTATTAGATAGAGTAATTGACATGTATAATCGTTCGGATGTTGTTATTCTACCTACAAAAGCGATGCATGATTATCTAATTGAAAAAGGGATGACTACTTCTAAAGTTCTTTATCAAGAAGTATGGGATCATCCAGTTAATATAGACCTCCCTCGTCCAGAATATCAAAAAGTCCTTAGTTTTGCAGGCGATATTCAACGCTTTCCCTTTGTCAATGACTGGAAGGAAAATATTCCGCTCATCTATTATGGAGACGGAAGTAGACTCAATTCTGAGGCAAATGTTCATGCTCTGGGCTGGAAAGATGATGTAGAATTGATGCTAAGTCTTTCTAAGCGGGGAGGATTTGGCCTGTGTTGGAGTGAAGATAGAGAGGAGTTAGTCGAGCGTCGTTATTCGAGGATGAATGCCTCGTATAAATTATCTACTTTCTTGGCTGCTGGACTTCCAATTATTGCTAACCATGATATTTCAAGTAGAGACTTTATCAAACAACACGGATTAGGATTTACAGTTGAAACGCTAGAAGAAGCTGTTGAAAAAATTAATAATATGGAAAAAGAGACTTATGACAGCTATGTGGAAAATGTTGAGAAGATAGCAACTCTCTTGCGAAATGGTTATATCACTAAAAAATTATTGATAGATGCTGTGCATATGCTTTATAGATAGAGGTAGCGATGAAGAAAACAATTGTTTTAGGTGTAGATTTCCAATATCGTGATCAAGTTATGACAACTATAAAATCTATTGTTAGTCATAATCAACATTTAACTATTTATATCATTAACACAGATTTTCCCGTAGAATGGTTTAATATCCTTAACCATTCTTTAGAACAGTTTGACTGTAGAGTAAAAAATATTCCCATAAGTTCAGATGTCTTTGAGGGGATACCTACTCTGAGCCATATCAGTGTGGCGGGATTTTTCAGATGGTTTATTCCAATTCACCTTGAAGAAGAGATAGTTTTATATTTAGATAGTGATGTAATAGTTAGGGGTTCTTTGGATCCTCTATTTGACATAAACCTTGAAGAGAATTTATTAGGAGCTGTAGCAGATCATTTTTCAACGCTTTACTATGGAGATGCAGCACCAGTTAGTTTTAATTCAGGTGTTATGCTAATCAATAATTCATTATGGAAAAAAGAAGAAATTTATAATAGCCTTATGAGGATTGCTGATAAGGGTTCTGCTGTTGGGGTAGGAAATCAAGAATACCTTAATATTTTGACTCAGAATCGTTGGATAGATATCGGTAAACAATATAATGTTCAGATTGGTCAAGATGTCAATATTAATGCATATGGGCGACTAGATTTGTATCATTTTTATGATGATTGCGAACCTGTTATTGTTCATTATAATAGTCAAGATAAACCGTGGAATAAATATAGTCAATCGCGATACCGTTCAGAATGGTGGTATTATTTTGGTTTAGAATGGTCAGTTATTTATGCTCAACAACAAAAAAATTTGAATAGGTTAACAGGTAAAACACTGAATTTATTTACATTAACAGCCTCAGATACATTAGAACATATTGAAGTACTTGCAAAAGCTCTACCAGATTATCAGTTTCATATTGCAGCACGTAGTGATATTTCAGAGAAATTAGCTAATCTAGAAACTTATAGCAATATTAAAGTTTATAAATTAGTTATCAACCCTATCTTGGAAGAGCTTATACGTAACTGTGATGTGTACTTGGATATTAATCATTCCTACGAAGTAGAAGGTATTCTAGATAAAATAAAAGAAGAGAATAAACCGATTTTAGCCTTTGATTCTACAGCACATACGACAAAAAATATAGAAGTTATCTCAGAAACAATGCCTGAATAGATGGTTAAAAGAATAAGGGAAGTAGGTCCTCTTAGATGAAAAATAGAAAAGCTATCGCGTTAGCGTCGGATTTTGGCTATCAAGAGCAAGTTAAGACTATAATTAAATCAATATGCTTTCATAATCAATTTATTGATTTTTATATCTTAAATGACGATCTTCCAGTTGAATGGTTTCAAATGATGGAATATCATTTATCTAAAAAATAGATTGCACAATATCTAACACTAAAATTTTTAATGAAGAAATTAAACATTTTAAATTTCAAAAACCGATGCCCTATCCTACTTACTTTCGATACTTTATACCTGAAGTTATTCATGAAGATAAGGTACTATATTTAGACTGTGATATGATTATCACCAGTGATTTAACATCGATATTTACTCTTGATATTTCAAAATATGGTGTAGCGGCTGTTCGAGATGATTTGCTCGAAGAATATGATGGTAAAGAAGATTATTTTAATTCGGGTTTGCTATTAATTAATAATATTTTTTGGCGAGAACAAGGGATTAGTCGGCGACTGTTAGATTATACTAGAGAAAACCAAGGGGCTCTTCAATATCATGATCAGGATGTTTTGAATGATGTACTGTGCGATAATTGGCTAGAACTTGATGAAACTTATAACTATCATACAGGAGCAGATATGTTATATAACCTATTCCAACAGTCTGAACGTCAATTAAATCGCATGAAAGATTTACCTAAAGTTATTCATTATACAGCGACAAAACCATGGAAATACCTTGAAACATCCGTTCGTTGGCGCGATATATGGTGGGAATATAATAAACTTGAATGGAGCGATATTTTTACAAGATGGCAAGTCAATGATGGTGTAGATGTTTCATTGAAGAAAGTGTTACAACCTATCCATCGAGCTTTCATTTTTACTTACTCAGATTCAATTGAAGGAATTGAGAGGTTGGCTAAGGATTTACCAAACTGGCAATTTCATATTGCTGCCCATACTCAAATTTCAGAAAAATTGAAACAATTGGAAATGTATTCAAATATAAAACTTTATCCACTTGTTTATCGTTTCAAATTAAATGAGCTAGTTGAAAATTCAGATATTTACCTTGATATTAATCATGGTGATGCAGATACTCAGGTTCTGGAGCAAGTGAAGAAACTAGGTAAAGATATTTTATCCCTTTCTACAACTTATCATGGTCAAGGCAAACAATTTGAGAGAGTTACGGATATTATTGATTATTTAAAGAATGAACGATTTAAAGAACATATTAGAAAGGAATATTGTGAAAAATAACGTTATTTGTTTGGCAGGTGATAATAAATCTTTAAATCAGATTCAAACAGTTATAAAATCGATTTTATGTCACAATGATAGAGTAAGTATTTATATTTTAAATCAAGATATAGCTTCAGAATGGTTTAGAAATATTCAAAGACGTTTATCAAATAGTCATAGTTGTATTTTTGATGTAAAACTCTTTGATGATACTTTTAAGGAATTTAAAACGCCCCGTGCCCATATTACCTATATGGCTTATGCAAGGTACTACATTCCGCAACTTATTGATGCAGAGAAAGTTCTTTATTTAGATATTGATACTTTGGTTGTTGATAACTTAGATAAGTTGTTTGAGATAGAATTAGGGGACTACCCGATAGCAGCTATCTTAGATGGAGACGGTATTCATTTTAACTCAGGTGTTATGCTAATAAACTCGCTTTACTGGATGAGATATCGAGTAACAGAAAAACTTCTGGAAATAACAGAACGAGAATTGGATAATGGAATTTTTGGAGACCAAGGGGTTCTCAATCTTCTTTTTGATAATAATTGGCTTAAGTTAGAAGATAAGTATAATGCTCAAGTTGGAAATGATTTAGGTGCCTTTTATGAAAATTGGCAAGGGTATTTTGATCGTAACTTTGAATCGCCTACTATTATCCATTACTGTACTCATGATAAACCATGGAATACTTTTTCTTCTTCAAGGTTTAGGGAGACATGGTGGCAATATGAGCAACTAGATTGGAATGAGGTGTTTAATTTTGAAACGTATCTGTTACCTGAGCCAACATTTGAAAAACACTTCTTTACTTTCACAACGTCCGTAGATTTGCTTTATATTGAAGAATTGGTTGAACTATTCCCCAATAGTTGCTTCCATATAGCTGCTTGGACCTCTTTTGGCCCAAGATTACTTAAGTTAGCCACAAACTCTAACGTTCGTCTGTATCCTTCAATAACCAGCCCACTTTTTGAACAACTAATGACTAAGGCAAATTATTACCTTGATATCTCAACTTCTTGGAAGGAAATACAATTTTGTCAAAAAGCTATTGAGAAATCAATTCCGATATTGAGTTTTAATGAAACAGTGACATTTGAATATAGAGAGTTAAGTCATTGCTTTATTAATTTGGAGGATATGCGACAGTTTTTATGTAAAAATGGAGGCAGTAGTGACTGATAAATTAGTTTCTGTTATTATTCCAGTCTATAATGCAGCACCATATTTAGAGGGGTGTGTAAATACCATTTTAGGACAAACATACCAATTTTTTGAAATTCTACTGATAGATGACGGTTCTACAGATACATCTGCTAGTATCTGTGATCAATTATCTCTAAGAGATAACCGTATTAGAGTTTTCCATATCGAAAATGGCGGTGCTTCTAAAGCTAGAAACTTTGGATTAGCACGAATTAGTTCAGAGAGCCAATTTGTTACGTTTGTTGATTCGGACGATTGGGTAAAGGAAAATTATTTGGAAGTACTGCTAGCTCAGCAAGAAAAATATAATGCTGATATTGTTATCAGTAATTACTATATCTACAGAGAAACAGAAGATATTTTTGGTTACTACATCACTGACAAAGATTTTGTTATCGAAGAAATCTCTGCTCAAACAGCTATTGATAGACAAGTGCATTGGCATTTAAATAGTTCAGTATTCATCGTTATTTGGGGGAAATTATATCGAAGAGAACTATTTGATACCATCACCTTCCCAACAGATAAAGTATTTGAAGATGAGTTGGTAAGTGTTTTACTTTTTATAAAAAGTAAAAAACGATTTTAGTTAATGGAAGCTATTATGGCTATAGAATTCGTCCAAATAGCATTATGACATCCGCGTTTTCATCCAAAAGAGCAGAAGATCTTATTTATATTTTTGATAGTAAATTGTCGGAGATTATACTGTCAGGATTGGATTCAACTGCAACTGTAGAGAGATATTTTTGGTTAATGCGTGACTATAAACAGCGCTTAGAATAAGAAAATTTACAGAAAACAATAATATATAAAGTGATATCAAATCGGTTATCAAGATAACGGTAAATATCATTTTATTTGTCATAATCTTGCAAATAGAGTTGAAAAGAGCTAATAGTTATGAAAGTTATTAAAGTAAAAACAATTTCGGAAACTTTAGATTATATTTCTAAACATACCGCTTCGGTAGCGCGTTTTGGTGATGGGGAAATTGATATTATTGCGGGGAATTCTATTCCTTACCAGGTTTATGATTCTGAACTTGCTAAGCGATTAAAACGTTTATTAAATCGACAGAGTAATGAGAAGCTAGTTATCTGTGTAAGTGATGTTTTTGATAATTTAGGTAGATACAACGATTTTTCACAACAGTTTTGGAGGGGGCATCTATATCAGTATAATGATTTGTACCAAAAAAATTGTCAGGCTGAATGGTATGGTTCAACTTTTATTTCTAGACCCTATATGGATTTACTAGATAAGAGTTTGTCAGTAACGTACTTTGAACAGCTAAAAGCATTATGGAAAAATAAAGATATTTTAATTGTCGAGGGTGAGACTTCTCGTTCAGGCGTTGGCAATGACTTATTTAATGATGCCAATACTATTTCGCGTATCATTTGTCCTTCGAAAGATGCATTTTCATCTTTTTATGAAATCAAGGAAACTATACTTGAACATAGTAGAGGTAAGCTAATTTTACTTATGCTTGGTCCAACTGCAAAGCTATTAGCTGAAGATTTATCGCAGCTAGGACATCAAGCTATTGATTTAGGTCATATTGATTCAGAATATGAGTGGTTTAAGATGAGAGCAGTTTCTAAGGTGAAACTTTCTCATAAACATATGGCAGAACATAATTTTGACGAAGATATTACTTTAATAGAAGACAATAGTTACGAAAATCAAATTGTATCAAAAATTGGTACATCAGATAGACAGTACGCTTTGACAGTGACATTAACAGATGATATATGGGAGCTAGAACATTTATTACAAAGATGTCCTAATACTGATTTTCATATTGCTGCCCCAGTTTATTGTTCGGATAGACTTAAGCAGTTAGTAGGTTATCCAAATTATTACCTACATGAAGCTATTACTGAAGAGCACTTCGAAGTACTCCTATTAAATAGCGATATATATTTAGATATTAATCATGGTGAAGAAGTTTGGAATGTTGTTGATAGATGTATAACTGAGGGTAAAACTATATATGGAATCAGACGGGCAAGAAAAGATAATCAATATATTTCTTTTGAGCGAACCATGGATGATTTTGAATATTTGTGTGACACTATTAAACAAAATAGATAGTCAGGAAGAGTAATGGTTACTTGAATATTGAAATCAATTTTTTTGATTTTAAAATTAACGAAGTTGACGATATAAAGTTACTTATCTTGAAGAGAACAAATTGATAGAGAAAGAGAAATTCCATTGAAATTACTATATATTTTTGAAAAAAATATTATTCTTCGTAAAATATTGATAACATTTTCATTAATAATCATTTTTTTACTTGGTCGCTATGTTCCAATACCTGGTGTCTTGATTTCTGCTTATAAGGGACAAGACAATAACTTTGCGACGCTTTATTCAACAGTAACTGGTGGTAATTTGTCTCAGGTTGGGGTCTTTTCATTGGGTATTGGTCCTATGATGACCACAATGATTTTACTAAGACTATTTACGATTGGTAAATACTCTAGTGGAGTATCTCAAAAAGTTCAACAGTTTCGCCAAAATGTGGTGATGCTTGTCATAGCAACTATTCAAGGGCTAGCCATAGCCATATCTTTTCAATATCATAATGGTTTTTCTCTGACCAAATTATTACTCGCGACAATGATACTTGTGACTGGTGCATATATTATTTCCTGGATTGGTAATCTAAATGCGGAATACGGGTTTGGTGGAATGACTATTTTAGTAGTGGTAGGTATGCTTGTTGGGCAATTTAATAATATTCCTCTTATTTTTGAATTATTCCAAGATGGTTATCAACTTGCTATCATCTTATTTCTTTTGTGGACACTAGTAGCAATGTACTTAATGATAACTTTTGAACGTTCAGAATATCGTATACCAGTAATGCGTACTTCAATCCATAATCGTCTCGTTGATGATGCCTACATGCCAATAAAAGTAAATGCTTCGGGGGGGATGGCATTTATGTATGTTTATACCTTACTAATGTTCCCCCAGTATATTATTATTTTACTAAGAAGTATTTTCCCAACTAATTCAGATATCACATCATACAATGACTATTTTAGTTTATCTTCTATTCAGGGAGTGGTTATTTATATGATTTTAATGTTTGTTTTATCAGTTGCATTTACTTTTGTGAATATCGATCCGACTAAAATTTCTGAGGCAATGCGAGAAAGTGGTGATTTTATTCCTAATTATAGACCTGGTAAAGAAACACAAAGTTATTTATCGAAAATCTGTTATTTATTTGGAACTTTTAGTGGTTTTTTCATGGCTTTCTTAGGAGGGGTACCATTATTATTTGCTCTTGGAAATGATGATCTTAGGACAGTTTCATCTATGACAGGGATTTTTATGATGATCACAGGGATGTCATTTATGATATTGGATGAATTCCAAGTTATTCGTATTCGTAAACAATACACTTCTGTATTTGAAAATGAGGAGAATTAATGTTTCATTTTATTCCATCTTGGTATAATGAAAATCGTACCTGGTATGATAATAATTACTTGTGGTATTTCAAGCCGACTAATGTCGGTTTTGATGATACTATCAACCAAATGAAGATGTTTGATTATGCTGGAAAAGAGAGTAGATTAGTTGTCTTAAACTATATGCCCAATTTACGTTATTATTTGCATCGCTATGACTTGTTAGAATCAGGTTATTATTCAGTTTTTGATGATATTCAAGAAATTGGGAATGTAAGACAGCAAATGATTGACTTCCGACAACTCAATTGGCCTGAAGGGGTGGACTTTACCTATACTCCGTTTATAGTTTTGGTAAAAAAGTCAGGAGATTTAATTGCTAAGGTTCAATTTGGTGAAGAAGGAAATTTAACGCATATTGATTATTTTGCAAATGAACAAATAGCTAAGAAATACCTCTTTGATGATAGAGGATTTCTATCTAGTGTTCTCTATTATGATAATGGTGGTGAAGCCTATCAAGATTATTTAGCACCATCAGGGGAAAGGATCATGAGAGAATACCTAAGAGAAGATGACCGCCATGTTGAAATTAATCCTAAGAAAGCTATTCATTTTTTAAAGTTATCTTACTCTGATATCGAAGAGTTGATTAGAGAGAAATATCTGACCTATCTCCATAAAGAAGTTAGTAAATCAGATACTATCATTGCTAGCTTTAATCAAGTTCATAACGCATTTATTGTTGGGAACACTAGTAAAGGAAATTTAATATTATCTGTTTTCTCGGAGAGGAATAATACTCACAATGTATTGGAGGATTACTCTTCCTTATCTCGAGCAGACGCTATTATTTGCGATAGACTAGATATTGCTGCACAATTGAAAGAAAAAATAGATAAACCAGTTGTTCATGTTTCTCCCTTTGATACGCGTTTAGCTTTGGGAAAAAGTAATCAAGTTAGAGATTTAGAAATATATTTTGTCGTAGATAGACTTTCCCATAAAGAATTGCAAAAGTCTTTAACGTCCTTATATAAGGTTATGCTCAAAAATAATGATATAAAAGTAACATTTGTCAGCTACGAACGAGAATTTGAAAGTCGGCAATTGATGTATGACTACCTTAAAGAAGCAACAAAAGTTTTTGATCAGAAATTCTTTAGTTTATCAGGAGATGATGCCAATCAAGTTCTTATGCAATCTGATGAAGTAGAAAAGGAAAAAACACGCCTTTCTTTTACCCATCCTTTGTCAGAAACAGATATCATAAACCGGTTAGAGTATGTCCGTTTGATTATTGATATCTCTAAAATACCAGACTTATACACGCAAATTGCAGGGATAAGTTCAGGTATCCCTCAGATAAATACAATATTAACAGAATTTGTTGAACACAGGAAAAACGGTTACGTTATTGAAGAAATCCAAGAATTGGAAAAGGCAATTCCTTATTATTGTGAACAATTAACTAATTGGAACCGTTCTTTAATTTATTCTGTTGATAAAATCAATGACTATACAGGTGGTCAATTGGTAGAAAGAATTATAAATAGTTATTAAATAAATATGTCAAAAATAAAACTTACAATTCTTCAAGTTGGTGAAGAGAACTGGGCAATTAAAGAGAATATCCCTAATGATATGGAATGGCTCTTTATTAAACCAGATCAAATTTCTGACTTTGTAACTACAGAAAATAATTATCTTACATCGTCAAAGTTATTACAAAAACTACCTCGAAAAATATCTGCTCTTTTGTTGACAGAGCAAACTTATGGACCAGAGTTATCTAGTTTATCGTCATTCTTTGAGGTTTATGAAGTATTTTATCCTAAAGATAAACATGCTACGGGGATAACAGAAGAGTTTTTACGCTCGAAAATGGCCCAACGATATGATAGTAGCTCTCCAACTCAGCTAATTCGTCAATTTTATAAAGGGCTTTTTATAGGACAATACGGAGAGAAACTTCAAGTTTCACAAATACAAATTAGAAATGATTTTGAAGGTGTAGTAAACTATCAGGGAAATAACTATCTTGAATTAGAAGGGCAATTTGGTGAGGACTATAGTTTTTTGCTTAATTTTGCCTACAATATTCCATTTTCATCGGATTTTTATAATGAGTTATTTTTAGAACACATTATAGAGGGTGATATAGATATTCGATTGGTTATCTCGTTGATTGTTGATGGTTCTGTTGATGATATTGCTAAAGAGTGGTACTTTGAGAAGGAAGACCTAAATCAACTTATTTCTTTAGAGTCCGATATTAGTGGTAGCCTTGCAGTTAAACTTTTTGCTAAGGGAAAGGGTATCGTTAAGTTAGGTCCATTGCACCGTCGTAATGGTAGAGGAGGATTGGGCACATTTCTACTAGGAGGAGAACGTCACATAGATGCTATAGGTCATGAATTTATGACTTATTTTGATCCAGTAGATTTCAAACCACCTCTAACTGTTTATTTTTCGGGATTTCGTTCAGCTGAAGGCTTTGAGGGATTCTGGATGATGAAGAGTATGAAGACTCCATTCATGTTAATTTGTGATCCACGATTACAAGGTGGTGCCTTTTATATAGGAAGCAAAGAATATGAACAAAAAATAGTTGATGCTATTCAAGAAAAACTGGCCTTTTTAAATTTTAGTTCTGATCAGTTAATTTTATCCGGACTTTCAATGGGGACTTATGGTGCTACTTACCATGGTGCTAAGCTAAATCCTCATGCTATTATTATTGGTAAACCAATATTTAATTTAGGAACAGTTGCTCAACGTGAAAGATTAGAGAGACCAGATGGATTTGCTACTTCATTAGATATTCAACTACTCAATCAAGGTGACTTGACCAGAGCCTCTTCTGAGAAGTTAAATAACCATTTTTGGAAATCTATAGAAGAAGGAGATTTTTCAAATACGACTTTTGCCTTAGCCTATATGAAAAACGATGACTATGATGCGACTGCCTTTTCTGATTTATTGCAATATTTTAGAGGAAAGAAGCATAAAATATTAGGCAGAGGTTGGGATGGTCGACATGGTGATTGTTCTGCAGAAGTTGGTGCATGGTTTACAAGTCAGTATAGGCGAATGCTATCTAATGATTTTGGAAGGAAGGAAGAATGAGTACGATAAGCTATATTTATTGGGATGATTTTTCAAGGTTTTCTTATAATTTTGGAACAAAATTACAATTTTTGGGAAAATCAGTATGCTTTGAAAATCCATTAGCTCCTTCTAGCACAAACTTGTATACATGGAGCTCCCAGACTAATTATCAGTCAAAAAGAATTTCTCCTAACTTACCTTTATTAAGAAAGGGAACTCGTTATAGCTTGTCATTAAATGCAGAACTCGATTTAGTTGGCTCTCTTTTTGTGCGCATTGAATTTTACAATCGCTTTAATGAGTCTGTTGGTTTTGAACTGTTAAAAAAAGATAGTATTATTTTTATCTATCCTAAAGAGGCTTATACCTATACCATTAGTTTGATTAATGCAGGTTGTAGCGATTTTACTTTTCATTATTTGAAACTTGAGGAAGTTACAGATAGCGTTATTCAGGAGAAAAATCTATCGACAGAGTTTACTATTGAAGAACATCAAGACGTTTTAAATCTTCTTTTGGTCGAGAAAAAAGATAGTGTGTATATTAATAAAATAGAAAGCATTTCTCAATTGCAACAGAAAGTCGAGCTGGTCAGCAATCCCTCATTAAATTCTGATAGTTTGATATTACCTGAGTTGGAAAAGGGGTTAGAAGATGCATTAAAAGCTTTTCCTAACATTAAGATTAATGTCATTGCATATGGAACACAAGGTAATTTTGCTGCTTTATATTATGCTAAAAAATTTCCCAGAATAACTGCCTATATTAATGATTGTTTTGCTCCTTTCGGAATTTTACTTAAATCCTTACCACACTTGACTGCCAAACAACAAATATTTCTTAGAGAAGTCTGGGATACGAGAGAGACGTCTCCAAATGTAAAGCACTATGGATTGGTTTCAGAAAATTCCTCTTTAAATTTAGTATCAATGATCTTATCTGGTAATGAACATCTACCTTACCTCACACTTTTAAAAAAGCAGGACGACAATTATGACAGCCTTTAATAGTTTATTTTCGTTAGATAAGAAACGTTTAAAAAAACTTCAGCGTACTTTAAATACTATCAATAGTTTAAAGGACCAAATGGCAACACTATCAAATGAGGAGTTGCAAGCTAAGACAACTGAATTTAGAAAACGTTTAGTTAATGGGGAAACACTAGATGATATTTGCGCTGAAGCTTTTGCTGTTGTTAGGGAAGCTGATAAGCGCGTATTAGGTCTATTTCCGTATGATGTACAGGTAATCGGTGGTCTTGTTCTGCACCAAGGAAATACTGCTGAGATGAAAACTGGTGAAGGAAAAACATTAACTGCCACTATGCCTTTGTATCTCAATGCTTTAGAAGGGAAGGGGGCAATGTTGCTGACTAATAATTCTTACCTTGCTATTCGAGATGCGGAAGAAATGGGAAAAGTATATCGTTTTTTAGGATTGAGTGTCGGTGTGGGAGTTTCTGATAATGAGGAAGAGGATAGAGATGCTGCGACTAAGCGAGCTGTTTATAGTTCGGATATTGTCTATAGTACAAGTAGTGCACTAGGCTTTGATTATTTAATTGATAACCTAGCTTCATCTAAATCTCAAAAATATATGCCCAAGTTACATTATGCTATTGTAGATGAAGCTGATGCAGTTCTTCTAGATATGGCCCAGACTCCTTTAGTTATTTCAGGTTCACCCCGAGTACAATCTAATCTTTATAAAATAGCAGATGAACTAATTCTTAGTTTTGAAGAACAAGTTGATTATTATTTTGACAAAGAGCGTCAGGAAGTGTGGATAAAAAACCAGGGTGTTCGTGAAGCTGAGAGATATTTTAGAATCCCTCATTTTTATAAACAGTCTAATCGAGAACTTGTGCGACATTTGAACTTATCTTTAAAAGCACATAAATTATTTGAACGAGGAAAAGATTATGTGGTTGACGATGGTGAAATCAAGTTGCTAGATGCGACTAATGGCCGTGTTTTAGAAGGTACTAAACTTCAAGGAGGTGTTCATCAAGCTATTGAGCAAAAAGAGCATCTTAATGTCACACCAGAGTCTCGAGCAATGGCTTCTATTACCTATCAAAATCTTTTTAGAATGTTTACTAAATTAGCTGGAATGACGGGAACTGGAAAAACTGCTGAAAAAGAGTTTATTGAGGTTTATGATATGGAAGTAGTTAGAATTCCAACTAATTCTCCTGTTAGACGAATTGACTATCCTGATAAGATTTATACAACCTTACCAGAGAAAATCCATGCAACGATTGAATTTGTTAAACAGGTTCATGATACAGGACAACCAATCCTACTAGTTGCCGGTTCTGTGAGAATGTCAGAGCTATTCTCAGAATTATTATTACTAAGTGGTATCCCTCATAGCCTGTTAAATGCTCAAAGTGCGGTTAAGGAAGCGCAGATGATTGCAGAAGCAGGGCAAAAAGGTGCGGTCACTGTTGCAACGAATATGGCTGGTCGTGGTACAGATATTAAGTTAGATAAGGGAGTATCAGAATTAGGTGGTCTTGCGGTTATTGGAACGGAGAGAATGAAGAGTCAAAGAATGGACTTACAATTAAGGGGACGTTCGGGTCGACAAGGGGATATTGGTTTTAGTCAATTTTTTGTATCATTTGAAGATGATCTAATGATAGAATCAGGTCCTAAATGGGCGCAAGATTACTTTAGGAAAAATCGTGACAAAGTTAATCCAGAAAAACCTAAAGCTTTAGGTCAGAGAAGATTCCAGAAGTTATTCCAGCAAACTCAGGAAGCTAGTGACGGTAAGGGAGAGTCTGCACGTAGTCAAACGATAGAGTTTGATTCGAGTGTACAGCTTCAGCGAGAGTATGTTTATCGTGAGAGAAATGCTTTGATCAATGGAGAAAGTGGACATTTTAGTCCAAGACAGATTATTGATACAGTGATTTCTTCCTTCATTGCTTATTTAGATGGTGAAGTAGAAAAAGAAGAACTCATTTTTGAAGTAAATCGTTTTATATTTGATAATATGTCTTACAATCTTCAAGGGATTTCTAAAGAGATGTCACTTGAAGAAATTAAAAACTATTTATTCAAAATAGCCGATGAGATTCTTCGAGAAAAGCATAATTTGCTTGGTGATAGTTTTGGTGACTTTGAACGTACTGCTGCTTTAAAAGCGATTGATGAAGCTTGGATTGAAGAAGTAGATTATCTACAACAATTACGTACTGTGGCAACAGCTCGTCAAACGGCACAGCGTAACCCGGTTTTCGAATATCATAAAGAAGCATATAAATCCTACAATATCATGAAAAAAGAAATTCGTGAACAAACTTTTAGAAATCTACTTTTGAGTGAAGTATCCTTCAATGAGAATGGAGATCTTCAAATTTATTTTATATAAGAGATGAAAGATAATGACAGTTTATAATATAAACCATGGAATTGGTTGGGCAAGTAGCGGTGTTGAGTACGCTCAAGCATACCGAGGTTCTGTTTTGAGAAAACTTGGAATTGATGCTAAGTTTATTTTTACAGATTTTTTTTCAGCTGATAATATTATTAGCCTCACGCGAAATATAGGTTTTCAGGATAAAGAAATTATTTGGTTATATAATTTCTTTTCAGATATTGAGCTTGCACCGACAACTTTTAGTATAGAAGATTTGCAAAAACAATATCTTGGAAAACTTGTTCGAAAAGAAGATAGAGGTCGGGTAATCAAGTTTTTCTACGAAGATGAAAATATCTATTTAACAGTTTACCTTGATAACTTTAACAAGGATAAAGTGCATCGTGTAGAAATCGTTTCAAATAACAACCTTATCAGAAAAGATTATTATAGTTATACACGTACTTTCTCAGAGTATTACTATCCTAAAGATGGTGTAGCTCACCTTTATCAACGTAGATTCTACAATGAAGATGAAAGTACAGCCTTTTTGGAGATGGTAGAAAATAGCTCAAGTCGTTTTATTATCAATGGCAGACTTTTACCATCCAAAGTAGCTTTTTTTGATTATTTTTTGGAATCAATGACTTTCACTTCAAAAGATATTATTCTTTTGGATAGAGGAACTGATACCGCTCAGAGTCTTTTGCGCCATGGTAAACCCGCTAAGCTAGGGACTGTTGTTCATGCGGAACATTTTAGTGAGAATGCTGTGACTGCTGACACTATTTTATGGAATAACTATTACGATTATCAGTTTACTAACGCTAATAGATTTGATTTTTTTATTACCTCCACTGATAAACAGACAGAACTTTTGGAACAACAATTTAAACAATTTACAAATCATAATCCTAGAATTATAACTATCCCGGTAGGCTCAATTGACAATCTTAAAATGCCAATGGATAATCGCCGTCCGTACTCTATTTTGACAGCTTCACGTCTAGCTAGTGAAAAACATGTAGATTGGTTAGTACGTGCAGTTATTAGGGTAAGAGAAATTCTTCCTGAAGTGACATTTGATATCTATGGATCAGGTGGAGAAGAAGAAAAAATTAGAAATATTATAAATGCAGCCAATGCAACGGAATACATTCGATTGATGGGACATAAAAATCTCTCGAATGTTTATCAAAATTATGAGTTATATTTGACAGCTTCTAAAAGTGAGGGGTTTGGCTTAACTTTACTTGAAGCTATTGGCGCAGGTCTTCCTTTGATTGGGTTTGATGTTCGTTATGGTAATCAAACTTTTATCAAAGACGGAGAAAATGGTTATCTAATTCCTCGATTTGATATGGATGATGAGGAAGCTATTGTAGAAGCTTTTAAAGAGAAAGTGTTACAATTATTCCAACAGGATCAAAAGGCTTTACGAGAAGCTTCTTACGCCATTGCCGAAGGATTCTTAACAAGTGAAGTAGAAGGAAAATGGTATAACTTAGTTAAGGAGTTGGTACAAGATGATTAACTTATTTGATAGTTACACTCAATCAAGTTGGGATTTACATTTTTCCTTGATAAAATCAGGTTATATTAACCCTACTATAGCTTTGAATGATGATGGTTTTTTACCAGACGACGTAACATCACCCTATTTATATTACACTGGTTTTGCAAAGATAGATGCTGGCCGTCCGCTTTACTACAATGAACTTAGAGTTCCTGATACATGGGAAATTATTGGTTTTAGTAGTGGTGCTGATATTGTTGACTTAGGTGTCAAAAAGGGCAGGATTATTTATGCAAACCCAAATCATAAGCGTCTAATAAAAGAGGTAGACTGGTTTGATGAGCAAGGCAGAGTCATTTTAAAAGATCGTTTTAATAAGTTTGGGTCTTGTTTTTCACAAACCTTTTATAACGCGTATGGTCAAGCGATTCAGACGTCATATTATAATAAGGATGGGCAAGAGGTTATATCAGAGAACCATATGACAGGGGATTATATTTTAAATGATAATAATCAGTTTAAGGTTTTTAAATCTAAAGTTGAATTTGTCATAAATTATCTTCAAGAAGCAAAGTTTAACTTAGATAGAATTTTCTATAATTCTCTGTCAACACCATTTTTAGTAAGCTTTTACCTTAATCGTCTAGAGAGTAAAGATGTTCTCTTTTGGCAGGAGCCTCTCGTAGATGATATTCCAGGAAATATGCGCTTATTATTGAACAATCCTTCCCCAAACACTAAAATTGTAATTCAAAGTTATGAAGCTTATGCTAATGCTATGAGGTTATTAACTGACGAAGAACAAAAACAAGTTAGCTTTTTAGGATTTATGTATCCTCTTAAAGAGACAGAAAAATTACATAACCAAGCACTTATTTTGACGAATTCTGATCAAATCGAAGCATTAGAAAGTTTAGTGACTTCTCTTCCTAATTTGACTTTTAACATAGGTGCTTTGACCGAGATGTCTAGTGATCTCATGAATTTTGGCAAATATGATAATGTTGTACTCTACCCAAATATCACAACAAATCAAATACAATATTTATCAAATATTTGTGCTTTTTATCTTGATATTAATCATCATAATGAGATATTATCAGCAGTTCGCTCTGCTTTTGAACATCAACAGTTAATTTTTGCTTTCGAAGAGACTAGTCATCAAATTCGTTTTGTATCACCTAAAAATATTTTTCCAAAAAAAGATATTTTTACATTTATTTCGCACTTGCAGCCACTAATTGGCAATAAATGTAATATAGAAAAAGCATTAAAACAGCAGCTTGAAGATTGTCATGTTTCAAGCTCTACTCAGTATCAATCTGTAATTAATTAAGGGGAAAATTTTGAAAAAAAAGAATTTACTTCAGGAGAGTATTAATAAACGTCTATCTGAAGAGCGATATCAAATTCCTAAAGAAAAAAGAGAGAAAAAACGATTTGACATGCAGCTTATTCTGATTATTTCTATTTTAATAGGGTTAATCATGTCTATTATCGGAATTATTCGATTTTTCTTAACCTACAGTAGTTAAGTTACTATCCTTTATTTTGTAGAAAAATTGATAAATAAATGGTATTGTAACTCTATCACTAAATTTATATACTAGAGGAAAAAATGTCACGCAGTCAAAAAGTTATTTTAACTAATATGTGTCTTATTGAAGATAATAAAGGACGTATTGTGATGCAAATCCGTGATCCTAAACGTTATTCTTGGTCAGGAGCTGCTTTACCAGGCGGCCATATTGAAGAAGGAGAAAGCTTGTATGATGCTCTCGTTCGAGAAGTTCACGAGGAGACAGGTTTAACAATAAGTAATCCCAAATTAGTTGGTATGAAGCATTGGTACACAGATGAAGGCATCCGCTATTTGGTATTCCTTTATAAAACATATGATTTTTCAGGTGAATTACAATCGTCAGATGAAGGTGATGTTGTATGGATTGAACGTTCACAACTTGATAAGATTGAACTAGCATATGATATGCTTAACCTTTTGAGAGTATTTGACGAAGATGACATCTCAGAGATGTTTTATAGTAAGCGACTTGAAGATGGTTTTATAAGAAAATTTTATTAAACAAAAAAGAACTAGGAATGTAATCTAGTTCTTTTTAGATGTCTTTATTTAACTCCAGACATTAGTTTTTCAATGCGTGGAACATAAAATAAGAGGATAAATCCAAATACAACTGTTATACCACCAACAACACCATAATAAAGAATTTGAGTATCAGGTGTGTACAATTTAACGATTTGAGCGTTAATAGCTTGTGCTGCAGCATTACTTAAGAACCAGATGCTCATCATTTGAGCTTGGAATGCTTTAGGTGCGAGCTTACTAGTTGCTGATAATCCAACTGGTGAGATTAGCATTTCCCCAACGATGACAATAGCCCAACTCATTGTTAACCAAAGAGGGCTTACTTTAGCGTTAACTCCAAAGAGTAAACCTGGTAGCATCATCCATAAGAATGAAGATCCAGCAAAGAAAAGTCCATACGCAAATTTTTTAGGTGATGAAGGTTGCTTACTTCCCCATTTAGCCCATAACCAAGCAAAGAATGGTACATAAAGCATAATGAAGAGAGGGTTCATACTTTGGAAATAACTTGATGGGAAATTAATATGATGCCCAAAGAAGTTAAGGTAAAGTTTTGTTTGTTCATCTGCAAATAAGGCTAAGACAACTGAACCTTGTTCTTCAATTGACCAAAATAGAATTGAGGCGATAAAGAGAGGGATATATGCCCATACTCGAGAACGCTCAACAGAAGAAATCTTTTTACTACTTAAAATTTTGATAAAATAAATAATTGGGATGGCGATTGCAATAATACTAAAAATATCGATAATTACTTCAATTGTTAGCATATGCATCAAGTGAAGAAGAATAAGTACAATAACAATACCAATAAGGATAAGCCCAACTTTTTTATATAGAGAGGACTTTTCTTCAGGACTTAAAGGATCGTTTGGTCGGAGACTCTCTTCAGTCAAATATTTTTTTCCATCTAAGGTATATTGGAGGAGACCAAAGAACATACCAATAGCAGCAAGTGAGAAACCAAGATGGAAATTTACTTCTTGTCCGAGGTACCCCACTACAATGGGTGAAATAAAAGCACCAAGGTTAATACCAAAAACAAAGATACTAAAACCAGCATCACGACGAGAATCATTTTCTCCGTATAAATTACCAACCATCTCTGATACATTTGGTTTTAATAGTCCAGTACCAAGGATAATTAGAGCAATCGAAATGAATAGAGCTGTTTGACCAAATGGCGTAGCTAGAGCAATATGACCTAGCATGATTAGAATACCACCATACAGAACAGTTTTACGACTACCTAGAATACGGTCGCTGACAAAACCACCAATTACTGATGAGAGATAAACCAGTGAACCATAGACAGCCATGATTGATGCAGCGACAGTCTTGTCCATACCAAGGCCACCTTGAGAAACACTATAGTACATATAGTACAGCAAAATAGCACGCATACCATAGTATGAGAACCTTTCCCACATTTCAGTAAAGAAAAGAGTGGACAATCCACGAGGATGTCCAAAGAATGATTTTGTTTTTTCCATGAAAAACGCTCCTTTTGTAGATAACACTATTAATAATATAGTAAATAGAAGCAATTGTCAAATTACTTAGCACTATCAAGTTATTTTTTTGTAGAGGTTAACACCCTTGGTAAACCAAGTTTTTTAACTATCTAGCCTTGAAAAAGGCTTGAATTCAATAGAACCCAAGCCTTTTTTAGAAAAGAAACCACAGTGAAATAGAAATGTCGTGTCTTTAAATTGTCTGAAGATTATTTTACAGACCCACCTGTAATACCTTTAACATAGTATTTTTGCATGAACATGAAAAGTATTGTGATTGGAATTGCAATAATAACAGATCCTGCTGTGAATGACATGAACCACTGGTTGATGGTATCTTGTTGCAACATTGAAAAGAGACCAATAGCGACTGTGTACTTGCTCGTAGCATCACCTAAAATAACTTTTGCAAAGATGAAGTCCATCCAAGGCCCCATAAAAGCGATTAATGCAGTATAAACGATAATGGGTTTTGACAATGGTAGGGTGATTTTAAGGAAAATATCCAAACGGGTCGCCCCATCAATCATAGCAGACTCATCCAAAGAGTATGGAATAGTATCAAAGAAACCTTTTGCGATGTAGAAGGTTAATGCTGCTCCTGCAGAATAGACAAATATTAAAGCGGTTAATGTTTGGTCTAGATTTAGAGCTTTTAGGATGTAGTAAACTGCAATCATTGACATGAACCCAGGAAACATATTCAAGACTAAAGCTAGTTTTAGGAAACCATTACGGTGTTTGAATTTGATTCTGCTGAGAGAATAAGCCATTGCTACAGTGATTAAAGTTGATAGTATACAAGTACATGTAGCGACAAATAATGTATTTAAGAACCATTGACCAAATGGGAAAGTGTTTTGGGTGAAGAGTTTAGCGTAGTTGTCTAATATCCAAGTTTTAGGAATAAAGTAGTTGACAAAGGCACTTCCTTCACCACGGAAGCTTGTGAGAACGACCCAAACAATGGGAAAGAGCCACATAATTGATAGTACTATCAATAAAATATAAACAAAAGTAAGGTTAAGACGTTTTTTCTTATTCATTATTTAGCTGCCCCTTCCTTGTAAGAATTTGTTCTTGTGTAAGCTAGTAAACTAAATACTGCTGAAAGAATAAAGATTAAGATACCAACAACAGATGCTAAGTTATAATCTGCAGCAGTTACTGTCAAATTGTATAGCCAAGTAACAAGTAAATCGGTGCTACCTGCTTGGTAGTATGTTGAGTTTGTTGGTCCACCTTGAGTGAGTAGGTAGATAACGTTGAAGTTGTTAATATTTCCGATAAATTGTTGAATTAAAGTAGGAATCATAATCAACAAAATTTGTGGGAAAGTAATTGATTGAAAGACTTGGAATTTATTCGCCCCATCAATTTCAGCAGCTTCAATTTGTTCTGCAGGTAAATTCATGATGATACCAGTAGCAACAAGCATTGTTACAGGAATACCAACCCACATATTAACAAAGATGATTGAGAATTTCGCCCAGACCGGATCAGAAAGGAATGGAAGGGGATGTGCTGAAGAAATAAGTCCCCATTTTATTAACAAGGCGTTAACCGGTCCAGCGTCACTTAAGAGGTTTCTCATGATTAAGAGAGAGATAAATTGAGGGACAGCCATGGTAATAACAAAAATAGTACGCCACATCTTTTTGAATTTCAAACCTTTTGTATTAATTAGTAAGGCAAGAATAATACCAAAGAAGAAATTCGTTACAGTAGCGAAAACAGCCCAAATTAATGTCCAAGATAGAACAGGGAAAAAAGTACTGGCCATACGCCCGCTAAAGATATTACCGAAGTTAGCAAAACCAACCCAGTCAAATAAACTTTTTGGCGGTAAGTGGTTATGATCATAGTTAGTAAATGCCAAACAAATCATATAAACTAACGGAAGGATTGTAAATAGAAGCACCCCTATTAAAGGAATAGACATTAAAGTCATATGGAAGCGTCCATCTGTCAAGCTTTTAATATCTTTTTTGAAGGATGGAATTTCTCTTCCTTCTTCTTTCAAGGTCAATAAATGTGCTGCGCTTTTAATGTTTGACCAGTAAATATAGGCAAATACGCAACAGAAGATAAGTGAAGCTAATCCAAAAATTAGCATTAACATAGAGTTATCACCTTGTGTCGCAACTTGGATTTTAATACCATCCACAGTTTTAGTTGTCATACCTTGTTCTTGGGTCCCTAAGGAAATAAGACCTTTTACAGCTGGGATAACTTGGTAAACAAAGGTAATTAAAAACAGAATTTCACTGATTAAAAATAAAAGTCCCTTGACAATTTGTTTATTTTTGAGGTTAGCAAGTCCCATAATTAAGAATGATAGTTTAGTTGCTAAATCACCTTTTTGAAAGACCTCTTTTAGGGACATACCATCAAGTGAGATCAGTTTTTTATTCATAATGGTCTCCTTTAATTGTTATTTTACAAAATAAGAGATGGGAAGCACTCTCAATTGAAAGGAAGAGTACTCACCTCATCTCATTACTCTAGACGTACTATTTTGTTTTAGCGATGTCTTTATCGAATTGTTTTAGACGTTTAAGGTAATCGCTAGATTTGATTTTACCACTGTAAGTATCGCTAAGAATAGCAGCACTTTCTGTCCAGAATGTTGACATTTGACTCAACTTAGGCATAACCGTTGTATATTTATCTGAGCTACCCATTTCGATAACTGCTTTTGCAAGTTCATCTTTTTGGACGCTATCAGAAGATTGAATTGATGAGTTAGCAGGAACGATATGACGTTTTTCGAATTGAATTTTTTGACTTTCAGCATTAGTTAGATATGCAGCGAGTTTATAGCTAGCTGAGATTCGTTTAGTGTTTGAACCAGCAGGTGCTTGGTTAACGGCATAAAGTTTAACGCCCAAGAATGCTTTTTGTTGAACTTCTTTGTCACCGATTTTCATTGTTGGGTAAACAGCAACACCGATTTTATCTTCACCGACAGCTTTTTTAGCAGCGTCGTAATCCCATGGTCCACTTTCAAAAGCATGAACAGAACCATCGCCAAATTTAGACATTGTATTTTCAGCTGTCAAGTTGACAAAACCATCATTTTTCTTTTGATCTGCAATCCATTTAAGGACAGAAACACCTGCTTCATTACCCCAGTTAGTGCCTTTAGCATCTTCACCAGATTTACCAAATAAAGTGTCGCCTACAGAAAGGAAAAGAGGACCTGTTACATATGAGTTAGCTGCTTTAAGCTGTTGACCGAATTTCCCTTTGCTTGTAATTGTTTCGTATGATTTAACGTCGTCAGCAGTTAACTTTGTTTTATTATAATAAAGAACTTGAGATTCAATACCAAATGGGAATGCATAAGTTTTCCCTTTATATTGTGCACCAGTAAGTGATTGTTTAGTGTCGTTTTTAGCAATTTCTTTTGAGTATTGCTCTGGAATTTCTTGGATAACACCAGATTCTACTAATTGACCAAGTTGGTCATGTGGAAGTGAGAATACATCGGCTGCCTTGCTTGGGTCTTTTTTAACGTTTTCTTGAGCTTTGGAGTCATTAGACTCAATCATTTTTACAGTAACGCCTTTGTTTTCCTTCTCGAATTTTTTAACAATTTCTTTATAAGACGCTTTTGAATCTGTTGGGACCCAAAGTTTGATAGTTGTTTTTGAAGCAGCATCAACTGAGTTAGAGTGAGTAGCAGCAATTGCTCCTCCTGCAACTACTGAAAGAGCAGCAGTACTAACAAGTAATTTTTTCCAAGTATTTTTTTCCATTTTGGTTCTCCTCCTAGAGAATATTTTAATTACACCTATATTATGCAACCGTTTGCAAAAAAAGTCAAGTCTTTTTTTAAAAAAAATAAGAAAAATAAGAAAATAATATCAATTAATACTAAATGAGAAGATTATTTTAGTAAGAGTATTACATTTGCAGAGAAGGCAAACGTTTGTTTTTTTCTTAGATTAGAGTATAATAGACAAAGGACTATACCAAAAGGTATAAAATGATTAGAATGAAGAGGTCGTAGGATGGTAACTATAAAAGATGTTGCTGCCAAAGCTGGTGTTAATCCATCGACAGTAAGTCGTGTACTAAAAGATAATGCTTCTATTTCAAGTAAGACGAAAGAGCGCGTGAAAAAAGCTATGGAAGAGTTGGGCTATGTTCCTAATGTTGCAGCACAAATGTTGGCTAGTGGTTTAACGCAAAATATTGGAGTTATTTTTCCTCCACTTGTTTTACCAGATCGCTTAAGTGAACCCTTTTTCATGGAGATTCTTTCTACATTAACTAATGAAGCAAAAGAGCATGGATTTACAGTTTCTATTGCAACAAGTATGTCTTCTGAGGAGTTGTTAGAACAAGTAAAATTAATGCATCTACAAAAACGAGTGGATGGTTTTATTGTTCTCTATTCGGACCAAAAAGATCCTATCAGAGAGTATTTATTAAAATATAAACTGCCCTTTGTTGTTGTTGGTGCTGCTAATGGCTATGAAAATGAGATTACTTATATTGATAATGATAATCAACTGATGGGGAAATCTGCCATTGATTATCTCTATAAAAAAGGACATAAAAGCATCCAGTTTGTTACAGATGATTTAAATTCAGAAGTATCAGAAGAGCGCTATTTAGGGTATTTTAAAGGTGCTAGAAAGTTAGGTTTAAACCAAAAGCCAGCTCTTTTATTTGACAGAGGCAATCCGCAGGTTTTAGAGGAATTTATAAATAGAGTCAAAGAAGAAGAAACAACTGCTTTAATTGTTATTGGTGATACTGTCTCTGTTAGAGTAATGCAATTTCTTTCTTTCTATAAATTAAAAGTTCCAGATGACATTTCTATCATGACCTTTAATAATTCTCTCTTCTCACATCTGATTCATCCTTACCTAAGCACATTTGATATTAATGTTAATAATCTAGGAAGGACAAGCGTTCGTCGTCTGATTGACATCATTAAATCTCCAGACAAAGTCTTTAGTGAGACTATTATTGTGCCTTTTACTTTAGAAGAGCGTGAAAGTGTCCGAGATATTTCTAAAAAATAATAATTAAGCTATGATATAAAGACTTCTATCAATTTTCGATAGAAGTTTTCTTAAATTATGCTTGACTTATGCAATCGCTTGCGTTAAGATGGAGAAGTAAAGTAAGTAATCGAAAAGGAGAATCAATATGAAAAAACGTGCAAGTGGTGTCTTAATGCACATCACTTCTCTACCAGGTGATTTAGGTATTGGAACATTTGGACGAGAAGCCTACGCTTTTGTTGATTTTTTGGTCGAAACTGATCAAAAATTTTGGCAAATTCTTCCCTTAACAACAACAAGCTTCGGGGACTCTCCTTACCAGTCTTTTTCTGCAGTAGCTGGTAATACACATTTAATTGATTTTGATTTGCTAACGCTTGAAGGTTTTATTTTGAAAGATGACTACCAAAATATTAGTTTTGGACAGGATCCAGAAGTTGTTGATTATGCTGGTCTGTTTGAAAAACGTCGTCCAGTTTTAGAAAAAGCAGTTAAAAACTTCTTGAAAGAAGAGAGAGCTACGAGAATGCTATCTGATTTCTTGCAAGAAGAAAAGTGGGTAACTGATTTTGCTGAATTTATGGCGATCAAAGAACATTTTGGTAATAAGGCGCTTCAAGAATGGGATGACAAGGCTATTATACGCCGCGAAGAAGAAGCCTTAGCAGGATATCGTCAAAAGCTTAGTGAAGTGATAAAATATCATGAAGTAACACAATATTTCTTTTACAAACAATGGTTTGAGTTAAAAGAATATGCTAATGATAAAGGGATTCAGATTATCGGTGATATGCCAATCTACGTTTCTGCCGATAGTGTAGAAGTTTGGACAATGCCTGAACTGTTTAAATTAGATTGCGACAAACAACCACTTGCTATTGCTGGTGTACCAGCGGATGATTTTTCTGACGATGGTCAGCTTTGGGGCAATCCTATTTACAATTGGGATTACCACAAAGAGTCAGATTTTGACTGGTGGATTTATCGCATTCAATCTGGTGTTAAGATGTATGACTATTTGCGTATTGATCATTTTAAAGGTTTTTCAGATTATTGGGAAATTCGAGGAGATTATCAAACAGCTAATGATGGCTCATGGCAACCAGCTCCCGGTCCAGAATTATTTGCAACTATCAAAGAAAAATTAGGTGATTTACCTATTATTGCTGAGAATTTAGGCTATATTGATGAGAGAGCAGAGAGATTACTGGCTGGAACAGGGTTCCCAGGTATGAAAATCATGGAATTCGGTTTTTATGATACAACAGGAAATAGTATTGATATTCCTCATAACTACATAGAAAATACAATTGCATATGCTGGAACTCATGATAACGAAGTTATTAATGGCTGGTTTGAAAATCTTACAGTCGAACAGAAAGCTTATGCAGAAAATTACATGCGTCGTTTGCCCAATGAGCCCATTACTGAGACTGTACTGCGTACCTTGTATGCAACCGTTAGTCAAACAACGATTACATGTATGCAAGATCTACTAGATAAACCTGCAGATAGCCGTATGAACATGCCAAATACCGTTGGAGGTAACTGGCAATGGCGTATGAGAAAAGAAGACTTAACAGAAAATCGCAAAGCATTCTTAAAAGAGATTACAACTATTTATAATAGAGGGAATAAATAAGGAATATTATCATGACAAGAAATTTTACAACTTACGTTGGACAACAAGGAAAAGTATTATCAGAATTAACAAATGAAGAGATTTACGTTGAATTGTTAAATTTTGTAAAAGAAGAAGCTGCCGCTAAATCAAAAAATAGCTCTCAACGTAAGGTATACTATATTTCAGCTGAGTTTCTAATTGGTAAATTACTTTCAAATAATTTGATTAACTTAGGGATTTATAAAGATGTCAAAAAAGAGTTAGAACTTGTAGGTAAATCAATTGCTGAAATAGAAGATGTAGAGCCAGAACCATCACTTGGTAATGGTGGTTTAGGGCGTTTAGCATCATGTTTTATTGACTCGATTTCTTCTTTAGGTATTAATGGAGAAGGTGTTGGTTTAAACTATCACTGTGGGCTTTTCAAACAAGTATTTCGCAATAATCAACAAGAAGCAGAAGCTAACTACTGGATTGAGAATAATTCTTGGTTAGTACCAACAGATATTTCTTATGATGTTCCTTTCCGTGACTTTACTTTAAAATCACGCCTAGATAGAATTGATGTATTAGGTTATAAGAAAGATACTAAAAATTATTTGAACCTTTTTGATATTGATGGACTTGATTATAACCTTATTGAAAAAGGTATCACTTTTGATAAGACAGAAATCAAGAAGAATTTAACCTTGTTCTTGTATCCAGATGATTCAGATAAAAATGGGGAATTATTACGTATCTATCAGCAATATTTCATGGTCTCAAATGCTGCTCAATTATTAATTGATGAAGCAATCGAGCGTGGTTCAAACCTTCATGATTTAGCTGAATATGCTTATGTTCAAATTAATGACACTCACCCATCTATGGTCATCCCTGAGTTAATTCGTTTATTGACAGAAAAACATGGTTTTGAATTTGACGAAGCTGTGTCAGTTGTTCGCAATATGGTTGGCTATACAAACCATACTATTCTTGCAGAAGCTCTTGAAAAATGGCCTTTAGAGTATCTTAATGAAGTAGTACCACACCTAGTAACAATCATTAAAAAATTAGATCAAATGATTCGTGAAGAGCAAACAAATCCAGAGGTTCAAATTATTGATGAAGCTGGACGTGTTCACATGGCGCATATGGATATCCACTTCTCAACAAGCGTTAATGGTGTAGCAGCATTGCATACAGAAATCCTTAAAAATAGTGAATTAAAGGTTTTCTATGATATTTATCCAGATAAGTTTAACAATAAGACAAACGGTATTACCTTCCGTCGCTGGTTGGAGTTTGCTAACCAAGATTTAGCAGATTACTTGAAAGAACTAATTGGGGATAGCTATCTTACTGATGCGACTCAGCTCGAAAAATTGTTAACTTATGCTGATAGCAATGAAGTTCATGATAAATTAGCTGCTATTAAATTTAAAAACAAACTGGCTCTTAAACGTTACCTTAAGGAAAATAAAGGTATTGAATTGGATGAATACTCAATTATTGATACACAAATCAAACGATTCCACGAATATAAGCGCCAACAAATGAATGCTTTATATGTTATTCATAAATACTTAGAAATTAAACGTGGGCATTTCCCATCACGTAAATTAACAGTTATTTTTGGTGGTAAAGCTGCTCCAGCCTATACTATTGCACAGGATATCATTCACTTAATTCTCTGCTTATCAGAATTAATTAATAATGATCCAGAAGTTAATAAATACCTTAATGTCCATTTAGTAGAAAATTACAATGTGACAGTAGCGGAAAAGTTAATCCCTGCAACAGATATTTCGGAACAAATTTCATTGGCTTCCAAAGAAGCATCTGGTACAGGTAACATGAAATTTATGTTGAATGGTGCTCTTACTCTTGGTACTATGGATGGGGCAAATGTTGAGATAGCTGAATTAGCCGGCAAAGAGAACATCTACACATTTGGTAAAGACTCTGACACTATCATTAATCTTTATGAAACATCTGGTTATCGTTCAAAAGATTACTATGATAAAGACAAAGTAATTCGTGAAGCTGTTGATTTTATCATTAGTGATGATATAGTGTCACTCGGTAATGCAGAACGACTAAAGAGATTGCATGATGAATTAGTAGGTAAAGATTGGTTCATGACATTGATTGATTTGAAAGAATACATTGCTGTTAAAGAACAAGTGCTTGCTGATTATGAAGATTATGAATCATGGAATAAGAAAGTTATACACAATATTGCTAAAGCAGGGTTTTTCTCATCAGATCGTACAATCGAACAATATAATCAAGATATTTGGCATTCAAATTAAAAAGTCTCTAAAAGTAAGGTTTTCAACCTTACTTT
>NZ_GL636070.1:778873-782358 GCF_000186445.1 Streptococcus agalactiae ATCC 13813
GACAAGCTGGATTAACATTCCAGTTTGTCTTCAATCTGAAAGTAAGGTTTTCAACCTTACTTTTTTGTTGTCTAATAAAACTATAAGTATTTATTTTTGTCCGTAGACTTTAAAAATAGAACTGAGCAGAACTTATTCTAAATATTTAATTGAAAGTGTATTTATATTCTATATAATATAAAAATATGCACCCTGTGATACTTGGTTATAGGTTGTTTTAATTTTTGAAATATAAACTAAAATTAAAAAATATAATTTGATTTCAAAATACAGAAAAATCAGATAAAAGCTTTATAATATAGTATTATACACACTTTGAAGAGTATTATCCACATTTAAAAAAAATAAGATAAAATGATAAAAAATAAATTATTAATTAATTGACACTGTGAATTCATAGTTGTATAATTAAACACATCTAAAAATTGGAAAGGTAATTTGCTATGTTGAAAAAACTATTTGCACCCCCTCAGAAAAGAGAACGTTTATCAGCTGAGGAAATTAAGCATAAATATCCTCGTTATCGTGTACAAGTCCTTATTTCTATTTTTGTAGGTTATATGGGATACTATTTTGTTCGTAATACGACTTCAATTTTATCTGGTATCCTTAATATGTCTGCTACTGAGATTGGTATTATTACCTGTGCTAGCTACATTGCTTATGGTCTCTCTAAATTTATTTCTGGTTTGATTTCAGATGAATCGAATTCTAAAATTTTCCTTCCAGTTGGTTTGTTTCTTACAGGACTAGTTAATGTGTTAATCGGTGTTATTCCATCTGTAATTACTAGTATCTGGCTCTTTACTATCATGTATCTTATTAATGGTTGGTTACAAGGGATGGGATACCCTCCTGGAGCGCGTACATTAGTCTATTGGTATGATAATAAAGAAAGAATTAAATATGCCACCATTTGGAATTTATCTCACAATTTTGGTGGAGCAATAGCGCCGATTTTAACTGGTGTAGGTCTAGCTCTTGCTGGTAATGATTCTCTTAATCAAGCGCGTGCTGCTTATTGGTTTCCAGGGGTGGTGGCTTGTCTTTTGGCTGTTCTTGTTTACTTTTTACAAGAAGATACTCCAGAATCTATCGGACTTCCGCCTATAGAAGAGTATCATAAAGAGCAATATACTAATGTTGTGGATTCAAGTGACATTTTAGAAGAGCCTGAAGTTTTGGGTATGGGCGAAATTATAAAAAAATATATTCTACCAAATACTAAACTGATGTGGGCATCCTTGTATTCAATATTTGTATATATTTTACGTTACGGTATTGTCTCATGGACTCCTAAGTTTTTAGCGACGAGTGTGCAAGATGGTGGAAAAGGTATTACTGCAACAGCTGGTATGGGTGGTTTTTCACTTTTTGAAATAGGTGGTATTATTGGGATGCTAACAGCAGGTTATCTATCTGCCAAAGTGTTTAAAAACTCTAAACCTTTAACCAATGTAGCCTTCTTAGTTGTAGCAATCTTATTACTATCTGCCTATTGGTTTATTCCGGCAGGACCTCAATATATGGCATTAGACTTCATTATTTTACTAGGTTTTGGGGCATCAATCTACGGTCCTGTTATGATGGTTGGCCTGTATGCTATGGAGTTGGTTCCAAAAGCAGCAGCTGGAGCAGCTTCAGGATTGACTGGCACATTTAGTTATGTCGGAGGAGCAACGATCGCTACTCTAGCTATTGGTATTATTATTGACCACTTTGGTTGGGGAGTAGCATTTATAATATTTGGTATTTCTGGATTTGCGGCTATTGTCTGTACCTTGCTTTCAAGAGATAAGAGTCTAGAGTATTGGTGATATTATTTGGTAAAAGTATCATTTAATATTTAATAGTAGTTATGAAAAAAGGCCTCTTGAAAGAGACCTTTTTTGTTTTAGATAATCTATTTGTTGAAGTATTTAGTGATATCGATTGTTTTTAATAGATAGTTTTCTACCTAGTTAAAATAAAACTATCCCATTAATAGTGATTCAATTTTAATGTCATATTCAGGGTAGTGTATGCTTAAATGTTCGATAATCACATGATAAATTTGTGTGATTTTTGCTCTTTTTTCTGGGAAGTCATGACCAATATAGTGGAAGGAACATTCTATCGTTAAAAAGAGCTCATGGAATAAGGTATTGACTTCTTCTAAAAGTTCTAAAAGTTTTTTATCTTCAGTAATAAACGCAGGTGCAGTATTGATTTCATCAGCCCAAGCATCTACAGGTCTAAGTGGATAAGTACCGTATTCTAGACATAATTCATAAGTCATAAAAGTCCTCCTAGTCTTTTACTATTTTAACATATGTGTGTTCTTAAGAAGAATAATTTGTCTTTAAAGCAAAGAATATGTCCTAAGCGTATTTTTTGCTATGTTGTAAGGAGTCGTTATATAATGAAGTATACTAACTTATTTTGCAGATGAGGAGAAAAAATGTCAGAAAAAATCAGAGTTTTACTCTATTATAAATATGTTTCAATTGAAAATGCGGAAGAGTACGCTGCGAAACATCTAGAATTTTGTAAATCTATTGGGCTTAAAGGTCGTATTTTGATTGCGGATGAGGGGATTAATGGAACTGTTTCTGGAGATTATGAAACAACTCAGAAGTATATGGATTGGGTCCACAGCGATGAGCGTTTTGCTGATCTTTGGTTCAAGATTGACGAGGAAAATCAACAAGCTTTCCGTAAAATGTTTGTTCGTTATAAGAAAGAGATTGTGCACCTTGGGTTAGAAGATAATAACTTTGATAGTGATATTAATCCTTTGGAAACAACAGGTGAGTATTTAAATCCTAAACAATTTAAAGAAGCCTTGCTTGATGAAGATACTGTTGTTTTAGATACGCGTAATGATTATGAGTATGACTTAGGTCACTTCCGTGGAGCAATTCGTCCTGATATTCGCAATTTCCGTGAGTTACCACAATGGGTACGTGACAACAAAGATAAGTTTATGGAAAAACGTGTTGTTGTGTACTGTACCGGTGGTGTTCGTTGTGAGAAATTCTCGGGTTGGATGGTTCGAGAAGGTTTTAAAGATGTTGGACAATTACACGGTGGTATTGCAACATATGGAAAAGATCCGGAAGTTCAAGGTGAACTTTGGGATGGTGCGATGTATGTTTTTGATGATCGTATCTCGGTGCCAATTAATCATGTTAATCCAACTGTCATTAGTAAAGATTATTTTGATGGAACACCTTGTGAACGTTATGTCAATTGTGCAAATCCGTTTTGTAACAAACAAATTTTTGCTTCAGAAGAAAACGAAGCGAAGTATGTTCGAGGGTGCTCGCCTGAATGTCGTGCACATGAACGTAATCGCTATGTGCAAGAAAATGGTTTATCACGTCAAGAATGGGCAGAACGTTTAGAAGCTATTGGAGAATCCTTACCTCAAGTAGCAAATGTTTAATATTAAAAAATCGCTAGCAATAAAGCTAGCGATTTTTAGTCAATACACAATTAGTACA
>NZ_GL636070.1:782408-806061 GCF_000186445.1 Streptococcus agalactiae ATCC 13813
TCGCTAGCAATAAAGCTAGCGATTTTTTAGCAATCACAATTGACATCGCAACAAGCTAGGTTATCAAGGTACATTTGATTTTCTTTAAAGAATTCAAGGGTATCTTCGTCTAATATAATCCCTTCTCGTTGTGCGATATGATTAATAACAGGGACAAAGCGCTGTCTGAATTTATAAATATAGCAGAAAATAGTATCTCTTTGTCGTAAGCTTGGACCAATTAAGAAACAGTTATTAACGATAGTAGATTCGTCATCTTCAGTAACTATTGGCAACTGATTTTTATCGTATTCAAATAAAGCGATTCCGTCAATGAGATGACAGGTATTTAGAAAACCTGTGGAAAGAATAGGTTTATGGAAAGACTCCGCAGTACTACCGTCATCAAAAGTAACTTGATATTGTTTTCCAATTTGTTTAATCTCAATGGCTTTCTTGCCTTCAGAGATACTATAATATTCTTTTTTGTGGTCTTGTATATGTTTTAAACGTTCTTTAGTTATGGGGGATAAAGAGATGCTTGGATCGGGATTGCTCTCTTTACGACCAAACGTATCTGTATATAATTCGACTTGATTTCCCAAATATACTAGATGTGTTAGTGCATCACAAGCACTTTCGTTTCCACCAATGATGATAAATGGATTGTCAGATTTGATATGGAAATTATCAACTTGACCATAGTGCATTCCTAGATCTGCACCTTTAATATCAATGGTATTTGGATTTTGAAATTCTCCTGTTGCCATAATAAGATAATCAGCAGAAAAATCTCCCTTTGAAGTTTTAATAACAAAAAGGCTATCTCGTTTATCAATAGATAGAACAGATGTTTCGTTTTGGATAGGGAGATTATAATGAGCAGCAACTAATTGTAAGTAGCGTGCATATTCCACTCCAGAAAGATGTTCTTTTTCAAATGAGAAAGCAGGAGAAGTATCTGGAATAACAGCGTTTAGATCTGGAAAACCAAAGCCATTGGTAGTGAAGGAAGGTGTGATAAATTGTGTTGTTCTGGGCCATCTTAAAAAAGATTCTCCAATGTGCCCTTTTTCAATGATAAGAAAATTTGTAAGTCCTAATCGTTGCATGGCAGAACCAAAACCGATTCCTGCAGCGCCTGCACCGATAATTATGGTTTGATAATGTTTCATGTCTTCTCCTTGACAAAAATAAATGTGTAAGATAAAATACTTAACCAGTTAACAATAATACAGTTTAACAAATAAAAGAGTGTTTGTAAAGAAAGGACTATTTGTGTTTTTACTATTATGTATTTTATCGATGTGGCTCATGATTTTTGGGGTTGCATTCTATTACTTTGGGTCGCTACATCAATCATTGACTTCAAGGATTATTTATCAGTTTGTACTTACTGTTTTGATAACGACAATAGCTTGGTTCATGGGTGCCTATTTTTTAGGATTTGAAGGTCATTTTAAAACTGTCTTTCAATTCCAAGAAGCAGATGGTAAACAAATTGTAAATTGTTTATTTCAACTTTGTTTCGCCCTTTACGCAGTAGTAATGCTTATTGGGTCAATTATTGATAGAGTTCAGACGAAGCGACTTTTATTAGCTGTTGTTTCTTGGCTTTTCTTGGTGTATACGCCCTTAGCTTATTTAATTTGGAATTCAGAGGGTGTTTTTGCAAAGATGGGAGTACTTGATTTTTCAGGCGGAATGGTCGTTCATTTATCTGCAGGACTTTCTTCGTATATTTTAGCTCATGTTATTGGCAAGAGTGAACATCAGCACAATAAGGTTAAAAATGATAGTCTCTTTTTAGGAATGATACTTATTACATTTGGTTGGTTTGGATTTAATATGGGTCCAGTTGGTGAGTGGAATTCACAAGCTATTATGATACTTTTAAATACTATATTTGCTATTATAGGTGGTGGTTTGGCGTGGACATTGGCTGCTAAGTGGAATGGTGAGGAAGAGAAAACAGGAAGCTTATTGAATGGCATTATTGTTGGTCTTGTGACGAGTACAGCAGGAGTTGGGTATCTCTTAACTTGGCAATTATTAGCTGTAACATTCTTTGCATCCCTCTTCACCTACTTTGTAACGGATTACGTTGCGAAAGCTTTTGCCATTGATGATGTCGTTTCCTCCTTTGGAATGAATGGTATTGGGGGATTGTTGGGAAGTTTAGGAGTTGGTCTCTTTAAATTATCACATATGCCAGTTCAACTGTTAGCATTAGCTACCACAATTCTTTTGTCAATTATAATGACCTATATCATATCTAAAGCGATTTTTAGAAAATAATAAATAAGGTTGAGATGTACATCTCAACCTTATTTATTATTTTAGCAAGGAGAGTGACTAAATCGAATTATTATCATTTTCTTACTAGACAGCAACTGTACAAGGTTCTGAAAGTTAGTTGATTATTAATGGTAGTTAGCATTTTTTAAGAATTGGAGTACTTTTAAAAGGTGATTGTTTTAATTAGTTATAGTTGTTATTAAAAATTGTCTAACAGCAGCATAGTTATCAGTGTAATTCACTGAATTTTTATTCAAAAAAACTTGACTTATGTATAAAGATGATTTATACTTGTTCCTATCATAATAAAAGGAAGATAGTTTATGTCAAAAAAAATAATATTAGGAATTTTATCTCTTTTATCTGTCGTTACTTTGGTGGCGTGTGGTTCATCAGACAAACAGCTACAAGATAAAGTTGAGAAAAAAGGGAAGTTAGTTTTAGCGGTGAGTCCAGATTATGCTCCCTTTGAGTTTAAAGCGCTTGTTAATGGGAAAGATAAAGTTGTCGGCGCAGATATTGAGTTAGCTCAAGCTATTGCTGATGAGCTTCATGTCAAACTAGAGGTATCTCCTATGAGTTTTGACAATGTTTTATCAAGTTTACAAACAGGTAAGGCTGATATGGCTATTTCTGGATTATCATATACTAAAGAGCGTGCTAAAGTCTATGATTTTTCAAAACCTTATTACACTACAGAAAATGCGGTTCTTGTTAGGAAGTCTGATTTAGGAAAATATACTTCAATCGAAAGCCTTAAAGGTAAAAAAATAGCAGTACAAAAAGGAAGTATCGAAGAGGGAGTTTCTAAGAAATCATTCAAAAATTCTCACGTCGTGTCACTGACAGCGATGGGAGAAGCGATTAGTGAGTTAAAATCCGGCAAGGTAGAAGCTGTTGATTTAGAAAAACCCGTAGCTGAAGGTTACTTGGCCCAGAATCCAGACCTTGTTCTTGCTAAGTTTGCCCTTAAAACAGGAGAAGGGGATGCTAAGGCTGTAGCTTTACCTAAAGACAGTGGAAAAATGTTGAAGACTGTTAACAAAGTGATAAAGAGACTTGAAAAAGAAGATAAATATAAAGTTTATATTTCAGATGCGGCTAAATTAACTGGCAATCAAGTTGAATAATATTAAAAAGGCTAGTCATAGGCTTTTTTGGATGTTATAATATGGCTTGACTAAGAATAATAGCATAAAGGCAGAGGAATATATGGTTCAGGGTTCAATTAATATTGAAAAATATAAAGATTTGGCGCTCCAAAAACAAGGCGAGCATCGTAAATTTTTAGCAAGTTTAAAAAAGAAAGCTCCTAAAAACTTAGATAAAATAGTCCAACAGATACATCAAGAGGTTTTTCAAGAAATTGATTGTACAGCATGTGCTAATTGTTGTAAAACTTTGGGTCCTCTATTTACAGAAGCTGATATTTCTAGGATTTCTAAACATTTCCGGATGAAGTTATCGGCTTTTGAAGATTTATTTTTAGAAGTAGATGAAGATGGAGACAAAGTATTTAAAGCGATGCCTTGTCCGTTTTTAGGCGATGATAACTTATGTAGTATATACGATGTCAGACCTAAAGCTTGTCGTGAATTTCCACATACTGATCGTAAGAAAATCTATCAAATTAATAACTTAACGATAAAAAATACTCTTACTTGTCCAGCGGCATACCTTTTTGTGGAAAAATTGAAATCACGTATAGGGAAATAATAACCCAGAGAAAGTATCATAAAAATATTGACAATCTGCTTTTATTTGGGTATCCTAGTAAATGAACGTGAAAATGTTACAATATCTTGAGGAGGTGAAACATATGTCAAAAACAGTAGTACGTAAAAACGAATCACTTGACGATGCACTTCGTCGTTTCAAACGTTCTGTGACTAAAGCTGGTACTCTTCAAGAATCACGTAAACGTGAATTCTACGAAAAACCTTCTGTAAAACGTAAACGTAAATCAGAAGCAGCTCGCAAACGTAAAAAATTCTAATTAGATAGAATATGAAAAAACAGTTCAGAATTGAGCTGTTTTTTCATATATTATAACTATAAGTTAATAAAAAAACTCGGTAATCCGAGTTTTTTGTTATTTGTTAGCGAGTAAGTCGCGGATTTCAGCAAGTAATTGCTCTTGTGTTGGTTCAACAACTTCAATAATTTCTTCTTCGGCAGGTTTCTTAGCCATAACCTTGTTAGCAGCTTTAACGATGAAGAATAAAGTAGTACCAACGATTAAGAAATTAATAACTGCACTTAAGAAATTACCGTAAGCAACACCGTTCCATGAAAGCTGTGCAATATTTGAAACGCCAGCAGCTTTTAATACAGGATTAAGGATAAGCGGTGTAATAACGTCTTTAACAAGTGAAGTGATAATAGCATTAAAAGCTGCACCTAAAATAACAGCAACAGCAAGGTCTAAAACATTACCCTTAAATAAAAATTCTTTTAGTTCTTTAATCATGTGAACAAGCTCCTTAATATTATTTAATTCACGTTCATTATAGCAGATTTCCTTTGAGAAATCCAAATAATAGGTTTCAAATTATCTGTAAATTTTTATATTAAATCAGTGAAGAAGAAATCCTTGAAAAAGCTTTTGAAAAAATTTACACAGAAAAGAAAAGATGATATAATCAAATGTAAAACTATAATGGGTTATTTCTGTGGAGGTCATGACTTGGCAATTGATAAAGAAAAAATTTCTGAAATCAAGAACAGTGTTAACATTGTTGATGTCATCGGTGAAGTTGTCGGTTTGACAAAAACAGGACGCAATCATCTTGGTTTATGCCCATTTCATAAAGAAAAAACGCCATCTTTTAATGTTATCGAAGATAGGCAGTTTTTTCATTGTTTTGGTTGTGGTCGCTCTGGTGATGTCTTTAAATTTGTGGAAGATTACCAACATATTAGTTTTTTAGATAGTGTACAAGTTCTAGCTGAACGTTCAGGAATACCTCTAGATACTAATTTTAAGGGGCAAGTTCCTAAAAAACCTAAAGCTAATCAGTCGCTTTTAGATATTCATAGAGTTGCTTCGGGATTTTACCATGCCTATTTAATGACAACTAATGATGGTGAACGCGCTAGACAATACCTTGCCGAGCGCGGAGTGACAGAGGACTTAATTAAACATTTTCAAATAGGATTATCGCCGGGAGGGCAGGATTTTCTATATCGTCGTCTGGCAAAAGAGTTTGATGAAAAAACTTTAATGTCTTCTGGTTTGTTCAATTATTCAGAAAATAGCAATCAGTTTTACGATTCATTTAATAATAGAATTATGTTTCCGTTGACTAATGATATCGGTGAAGTCATTGCGTTTTCAGGACGAGTTTGGACCCAAGAGGACATTGATAGAAAACAAGCTAAATATAAAAATTCTCGTGCTACCCCTATTTTTAATAAGTCTTACGAGCTTTACCATTTAGATAAAGCGCGTGCTGTAATTAATAAAGCACATGAAGTTTACCTAATGGAAGGCTTTATGGATGTTATTGCAGCTTATCGTGCAGGAATTGAGAATGTTGTTGCTTCTATGGGGACCGCTTTAACCAATGAACACGTTAGACATCTTAAGAGATTTACTAAGAAAGTTGTTCTGACTTATGATGGTGATAGAGCTGGTCAAAACGCAATTGACAAGTCTTTAGAACTGCTATCAGATATGACTGTTGATATCGTTAGGATACCTAATAAAATGGACCCTGATGAATTTCTACAAGCAAATTCAGCAGAAGATTTTAAACAGCTCTTAGAAAAAGGGCGCATCAGTAATACAGAGTTTTATATCCACTACTTAAAGCCTGAAAACACCGATAATTTACAATCTGAAATTGCTTATGTTGAAAAAATAGCGAAATTAATTGCTAAATCTCCATCAATAACAGCACAAAATTCATATATTACAAAAGTGGCTGAACTCTTGCCAGATTTTGATTATTTTCAAGTGGAACAATCGGTTAATAACGAACGATTGCATCATAGAAGTCAACAACAAGCTTCATCTTCAGTACAAACAAGTGCTACAGTGCAATTACCACAGACAGGTAAGTTATCAGCTATCACTAAAACAGAAATGCAATTGTTTCATCGATTATTGAATCATCCCTACCTGTTAAATGAATTCCGTAATAGGGATAATTTTTATTTTGATACAACAGAAATACAGGTTTTATATGAGTTGCTAAAAGAAAGTGGTGAGATCACGTCTTATGATTTATCACAAGAAAGTGACAAAGTTAATCGTACTTATTATATGATTTTAGAGGAACAATTACCTGTAGAAATATCTATTGGAGAGATTGAAGCCGTCGAAAAGGCACGTGACCGTTTATTGAAAGAACGTGATTTAAGAAAACAAAGCCAGTTAATTAGACAATCTAGTAATCAAGGTGATCAAGAAGGAGCCTTGGCTGCATTAGAAAATTTAATTGCTCAAAAAAGAAATATGGAATGAGGAACCTATGGCAGAGAAAAAAGGAAATACAACTTTTAATGTTCAAGTTGCGGATTTTATTCGCAATCATAAAAAACAAGGTACTGCAATTGATGATGAGGTAACAGAAAAACTTGTTATTCCTTTTGTTTTAGATGCAGATCAAATTGATGATTTGTTAGAACGATTGACAGACGGTGGCATTTCAATCACAGATAAAGAAGGCAATCCTTCAACAAAGTATGTGGTAGAAGGGCCAAAACCTGAAGAATTGACTGATGAAGAGCTCATAGGAAGTAATTCTGCTAAAGTCAATGACCCAGTACGTATGTACTTGAAGGAAATTGGTGTTGTTCCTCTTTTAACGAATGAAGAAGAAAAAGAATTGGCTGTTGCGGTTGCTGAGGGAGATTTAATGGCTAAACAACGTTTAGCTGAAGCAAACCTTCGTCTTGTTGTCTCAATTGCAAAACGTTATGTTGGACGTGGAATGCAATTTCTTGATTTAATTCAAGAGGGTAACATGGGGCTCATGAAAGCTGTTGATAAATTTGATTATTCAAAGGGATTCAAATTTTCAACTTATGCAACATGGTGGATTCGTCAAGCTATAACACGTGCAATTGCAGATCAAGCACGTACGATTCGTATTCCTGTTCATATGGTTGAAACGATTAATAAATTGGTCCGTGAACAACGTAATCTTCTTCAAGAACTTGGTCAAGATCCAACTCCTGAGCAAATCGCAGAACGCATGGATATGACACCAGATAAAGTACGTGAAATCCTAAAAATTGCTCAAGAGCCGGTATCGCTAGAAACGCCAATCGGTGAGGAAGATGATAGCCATTTGGGTGATTTCATTGAAGACGAAGTTATTGAAAATCCAGTAGATTATACTACACGTGTTGTTCTTCGTGAGCAATTAGATGAGGTTTTAGATACTCTTACTGACCGTGAAGAGAATGTTCTTCGTTTACGCTTTGGTCTTGACGATGGTAAAATGCGTACGTTAGAGGACGTAGGTAAAGTATTTAATGTTACTCGTGAGCGCATTCGTCAGATTGAAGCTAAAGCCCTTAGAAAACTTCGCCATCCTAGTCGTAGCAAGCAACTTAAAGATTTCATGGAAGATTGATTGCTTCTCGATAATCGTTTTTAGAATAGGAAGTTTAGTTTCTAATAAAAATGATTTGCAAAGGAGTTATCTTAAAGACGGTATTAATATTTTCAGAGAGGTATTATAATGTCAGAAGTAAAGCAATATAGCGAAGAAGAAGTTGGAAAAATAAAAGATCGTATCCTAGAAGCTTTGGAGATGGTTATCGATCCTGAATTGGGAATAGATATTGTTAACCTTGGGTTAATTTATGAGATTCGCTTTGAAGATAACGGTCAAACTGAAATTGATATGACTTTAACGACTATGGGATGCCCGTTAGCAGATTTATTGACAGATCAAATTCATGATGTTATGAAAACAGTCCCAGAGGTAACTGAAACCGAGGTGAAATTGGTATGGTACCCAGCCTGGTCTGTTGATAAGATGAGTCGTTATGCTCGTATCGCTTTGGGAATTCGTTCATAAGATAAAGAGTAAAGGGATGAAATATTCCCTTTTTTAGTGTACAATAAACGAAGAATTAAAAGTTAAACTTATTTTTAAAGGAGCAAGGAATGATTTTAATTACAGGGGCAAACGGGCAATTAGGTAGTGAATTACGTCACCTTTTAGACGAACGAACTCAAGAGTATGTTGCTGTTGATGTAGCTGAAATGGATATTACAAATGCCGAGATGGTGGACAAAGTCTTTGAAGAGGTGAAGCCATCTTTAGTTTACCATTGTGCAGCTTACACAGCTGTTGATGCGGCAGAAGATGAAGGAAAAGAGCTAGACTTTGCAATCAATGTCACTGGTACAGAGAATGTCGCTAAGGCTGCTGCTAAACATGATGCAACACTTGTTTACATTTCGACGGACTACGTGTTTGATGGTGAAAAACCAGTGGGGCAAGAATGGGAAGTAGATGATCTGCCTGATCCCAAAACAGAGTACGGTCGTACAAAACGTATGGGTGAAGAGTTAGTTGAAAAATATACTTCAAAATTCTATACCATTCGCACAGCGTGGGTATTTGGTAACTATGGTAAAAACTTTGTCTTTACGATGCAAAACCTTGCAAAAACACACAAAACTCTAACTGTTGTTAACGACCAACATGGACGACCAACATGGACACGTACTTTGGCTGAGTTTATGACTTATTTAGCTGAAAATCAAAAAGATTTTGGTTACTATCATTTATCAAATGATGCTAAGGAAGATACAACATGGTATGATTTTGCGGTTGAAATCTTAAAAGACACAGATGTGGAGGTTAAGCCTGTTGATTCTAGTCAATTCCCAGCAAAAGCAAAACGTCCTTTAAATTCAACTATGAGTTTGGAAAAAGCGAAAGCAACAGGATTTGTGATTCCTACTTGGCAAGATGCTTTAAAAGAGTTCTACAAGCAGGAAGTTAAAAAATAAGATCAAAACAAAGAGTAGTAAGGCTAGAGAATCCTTTTAGCTTACTGCTCTTTTTAGCTAACTTTTCTAATTTATGGTATAATTGTATGGATTGTTTAGCTAGAATGGAGAAGATGATGCAAGATGTTTTCATTATAGGAAGTAGAGGGTTGCCAGCTCGTTACGGTGGTTTTGAAACTTTTGTTTCAGAATTGATTAATCATCAAAAAAGTTACGACATAAAATACCATGTTGCATGCCTTAGTGATAAAGAACATCATACTCATTTTAACTTTGCTGACGCTGATTGTTTTACTATAAATCCTCCCCAATTAGGGCCAGCACGCGTGATTGCTTATGATATTATGGCCATTAATTATGCCCTTGACTTGGTTAAGACACATGATTTAAAAGAGCCTATTTTTTATATTTTAGGAAATACAATTGGTGCATTTATTTGGCATTTTGCCAATAAAATACATAAAGTCGGTGGCTTATTGTATGTTAATCCGGATGGTTTAGAGTGGAAGCGATCAAAGTGGTCTCGTCCCATACAGCGTTATTTAAAATACGCCGAAAAATGTATGACTAAAAATGCAGACCTAATTATTTCTGATAATATTGGTATTGAAAATTACATTCAAACTACCTACTCTAATGTGAAGACAAGGTTCATTGCTTACGGTACAGAGATTAATTCTAGGAAATTATCATCAGATGATCCACGTGTCAAACAGTTGTTTAAAAAATGGAATATTAAGTCTAAGGGTTACTATCTAATCGTTGGTCGATTTGTCCCTGAAAACAATTATGAAACGGCTATTAGGGAGTTCATGGCTTCAGATACTAAGCGTGATTTAGTTATTATCTGTAACCATCAAAATAACCCCTACTTTGAAAAGTTGTCCTTAAAGACAAACCTTCAACAAGATAAAAGAGTTAAGTTTGTAGGTACGCTCTATGAAAAAGATCTGCTGGATTATGTTCGTCAACAAGCCTTTGCTTATATTCATGGGCATGAAGTTGGCGGTACTAATCCAGGACTGCTTGAGGCTTTAGCTAATACTGATTTGAATCTTGTTCTAGATGTTGATTTCAACAAATCAGTAGCAGGTCTCTCAAGTTTTTACTGGACTAAAAAAGAGGGGGATTTAGCTAAGCTTATTAACGATAGTGATCAACAACAGGATTTATCTACTTACGGTGATCGAGCAAAAGCCATTATTCAAGAAAACTATACTTGGAAAAAAATTGTTGAAGAATATGAGGATTTGTTTTTAAATGAAAGTTAATATTTTAATGGCCACCTACAATGGAGAGAAGTTTCTGGCGCAGCAAATCGAAAGTATCCAAAAGCAAACCTTTAAAGAGTGGAACCTCCTAATCAGAGATGATGGTTCAAGTGACAAGACATGTGATATTATTAGAAACTTTACTGCTAAAGATTCTCGAATTCGTTTCATTAATGAAAATGAGCACCATAATTTAGGAGTTATTAAATCATTTTTTACGCTAGTTAATTACGAAGTTGCAGATTTCTATTTTTTTAGTGATCAAGATGATGTATGGTTGCCAGAAAAGTTATCTGTAAGTTTAGAGGCAGCAAAGCATAAAGCATCTGATGTACCATTACTTGTTTATACTGATTTGAAAGTTGTTAATCAAGAATTAAATATTTTACAAGACAGCATGATTCGGGCTCAATCGCACCATGCCAATACGACATTATTACCAGAACTAACTGAGAATACTGTTACTGGTGGGACTATGATGATAAATCATGCATTAGCTGAGAAGTGGTTTACTCCTAATGATATCTTAATGCATGATTGGTTTTTAGCACTCTTAGCAGCAAGTTTAGGAGAAATCATTTATTTGGATTTACCAACTCAACTATACCGTCAACATGACAATAATGTTTTGGGGGCGAGGACAATGGATAAGAGGTTTAAGATACTTCGTGAAGGTCCTAAATCTATATTTACAAGGTATTGGAAACTTATCCATGACTCACAAAAGCAAGCTTCCTTAATTGTTGATAAGTATGGTGATATTATGACGGCTAATGATCTTGAGCTCATTAAATGTTTTATAAAAATTGACAAACAGCCTTTTATGACAAGATTAAGGTGGTTATGGAAATATGGTTATAGCAAAAATCAATTTAAGCATCAAGTTGTGTTTAAATGGTTGATTGCAACAAATTATTACAATAAGAGATAAGATGATGAAAAAAATTTTACTAGTGATACCTGCTTATAATGAAGAAGGTAGTGTTGCAAAGACAGTCCAGACTATTGTAGATTTTAAGGCGTCTCGCTCGCTACCTTTTGAGCTGGATTATATTGTTATTAACGATGGGTCAACCGATGGTACTCCAGAGTTATTAGATAGATTGGGTTTAAATCATATTGACCTTGTTCAAAATCTAGGTATTGGTGGCTGTGTGCAGACAGGATACTTATACGCTAATCGTAATCATTACGATGTTGCCGTTCAATTTGATGGTGATGGGCAACATGATATTAGAAGCATTGAAGATGTTGTTATGCCAATCTTAAATGACGAAGCAGATTTTGTTATTGGTTCTCGCTTTGTTGATAAAAAACATCAAAATTTTCAATCGACAGCAATGAGGCGTCTTGGCATAAATTTAATATCTGCTGCTATAAAATTAACGACGGGACACAAAGTCTATGATACAACAAGTGGTTATAGGGCAGCTAACGCGGCGCTAATAGCTTATTTATCGTGTCATTATCCAGTACAATACCCAGAGCCTGAATCAACTGCTCGGATTTTGAAAAAAGGCTATCGTTTGAAGGAAGTCACAGCTAATATGTTTGAACGTGAGGCAGGTACTTCAAGTATAAGTTCCCTAAAATCGATTTTTTATATGACGGATGTTTTAACATCAATTATTATTGCAGGGTTTATTAAGGAGGATGATAAATGAGTTTAGCATTGCAAATTGAAATGTTTATTTTAGCCATTGTCCTACTTTATATGATTATAAGAATGGTTAATAAAAACACATTTTCCGTTAAACGTTCTTTACCTTGGCTATTAGTTGGTTTAATTCTAGTCTTTATTAGTGTATTTCCTGGGGTGGTCTCATTTATCGCTCATCACCTTGGATTCGCTTTAACGATGAATTTCTTGTTATTTGGTGCTATTTTATTTCTGTTTTGTTTAGAATTATTTGATACTAGTAGCAATACCAAAAGAGATGAGCAAATTAAACGCCTGATTCAAGAGGTTTCTTTGTTGAAAAAAGAGATAGAGGATAGCACTTTAGATGAGTAAAAAACATATTTTTATTTGTCTGTTTTTCATGCTTTTTTTAGTAGGTTGCCAAAATAATAAAAAAGTAAAAACAGATAAAAAAGTAGATATTACAGCCTATTATTATCATAATAATACCCCGCAATACAGTGTTCAGATTAATGCTATTCATTTACAAACAGCATTGGATAAAGTGAGGACGGGGGAGTTTGAGAGCAAAGACTTTACACACTATACTTTTGATAGTATCAAGCGGAAGTACCAAGTTAGTGGTAAAAAAGTCCTTATGGATAATAACTATAGATTTGGTTCTGGTATAAAAAATACTAGACAGGATGCTATTGCTATTGTAAGGTTACTGCTTGAAAAGAATAAAGATTATTTAATTTACATGAATGGCTTAGAAGAGCCAAGTGTTTTATATAATCCAGAAAATAAACGTTATAAGTTCACAAATAACAAAGGAAAAGCAATTGGTAATATTCCAGTTGGTTTAACTGCTTTTGAAAACAGCGCAGAAACTCAAGAATATGTGTTGAAAAATATTCAGAAAAACGAAACGATTTATCTTGGTAATACCCGAGTAGATAATCCTCGAGTAACTGTTAATAACAAAAAAAGAGATACTATAGGAGTTGAATACGGTAAACGTGTTACTTATAGGATTCCAATTTATTCAAAGCAGCTGACTGTCAGAGTTAGCCCTAATTTTGTAGTAGATAGTACTAATTACAATTACCGACTTTCTCAAGCGCCTATTATTGCGGAAGAAGGTAAAGAGGGACGTTTGTATCCAATAGATAGCAGTATTAGTGTCGATGGTGATAAAATTGTTTTAAATAGTAGTGGTGATGAAACAGAGCAAAAAGAATTATTACAAAATAGCCTGTATAAGCTTCACTCTATTGATAAGTTAGACTTTGATTTGACAAATGCTGATATTAAAGAGTTAGAGATTACAGGACATGTTGCTTCAAAAAGAGATTATAATTTGTCTGTTGCTCAGGAAAAGAAAGGCGTCATAGAGACTAAACGGAGTCTAATTTCTGTTGATAATCAAAAACAAGATCAAGGGATTTTTGTCGAGGATTCTAAAGGCTATATAAAGACACCTAGTTTGAGCAGTTATGGTATAAATTTTGCCATGTATGACGACAATCAAAATAGATTATTGCAAGGTTCAGAGTATATTTTAGGAAGATTGAATGCAGATAAAAAAGTATCTCTATACCAACCTAATGGCTCTTGGATAAATACTCAAAAAACGATTAAGAGTTTAAACAAAGAATATCTTAACCAAAATGCTTACCATATTAGAGGAAATAACATTATAGGTATTGATGGCTATTCAAATGATATAGATTTGAATCCTAGGTTATGGGCTTATAACTATAAAAAACAAGTGAAAAGTAACCAATCATTATTTAAATTACGAGGTTTGTCTAATAAGTATAAGTATTTCTTAATACAGACAAAATCTCCTAAAGGCTACTTACAAAGCAATAAACCATTTTATTTTACAGTAAATAAAGATAGTGTTTCTAAAGCACAATTTGGTAACTATAATATAAATGGTTATATAATGGACATGCAGTACAACAAACAAGAATACAATGCACTTGCAAACACTCCAAAAGGTCAAAAAACAAAGAAAACTTTCAAACCCATGACCCTAGTGATTCTTTTTGCGGTAGCTTTATTTATTTTCTATATTACAGCTATAAGATTTGTATTTAAAAGAATGTGAGTTAACTGTTAGACAGAGGTAATTATGAAAGAAATGACGGTCTCAGAAATAAGAGAAGTTCAACTTGAAATGTTAGCTTATATTGATAAAGTTGCGCGTGATAATAAAATTGAATATTCTTTAGGCGGAGGCAGCCTACTGGGAGCAATGAGACATAAAGGATTCATTCCATGGGATGACGATATTGATTTGATGCTAGAAAGAAGCCAGTATGAGCGTTTGATGAAAGCATTAGCTGATGCTAATAATAGCGATTTTAAATTGCTACATCATTCTGTTGAAAAAAATCTATGGCCATTTGCCAAGCTGTATCACACAAAGTCAATGTACTTAAGTAAAACAGATAGAATTCATCCTTGGACAGGGATTTTTATTGATATCTTCCCACTTGACCGATTACCAGAGAGTGCAGAAGAACGTCAAAGATTCTTTAAAAAAGTTCACTCTGCTGCTGCAAATTTGATGTGTACGACTTACCCCAATTTTGCTAGCGGTTCCCGAAAGCTTTATGCAAATGCAAGGCTAATTTTGGGGCTACCCCGATTCATCGCTTATCACGGCCAAGCTAAAAAACGTGCTGAAATTGTTGATCAAGTGATGGAAACATATAATAATCAAGAGGTTCCTTACATGGGTTATACCGATTCAAGATATCGCTTGAAAGAATATTTTCCAAGAGAAATTTTTTCTGAGTATGAAGATGTTATGTTTGAAAACATTAAAACCCGAAAAATTAAAAATGAGCATGCTTATCTGAATCAATTATATGGGGGTAGTTATATGGAATTACCTCCAGAAAGTAAGAGAGAAAGTCATAGTTATTACACTTGGTACTGGAAAGAAGGTTAATGATGAATATTGGAGTTATTTTTGCAGGTGGTGTTGGTCGTCGCATGAATACCAAAGGTAAACCAAAGCAATTCCTAGAAGTGCATGGTAAACCCATTATTGTACACACAATTGATATTTTCCAAAATACAGAAGCTATTGATGCTGTAGTAGTTGTCTGTGTATCAGACTGGCTAGATTATATGAATAATCTGGTAGAGCGTTTCAACCTTACGAAAGTAAAAGCAGTTGTTGCAGGTGGAGAAACTGGCCAAATGTCAATTTTTAAGGGGCTTGAAGCCGCTGAACAGCTGGCTACAGATGATGCCGTTGTTTTAATTCATGACGGAGTACGTCCATTGATTAATGAAGAAGTTATTAATGCTAATATACAGTCAGTAAAAGAAACAGGAAGTGCGGTAACTTCAGTTCGTGCTAAAGAGACAGTTGTTCTAGTCAATGATTCTTCTAAAATATCTGAAGTTGTTGATCGTACTCGTTCCTTCATTGCTAAAGCGCCACAAAGTTTTTATCTATCAGATATCCTTTCTGTTGAACGTGATGCCATTAGCAAAGGGATTACTGATGCAATTGATTCTAGTACTTTGATGGGTATGTACAATCGTGAACTCACTATTGTTGAGGGACCATATGAAAACATCAAGATAACAACACCAGATGATTTTTATATGTTTAAAGCTTTGTATGATGCTAGAGAAAATGAACAAATTTATGGGATGTAATGATGATTAAATTTAGTAATAAAATTGTACAAGAAGATTTAGCACTTATTAGTGACCAAAATTATATTAATTGGGAAAGACTTGCTAATAAAGCCGTTTTAATAAGTGGTTCTAATAGTATGTTAGCGAGTTATATGGTATTTTTACTAGCCTATCTCAATGAGACAAGAAATTACCAAACGCAAATTATTGCGACAGCAAGAAACATTGAAAAAGCCCGTGATAAATTTTCAGATTTAGTTGGGAAAGATTATTTCACCTTAATTCCTTATGATGTAGAAGAACGCCTAGAGTATGACGGAAAAGTAGATTACATTATCCATGCAGCAAGCAATGCTAGTCCAACTGCTATTTTAAGTAATCCTGTTAGTATCATAAAAGCTAATACAATTGGTACATTGAATTTATTAGACTTTGCAAAGGAAAAAACAATTGAAAACTTCTTGTTCTTATCAACGCGTGAAGTATATGGAACATCTATTAAAGAAGTGATTGATGAAGAAGCTTATGGTGGATTTGATATTTTAGCTACTAGAGCTTGTTACCCAGAAAGCAAACGTATGGCTGAAACTCTACTGCAAAGTTACTATGATCAATATAAGGTACCCTTTACTATTGCTCGTATTGCACATTCATTTGGTCCTGGTATGGAGCTTGGTAACGATGGTCGCATTATGAATGATCTTTTATCGAATGTCATTGATGGCAAAGATATCGTTTTAAAAAGTAGTGGTACAGCAGAGCGTGCTTTCTGTTATTTAGCAGATGCTGTATCAGGGTTATTTACTATTTTATTAAATGGTGAAGTTGGTCAAGCTTACAATGTAGCAAATGAAGATCAACCCATTATGATTAAGGATTTGGCACAAAAGTTAGTTGATCTCTTTTCTGATAAAAATATTTCAGTAGTATTCGATATTCCTAAAACTATGAGTGCAGGTTATAGCAAAATGGGGAGAACACGTCTCACTATGGCCAAATTAGAAGCGTTGGGATGGAAGCGAGAAGTTTCTCTTGAATCTGGAATATTAAAAACAGTACAAGCATTTGAGGAGTAATATGGTAAAGACAGCAGTTTTAATGGCGACATACAATGGCGAAAAATTTATATCTGAACAACTTGATTCAATTCGCCAACAGACATTAAAACCAGATTATGTATTATTGAGGGATGATTGTTCAACGGATGAAACAGTCAATGTCGTCAATAACTATATCGCAAAACATGGGTTAGAAGGCTGGAAAATTGTTAAAAACGACAAAAACTTAGGTTGGCGTTTAAATTTTCGTCAATTACTTATTGATGTGTTAGCCTATGAGGTTGACTATGTCTTTTTTAGTGATCAAGATGATATTTGGTATCTTGATAAAAACGAACGCCAGTTTGCCATTATGTCAGATAACCCTCAAATTGAGGTTTTGAGTGCAGACGTTGATATCAAAACGATGTCTACAGAAGCCAGTGTTCCATATTTTCTAACTTTTTCTTCTAGTGATAGAATCAGTCAGTATCCTAAAGTATATGATTATCAAACATTCCGTCCCGGATGGACCATTGCTATGAAGAGAGATTTTGCGCAAGCTATCGCTGATAATTGGACTTTTGGAGCTAATATTTCGCACGATAATCTTATCGAGACAACTGCCAGTATTATTGGAAATGGTTATAACCTTAACGAAAGCGTAGGAGTTCATATTCGATATGGAGGGAACGCAAGTGGTAATAGCAAATTTGTTTTGAATTGGAAGTCGCCTAAAACACAACATATCACAGGATTAAAAACATTTGTTGATTTTTACGAAACCATGCAGAAGGTTGTCAACAAATATCAAGATGATGTCGCTTTAAATCAACGCTTAGCCTTTGAAAAAGAAAGATTGGAAGCTTCTAAATTGTCATTAATTCATAATAGTGCTTTTGTGATTAAAAATTGGCGACTCTATAACTCTAATAGTGGACGTATGAGAGATTTATTATTTGCGTTTAAAAAGTAAGGAATAATATGGTAAAAACAGCAGTTTTGATGGCAACATATAATGGTCAAGGTTTCATCCACGATCAGCTAGATTCAATTAGAAATCAAACGTTGAGACCAGACTATGTCTTAATGAGGGACGATGGCTCTACTGATGATACTGTAAAGGTGGTTGAAGACTATATAAAAGAGCACCGTTTAGATGGTTGGTCAATAACTAGTAATGATAAAAATTTAGGTTGGCGTTTAAATTTTCGTCAATTACTTATTGATGTGTTAGCCTATGAGGTTGACTATGTCTTTTTTAGTGATCAAGATGACACATGGTATCATCATAAAAATAAGATGCAAGTTGATATTATGGAAGAACGCCAAGATATAAACCTTCTTAGCGCCGATATTGATATCAAAAAGTTATCAGAAGAGGCTACTATTCCCAATAATTTTAAGTTCAATGGTGAGGAAACAATTTCTAAGTATCCATTAGACTTTTCATATCATAACTATCGTCAAGGTTGGACTTTTTGTTTACGCAAGTCGTTTGTTGATCAAGTAATGACTTTTTACAGTGATAATTTAATTTTGTCACATGATAATCTTTTTGCAGGGGTATCTGGTGTCATTGGTTCAGGTTACAATTTAAACAGAAGTGTTGGTGAACATAAGCGACATGCTGAGAATGCAAGTGGGAATATCTTGAATATGAGCTCAAGTTACGAAAGGCATTTACAAGAACTGTATTTTGTTTTGAGTTACTATATCATCCTTGTACCATTTTTAGAAAAAAGTAGCTCTAGTCAATTAAGGGAAGCTAAAGCTTATCTGGATTTTAATCAGCAACGTTATAAAAATGCTCAAAATAAAGATTTTGTAGCAATACTTAAACAAATGATGACTAAAAAACGGTTCTATGATAGCTTTTCAAATCGCATTCGTGACTTGGTGTTTTTATTAAAAGATATAAAAAGGAGTTAATATGAACCTCAAAAAAGTTCGTCTATTTGAAAAGTTTTTTCTAGACAAGAACTTGCATAAAACATATTTTATATTAGGCTTAACGATTACTATTGTATTGAGCCTATTAATGCCATTTTTCAATGAACCTGATGGACAATACCATTTAGCTGTGTCTGGTCGTATTTCAAATAACATTATTGATACTTCTTACTATGGAGAATATAATATTGATTCAGGTATGAGACGACAATCGACCTCCTATAGAGATGGTACTAGATTTGAAAAATACTATTTAAATAAAGCCAATTTTGTTGATGGTAATCATTTGCCTCGTGAGATAAACTATTCTAAACATAACTTTGTTTTTTGGGGTCATCTTGTGCCAGCAGTTGGCTTATTTTTAGGCAAATTTGTGTATCCTTCTATAGGGGTAATGATTACAGTAGCAAGGTTATTTAGTTCCTTTGTCTCAATCACCTTGGTTGCCCTCATTATCCGGTATGTGAAAAAAGGAAAGTTAATCTACTTTGCTATTTTCCTCAGTCCCGTAGTTCTAAATTCATTTGCTAGTCTATCTTATGACTCGACTGGATACATTGTATTTGGAGCATTTTTATCGCTTTTGATAAATCTTTTAGTTGATAAATCGTTGACTAAAAATCGTAGCATTGCTCTTATAGGATTGATTCTTTTAGTCATTGTTGCATGTAAGCAGAATTACTGGCTGTTTTTATTGCTAGTAATACCGGTATTATTGCAGGTTAACAACCCTAAATTAATGGGCTATAATCAGAAGCTATCACATTTATTTCAAGGTCTTAAATCTAAAAAGCTATTTTGGCTATGTCTAACCTTTTTGTCACTTGCTATAGTTTATGTTCTGACCGCAAGACATGGTGGTGTCCTTGCTGTTTTAAGACGTTATGTAATGACATTTGGCTATAATTATGCTGGTATCAATATTTTAAGTAATGACATTACTTCCTGGCTTGCCTCTCCATATCCAAGTCAGAATTTTATTCCCACTTGGGTATCATCAGTATGGTATCTCATGGTCTTTCTAGTATGGTTTTCTGAGGAAAAATTTGTTAAGTCAAAAAATATGGGATTTCTTTTCTTAGCTAGTTTCTTTGTGGGAATTCTTGGTGTCTTTTTTATCATGTTAGAATATCGTGGAGCGCCAACAAGCTACATTGAAGGAGTTCAAGGACGTTACTTTACTGTTACATTGCTTTTGGTACAAGTTTTTGCATCAAGTATTCCAGCGCGTCTAAATGAGGCAGGAAGAAAAGTGGTGCCGTATGCGTTAACTGGCTTGGTAATTGTATCAAATGCCTTATTATTATTTGATACTGTTATTAGTTTAATTATGAGGAGAAACTAATGAAACTTTTGAAAAATATGTTTTATAATACCTCATACCAGTTATTGACTTTGTTGTTACCTTTAGTAACAGTTCCTTATGTTTCCCGTGTACTATCTCCACAAGGTATCGGTATTAATGCCTATACGAGCTCCATTGTCATGTACTTTACTTTATTTGGTGCTTTAGGGATATCTTTGTACGGTAATCGTGAGATAGCTTTTGTGCAGTCAAATAAGTATAAGAGAAGTAAGATATTTTGGGAATTAGTTGTATTAAAACTTGCCTCTGTATCTATAGCAACGTTATTATTCTTTGGATTTGTCTTACTTACAAACGAATGGCAATTATTCTATTTAATTCAAGGTATTAATTTATTAGCGACTGCAACTGATATTTCGTGGTATTTTATTGGAGTTGAAGACTTTAAGATAATTGTCATTCGTAATACCATTGTTAAGCTTATTACAGTTGTTTTGACCTTCTTAGTTGTGAAGACGCCAGATGACCTAGCACTTTATATGTTTTTAATTGCATTTGCATCATTACTCGGAAATTTAACAGTCTGGCATCATTTAAAGCATGAAATCATCAAGATACCATTTAGTAGATTAGATGTCTTAGTACATCTAAGACCAACTTTAATGTTATTTTTACCCCAAATCACTATGCAGATTTATCTCTCTCTTAACAAGAGTATGCTGGGAGCAATGGATAGTGTGGTCAGTGCTGGATATTTTGATCAATCTGATAAAATTATTCGTATTTTATTTACCATTGTTTCAGCAATCGGAGGAGTTTTCTTGCCAAGGCTCTCCAGTCTATTTTCTGCAGGAAAAGAAAAGCAAGCTAAGGCTTTACTTTTGAAACTTGTTGATTTAAGCAATGCTATCTCAATGTTAATGATTGCGGGAGTGGTAGGAGTTTCGTCGACATTTGCTGTCTTCTTTTTTGGGAAAGGGTATGAAGCTGTCGGGCCGCTAATGGCTGTTGAGTCTTTGATGATCATTTGCATTTCTTATGGTAACGCTTTAGGGACACAGTATCTACTGGCTTCAAGACGTACAAAAGCTTACACAATGTCTGCAGTTATTGGACTTGTGGCAAATGTTGTGCTTAATATACTTTTAATACCAATTTTAGGTGCTATGGGAGCTATTATCTCTACAGTTATTACTGAATTCATTGTCTCCCTATATCAAGCTATCTCTTTAAGAGATGTATTTACTTTTAAAGAATTAACAAGAGGAATGCTGCGCTATTTAATTGCTGCTACTCTTAGTGGAGCTGTACTCTATTATATCAATACTCAAATGTCAGTATCATTGGTAAATTATGTCATTCAAAGTTTAGTAGCAGTAACTATCTATGTCGGTATCGTTTTTATAACCAAAGCACCAGTCATTCAGTTATTTAGAGATTTTAGAAAAGAGCATAGAACATGAAATATTTAGCGGGTATTGTCACCTTTAACCCCAATATTGAACGCTTAGATCAGAACATTCGAGCAATTTATCCTCAAGTAAGCCACATCTATATCGTAGATAATGGCTCGAAAAATAAGGAAGAAATTTCTCAATTAGTAGCCGATTATAATGAAGAGGGGCACCTAACTGTTGATTATTTAACAGAAAATAAAGGGATTGCATATGCTTTGAACTGTATCGGTCAATTTGCAGTAGCACAAGAATTTGATTGGTTCTTGACTTTAGATCAAGATTCGGTTGTCCTAGGTGATTTGATAGATAATTATGAAAATTACCTTCATTTACCTAAGGTCGGTATGTTATCTTGTTTGTATCAAGATATGAACCGTGAAGATTTAGTTATGCAAGAATTTGACTATAAAGAAATTGAAGAGTGTATTACTTCGGCTGCTTTAATGAAAACGAGCGTTTTCGAAGAAACATCTGGCTTTGCAGAAGAGATGTTTATTGATTTTGTTGACTCTGAAATGAATTATCGTCTGTCAGAGATGGGATATAAGACTTATCAGGTTAATTTTATTGGTCTGTTACACGAAATTGGACACTCTTCACGAGTTAAAAAATTTGGCCATGTTTTTCATGTATTGAATCATTCACCATTTCGAAAATATTACATGATACGCAATGCGATTTATATTATAAAAAAATATGGTAAGAAGAAGCGGCACAAATATTTAGTATTTATGCGAAATGAATTTGTTCGAGTGTTGGTAGCAGAAGAGCAAAAGAGCAAAAAATTAGTTGCTATGATTAAAGGCTTAAAAGATGGCTTATTGATGAAAGTGGATAAATATGGAAAATAAGGTAAAAACAGTTGCTGTTTTCTCAGGATATTATCTACCCTTCCTCGGAGGTATTGAACGTTATACAGATAAAATGACAGCAGATTTGGTTAAGCGTGGCTACCGTGTTGTTATTGTAACAACTAATCATGGTGATTTACCGATTATAGATGAAGACAATGGTAGAAAAATTTACCGTTTACCGACCAAAAATATTGTCAAGCAGCGCTATCCTATTATTAACAAAAATCGAGAATACAACACGCTGATGAAATATGTTTCAGATGAAAATATTGATTTTGTGATTTGTAATACACGTTTTCAGTTAACAACGCTAGAAGGGCTATCTTTTGCAAAGAAGCACCGTTTACCTAGTATTGTTTTAGACCATGGGTCAAGTCATTTTTCTGTCAATAATCGTTTTTTAGATTTCTTTGGAGCTATCTATGAACATCTTCTCACAGCGCGTGTTAAGCACTATCGTCCAGATTTTTATGCGGTATCCAAGAGAAGCGTTGAATGGTTAAAACATTTTAATATAGAAGCTAAAGGAGTTATTTATAATTCGGTATCTGAAAGTCTAGGCTCTGATTTTGCTGGTACGGCTTACCTTGAAAAATCTGCTGATGATATTTTCATCACTTATGCTGGTAGAATTATTAAAGAAAAAGGCATTGAATTGCTCTTAGAAGCATTTTCGATGTCACAGTACTCTGAAAATGTTTATTTACAGATTGCAGGAGACGGACCTGAATTAGCACATTTGAAAGAGAAATATCAGTCCAAACAGATTAACTTTTTGGGGAAATTAAACTTTGAACAGACTATGTCTTTAATGGCACAGACAGATATCTTTGTTTACCCATCAATGTATCCAGAGGGATTACCAACCTCTATTTTAGAAGCTGGTCTACTTTCGAGTGCTATTATTGCAACAGATCGCGGTGGAACAGTTGAAGTTATTGATAGCCCTGAGTTAGGAATCATCATGGAAGAAAATACTCAGTCACTCCATGAATCTCTTGATTTATTAGTAAAAGATAAGGCATTAAGAGAGAAATTACAACAGAATATTGCTAAAAGAATTAAAGAACATTTCACCTGGGAAAAAACAGTTGAAAAGTTGGATTATATTATTCAAAAAGAACTTAATCTGTAATAGATTGTGTCACTAAATTGATGCTATTGTCCTATTGATTCTTTTGTTTTAAATAATAAAAAAAGCCATATATCAATTTGATATATGGCTC
>NZ_GL636070.1:809125-811150 GCF_000186445.1 Streptococcus agalactiae ATCC 13813
AAGCCATATATCAATTTGATATATGGCTTTTTAATGCCTAGAATTCGAGCTTTCAAAAAGAAAATGATTTCGATGAGATTTTTCAAAAAATTATCAAAAATGTTAATTTAGCATAGACTTTTTTGAGAAAAAACACAGGACAAAAAATGAGTTTAAAGGTTAGAACTTTGATATAATATCTAAACGATAATTTAAGGTTCAGTTAAGGAAGTAATCGCGATGGAAGATTTAAAAAAATTAAAAAGAAAAGACTTGCTAGAAATTATGTTAGAACAGCAACTTCTTATTGAAAAACAAGAGAAAGAGATTCAGCAACTTAAAGAAGCGCTAGATGATAAAAAAATCAAAATTAGCAAAGCTGGTTCTATTGCCGAAGCTTCCTTAGTGCTTAGTGGTATTTTTGAGACTGCTCAGTTAGCTGCAGATACCTATTTAGAAAACGTAAAGAATTTAGTAGATAAGAGAGGCGTAGACAATGAAAAGACAGATTAGTTCAGATAAATTATCTCAAGAACTGGATCGCGTAACTTATCAGAAACGCTTTTGGAGTGTCATTAAAAATACCATATACATCTTGATGGCGGTTGCTTCAACAGCTATTTTAATTGCGGTTTTATGGTTGCCTGTATTAAGAATCTACGGACATTCAATGAATAAGACTTTAAGTGCAGGTGATGTAGTCTTTACAGTAAAAGGTTCAAATTTTAAAACTGGAGACGTTGTCGCGTTTTACTACAATAATAAGGTCCTAGTCAAGCGGGTTATTGCAGAGTCAGGAGACTGGGTTAATATTGATTCTCAAGGGGATGTTTACGTGAATCAACATAAGTTGAAAGAACCATATGTTATTCATAAAGCACTAGGTAATAGTAATATAAAATACCCATATCAAGTACCTGATAAAAAAATTTTTGTATTAGGAGACAACCGAAAAACTTCAATTGATTCTCGAAGTACTTCTGTAGGAGATGTTTCAGAAGAACAAATTGTAGGTAAAATTTCTTTCAGAATATGGCCTCTAGGTAAGATTAGTAGTATCAATTAAGGTTAGGGAGGATGAAAAATGCTAAAGAAGTGTCAAACTTTTATAATCGAATCATTAAAAAAGAAAAAACACCCTAAAGAGTGGAAAATTATCATGTGGTCATTGATGATCCTAACAACTTTTTTAACAACTTATTTTTTAATTCTACCAGCAATAACAGTTGAAGAAACTAAGACAGATGATGTGGGGATTACTTTAGAAAATAAAAATTCTAGCCAGGTAACTTCATCAACATCTAGTTCTCAATCAAGTGTTGAGCAGAGCAAGCCACAGACTCCTGCTTCTAGTGTAACAGAAACATCATCTTCTGAGGAAGCTGCTTATCGTGAAGAACCATTGATGTTTAGAGGTGCAGACTATACTGTAACAGTGACTTTGACCAAAGAAGCTAAGATTCCTAAAAATGCTGATTTAAAGGTGACGGAATTAAAAGACAATTCAGCTACTTTTAAAGATTATAAGAAAAAAGCATTGACAGAAGTTGCTAAACAAGATAGTGAAATCAAAAACTTCAAACTCTATGACATTACTATTGAGTCAAATGGTAAAGAAGCAGAACCCCAAGCCCCAGTAAAAGTAGAGGTTAACTATGATAAGCCATTAGAAGCTTCAGATGAAAACCTTAAAGTTGTTCACTTTAAAGATGATGGTCAAACAGAAGTATTAAAATCTAAAGATACTGCAGAAACTAAGAACACTAGCAGTGATGTTGCTTTTAAAACAGATTCATTCTCCATTTATGCAATTGTTCAAGAGGATAATACAGAAGTTCCTAGGTTAACTTACCATTTTCAAAATAATGACGGAACTGATTATAATTTCCTGACAGCTTCAGGTATGCAAGTTCATCATCAAATTATAAAAGATGGAGAATCTCTAGGAGAAGTTGGGATTCCGACGATTAAAGCAGGAGAGCATTTTAATGGTTGGTATACCTATGATCCTACTACTGGAAAGTATGGTGACCCTGTTAAATTTGG
>NZ_GL636070.1:812944-816455 GCF_000186445.1 Streptococcus agalactiae ATCC 13813
TAAATTTGGTGAGCCAATAACTGTAACTGAGACAAAAGAAATTTATGTTCGTCCATTTATGAGTAAAGTGGCGACAGTAACTTTATATGATGATTCTGCTGGTAAAAGTATTTTGGAGCGTTATCAAGTACCATTGGATAGTTCAGGAAACGGAACCGCGGATCTAAGTTCATTTAAAGTTTCACCACCCACTTCAACATTGTTATTTGTAGGTTGGTCTAAAACTCAAAATGGAGCTCCACTTTCTGAATCAGAAATTCAAGCATTACCTGTATCTTCAGACATAAGTCTTTATCCTGTCTTTAAAGAATCGTACGGTGTTGAATTCAATACAGGCGACTTATCAACAGGAGTTACCTATATTGCACCTCGTCGTGTGTTAACAGACCAACCTGCTTCGACAATTAAGCCTAATGATCCAACAAGGCCAGGTTATACTTTTGCAGGGTGGTACACAGCTGCTAGTGGTGGGACAGCCTTTGATTTTAATCAAGTCTTGACCAAGGATACGACGCTATATGCACATTGGTCGCCCGCACAAACAACCTACACGATAAACTACTGGCAACAATCAGCAACGGATAATAAAAATGCTACTGATGCGCAAAAGACATATGAGTACGCAGGGCAAGTAACACGATCAGGCCTATCTTTATCTAATCAGACGCTAACACAACAAGATATTAATGCAAAATTGCCGACTGGCTTTAAAGTTAATAATACGAGGACAGAAACTTCTGTCATGATAAAAGACGATGGTTCAAGTGTTGTTAATGTTTATTATGATAGAAAACTCATCACAATAAAGTTTGCGAAATATAGCGGATATTCGTTATATAATTACTATTATAATTATAATTGGAATTCCGATGCTGATACTTACACAGGACTTTACGGTACAACCTTGGCCGCTAATGGTTATCAATGGAAGACGGGTGCATGGGGTTATTTAGCCAATGTTGGAAATAACCAAGTTGGAACCTATGGGATGAGTTATTTAGGTGAGTTCATTTTACCTAATGATACCGTTGATTCAGATGTTATCAAACTCTTTCCAAAAGGGAATATAGTTCAAACTTATCGGTTCTTCAAACAAGGTTTGGATGGCACTTATTCTTTAGCAGATACCGGTGGAGGTGCTGGGGCAGATGAATTTACCTTTACAGAAAAATATCTAGGGTTTAATGTTAAATATTATCAACGTTTATATCCTGATAATTACCTTTTTGATCAGTACGCAAGTCAAACGAGTGCAGGAGTAAAAGTTCCTATTTCAGATGAATACTATGATAGATATGGTGCCTACCACAAAGATTATTTGGACTTAGTGGTATGGTATGAACGTAATTCATACAAGATTAAATATTTAGACCCGCTTGATAATACAGAGCTTCCTAATTTTCCAGTAAAGGATGTTCTATATGAGCAAAATTTGTCCTCTTATGCCCCCGATACGGCAACGGCTCAACCTAAACCTAGTCGGCCAGGGTATGTTTGGGATGGTAAATGGTATAAAGACCAAGCACAAACACAAGTATTTGATTTTAACACGACTATGCCTCCTCATGATGTTAAAGTCTATGCAGGTTGGCAAAAGGTAACATATCGTGTCAATATTGATCCAAACGGAGGCCAATTATCAAAAACAGATGATACCTATTTAGACTTGCATTATGGTGATCGTATTCCGGATTATACAGATATTACAAGGGATTATATCCAAGATCCTTCAGGTACATATTATTATAAGTATGATTCACGAGATAAAGATCCCGACTCAACTAAAGATGCCTATTATACGACAGATAATAGTCTCTCAAATGTCGATACAACAACTAAGTACAAGTACGTAAAAGACGCTTACAAATTAGTCGGTTGGTATTATGTTAATCCAGATGGTAGTATTAGACCTTATAACTTTTCAGGTGCTGTAACTCAAGATATCAATTTAAGAGCTATTTGGCGAAAGGCTGGAGATTATCATATTATATACAGCAATGATGCTGTTGGTACAGATGGAAAACCAGCATTGGATGCTTCTGGTCAGCAATTACAAACAAGTAATGAGCCTACTGACCCTGATTCCTATGACGATGGCTCCCATTCAGCCTTACTGAGACGTCCGACAATGCCAGATGGCTATCGTTTCCGTGGCTGGTGGTACAATGGTAAAATTTATAACCCATATGATTCCATTGATATTGACGCCCATTTAGCAGATGCTAATAAAAATATCACCATAAAACCTGTCATTATTCCAGTAGGAGATATCAAATTAGAAGATACCTCCATCAAATATAATGGTAACGGTGGTACTAGAGTAGAAAATGGTAATGTGGTAACACAAGTAGAGACACCGCGTATGGAGTTGAATAGCACAACTACAATTCCTGAAAATCAATACTTTACAAGGACAGGTTACAACCTTATTGGTTGGCATCATGATAAGGATTTAGCTGATACAGGACGTGTGGAATTTACAGCAGGTCAATCAATAGGTATTGATAACAACCCTGATGCAACAAATACCTTATATGCTGTTTGGCAACCTAAAGAATACACCGTCAGAGTAAGTAAAACTGTCGTTGGACTAGATGAAGATAAGACGAAAGACTTCTTGTTTAATCCAAGTGAAACGTTGCAACAAGAGAATTTTCCGCTGAGAGATGGTCAGACTAAGGAATTTAAAGTACCTTATGGAACTTCTATATCAATAGATGAACAAGCCTACGATGAATTTAAAGTATCTGAGTCAATTACAGAAAAAAATCTAGCAACTGGTGAAGCTGATAAAACTTATGATGCTACCGGATTACAATCCCTTACAGTTTCAGGAGACGTAGATATTAGCTTTACCAATACACGTATCAAGCAAAAAGTACGACTACAGAAAGTTAATGTCGAAAATGATAATAATTTTTTAGCAGGTGCAGTTTTTGATATTTATGAATCAGATGCTAATGGGAATAAAGCTTCACATCCTATGTATTCAGGGCTGGTGACAAACGATAAAGGCTTGTTATTAGTGGATGCTAATAACTACCTCAGTTTGCCAGTAGGAAAATACTACCTAACAGAGACAAAGGCCCCTCCAGGGTACCTACTACCTAAAAATGATATGTCAGTATTAGTGATTTCTACGGGAGTTACCTTTGAACAAAATGGTAATAATGCGACACCAATAAAAGAGAATTTAGTAGATGGAAGTACAGTATATACTTTTAAAATTACTAACAGTAAAGGAACAGAATTGCCTAGTACTGGAGGTATTGGAACACACATTTATATCCTAGTTGGTTTAGCTTTAGCTCTACCATCAGGATTAATATTATACTATCGAAAAAAAATATGAATTAATCATTCATCAATATGATTTTAGGAGAAAGATTTCAATGAAAAAGAAAATGATTCAATCGCTGTTAGTGGCGAGTTTAGCATTTGGTATGGCTGTATCACCAGTTACGCCGATAGCTTTTGCCGCTGAGACAGGGACAATTACAGTTCAAGATAT
>NZ_GL636070.1:817962-831307 GCF_000186445.1 Streptococcus agalactiae ATCC 13813
AAGTGTATCAATATGTTATAAAGGATACTATGCCATCTGCTTCTGTAGTTGATTTGAACGAAGGATCTTATGAAGTAACTATTACTGATGGATCAGGAAATATTACAACTCTAACTCAAGGTTCGGAAAAAGCAACTGGGAAGTATAACCTGTTAGAGGAAAATAATAATTTCACGATTACTATTCCGTGGGCAGCTACCAATACTCCAACCGGAAATACTCAAAATGGAGCTAATGATGACTTTTTTTATAAGGGAATAAATACAATCACAGTCACTTATACAGGAGTATTAAAGAGTGGAGCTAAACCAGGTTCAGCTGATTTACCAGAAAATACAAACATTGCGACCATCAACCCCAATACTAGCAATGATGACCCAGGTCAAAAAGTAACAGTGAGGGATGGTCAAATTACTATAAAAAAAATTGATGGTTCCACAAAAGCTTCATTACAAGGTGCTATATTTGTTTTAAAGAATGCTACGGGTCAATTTCTAAACTTTAACGATACAAATAACGTTGAATGGGGCACAGAAGCTAATGCAACAGAATATACAACAGGAGCAGATGGTATAATTACCATTACAGGCTTGAAAGAAGGTACATACTATCTAGTTGAGAAAAAGGCTCCCTTAGGTTACAATTTGTTAGATAACTCTCAGAAGGTTATTTTAGGAGATGGAGCCACTGATACGACTAATTCAGATAACCTTTTAGTTAACCCAACTGTTGAAAATAACAAAGGTACTGAGTTGCCTTCAACAGGTGGTATTGGTACAACAATTTTCTACATTATAGGTGCAATTTTAGTAATAGGAGCAGGTATCGTGCTTGTTGCTCGTCGTCGTTTACGTTCTTAATAAGATGAGCTAGCAAAGTGGTACAGATTTAAAATATATGAAAAAAATAAGACAACATTTAGTATCCATTTTGCTTTTCACTATAATTGCAGTGGGGGTAGGCTTAATGGCTTATCCTTCACTTGCTAATTATTGGAATTCATTTCACCAATCTCGAGCGATTATGGATTACCAAGACCGCGTAACGCATATGGATGAAAACGATTATAAAAAAATTATTAACCGAGCCAAAGAATATAATAAGCAATTTAAAACTTCAGGAATGAAGTGGCACATGACTGACCAAGAGCGTTTGGATTATAATTCACAACTGGCTATAGATAAAACGGGTAATATGGGTTATATTTCAATTCCAAAGATAAACATAAAATTACCACTTTATCATGGTACAAGTGAAAAAGTGCTTCAAACTTCTATTGGTCATTTAGAAGGAAGTAGTCTTCCAATTGGAGGAGACTCAACTCATTCTATTTTATCAGGACATCGAGGTTTACCCTCTTCAAGGCTTTTTTCTGATTTGGATAAGTTAAAAGTTGGAGACCACTGGACAGTCAGTATCTTAAATGAAACATATACTTATCAAGTGGATCAAATCAGAACAGTTAAACCGGATGATTTGAGGGATTTACAAATTGTTAAAGGTAAAGACTACCAAACTTTGGTGACGTGTACACCATATGGCGTTAATACCCATCGGTTACTAGTGAGAGGACATCGTGTACCAAACGATAATGGTAACGCTTTGGTAGTAGCAGAGGCAATACAAATAGAGCCTATTTATATCGCACCATTTATCGCTATTTTCCTTACTTTGATTTTACTTTTAATCTTTTTAGAAGTAACTAGGAGAGCACGTCAACGTAAGAAAATTTTAAAACAAGCAATGAGAAAGGAAGAGAACAATGATTTATAAAAAGATCCTAAAGATAACTCTTCTCTTATTATTTAGTCTAAGTACTCAACTTGTGTCTGCTGATACCAATGATCAGATGAAAACGAGTTCTATTACTATACAAAATAAGTATAATAATCAAGGTATCGCTGGCGGTAATTTACTTGTTTACCAAGTAGCACAAGCTAAAGATGTTGATGGTAATCAAGTTTTTACTCTAACTACCCCATTTCAAGGTATTGGGATAAAAGACGATGATCTAACACAAGTAAACCTTGATAGTAACCAAGCCAAATATGTCAATCTACTAGCAAAAGCTGTTCATAAAACTCAACCTTTACAAACGTTTGATAATTTACCGGCTGAAGGTATTGTTGCGAACAATCTTCCTCAAGGGATTTATCTATTTATTCAGACTAAAACAGCTCAAGGTTATGAACTAATGTCTCCCTTTATACTATCAATACCTAAGGATGGGAAGTACGATATTACAGCATTTGAGAAAATGAGCCCTTTAAATGCTAAACCTAAAAAAGAAGAGACAATTACTCCTACAGTAGCACATCAGACAAAGGGAAAGCTTCCGTTTACTGGACAAGTATGGTGGCCAATACCTATACTAATTATGTCAGGACTTCTGTGTTTAATAATAGCCCTAAAATGGAGAAGAAGACGTGATTAGAAGATATTCAGCAAATTTTTTAGCGATACTTGGAATTATTATGGTAAGTTCTGGAATCTATTGGGGTTGGTATAATATTAATCAGGCGCATCAAGCTGATTTAACTTCTCAGTATATTGTCAAGGCGCTTGATAAATCTATTACGCATCAAGTAAAGGGTTCAGAAAATGGAGAATTACCTGTAAAAAAGTTGGATAAAACAGATTACTTGGGAACTCTGGATATTCCGAACTTAAAACTGCATTTACCGGTAGCTGCTAATTATAGTTTTGAACAACTGTCTAAAACGCCTACAAGGTATTATGGTTCTTATTTAACTAATAACATGGTGATTTGTGCGCATAATTTTCCTTATCATTTTGATGCTTTAAAAAATGTAGATATGGGAACGGATGTTTATTTTACAACTACAACAGGGCAAATCTATCACTACAAAATCAGTAATAGAGAAATTATTGAACCAACAGCGATTGAAAAAGTTTATAAAACTGCCACATCAGACAATGATTGGGACTTAAGCCTGTTTACTTGTACAAAGGCAGGAGTAGCTAGAGTATTAGTGCGCTGTCAATTAATTGATGTTAAAAATTAATATTATACAATCTACTACTAATTAGTGATTAAAAAACTTGCAATTGCAAGTTTTTTTTGTTATGCTATAGGTGTCTTCAGGGCAGGGTGTAATTCCCGACCGGCGGTAATCGCTTCCAACTTATTTGTCAGTTGTGAAGCATCAGTCCGCGAGCGAAAGCTGATGTGGTGAGATTCCACAACCGACAGTAAAGTCTGGATGGGAGAAGACAAAGGTTTTTTCGCGTACCTACGCTTACCTTTGGAGCTTCTTTCAATTTATTTAAATTGGAGGAATTTTTTTATGACAAATACACGTAAAATGGTGACAATCGCCATTCTTTCTGCCTTATCTTTTGTATTGATGATGGTTTCATTTCCATTAATACCAGGAGCAGAATTTTTAAAGGTTGATTTTTCAATCCTTCCGATGTTAGTTGCTTTTATTTTATTTGATTTGAAATCAAGTTATGGTGTACTCTTATTAAGATCACTTTTAAAAGTTATACTTGCTAATCGTGGTCCAGAAACCTTTATCGGTTTACCGATGAATATGGTTGCTCTAGCTTTATTTTTAGCAAGTTTCGCTATTTTCTGGAAAAATAGAGAGAGTGCAAAAGATTTTATTAAAGCTAGTCTATTTGGTACAGTTAGCTTGACTGTATCTATGGTAGCTCTCAACTATGTCTTTGCGATTCCTTTGTATGCTATATTTGCTAACTTTGATATCAGAACATTTATTGGTGTAGGCAATTACCTTTTAACAATGGTTATTCCATTTAATATTGTTGAGGGAATTTTAATTTCGATTGTTTTCTATCTAACTTACGTGGCTTGTTTGCCAATATTAGAAAGATATAAAAAGACTAATGTTATCTCGTCAAAATAGTAAACTTATTCAAGCATTTATTGCTATTATCTTATTTTTCAGTTTAGGATTGGTCATCAAATATTGGCCCGACACTGTAATCGCATTTGACCAAACTATTCAAGAAAGTGTTAGAGGACAGTTGCCAAATCTTTCTACAAGATTTTTCAAGTTAATCACTGTGGTTGGTAATACTGTAAGCCAGATAGCTATTGCGATTATGAGCGTCACTTTCTGTTACCTTAAGAAGTGGTATCCTCAAGCTAGATTTATCGCAGTAAATGCTATTATCTCTGGTATATGTATACTTTCTTTAAAACTTATTTTTCAAAGAGTGAGACCAACTTTAACCCATTTAGTATTTGCAGGTGGCTATTCGTTTCCCAGTGGGCACTCGATGGGAACATTTATGATATTTGGGAGTATTATTATTTTATTGCAGTACTATATGCCTAAGAGTATATGGAAACTGTTGTGCCAAGGTACATTGGGTTTGCTCATTTTTTTAATTGGGTTATCTCGTATTTACCTAGGGGTTCATTTTCCGACAGATGTTTTAGCTGGTTTTATACTTGCTTATGGTATTTTGAATCTAACTGCGTATATCTTTTTATCCAAGGATTGGTTAAAGAAAGTGAAGTAAATAAAAGATTGGGACTAACTGACGTTCCAATCTTTTTTAGTTTTATTGTAGTAGTGAGGTTATTTTAGTTAAAATTGTGATACAATTATCCTATGAAAAAACGTTATCGTGCGATTAATGATTATTATCGAGAACTCTTTGGAGAAAAAATATTTAAATTACCTATAGATGCTGGTTTTGACTGTCCTAACAGAGATGGAACAGTTGCTAGAGGAGGGTGCACTTTTTGCACAGTTTCTGGTTCAGGGGATGCTATAGTTGCTCCAGAAGCTCCTATTCGTGAACAATTCTATAAAGAAATTGATTTCATGCATAGAAAGTGGCCTGAGGTTAATAAATACTTAGTCTATTTTCAAAATTTTACCAATACCCATGCTAAGTTAGAGATAATTAAAGAGCGTTACGAACAGGCTATTAATGAGCCAGGAGTTATCGGGATCAACATCGGAACAAGGCCGGATTGCTTACCTGATGAAACTATATACTATCTCGCTGAACTTTCTGAAAGAATGCATGTGACTTTAGAATTAGGCCTTCAGACAACTTATGAAGCAACTTCTGCATTAATAAATAGAGCACATTCATATGACCTTTACAAAAAAACTGTTAAGAGAGTACGAGAATTAGCTCCTAAAGTAGAAATCGTTTCTCACCTAATAAATGGTCTCCCAGGGGAGACACATGATATGATGGTGGAAAATGTTCGTCGATGTGTTACGGATAATGATATTCAGGGTATAAAATTACACCTTCTGCATCTTATGACTAATACAAGAATGCAGAGAGATTACCATGAAGGTCGTTTACGTTTGTTAAGTCAAGAAGACTATATTTCGATTATTTGTGACCAACTGGAGATTATTCCAAAACATATTGTTATTCACCGAATTACTGGTGATGCGCCACGTCATATGTTAATTGGACCGATGTGGAGCCTTAATAAATGGGAAGTGCTTAATGCCATTGACAAAGAAATGGAGAAAAGACAGTCATATCAAGGATGTAAAGTTGAGGTAAAACATGATTAAAAGACCAATTCATCTTTCTCATGATTTTTTAGCAGAAGTTATTGATAAAGAAGCAATAACGCTTGATGCAACTATGGGAAATGGGAATGATACTGTTTTTTTAGCGAAAAGTTCTAAAAAAGTTTATGCATTTGATATTCAAGAAGAAGCAATAGCAAAAACGAAAGCAAAGCTCACGGAGCAAGGGATTTCTAACGCTGAACTTATCTTGGATGGGCATGAAAATTTGGAACAGTATGTTCATACACCTTTAAGAGCGGCTATATTTAATCTGGGATACTTACCCTCAGCGGATAAAACAGTTATTACCAAACCACACACAACTATCAAGGCAATCAAAAACGTTTTAGACATTTTAGAAGTAGGTGGACGTCTATCACTTATGGTTTATTATGGTCATGATGGTGGAAAAAGTGAGAAAGATGCGGTGATAGCATTCGTGGAACAATTACCACAGAATAATTTCGCTACAATGCTTTATCAACCACTCAATCAAGTTAATACGCCCCCCTTTTTAATTATGGTAGAAAAGTTACAATCATATGAAAATGAGGTGTAACTATCTTTAGGCAATTAGCAAAAATGATAATTGCTATAAAATGCCATAAACAATATTATCGACTATGCGCTCAGTGCTATTATATGATATAATGATAACATTATCTAATAGAAGAACAGTTGGTAGAGTTAATCGCTATCAGCTAAATTCAAATAATTTTTATTTAGGAGTAATTTTCCATGGAAGACCCTGGCAGTCAGAGTTTGTTAATACAATTTGTTATTTTATTAATATTAACCCTATTTAACGCCTTCTTTTCAGCATCTGAAATGGCTTTAGTATCGCTAAACCGCTCTAAAGTAGAACAGAAAGCTGAAGAAGGGGACAAAAGGTATCGACGTCTTTTGGACGTTCTTGAAAATCCCAATAATTTTTTATCAACAATTCAAGTTGGTATTACTTTTATTAGCCTTTTGCAAGGGGCTAGTTTATCTGCCTCACTAGGACATGTGATTTCAGGGTGGCTAGGAAATTCAGCAACAGCCCGTACAGCAGGGAGTATTATTGCGCTAATCTTTTTAACATATGTCTCTATTGTTTTAGGAGAATTATATCCTAAGCGTATTGCTATGAATTTGAAAGATCGTCTAGCAATTGTTTCAGCTCCCATTATTATCTTTCTAGGGAAAATCGTAAGCCCCTTTGTATGGTTGCTCTCAGCTTCAACTAACTTATTGAGTAGAATCACTCCGATGACTTTTGATGATGCTGACGAGAAGATGACACGTGATGAAATTGAATATATGTTGACGAATAGTGAAGAAACTTTGGATGCTGAAGAAATTGAGATGCTGCAAGGTATTTTCTCGCTAGATGAAATGATGGCGCGTGAAGTTATGGTTCCGCGTACTGATGCTTTCATGATTGACATCAACAATGATGCACAATCAAATATTGAAGGAATTTTATCACAAAACTTTTCTCGTGTCCCTGTTTATGATGACGATAAAGATAGAGTTATTGGTGTTTTACATACCAAGCGCTTATTGGAAGCGGGCTTTAAAACTGGTTTTGATACTATCGACTTGCGAAAAATACTTCAGGAACCTCTTTTTGTTCCAGAAACGATTTTTGTAGATGACCTTTTAAAAGCATTACGCAACACTCAAAATCAAATGGCCATTTTACTAGATGAATATGGTGGCGTTGCTGGTTTAGTAACTTTAGAGGATTTATTGGAAGAAATTGTCGGCGAAATAGATGATGAAACAGATACAGCTGAACAATTTGTCAGGGAAATCGATGAGAATATCTATATTGTTTTAGGAACTATGACGCTTAATGAATTTAATGATTATTTTGAGACAGAGTTAGAAAGTGATGATGTTGATACAATTGCGGGTTATTATTTAACTGGTGTGGGTAGTATTCCAAACCAAGAGGAAAAAGTAGCTTACGAAGTAGACAGCAAAGATAAACACATCACTTTGATTAATGATAAAGTTAAAGATGGTCGTATAACAAAATTGAAAGTGCTACTGTCTGATATAGAACAGAATATTGAAAAAGACTAAGATTACTTAGTCTTTTTTTCATGAAAATGATATAATAAAGTCATAAAAACGGTTACAAGGTGATGAAATGGCAGAAATAGACTATAAAAAAGTAACAGGAATGATCCATTCTACAGAAAGTTTCGGCTCTGTGGATGGGCCAGGTATTCGTTTTATCATTTTTATGCAAGGATGTAAAATGCGTTGTCAATACTGTCATAATCCTGATACTTGGGAAATGGAAACTAACAATTCAAAGGAACGTACCGTTGAGGATGTTCTAAAAGAAGCTCTTCGTTATAAACATTTTTGGGGAAAAGATGGAGGTATCACAGTTTCAGGTGGTGAAGCAATGCTGCAAATTGACTTTATTACAGCCCTCTTTATTGAGGCTAAGAAACTAGGTATTCATACGACGCTAGATACTTGTGGTTTTGCTTATCGAGCAACACCAGAATACCATGCTATCCTTGAAAAATTGTTAGATGTTACTGATTTGGTACTCCTTGACTTAAAAGAAATTGATCCAGAACAACATAAAATTGTAACTCGTCAGTCTAACAAAAATATTTTACAGTTTGCTAGATATTTATCTGATAGAGGTACTCCGGTATGGATTCGTCATGTTTTAGTTCCTGGATTGACTGATATTGATGACCATTTAAAACGTTTGGGTGAATTTGTCCAAACACTTGATAATGTCGATAAATTTGAAGTATTGCCTTATCATACTATGGGAGAGTTCAAATGGCGTGAATTAGGAATTCCGTATCCATTAGCTGGTGTGAAACCACCAACTCCAGAACGTGTTAAAAACGCTAAAGATATCATGAAAACAGAATCCTATACAGAATATCTAAAAAGGATTCAAAATTAGTTTTAAGTTGAATTTTATTCAACTTTTTTAGTTGCAAAGGGCTTCCTAGTAAGATTTTTTGCTAAGTTATTCAATTTTTGCTACAATAAGGTGAATATAAAAGAAGAGGTAAAAACATGTCTAAAATTTTAGTCTTTGGTCACCAAAATCCAGATTCAGATGCTATTGGATCATCAGTTGCTTTTGCATATCTAGCTAAAGAAGCTTGGGGACTTGACACAGAGGCCGTTGCTTTAGGAACTCCAAATGAAGAAACAGCATATGTTTTAGATTATTTTGGTGTTCAAGCACCTCGAGTAGTAGAATCTGCAAAAGCAGAGGGTGTAGAGACAGTCATTTTAACTGACCATAACGAATTCCAACAATCTATTTCTGATATTAAAGATGTGACAGTTTATGGTGTTGTTGATCATCATCGTGTTGCTAACTTTGAGACTGCCAATCCGTTATATATGCGTTTGGAACCAGTTGGCTCAGCATCATCGATTGTTTACCGTATGTTTAAGGAAAATGGAGTATCAGTACCCAAAGAGTTGGCTGGTTTATTATTATCAGGTTTGATTTCAGATACTCTTCTTTTGAAATCACCAACAACTCATGCTTCAGATATTCCAGTTGCAAAAGAACTAGCAGAGCTTGCAGGTGTAAACTTAGAAGAATATGGTTTAGAAATGCTTAAAGCAGGTACTAACCTCTCAAGTAAGACTGCAGCGGAGTTGATTGATATTGATGCTAAAACATTTGAATTAAATGGAGAAGCTGTTCGTGTTGCACAAGTTAATACTGTGGACATTAACGATATTTTAGCACGTCAAGAAGAGATTGAAGTTGCTATTCAAGAAGCAATTGTCACAGAAGGTTATTCTGATTTTGTATTGATGATTACTGACATTGTTAATTCAAATTCAGAGATTTTAGCTCTCGGTTCAAATATGGCTAAAGTTGAAGCAGCTTTTGAATTTACACTTGAAAATAACCACGCTTTTCTTGCTGGGGCAGTATCACGCAAAAAACAAGTTGTTCCTCATTTGACAGAAAGCTACAATGCTTAATTAATCATGTAAAACGGGCTACGTCCCGTTTTTTTAGTCATACATTTAGGAGCGCTTTTATGATATTAACGTTTAATCCAGGAAAGTTAGAAAGACAAGAGTTTTTTAAGGAGCTTATTAACTATCTTTGGATACATGATGATGTAACACTAAGACAAATAAAGTCCCACTTTACAGACTATTCTAAAATTGACCGTTTGTTAGAAGAATATATTAATCATGGATATATCCTTCGCCAAAATAAACGCTACAGTCTTAATCTTCCTTTTCTGAGTTCGCTGGATGGATTAGCATTAGATGATTTTGTTTTCATAGATTCTGATAGTCAAATCTATCAGTTATTACAGAAGCGAAAATTTGTGACAAATTTAGATAACCAAACCAATCACTTGGTATTTGTAGAAGAGACAGATTTTGAAAGAAACACTTTGACTCTTTCTAATTATTTCTATAAACTAACTAACGGTTATCCACTTTCAAGAGAACAAAAAAAGCTTTATCAACTTTTAGGAGATGTTAATTCGGAATATGCTTTAAAATATATGTCAAGCTTTATATTGAAATTTCTTCGCAAGGATAGTGTTAAGCAAAAACGTACAGATATTTTTATCCAAGCTTTAGAATTACTTGGATATATTAGCTTAAACCAAGATACTACCTATCGTTTAAATGCTAAACTTGATGTTGAAGCTTTAAAGATTTACTTAACATAAAAAAAGACTGGAAGTTTGTCCAGTCTTTTTTAGTCAACTTTTGTCATCAACCAGAGAAAATAGGGGGCACCAATTATTGATACAACCAATCCAGTGGGTATACCTGTACCAACTAAGAGGAGACGACCTATAGTATCTGATACCAATAGGATAATAGCACCAATAAGAAGACAGCTAGGTAGTATAATTTTATGGTTATTTCCTAATAGTCGTCTACTTAAGTGCCCAGCGAGTAAGCCTATAAAAGTAATATTACCAATTAAGACGACGCTAATAGCAGCAAGGCTACTTGCCAGCATCAAAGTATATATTCTTTCCTTTTTTAAATGAAGCCCTAGAGCGAGAGCAGTCTGCTCGTTTAGGTTCATAATATTAAGGTGGCGACTGCGACTATATGCTAATCCCCATAACAAAATGAGAATCGGGATAAAAGTGATAATGGTAGTCCAGGAACTAATTGTAATTTTTCCACTAAGCCATTCAACGATCATATCCATTTTTTGATTATTAGACTGACTAATAATAGAAATCATAACGCCTGAAATCATTGTAGATATTCCGATACCAGTGACGATTAATCGTGTAGGGCTAATATTGTGATTTCTTCTGTATGACATAAGATAGACAAGAAAAATAGTTACCAACCCTCCAAACATAGCAAATAGGGGTAAAAAGTATAATATAGTTGGATTACTAACATTAAATGTTCCTATGGTTAGAGCGATTACTAATCCAGCTCCAGCATTGATACCAAGAATACCGGAATCAGCTAGTGGATTTTTGGTTAATGTCTGTAATAGCAACCCAGCAATTCCTAAAGAAGCTCCCCCAAAGATACAGACAATAATACGAGGTAAACGAATGTTAGTAATGATAAAAAGGAAGGCATCATCAGATTTTCCACTTATTAGTTTTAAAACGTCAATAACGGAAGTATTAGCATAGCCAAGTGAAATTGATACTAGTATTAATAATAGTAGGATAATGACAGATGATATTAAAACAAAAGGAGCTTTATTTTTTTGAATCATAGATTTTTCCCTTTTCTAATTAACCATAGGAAACATGGAAGCCCTACGATACTGATTATAGAACTAATTGGTGTCTCTGAAGGGGGATTTATAATACGAGATGATAAGTCTACCCAGATCATGAAAGTAGCCCCTGAAAATCCTATTAAAGGTAATAACAGACGATAATCTTTGGGAATAAAAAGCTTAATAAAATGTGGAATAATCAATCCAATGAAAGAAACGGTTCCTATCAACGCGACTGATGAAGCCGATAAAAACAAAACAATAAGTAATAGAAACGCAGTCATTAATTGAGTTTTTTGTCCCAATGCTTTGGCCACAGATTCATTAAGGCTCAAGATAGTTAATTGATGTGCTAGGAGTTGTGAAATAAGTAAACCTAAAATAATGATAGGTGCTATTATGATTAGCATTTTCCAGTTAATTTGGGATAAACCACCTGCTTGCCAACCGATAACAGTTCGATTGAGTTTAAAGTATAATGTAACCACTTGTCCAACAGACGTAAAAAGTGTGGAGATCATCGCTCCAGCTAAAATGAGTCGTAGTTGGTGGTAACCCTTTTGCTTTGTATAAGAGAGTGTGAAGACTAAAAGACAAGAAATGACAGACCCTAGTAAGCAGACAATGAGAATCGTACTATAGTGCATGCTCCCTAAAAAAGCATATGCAACAACAAGGGCTAACCCAGCTCCGGCGTTAATACCTAGTAGTCCAGGATCAGCAATGGCGTTTCGAGTGACTCCCTGCATAATAGCACCTGCTTGTGACATAGCTGCCCCTACTAAGATAGCTGCAATTATGCGTGGTAGTCTAATGTCAAAAATAACATCCTGAGCATTAGAGTTTTTTAAGGGATTTTTTAAAACAGTTATTAAATCACTAGTCTTGAAATTGATAGCACCAAATCGTAAGCTGGCGTAACAACCAATAAGAAATAGTATAAGTGTTATGAAAAAAACAAGCCAAAAATGATTTGACTTATTTTTTTGAACGAGTTTTTTTGAAGCTTTAAACATAAGAGGAGCTTTCTTTTAATTTGTATTTTCTTTGATAGCCTTTGTAAATGATTTTAATTGAGCTTCTAAAGATAGAGGGTCAGAGAAATAAAACACGTCGTAGTTACTTTCTATGATGTGCCCTTTTTTGACAGCTGGTAAATTCTTCCAGACATCACTTTCTTTAAGTGATGAAGCTGCTTTTTTAGTCGTTTTGTTTATATTAACAAGGGCATAATCTCCAACGTAATCACCGATTGCTTCTTGCGAAACGGTAAACCACCCTTTTTTAAAGACATCTTTTTTGACTTTTTCTGGGGCAGCATAACCTAGTGAATCATAGATTAGTTCTCCACCGCGTCCAAAATTATTACCATATAAATAGATATTTTTATCATAAAAATCCATAATGGTAAAAGTAGTGTTAGGCTTTAAGATATGGTGTAAATCTTTTTTGGCAGCGAGAGTTTTAGTTTTCCATTGGCTAACCCACTGATTAGCTTCTTTTTCTTTACCGAATACTTTCCCCAAGGCTGGCATCATATCTAAATAATTTTGTGCACCATATTTAATAACTAAAGTTGGTGCAATTTTTTTCAGAGTATTGATGTTTGGATCTTGATCGAAAACCATGATTAAATCAGGTTTTTGTGCGGCAATAGCTTCTGTATCATCAGCAGTTAATTTTTTAGCTCCTTTCAGTTGCTTACCAAAAACGGGGCTATCTTTTTCTAAGTCTAAACTGTAACTTGAAACATTAACACCTAGTTTTAATAAATACCCAGTGTAAGAATATGTAAAATTAATTACTTTTTTCGGATTTTCAGGAATTTTTCCATAATAGGTGAAGCCTTCAATTTTAGGCATTTTAGAAATAGTTGTTTTAGTGCTTTCTTGTTTAGTTTGTTGTCCGCAAGATACCAAAAAGAAGGTCAGTAGTGTGAGGACAATAATTACAATTTTTTTCATAAGATAACATCTCCTAAATAATATTAATTTTGATCAGTTGATAATTGATAAGATAACAAAACAGGTTGTTTACTAATAGGGTCCTGAATGATATGAGCATCAATCCC
>NZ_GL636070.1:832071-843298 GCF_000186445.1 Streptococcus agalactiae ATCC 13813
TATCTTTGATAATATCTTTAGTCATGATCTGACTAGGACTACCTTCATAGATAATTTTACCGGTTTTCATTGCAACTAGATAATCAGAATAGCGCGCAGACAGGTTTAGGTCGTGTAGGACCATAATAATTGTTTTTTGCGTTTCGTCATTAAGTTTTTTGAGCAATTCTAAGACTTCTAATTGATGATTCATGTCAAGATAAGTTGTAGGTTCGTCTAAAAAGATAGTATCTGTATCTTGTGCTAAAGCCATAGCAATCCATACTTTTTGCCTCTGACCTCCTGAAAGGTCATCAACATCTCTATTAGCAAATTGCGCTACGTTAGTCATTTCCATCGCCCAATGGATTTTACTACGATCGTCATTTGTCAAATTGCCAAGGTATTTTTGGTGTGGGAACCGTCCATAAGATATTAGTTCATAAACTGTTATCCCTTCAGTTGCTTCTAACACCTGTGGGAGAAGTGCAATCTTCTTAGCAATTTCCTTTGTGGGTAAATGTGCAATATCATGACCATCAATAGTGATAGTACCATCTTTTATTTTATGGATGCGTGTGAGAGCCTTCAAAAGAGTAGACTTTCCACATCCATTGGCACCAATAATCGTTGTTATTTTTTGGTTAAGTATACTGAGGGAAAGATTATTGATAATTTCTTTCTGATCGTAAGATACAATAATGTTTTCTGCTTTTATGTGAGACATAGAGAACCTTTCTAGCAAAAAATTAAGTTCATTATAACATAGAAAAAAGGCTTACAAAAGCCTTTTTTAGCATTAATTAAGAAAAATGTGAACAAAATGATAATTATTTAGAATGATTCAATATAGTATCAATAATCATTATTGTTTAGCTTTTTTTATCGTTTAAGGTATTTTTTCGCAACTTCTAAATCTCCAGAGTAATTGTCACGATTTCCTTTGATAATTTGATAAGCATCTGCCCCTTTACCAGCGATAATAATTGCATCTAGTTTGCAATTAGTAAGAGTACTGGCATTAGCAATTGCTTCTTCTCGATCAATGATGATAGTAACCGGACGATTAATATGGCTTGCTATTTCTTGTGAGATAACTAAGGGATCTTCAAAATTAGGATCATCTGCAGTGAGTATCACTTGTAGATTAGGATGTTGATTAATGACATCTCCGAAGTCTTTACGACGGCTTTGACCTTTATTACCAGGAGCTCCGAGCACTAATATAATATCCCCTTTTTGGTGTTCCTCAACAACAGCTAATAATTTCTTCAAACTGTCTCCGTTGTGGGCATAGTCAACGAAAATCTTTGCGCCGTTGGTTTGTGTTAGGACTTCCATGCGGCCAGGGACGGTAGTTTGTGCAATTCCGTTTTTTATATCTTCAATTGAAACACCAAGTCGGAGACAAGCAAGTCCAGCTGCGATAGCATTTTCTTGATTGAATTTTCCAATCAGCTTGATATCGTAGGTGTTCTCCAACTTTCCTTTGACATGGAAAGAAAAGGCCTGTGATTCTGTGATAACATTTTCAGAATAATCTCCATAGAAATCATGAGGAATATATTCTACCTGTTCTTTGACAATATTAAAATGATCCATCTGACTATTTACAACAACAGCATTGCTATTCTCCATCAAGAGCCGTTTGTGGAAAAAATAATCTTCGAATGTAGGGTGCTCGATAGGACCAATATGATCGGGACTAATATTTAAGAAAACGCCAACGTCAAAGGTTAAACCATAAACACGTTTGGTTAGGTATGCTTGGCTTGATACTTCCATAACTAAGTGTGTCATTTGATTCTCAACGGCTGTAGCCATCATCCGAAATAAATCAAGACTCTCGGGGGTTGTGAGATGTGATTTAAAGAAAGATTTACCATCTAATGTTGTGTTCATAGTTGAGAGCATAGCAGGACGATGGTTTACTTTTAACATATGATAAGCAAAGTAAGCCGCAGTTGTTTTTCCTTTTGTTCCAGTAAAAGCTAGAAGTTTAAGTTTGTTTTGTGGGTTATTATAGAAAGACATAGATATCAAACTCATGGCTTTTTTGATATCATTGACTAGTATCACTGGAATATCGGCGCCGTAATCTATCTCAGAAACGTAAAAAGAAAGGCCTGTTGTGATTGCAGAATCTAGATATTCTTTTTTAAAAGTAGCACCCTTAGCGAAAAATAAAGTATCAGATGAAATTTGACGACTATCATATGATAAGGCATTAAAAGTTACATTTTGTGTCCAGTTATAATAATAATGCTCATGAAACAAAATCTCTCTGAAATTATGGTCATTTTTTAAAATTTCTAAAATTTTATCTATTGTAATCATACTCCTTATTTTAGACTTTATGTACTCGTTTTACAAGTCTAAGGTAAAAGTTTATAATAAAGTGATATTTCTGAGATTTTTGTCTTTTAAATGCTAAATAATATTGAAAATAGAAAGTTTACCATGTCACAAAAAACAACAAAAGTTAGTCAGCAAGAACAAATGGTCAAAGGGACGGCTTGGTTAACAGCAGGGAATTTCATTAGTCGCTTGCTGGGAGCCATCTATATTATCCCTTGGTATGCTTGGATGGGAAAGCATGCTGCCGAAGCAAATGCTTTATTTGGGATGGGATATGAAATCTATGCTTTATTTCTTTTGATATCAACTGTTGGAATTCCAGTAGCAGTTGCAAAACAGGTATCTAAGTATAACACTTTAGGTAAAGAAGAGATGAGCATTTATCTGGTTCGGAAAATCTTGCAGTTTATGCTGATTTTAGGTGGAGTTTTTGCATTAATTATGTATATTGGTTCACCTCTATTTGCTTCACTTAGTAAAGGAGGGCAAGAACTCGTTCCAATATTGCGTAGTCTAACTCTAGCTGTTTTAGTTTTTCCTTCAATGAGTGTTTTACGTGGTTTTTTTCAAGGTTTTAATAATTTAAAACCGTATGCCATTAGTCAAGTCGCTGAGCAGATTATACGTGTCATATGGATGTTATTAACTGCTTTCTATATTATGCGTCTAGGATCAGGAGATTATATTGCCGCTGTGACACAGTCAACATTCGCCGCCTTTGTCGGTATGTTTGCTAGTATAGCTGTGCTGCTTTATTTCTTATGGCGTTATAATATGTTATCTGCCTTGTTTGGTAAAACTCCAGAGCACATTAAATTAGATACTAAAGAAATACTAATTGAGACTGTTAAGGAAGCAATCCCTTTTATTATTACTGGTGCAGCAATTCAAATTTTCAAATTGATTGATCAGTTTTCATTTGGGAATACGATGGCGCTCTTTACGAATTATTCAAGTGAAGAATTACGGGTTATGTTTGCTTACTTTTCAAGCAACCCTGGTAAAGTTACGATGATTCTAATTGCTGTTGCTACCGCAATTGCTGGAGTTGGTATTCCATTGTTAACAGAGAATTTTGTTAAGAATGATAAAAAAGCCGCCGCTCGTTTGGTTGTTAATAATCTACAAATGTTACTAATGTTTTTACTGCCAGCTGTTGCAGGATCCGTTATTTTAGCAAAACCTTTGTATACAGTCTTTTATGGGTTACCGCAGGGACAAGCTTTAGGGCTTTTTGTCATATCTCTTATTCAAACAATTATTTTATCTATTTATACTGTTTTAGCACCAATGCTACAAGCATTGTTTGAAAATCGTAAAGCTATTATTTACTTCCTATATGGTCTGGTGGCAAAAGTTATTTTACAAGTTCCCTCCATTTTCCTTTTCCATGCCTATGGACCACTTTTCTCAACGACAGTAGCTCTTTGTATCCCAGTAATTCTTATGTATTTGAAAATACATGAAATTACAGGATTTAAACGCCAAGCTATTCGTCGTACAAGTGCTTTAGTCCTTATTCTAACGCTATTGATGAGCTTTATTATTTCTATGATAATATGGTTAATGAATCTGGTTATTGTACCCGATAGTAGACTGGTAAGTCTAGTTTACATTATCGTTATCGGTGCAATAGGTTTAGGGGTATATGGCTTTATGGCACTGGCCACCCATCTACTTGATAAAATGATTGGTAGTCGTGCTCAAGACTTACGCCGAAAGTTGCACCTTAACTAATGAAAAACTAGGTTAGATAGAATTGTTTAACCTAGTTTTTTGACGACCAAAATTATTTGTGAAATTTTAAGGTAGTCACAATATAGTGAGCTTATTTTTATGTTATAATTAAATGGAGAAATATGAGGTGAAAGATGTCTTACGAAAAGCTTTTAGAACGATTTTTAACATACGTCAAAATAAATACAAGAAGTAATCCTAATAGTACACAAACGCCAACAACTCAAAGTCAAGTTGACTTTGCTTTAACAGTTTTAAAACCAGAAATGGAAGCAATTGGTTTAAAAGATGTTCATTATTTACCTTCTAATGGGTATTTGGTTGGAACCTTACCTGCTACAAGCGACCGCTTACGCCATAAAATAGGTTTTATATCCCATATGGATACAGCTGATTTCAATGCTGAAAATATTACTCCACAAATTGTTGACTATAAAGGTGGAGATATTGAACTTAGAGACTCAGGTTACATTTTAAGTCCAAAAGATTTTCCAAATTTAAATAATTACCATGGGCAAACATTGATTACAACAGATGGTAAAACCTTACTGGGAGCAGACGATAAGTCTGGTATAGCAGAAATCATGACAGCTATGGAATATTTGGCTTCGCATCCAGAAATTGAGCATTGTGAAATTAGAGTTGGCTTTGGACCAGACGAAGAAATTGGTATAGGTGCAGATAAATTTGATGTTAAAGATTTTGATGTTGATTTTGCCTATACAGTGGATGGTGGACCACTAGGAGAATTACAGTATGAAACCTTTAGTGCAGCTGGTTTGGAGCTTACATTTGAAGGACGAAACGTTCACCCTGGAACTGCAAAAAATCAAATGATTAATGCTTTACAGCTTGCTATGGATTTTCATAGTCAATTACCAGAAAATGAACGTCCTGAACAAACAGATGGCTATCAAGGATTTTATCACTTATATGATTTAAGTGGAACAGTTGATCAAGCTAAAAGTTCATATATCATTCGAGATTTTGAGGAAGTTGATTTCTTAAAGCGTAAGCACTTGGCTCAAGATATCGCTGATAATATGAATGAAGCATTACAATCTGAACGTGTAAAGGTTAAACTATACGATCAATATTACAACATGAAGAAAGTTATTGAAAAAGACATGACACCTATCAACATTGCTAAAGAAGTAATGGAAGAGTTAGACATCAAGCCAATCATAGAACCGATTCGTGGTGGTACAGATGGCTCTAAAATTTCCTTTATGGGAATCCCTACTCCTAATCTTTTTGCAGGTGGTGAAAACATGCATGGACGCTTTGAATTCGTTAGTCTACAAACAATGGAAAAAGCAGTTGATGTTATTTTAGGCATCGTTGCTAAGGATTAGTAAAGAAATATCAGATTGGAGTGGTTAAATGATAAAATTATTTGGGAAGATACGTTATCACTGGCAACCTGAACTTTCTTGGGCTATTATTTATTGGTCAATAGCCATTGCACCAATTTTTATTGGTTTATCTCTGCTATATGAAAGAACTGAGATTCCGAGTCAGGTATTTGTTCTATTTGCCATCTTTATTGTTTTAGTGGGCATTGGATTTCATCGCTATTTTGTTATTGAAGAAGACGGATATCTTAGGATTGTATCTTTTAACTTTTTAAGACGATCTAAGTTTCCAATTGAAGATATTGCTAAAATTGAGGTCACTAAATCAAGTGTTACTATCAAATTTAATAATAACCATGAGCGTATTTTTTACATGCGAAAATGGCCTAAAAAATATTTTTTAGATGCACTAGCTATTGAACCTACATTTAAGGGAGAAGTGGAGCTTCTCGATAATTTGATTAAAATGGATTATTTTGAATGTTATCGCTACGATAAAAAAGCTCTTACAAAATCGTAAGAGCTTTGGTGGGACATGATTTAACTGCTAAAACAGTATCTTGATTAGAACTTGGAATTTCTTTTTCTAGGTTATCTGTATCGGAAAATTTAACGATACCATCATCTTGATAATCAAAAATATTTGAATATGTTTGGCAAAGCCCGCAGGCAATACATTTTTCTGGAATTAGTGCAACTTTCATAGTATTATTGTAATACTTATTGATACGATTAACAAGGGGGAAGTCATGGCGAAAAAACCATGGGAAAAAAAAGTTGTGGAAAACAATAGTCATAGAAAAGACAAAATTACAAGAACGAGTAGAGGTGTGGTGTCAAGTACTCCTTGGATTACCGCTTTCTTGAGTGCATTCTTTGTTATTGTCGTTGCTATTTTATTTATAGTATTTTATACTTCAAATAGAGGAGAAGACAGAGCAAAAGAAACTTCTGGTTTTTATGGTGCTTCAAGCCAAAAAGTTAATAGTTCTAAAACGAAAAAAGCATCTACAAGTAAGAAAACAACGTCATCATCAAAAACTAAAACTAGTGATAAATCAACAACATCTTCTAGTACTGTAGCAAGTTCGAGTGAGACATCGACATCATCTTCAGTAAACGGTGGAACAATCGTAGTTCAACCAGGTGAGGGAGCAGCCTCCATAGCTGCTCGTGCAGGTATTTCAGTTGCTCGTTTACAAGAACTTAATCCCGGTCATATGACCTCAGGGTATTGGTATGCTAATCCAGGCGATCCTGTGGTTGTAAATTAAGGGGAGGATTATGAACTCAATTAATATTGCTATTGATGGACCAGCATCAAGTGGAAAAAGTACTGTCGCTAAGATTATTGCTAAAAATTTGAATTACACTTACCTTGATACAGGTGCTATGTATCGTTGTGCTACTTATCTGGCTTTACAGCATGGATATGAAGCACAAGATGTTTCGAAAATTTTAGGACTCCTAGCTGAAAGACCGATTTCTTTTGGTAAAGCAGAAGATGGTAGCCAGACAGTCTTTCTTGGCACAGAAGAAGTTACTTTAGCTATCCGTCAAAACGATGTTACTAACAATGTCTCGTGGGTTTCTGCTATCCCAGAGATTCGAGAAGAGTTAGTAAACCAGCAGCGTCGTATAGCCAAAGATGGTGCTATTATAATGGATGGTCGTGACATAGGAACAGTTGTTTTGCCAGATGCAGAATTAAAGATTTTTTTAGTGGCTTCTGTTGATGAAAGAGCTGAGCGTCGCTTTAAAGAAAATCAAGAAAAAGGCATTGAGAGTGATTTTGAAACACTGAAATCAGAAATTGCTGCTCGTGATTATAAAGATAGCCATCGAGAAGTTTCACCATTAAAGGCAGCAAAAGATGCTATTGAATTTGATACTACAGGAGTATCAATTGAAGGTGTTGTAACTTTTATTCAAGAAAAAGCAGAAAAAATAATTGACATGAAGAATTAGTCATGATATACTAGTTGCAATGAGAAAAGCAGAAGTGAGAACTTCTCGCCTTGCGACTTAGGTTGTCTGGCCCAACATGTCAAGATTCCATCTAGGAAGATTATATGTGCGGGCTTGATTTATCAAGTCCGCTTTCGTTTTTCTCTAAAAAAATAAAGAGGTGAAGATCATAGCTAAAAAAGATCTATTCATTAACGATGAAATTCGCGTTCGTGAAGTTCGTCTGGTTGGTCTCGAGGGTGAACAATTAGGTATTAAACCATTGTCTGAAGCTCAAGCAATTGCAGATGATGCTAATGTTGATTTGGTTTTAATTCAGCCACAAGCTACACCACCTGTTGCGAAAATTATGGACTATGGTAAGTTCAAATTTGAGTATCAAAAGAAACAAAAAGAACAACGTAAAAAACAAAGCGTTGTTACTGTTAAGGAAGTTCGTCTTAGCCCAGTTATTGATAAAGGGGATTTTGAAACAAAACTTCGTAACGGTCGTAAGTTCCTTGAAAAAGGTAACAAAGTTAAAGTTTCTATCCGATTCAAAGGACGTATGATTACTCATAAAGAAATTGGAGCAAAGGTATTGGCGGAATTTGCTGAAGCGACACAAGATATCGCTATTATTGAGCAAAGAGCTAAGATGGATGGTCGCCAAATGTTTATGCAGCTTGCACCAATTCCAGACAAGAAATAATTGTCGACTTTATAGTATTATTTAAGAGGAGAATTTAAAATGCCAAAACAAAAAACACACCGCGCATCAGCTAAACGCTTTAAACGCACAGGTTCAGGTGGATTGAAACGCTTCCGCGCGTTTACTTCACACCGTTTCCACGGTAAAACTAAAAAACAACGTCGTCATCTTCGTAAAGCTACTATGGTTTCATCAGGAGATTTCAAACGTATTAAAGCAATGCTTACTCGCCTTAAATAATAAGGTCTCTGTAAACATTTACTACATATTATAAAGGATTATTTGGAGGAAATATAAATGGCTCGTGTTAAAGGTGGAGTTGTTTCACGTAAACGTCGTAAACGCGTACTTAAATTAGCTAAAGGTTACTATGGTGCAAAACATATCTTGTTCCGTACTGCAAAAGAACAAGTAATGAATTCTTACTACTATGCATACCGTGACCGTCGTCAGAAAAAACGTGACTTCCGTAAATTATGGATCACTCGTATCAATGCGGCTGCTCGTATGAATGGTTTATCATATTCACAATTGATGCACGGTTTGAAATTAGCTGAAATCGAAGTTAACCGTAAAATGCTTGCTGATTTAGCAGTTAACGATGCAGCAGCTTTCACAGCTCTTGCAGATGCAGCTAAAGCTAAACTTGGTAAATAAGAATTAAAAAAGTTGGGTTTGCCTAACTTTTTTTAATTACTAGAAAGAAAGTACCTATATTATAATTTTAGTGAAAAGTTTCGTTCTATATATGTAGAATGAAACTTTTTTGTTTTATTTCGATATCTTTATTATTGTTATAATTTTCCTTTTTGATTTTTATTGTTTTATAGTATTATTCCGTATAAAAAGCACCTCAATCGTTGGATTGAGGTGTGGATTAAACTTTAAATGGCAAGGATTATTTTTTAGATGTTTTATGTGTCTTATTAGGATCTTGCAATTCCAAGTAACTTGGAGCATGGAAGAGATCAACTGTTGATTTGTTGTTATGTTTGCTGTATATGCTTGTTGAACGATCTTTCAATTTACGTTCTTTAGCTTTGAGTGCTTTAAGAGAATGTGTGTAATTGAATTTTTCAACTTCTACAGTTTTCAAACCATTGTTTTCATCAAATCGTAGTAAATCTCCAGTTTGAATCGAATCACTTGTAGATAATTGTTTATTAGTAGCATCTCGAATAGCTTTTATTTCAGCTTTAGTTGTTTCATCAGGATTTGTGATTTCTTGTCCTGAATCAGTGTAATAGAGATGTCCACTATAGTTAGTGTATTTAGGAGTAATATACTGACCAGTTGTTCTCATAGTGACCATTTGTTTATTATCTTTAGATAATAAGTCTTGTCCTAACTGAGTATATTTAGACGTATCTATTCCTAGAATATGAAGTAAAGTTGGTAAATTATCTACCTCACCACCGTATGTATTACTGATAAAACCTTTTGAATAGCCAGGAATGTGAATCATATATGGAACACGTTGTAACATAGCGTTGTCGTATTCAGACCATGTTTCAGGGTCTTTACCTAATAATTCAGCTAAGCTAGGATTGCGTGTATTAGAAATACCGTAGTGATCCCCATACATTACAATAATAGAATTATCATACACACCAGCAGCTTTTAGATATTCAAAAAATGATTTAAGAGCTGTATCAAGGTAGTTTGCTGTGGCAAAATAACCGTTAATCGTTTCATCGTTAGTCTTTGCAAGTGGGAATCCCTCTTCGTCAGACTCTCCCTTCAAACTTGTGTAAGGGTAATGGTTACTTACTGTAATAAATTTAGTATAAAACGGTTGTTGCATGTGCTCTAGATATTTGATAGAGTCAGCAAACATATATTTATCATTCAAACCGTATTGGAATGAATTATCTTTGGTTTGTTTTGAGAAGTAGCTAGAGTCAAAGAAGTAGTCATAACCCCACTGTTTGTAAGCATTATTTCTATTCCAAAATGTTCCGACGTTTCCGTGGAAGACCGCACTACTGTAACCTCCATTTTGAGCTAAGATATGTGGAGCAGCAAATTGTGTATTTTCACCACCATAATTAACCATGAATGAACCACTACTTAGACCAAAAAGTGAGTTTTCCATGAGTGTCTCAGCATCGGATGTCTTACCAGCTTTGACTTGATGGAAGAAGTTAGAGAAGGAGACAGTCTCTTTCGAATGATAAAGGCTGTTAATAAATGGAGTAACCACATGTTCTTTACCATCAATATTTAATTTATAGTCAATCAAGAATTGTTGAAAACTCTCCAAATGAATCATGATAACGTTTCGCCCTTTTCCGATACCATAATATTCTGGATTGGGTTTGGCATAATGCTCTGCTACATATTTTTTGGCAGTCGCTAATTCTTGTGCAGTGGCACCATTTCTTTCTTTCTGTGCTTGATAAGTTTGATTACCACTATAAATCGAAAATGATGGCAAGCCAAGAGCTTTAACAATATAGGTGTTTGAAAAACCACGACTTAGTAGTTCTGGACGATCAATTTCAGCTAAGAATAAGTTAATTGAAAAGAGTAAACCAGACAAAGCTGTGATAGAAAAACTAGCACGTTTATTAAATGGACGATCATCTAAGTGGATTTTCTTGGTTGCAAATAAGAAAATAAGGATAATGAAATCGAAAACGTAGACAAGATCCCAAATTCTCAATAGATTAAGAGCAGAGTCTCCAAGGCCAGCCGAAGTTTTACTACTAGCCAAGACGGCGCTAACTGTAATGAAATCGGAAAACTCTCTATAGTAGATTGCGTTTGCAATTAGAAGGATATTTACGATAGCATAGGTGATAAAAGCGGTAATATAAAAAGCTTTGGTTCGCTTAACATATAAGGCCAAACCTATGATTAAGAGTCCTAAGGGGATGGGGTTTATAATGGTCAAAAACAACTGATAGGAATTTTCTAAACCTAAATTAAAATCAGTATGGTAAGCCCAAATTGTCTTTAACCAATATATAACTACTAACAATAAAATAAAGCCGAGTCGTGTATTGATCGCACGGCTAGCAAAATCTTTAATTTTTTTCACAGTAGGAACTTCCTTTAATTTTTTTCCTAAAGATAAAATCTCAGATTAAATTATAACATAAAATTTTGTAACATACGGTAAAGAAAGGTCGAATTG
>NZ_GL636070.1:844412-851182 GCF_000186445.1 Streptococcus agalactiae ATCC 13813
GTCGAATTCAGTATGAAAAAAGATAAAAATTTGTTATAATACTGTTTATGAATAAACTTAAAGTGAATTCTGTTGTTGAAAGAAAAATCAAATCAGGTGCTCAGTTACTGGAAAAAAAAGATTTTGATACCAGTTTAGTTAACCAGTTGGTTCAACTTTTTTCACAGTCAAATCAATTCTTAGGGATGGCCTATCTTTCACCACAAAATAAAGGTATTGGTTGGTTACTATCAAGACAAGTTTTTGATTTTAACCATGATTACTTTGTATCGCTATTCGAAAAATCTAGAGAGAAGCGTCAAAAATTTGAAAAATCTAGCCAAACAACAGCCTACCGCTTGTTTAATCAGGATGGAGATAACTTTGGTGGCCTAACTATAGATTTTTATAGTGACTATGCTCTTTTTTCGTGGTACAATGAATTTGTTTATACTAATCGACAAATGATTGTTGCAGCCTTTAAGCAGGTCTATCCTAATATTAAAGGGGCATATGAAAAAATTCGTTTCAAAGGTTTAGACTTTGAAAGTGCTCATTTGTACGGTCAAGAGGCTCCTGAATCATTTTTGATTTTAGAAAATAATATCAAATATAGTGTCTTTTTGAATGATGGATTAATGACAGGTATTTTCCTTGACCAACATGATGTCAGAAAAGCCTTAGCAACTAATCTATCAGAAGGTAAAAAAGTTCTAAATATGTTTTCATACACTGCGGCTTTTTCTGTAGCTGCAGCTGTTGGAGGGGCATTAGAGACAACTTCTGTTGATTTAGCAAAACGCTCGCGTGAACTTTCAAAAGCACACTTTGATGCTAATCAGATTGTCACAGATAACCATCGATTTATCGTTATGGATGTTTTTGAATATTATAAATATGCCAAAAGAAAACATCTATCATATGATGTGATTGTTATTGATCCACCAAGTTTTGCTCGAAATAAAAAACAAACTTTTTCGGTTACTAAAGATTACTATAAATTAATTGAACAAGCTTTAGATATTTTAACCCCTGGTGGAACTATCATTGCATCAACTAACGCAGCTAATCTAACCGTATCACAATTTAAGAAACAATTGGAAAAGGGGTTTGGTAAAGCTTCACATAATTACATTAGCTTACAGCAGTTGCCTGAAGATTTCACTATAAATGATAAGGACCAACAAAGTAATTATTTAAAAGTATTTACAATAAAGGTAAAATAATGAAAATAGTAGTACCAGTAATGCCTCGCAGTCTTGAAGAGGCTCAAGAAATAGATTTATCAAAATTTGATAGTGTTGATATTATTGAATGGCGAGCTGATGCCTTACCAAAGGATGACATTATTAATGTAGCTCCAGCTATTTTTGAGAAATTCGCAGGTCATGAAATTATTTTTACTCTTCGTACAACGCGTGAAGGTGGTAATATTGTCTTATCTGATGCTGAGTATGTTGAGTTAATCCAGAAAATTAATTCTATCTACAATCCAGATTATATTGATTTTGAGTATTTTTCACATAAAGAAGTTTTTCAAGAAATGCTAGAATTTCCAAATTTAGTCCTGTCTTATCACAATTTTCAAGAGACACCGGAGAATATTATGGAGATATTTTCAGAATTAACAGCCCTAGCACCACGAGTTGTGAAAATCGCAGTAATGCCAAAGAATGAACAAGATGTCTTAGACGTTATGAATTACACTCGCGGTTTCAAGACTATTAATCCTGATCAAGTTTATGCGACGGTATCTATGAGTAAAATTGGACGTATTTCTCGTTTTGCTGGTGATGTAACTGGATCTAGTTGGACATTTGCATATTTAGATTCATCTATCGCACCCGGACAAATTACTATTTCAGAGATGAAGTGTGTCAAAGCATTGCTTGACGCTGACTAATACGAGATAACAAAATGTTAAATATACTGATGAGATCCCTAGCAATTGCTTAGGGTTTTTGTCTTATTAAAACAAACATGAGAGGACATTAGAATGCAGGTTGAAGTTGACTTACCGAATCACCCTTATTATATTAAAATTGAAGAAGGATGTTTTTCTGAGGCTGGTGACTGGGTATCACATTTATGGCAGAAACAAATGATAACTATTATCACAGATAGTAACGTAGAAATATTATACGGGGAGTCGCTTGTCAACCAGTTAAAAAAACAAGGTTTTACAGTACATGTTTTTAGTTTTGCTGTGGGTGAAGCTAGTAAAACTTTGGAAGTTGCTAATCGTATTTATGCTTTTTTAGCAAAGCATCATATGACCAGAAGCGATGGGATCATTGCACTTGGTGGAGGCGTCGTCGGAGATTTAGCAGCGTTTGTTGCTTCTACTTATATGCGGGGAATCCATTTTCTTCAAATTCCAACTAGTTTAACAGCACAGGTTGATTCTTCCATTGGCGGAAAAACAGGAGTCAACACTTCATTCGCTAAAAATATGGTAGGTACTTTTGCACAACCTGATGGTGTACTGATAGATCCTGTTACTCTAAAAACATTGGGCAATCGTGAATTAGTTGAAGGTATGGGAGAAGTCATCAAATATGGCTTGATTGATGATATAAAACTCTGGCATATTTTAGAAGAGATGGATGGGACTATTGATAGTATCCTTGATAATGCATTAGCTATTATTTATCACTCTTGTCAAGTTAAACGAAAGCATGTTTTAGCTGATCAATATGATAAAGGGTTAAGGATGCATTTGAATTTTGGCCACACTATCGGTCATGCTATCGAAGTACATGCTGGCTATGGAGAAATAATGCATGGAGAAGCTGTTGCAATTGGAATGATCCAGCTTTCTCGTGTGGCTGAGCGTAAAAATCTTATGCCAAGAGGTATCAGTCAAGATATTTATAATATGTGTTTAAAATTTGGCCTTCCGGTCCACTATGCGGAATGGGATAAGGACGTCTTATTTGACATATTGAGTCATGATAAAAAAGCAAGTGGACAATTTATTAAAATTGTTATACTGCCTCAATTAGGTAGTGCAACAGTCCACCAAATACCTTTAGAAGAAATGAGAGATTATTTGGAGAAATAGATGAGATATTTAACTGCTGGTGAGTCACATGGACCTAGTTTAACAGCTATTATCGAAGGGATTCCTGCGGGACTGAAATTATCTGCTAAAGATATTAATGAAGATTTAAAACGCCGCCAAGGTGGTTATGGTCGTGGGAATCGAATGAAAATTGAAACTGATCAAGTGATCATTAGTTCTGGTGTGCGCCATGGAAAAACCTTGGGTTCACCTATTACACTGACAGTAACTAATAAGGATCATAGCAAATGGCTGGACATCATGTCAGTCGAAGACATTGAAGAGCGCCTAAAGCAAAAACGTCGTATTAAGCATCCTAGACCTGGGCACGCAGATTTAGTAGGTGGAATTAAATACCGTTTCGATGATTTGAGAAATGCTTTAGAGCGTTCTTCGGCTCGTGAGACCACAATGCGAGTAGCTATTGGTGCGATTGCTAAACGTATCTTGAAAGAAATTGGTATCGAAATTGCCAACCATATTGTAGTTTTTGGTGGCAAGGAGATTACTGTCCCTGATAAGCTAACAGTTCAACAAATCAAAGTGTTATCTAGTCAATCGCAAGTAGCTATCGTCAATCCATCATTTGAACAAGAAATTAAGGATTATATTGACAGTGTGAAAAAGGCTGGAGATACTATCGGAGGAGTGGTTGAAACTATCGTTGGAGGAGTTCCCGTTGGTTTAGGCTCTTATGTACACTGGGATAGAAAGTTAGATGCTAAGATAGCGCAAGCAGTTGTATCTATCAATGCTTTTAAAGGTGTTGAATTTGGTCTAGGTTTTAAGTCAGGGTTTTTAAAAGGAAGTCAAGTAATGGACTCCATATCATGGACAAAGGACCAAGGTTATATACGTCAGTCAAATAATTTAGGCGGTTTTGAAGGCGGTATGACTAATGGAGAGCCTATTATCGTTAGGGGAGTAATGAAACCAATTCCTACGCTTTACAAGCCACTAATGTCAGTTGATATTGATACTCACGAGCCTTATAGAGCTACAGTGGAACGTTCTGATCCCACGGCACTTCCGGCTGCAGGTGTCGTTATGGAAGCTGTAGTAGCCACCGTCCTGGTGACAGAAGTGCTAGAAAAATTTTCTTCAGACAACATGTATGAACTAAAAGAAGCTGTAAAATTATATCGCAATTATGTTGATCATTTTTAAATGAAAACTAGTAGTATTCAATTGCAAAAAAAGGTATAAAAGTCTAAAATAGTGGTAAGTTCAAGTAGAAAAAGGAGTAACTTATGGCTAATGTATATGATTTAGCAAATGAATTAGAACGTGCTGTTCGTGCTTTACCAGAATACCAAGCAGTTTTAACTGCAAAATCAGCTATTGAAAGTGATGCGGATGCACAAGTGCTTTGGCAAGACTTTTTGGCTACCCAATCAAAAGTTCAAGAAATGATGCAATCTGGCCAAATGCCAAGTCAAGAAGAACAAGATGAAATGTCTAAACTTGGGGAAAAAATTGAATCCAATGACCTTTTAAAAGTTTATTTTGACCAACAACAACGGTTGTCTGTCTATATGTCTGATATCGAAAAAATTGTCTTTGCACCCATGCAGGACTTGATGTAATATTATAAAAGAGAGAGCTCCTTGAGTTTTCTCTTTTATAATATTTCAATTTATGATAGTCTACTGAACTAGTATTGCCCACATTATATTGGTTTTGCATTCTACGTAGCAGAAAATTGTGACTGTAAACACTTTGTGATAGAGTATAGGTATCAATGATTCAAGGAGAGAGTAATGTCAAAACAATATGATTATATCGTTATTGGTGGAGGTAGTGCAGGCAGTGGTACCGCTAATAGGGCAGCCATGTATGGAGCAAAAGTCCTGTTAATTGAAGGTGGACAAGTAGGTGGAACTTGTGTTAACTTAGGTTGTGTACCGAAGAAAATCATGTGGTATGGTGCACAAGTTTCTGAGACACTCCATAAGTATAGTTCAGGTTATGGTTTTGAAGTCAATAATCTTAATTTTGATTTTACTACTCTAAAAGCTAATCGCGATGCTTACGTGCAGCGGTCTAGACAGTCGTATGCCGCTAATTTTGAGCGTAATGGAGTCGAAAAGATTGATGGATTTGCTCGTTTTATTGATAACCATACTATTGAAGTGAATGGTCAGCAATATAAAGCTCCTCACATTACTATTGCAACAGGTGGACACCCTCTTTACCCTGATATTATTGGAAGTGAACTTGGTGAGACTTCTGATGATTTTTTTGGATGGGAGACCTTACCAGATTCTATATTGATTGTTGGGGCGGGCTATATCGCGGCGGAACTTGCTGGAGTGGTTAATGAATTAGGCGTTGAAACCCATCTTGCATTTAGAAAAGACCATATTCTACGCGGATTTGATGACATGGTAACAAGTGAGGTTATGGCTGAAATGGAGAAATCAGGTATCTCTTTACATGCTAACCATGTACCTAAATCTCTTAAACGCGATGAAGGTGGCAAGTTGATTTTTGAAGCTGAAAATGGGAAAACGCTTGTCGTTGATCGTGTAATATGGGCTATCGGCCGTGGACCAAATGTAGACATGGGACTTGAAAATACCGATATTGTTTTAAATGATAAAGGTTATATCAAAGCAGATGAATTTGAGAATACTTCTGTAGATGGCGTGTATGCTATTGGAGATGTTAATGGGAAAATTGCCTTGACACCGGTAGCAATTGCAGCAGGTCGTCGCTTATCAGAAAGACTTTTTAATCATAAAGATAACGAAAAATTAGATTACCATAATGTACCTTCAGTTATTTTTACTCACCCTGTAATTGGGACGGTAGGACTTTCAGAAGCAGCAGCTATCGAGCAATTTGGAGAAGATAATATCAAAGTCTATACATCAACTTTTACCTCTATGTATACGGCTGTTACCACTAATCGCCAAGCAGTTAAGATGAAGCTCATAACCCTAGGAAAAGAGGAAAAAGTTATTGGGCTTCATGGTGTTGGTTATGGTATTGATGAAATGATTCAAGGTTTTTCAGTTGCTATCAAAATGGGGGCTACTAAAGCAGACTTTGATGATACTGTTGCTATTCACCCAACTGGATCTGAGGAATTTGTTACAATGCGCTAATGCTATCAAAGAATACAAAAAAAGCTAGGGAACCTAGCTTTTTTAAGGTGTTGTTGTATTTTCAATAGTTGAGGTATCGGTAGTAGTATTATTTGTTTGATCATTGTTAGTACTAGATGATGTTTGATCGTTATTGGCAGCAGAATTTGAACTGCTACTCGGAGTACTACTAGCAGAGGAATTTTCTAGTGTTTGGCTGGATGATGCCCTTGTCTCATCTTTTTCAGTAGAAACTTGGTTACTAGAATTTTGTCCACTTTCTCTTATAATGACGGTTTTTGAAGTAGAAGAATCAGTCTTACTAGAGTCTTTGTGATTATTAATCGCATTAGTAATAGTAATAGAGGCAACAATAATACTTAAAACACTACCGACTAATGCAATTGTTTTTTGAAGTGCAGAAAAACCTGTTTTTATATGCTTAGCGGGTGATTGAGTTGAATCAGTATTAGTCTTAGTAGACTTTTTCTGTTGTCTTGAATATCCTTTTGACATCACGCCCTCCTTAAATGTACATCAACTATTATATGATTTTATCCTAAAAAAAGCTAAAGAAAAAATAATTTAAAACATTTAAATAAGCAACCTAGGTTATTAAGCTATGTTAGTGTAATAGG
>NZ_GL636070.1:852519-863440 GCF_000186445.1 Streptococcus agalactiae ATCC 13813
CGTAATAGGTAGTGAGTTTTGTGATAAATTATGAGAATTATCATAAATATTGTTTTGGGATGTTCACAAACTAATATAAATAGTAGGAAAATTATGCTATAATAACACTGATTGACTTTAGAAGGACAGATTTATGATTTATTTTGATAATTCGGCAACTACTATTCCCTATCCAGAAGTTTTAAGGACTTATCAAGAAGTAGCTAGTAAAATCTATGGAAACCCCTCAAGTTTACATGAGCTAGGAACAACATCTTCTCGGATTTTAGAGGCTAGCCGTAAACAAATTGCTAGTTTACTTGAGCTTAAAGCAAATGAAATTTTCTTTACCTCTGGTGGTACAGAGGCCGATAATTGGGTTATTAAGGGTCTTGCGTTTGAGAAACAACATTTTGGAAATCATATTATTGTTTCTGATATCGAACACCCAGCTGTTAAAGAGTCTGCTAAATGGCTTGGAGAGTATGGGTTTGAGATTGATTATGCGCCAGTAGATGATAAAGGATTTGTAGACGTAGAAGCACTGGTCAAATTAATTAAACCAGAAACGATTCTTATTTCAATTATGGCAATAAACAATGAAATTGGTTCTATTCAGCCAATAAAAGCTATTTCAGACTTGTTGTCAGATAAACCTACTATATCGTTTCATGTTGATGCTGTTCAAGCAATAGGTAAGATACCGACTAAAGATTATTTGACTGAGCGAGTTGATTTTGCATCTTTTTCTAGTCATAAATTTCACGGCGTTCGTGGGGTTGGCTTTCTATATATTAAAGAAGGAAAACGTATTTCACCATTACTAACAGGTGGTGGACAAGAATCTGATTTACGTTCAACTACTGAGAATGTCGCAGGGATTGCAGCTACTGCTAAAGCTTTACGAATGGTTATGGACAAGGAAGTAGTAACTATTCCTAAAATAAGTAAAATGAAAACCATTATTCATGATGAATTAGCCAAATATGAGGATATTACGTTATTTTCGGGTAAGGAAGGTTTTTCACCTAACATTATCACGTTTGGTATCAAGGGTGTTCGAGGAGAAGTTCTTGTCCATGCCTTTGAGGGACATGATATTTTTATCTCGACAACTAGCGCTTGCTCTTCTAAAGCAGGTAAACCAGCAGGAACTCTTATAGCAATGGGAATTTCAACTAAGTTAGCCCAAACTGCTGTACGTATCAGCTTAGATGATGACAATGATATGGGACAAGTAGAGCAATTTTTAACTATTTTTAAACAAGTTTATGAAAAAACCAAGAAAGTTAGAGGATAAGATGCAGTATTCAGAAATTATGATTCGTTATGGAGAGCTCTCTACTAAGAAGAAAAACCGTATGCGCTTCATCAATAAGTTAAAAAATAATATGGAGCATGTACTCTCCATTTATCCAGATGTTTCAGTAAAAACAGATCGTGATAGAGGACATGTATATCTCAATGGTACAGATTATCATGAAGTTGCAGAGTCCTTAAAAGAGATTTTTGGTATCCAAGCCTTTTCTCCATCTTTTAAAGTAGAAAAAAATGTTGATACATTGGTAAAAGCTGTCCAGGAAATTATGACTTCCGTTTATAAAGATGGGATGACTTTTAAAATTACCGCAAAACGTAGTGACCACTCATTTGAATTGGATAGCCGTGCTCTAAATCATACTTTAGGAGATGCCGTTTTTTCAGTCTTGCCAAATATTAAGGCTCAGATGAAGCAACCAGATATCAATCTTAAAGTCGAGATACGAGATGAGGCTGCTTATATTTCATATGAGAATATTAGGGGTGCAGGAGGATTACCGGTAGGAACATCTGGAAAAGGGATGCTGATGTTGTCTGGTGGGATTGATTCTCCGGTGGCAGGTTACCTAGCGTTAAAACGTGGTGTAGATATAGAAGCAGTCCATTTTGCAAGTCCTCCTTATACTAGCCCAGGTGCATTGAAAAAAGCACATGATTTAACACGTAAATTGACAAAATTTGGTGGTAATATTCAATTTATTGAAGTTCCATTCACAGAAATTCAAGAGGAAATTAAGGAAAAAGCTCCTGAAGCCTACTTGATGACGTTAACACGTAGGTTTATGATGCGTATTACAGATCGTATTCGTGAGAACCGAAATGGTCTTGTTATTATTAACGGTGAAAGTTTAGGGCAGGTGGCAAGCCAAACGCTAGAAAGTATGCAAGCTATTAATGCTGTCACTGCAACACCGATTATTCGTCCTGTAGTCACGATGGATAAGCTAGAAATTATTGATATTGCTCAAAAAATAGATACTTTTGATATTTCAATTCAACCATTTGAGGATTGCTGTACAATTTTTGCACCAGATCGCCCAAAAACTAACCCTAAAATTAAGAATACAGAACAGTATGAGAAACGTATGGATGTAGAAGGTCTGGTAGAGAGGGCAGTTGCAGGGATTATGGTAACTACTATTCAACCTCAAGCAGATAGTGATGATGTTGATGACTTGATTGACGATTTATTATAATGAATTTTTAAACTACAGATTTATTCTGTAGTTTTTTATTAAAATGATTGCGCTGTCATAAGGTTATAAAAAATGCTATAATACGAATAAAGGAGGCAAGTATGGCAAGAATCCCTTATCAGAAAACATTTATTTTTTGTGTAGCCGTTATTATTGCTACTTTTATTTTGGGATTATCTAAGGATTTAGCACAATCTAAAGGGCAAAAGGTTGCAAATAATAATACTGTAAAAACAGCACGTGTGGTTGCAAACGGAGATATTTTGCTGCACGATGTACTATATGCCAGTGCGCGCCAACCCGACGGCACTTATAATTTTACTCCTTATTTTAAGGAGGTAAAATCTTGGATTGAGAGCGCTGATTTAGCGATTGGTGATTATGAAGGGACGATTAGTTCAGAATATCCTTTAGCAGGCTATCCTTTATTTAATGCTCCTAATGAGATTGCAACTACTATGAAAGAAACTGGATATGATGTCGTTGACTTAGCACATAATCATATTCTGGATTCACAACTGGCAGGTGCTATCAATACTGTCAAGACTTTTAATCGTCTGGGATTGGATACTATTGGGGTTTATTTAAAGGATAGAAATAAAGAAGATATCTTAATTAAGCGTGTAAATGGTATTAAAATTGCTATTTTAGGTTATTCGTATGGCTACAATGGTATGGAAGCTAATGTTTCAAAGAGTGACTATGAAAAACATATGTCTGATTTAGATACTAAAAAGATTAAGCAAGATATTAAAAAGGCTGAAAAAGAAGCAGATATCACCATTGTCATGCCACAGATGGGGATAGAATATCAAAAAAAACCTACTACAGAACAAGTAATGCTTTATCATAGTATGATTAAATGGGGGGCAGATATTATATTCGGAGGACACCCTCACGTTGTTGAACCGTCTGAAGTGATAAAAAAAGATGGCCAGAAAAAATTTATTATTTACTCTATGGGAAATTTTATTTCAAATCAGCGTTTAGAAACGGTTGATGATATCTGGACAGAAAGAGGATTATTAATGGATGTAACCATAGAGAAAAAAGGTCAAAAAACAGTAATTAAAAAAGTTAAGGCGCATCCAACACTAGTAGAAGCAAAACCAAATGGCCGTTATGTTGAAGAAGGCTTTCCAGCTTATGATTATAGGACGCTAGTTTTAGAGGATTATATTGAAGGTGGTAAGAAACGTTCTACGATTGATCAGACTATGAAAGATAAAGTTGATAAAGCATATAAGGAGATGAATGAGTTAGTTAATTTGAAGTGGTAAAGTTGATAATTTTATTTTGTTTTATCTTGCATAAAAAAAGAGTTTATGATAAAATTTGAATGTTGACTAAATGCACATCCTGTGCAACCGCGCGAAAATCGTTAGATTAAGTAGAGCAAGGCTCTCACGATTTATAGGCGAGTCTTCACAGAGGGAAACCTCACAAGAAATTTTTATAGGAGGTGCATCATGAGCACATACGCAATCATCAAAACTGGTGGTAAACAAGTTAAAGTTGAAGTAGGACAAGCTATCTACGTTGAAAAACTTGACGTTGAAGCAGGAGCAGAAGTTACATTTAACGAAGTTGTTCTTGTTGGTGGTGAAACAACTAAAGTTGGTACTCCAGTTGTTGAAGGAGCTACTGTTGTTGGTACTGTTGAAAAACAAGGCAAACAAAAGAAAGTTGTTTCTTACAAATACAAACCTAAAAAAGGTAGCCACCGTAAACAAGGTCACCGTCAACCTTATACAAAAGTTGTTATCAACGCAATCAACGCTTAATTTTTCATGATTAAAGCAACTTTTACTCGTAATCAATCAGGCTATCTTTATAGTGCTGAAATCAGCGGTCATGCTGGTAGTGGCGAGTACGGCTTTGATGTGATTTGTGCAGCTGTTAGTACTTTATCAATTAATTTTATTAATTCATTAGAGGCTTTAACAACCTGCCAAGCGCAATTGATTATCAATGACGTTGAAGGTGGTTATATGAAGATAGATTTATCTTCTATACCACAACATAAAGAGGATAAGGTTCAATTATTATTTGAGTCTTACCTTCTTGGAATGACTAATCTGTCTAAAGATTCTTCTGAATTTGTTAGTACAGTAGTCATGACACACTAATTTAAGAGAGGACACAACATTATGTTAAAAATGAATCTTGCTAACTTGCAACTTTTCGCCCACAAAAAAGGTGGAGGTTCTACATCAAACGGACGTGATTCACAAGCAAAACGTCTTGGAGCTAAAGCAGCTGACGGACAAACAGTATCAGGTGGATCAATTCTTTACCGTCAACGCGGTACACACATCTATCCAGGTGCTAACGTTGGACGTGGTGGGGACGATACACTTTTTGCTAAAGTTGAAGGTGTTGTTCGTTTCGAACGTAAAGGACGCGATAAAAAACAAGTGTCTGTTTACCCGATCGCAAAATAATGCCTAGTTAAGACTTTATGACTATTCATAAGGTCTTTTATTATTGTCAGAGCTTTCATTTTGTAACAAAAGACAATATGTTAAGAGATTTATCATTAATACTCATAAACTTTGTTGTTCTTTTATAGTGAAATAGTCCTAATTCATGAAGAATTTTCCGCAAGGATAGTTATTTTTTGGTATAATGAAGGGTACTAAAATGAGGAAGTGATAAAATGAATATTCAACAACTGCGTTATGTTGTTGCTATCGCAAATAGTGGTACTTTTCGTGAAGCAGCTGCAAAACTATTTGTTAGTCAGCCAAGTTTATCTGTTGCCGTTCGTGATTTGGAAACAGAATTAGGGTTTCAGATTTTTACTCGTACAACTACTGGTGCAGTGTTGACCAATCAAGGCATGACTTTTTATGAGAATGCTTTAGAAGTTGTGAAAAGCTTTGATTCATTCGAAAAACAGTTTTCGCAATCTGAAGCTACAGAGCAAGAATTCTCAATAGCAAGTCAACATTATGATTTTCTACCTCCTTTAATCACAGCGTTTTCAAAATGTAATGATAATTTTAGCTATTTCCGTATTTTCGAATCAACAACAATACGTATCTTAGATGAAGTTGCTCAAGGGAATAGCGAAATAGGTATCATTTATATCAATAGTCAAAATAAAAAAGGTCTACTTCAGCGGTTGGACAAATTGGGGTTAGAGTTTGTAGAGCTTATTCCTTTTAAAACTCATATTTATCTTGGGAAAGACCATCCCTTGGCTAGTAAAACATCTCTGATAATGACAGATTTAGAAGGATTACCAACCGTACGTTTTACACAGGATAGAGATGATTATCGGTATTACTCGGAGAATTTTGTGGAAGTACTTGATAGTTCTGTTACCTATAATGTTACTGATAGAGCAACATTAAATGGTATTTTAGAAAGAACCCAAGCTTATGCGACGGGCTCAGGATTCTTGGATAGCCGCAGTGTGAATGGTATCACTGTTATTCCATTAGAAGATCATCTAGATAACCAAATGATTTATATCAAACGAAAAGATCGTAATTTATCTCAGATGGCTTTAAAATTTGTTGCTGTTATGGAAGAGTATTTTAAGGGATTTAATTCATAGGAGAAGTAATGAGAAAGATTATTATACCAATAATAACTATTTTGTTGATTGCTTTAGATCAACTATCTAAGTTATGGATTGTTAAACATATTGAACTAAACCAAATTAAGGAATTCATTCCAAATATCGTTAGTCTAACTTATCTGAGAAATTATGGTGCTGCATTTTCTATTTTGCAAAATCAACAATGGCTTTTTACCTTAATTACAATCTTTGTTGTTGGTGTTGCTATTATTTATTTGATGAAACATATTAATGGAAGTTATTGGTTATTAATTTCTCTAACCTTAATCATCTCTGGTGGATTAGGAAACTTTATAGATCGCTTAAGATTAGGTTATGTCGTTGATATGGTGCATTTAGATTTTATTAATTTTGCTATCTTTAATGTAGCAGACTCATATCTGATAATCGGTATTATTTGCTTAATGATTGCACTTTGGAAAGAGGAAAGTAATGGAAATCACAATTAAAATAGCAGGAGTTAGGCTAGATAAAGCTTTAGCTGATAATTCTGAACTGTCGCGTAGTCAAGCTAATGAAGAAATTAAAAAAGGGATTGTGTTAGTAAATGGACAAGTAAAAAAAGCGAAATATACTGTTCAAGAAGGAGATCGGATTACTTTTGATATTCCTAAAGAGGAAGTACTAGATTATCAAGCTGAAAATATCCCTTTAGATATTATCTATCAAGATGATGACGTTGCTGTGGTTAATAAGCCGCAAGGGATGGTTGTTCACTCTTCTGCAGGCCACAGTTCGGGCACCTTAGTTAACGCCTTGATGTATCATATTAAGGATTTATCATCAATTAATGGCGTTGTTCGCCCAGGGATCGTTCATCGTATTGATAAAGATACTTCTGGTTTATTGATGGTTGCAAAAAATGATAGAGCTCACCAAGTGTTGGCTGAAGAGTTAAAAGATAAAAAATCGCTTCGTAAATATTTAGCAATTGTGCATGGTAATTTACCAAATGATCGAGGTGTGATTGAGGCTCCGATTGGTAGAAGCGATAAAGATCGTAAGAAGCAAGCCGTGACTGCTAAAGGTAAGCCAGCAATAACTCGTTTTCATGTTTTAGAACGTTTTGGTGATTATACCTTAGTTGAATTGTCATTGGAGACAGGTCGAACACACCAAATTCGGGTTCATATGGCTTATATTGGCCATCCTCTAGCCGGTGATCCTGTCTACGGTCCCCGTAAGACTTTAGGGGGTAAAGGACAGTTTTTGCATGCACAAACACTAGGTTTTACGCACCCTAGTAACGGAGAGAATTTGATTTTTTCAGTAGAGGTTCCGGAAATTTTTCAGACAACCTTAGAAAAGTTGAGAAAAAATTAAGTTTTTCTTGAAAAATACTTTTACCATTTGCTATAATATAAGCAAATCATTCCTTTAACCTTATCCAGTGAGATAGTTAAGGAGAAACTTCAGACTAAATCAATGCCTGAGCGGCTTTGTCATTCTAGAGAGTCTCCTTTTGAAGGGGCTCTTTTATCTTAGAGAGGATACTGCAATGAAAAGAAAAGAAATTATTGATGATGTGACCATGAAACGTGCTATTACACGTATTACCTACGAAATTATAGAACGTAACAAAAATTTAGATAATATTGTCTTAGCAGGCATTAAAACAAGAGGTGTTTTTTTAGCCAAACGCATTCAAGAACGCTTGAAGCAATTAGAAAATTTAGATATTCCCGTTGGAGAATTGGATACTAAACCTTTCCGTGATGATATGAAAGTTGAAGTTGACACCACAACTATGCCAGTTGACATCACTGATAAAGATATTATATTAATTGATGATGTTCTCTATACAGGTCGCACTATTCGAGCTGCTATTGATAATCTTGTTAGTTTAGGGCGTCCGAGTCGTGTCAGTTTAGCTGTATTAATTGACCGTGGGCATCGTGAACTACCTATTCGTGCAGATTATGTGGGGAAAAATATTCCAACAAGTCAATTTGAAGAAATTCTAGTTGAAGTAATGGAACATGATGGTTACGATCGTGTGAGTATTATTGATCCGAGTTAAGTAGACGACTATTATTTACGATGATTTTATAGAAGGGGAAGAACCACAATGGCAAAAAAATTGTTAATTCTAGAGGATGGTACGGTTTTTGAAGGACTATCCTTTGGTTCATCTCTTGATGTAACTGGCGAATTAGTTTTTTGTACGGGGAATACCGGTTATCAGGAAATAATAACGAATCCTTCACATAATGGAAAAATTTTAGTTTTTACCTCACCGCTAATAGGAAATTATGGTATTCATCGCAGTTACTCTGAAGCCATTATTCCCACTTGTTTAGGAGTTGTTGTTGCAGAGTATTCCAGATGTGTAAGTAGCGATACTAGCAAGATGAATCTAGATGAATTTTTGAAAATGAAAAAGGTTCCTGCAATGTTGGGGGTCGATACAAGGTATTTGATGCAAGTTATTAAAGAAAGAGGATTTGTAAAAGCTACTTTAGCAGAAGCAGGTGATGTTTTATCACATTTACAAGATCAATTAATAGCGACAGTATTACCGACAAATAATGTGGAACAAGTTTCGACAAAAACAGCTTATCCGTCGCCTGCTAGCGGTCGAAATATTGTTGTACTTGATTTTGGTCTTAAACATTCTATTTTGAGAGAATTGTCTAAACGTCAGTGTGACGTGACTGTCATTCCCTACAATACGTCTTTAGAAGGTATTAAAAATCTATACCCAGAAGGTATCATATTATCTAATGGTCCGGGGAATCCAGAAAAGCTTCAGGAAATCTTAAACACTATTAAAGAATTACAAAAATCTGTTCCTATGTTAGGTATTGGTTTGGGGCACCAATTAATTGCCATGGCAAATGGTGCAGAAATTATGAGACTCCCAGTTGCTAAGAAGGGGCCAAATTATCCCATGAGAGATATTGCTACGGGTCGTTTAGAAACAGTTAGTCAGTTTAATCATTTTACCGTTAACCGGCTAAATCTTCCGCATGATTTACTGGTAACACACGAAGGTTTGAATGATCAAGAGATTGTTGCTCTAAGGCACCGCTCATTTCCAGTGATGTCCGTGCAATTTTACCCAGAGGCTGCTCCAGGCCCTCATGATGTGACCTATTTTTTTGATGAATTTTTAGAAATGATTGGATCACGCGCTTAAACATAAGGTATTATTTAAAGTCAGTCGGTGAGCTGATTAATAAGGAGGTGCGTATATGCTAAATACAAAGGATAAACAGCCTATTTTGCTTATTATTTTCGGACAGAAAATGAAAGAATATGACGATTTAATTAGATCAACTGTTGAGAGGTTATCTAAAAGGGATAGACCTGTTAGTATTCTTATCTCGAAGGAGCTAAACCATGTGATTCACCATTATGATGCACAATTTGAAAATCTTGAGACGCTTGTGGGGTATATAAATACACATGAAGATAGTTTGATTTACCCCCTTTGCTTAGATAAAAATCATGAGCTATTTCAAGAGTTTTTAGCGTGGCAGAGTCATTATTCAAGGCAGTATATCAGCGATAATTTATCAGAAAAAAGTGTTCAGGCAATAGACAATAATCAAGACTTTGTGCAAGTAGATTGTTTAGTAATGAGAGACTCTTTGAATAATTGTTTATATGTCTCTGATTTAGAATATATTGAATCTAATAAAACAACTGGTAAGTCTCTAGCGATTGTACCAAGTCAAACTTTATCCGATGCTGCTAGGCAAACAATTCGAGATGTTGCATTTGATGTGTGTCGAAAAGCAAACATTATTGGAGTATGTTACTTTAGTTTCTTAATAGATTTGAACAGTTTGGATTATCATATAATTAGCTTATCATCTGGTTTGTCTCATCAAAGCATTTTATTTGAGACTATTACGACCTATCCTGTTTTAGAGATAGCAACTAAATTGACAGTGGGATATACTTTTAGTCAACTGAAGCATTCTTATTACCCAAATACCTCTGCCTTTTTAGAGCCGCAATTAGACTATGTAGCTACCGTATCTTTTAGTTTTGAAAAAGTTGACTATATCTTTTTTGCTCGTAATATAGAGCAATTATTTTTAAATTTACTCGAGGCTAGCAGTCATGATCATTTTCCATTTCTGAGTGATATTAGCGAGGAAGATTTGATGTTTGCTTTGATTCAGAAAAAAGAAAATCGTCTAGCTTATCTTTTGGAGGCTTTTAGACGTGGCTTTGATTTGTATGATTTATCCTCAGTTACTAAAATCAACCCTTTTTACTTAGATAAATGTTTACATATTGTAGAGTTGTATGAAAACCTGAATAAAAGCCAATATAATGTAGATATTTATAAGGAAGCTAAAAGGTATGGTTTTTCGGATGACTATATTGCTAGTAGTTGGCAAATCTCTTTGATAGACATGTTAGAATATCGAAAAAAACATAGTGTCGCACCTGTTCTGAAGCAAGTCGAACAAAGTTCTGGTGTTCTAACTGGCCATCAAATTCAGTATTTTCGAAGCTATGATTGGCATTCAGACTACATTTCTAGCGGTTGTCAAAAGGCTTTGATAATGGTAGACAAGGGTTATTCCCTAGTAAAATTAAATGAGTTAATTAAGCAAATCAAACAAACTCATTTAGAATTATTAATTGTTACCAATCAACCTCTCCTCATAGAACAATTAAATGATACATCTATAATTTTTGACACTATAGGTATTGAGACCATATTAACAATTATGGGTATAGAAGAGGTGGAAGAAGTGTATTTATTGGGAGAAAGTCAAGCAGACATGTTTTCAAAAATGAAAAATTTTTCTATCTCTTGTCAGTCTATTTAGCAATTCTTAATAAAAAATAAAAGCTGAGATCTATATCTCAGCTC
>NZ_GL636070.1:864983-926586 GCF_000186445.1 Streptococcus agalactiae ATCC 13813
AGCTGAGATCTATATCTCAGCTTTTATTTGTGGTAAAAAGTAAAGTACTTTCAATTTTGTAAGTTCTTTCTATGAGCAAAATAGTATACTTAATGAGTAAAAATATTATTTTTAAAGAATTTTCTTGACAATATTATTTAAAAATAATACACTTGTTCTATATTAATAATACAAACAGGAGATAGACATGAGTAAACGACAAAATTTAGGAATTAGTAAAAAAGGAGCAATTATATCAGGGCTCTCAGTGGCACTAATTGTAGCAGTAGGTGGCTTTTTATGGGTACAATCTCAACCTAATAAGAGTGCAGTAAAAATTAATTACAAAGTTTTTAATGTTAGAGAAGGAAGTGTTTCCTCCTCAACTCTTTTGACAGGAAAAGCTAAGGCTAATCAAGAACAGTATGTGTATTTTGATGCTAATAAAGGTAATCGAGCAACTGTTACAGTTAAAGTGGGTGATAAAATCACAGCTGGTCAGCAGTTAGTTCAATATGATACAACAACTGCACAAGCAGCCTACGACACTGCTAATCGTCAATTAAATAAAGTAGCGCGTCAGATTAATAATCTAAAGACAACAGGAAGTCTTCCAGCTATGGAATCAAGTGATCAATCTTCATCATCATCACAAGGACAAGGGACTCAATCGACTAGTGGTGCGACGAATCGTCTACAGCAAAATTATCAAAGTCAAGCTAATGCTTCATACAACCAACAACTTCAAGATTTGAATGATGCTTATGCAGATGCACAGGCAGAAGTAAATAAAGCACAAAAAGCATTGAATGATACTGTTATTACAAGTGACGTATCAGGGACAGTTGTTGAAGTTAATAGTGATATTGATCCAGCTTCAAAAACTAGTCAAGTACTTGTCCATGTAGCAACTGAAGGTAAACTCCAAGTACAAGGAACGATGAGTGAGTATGATTTGGCTAATGTAAAAAAAGACCAGTCTGTTAAAATAAAATCTAAGGTCTATCCTGACAAGGAATGGGAAGGTAAAATTTCATATATCTCAAATTATCCAGAAGCAGAAGCAAACAACAATGACTCTAACAACGGCTCTAGTGCTGTAAATTATAAATATAAAGTAGATATTACTAGCCCTCTCGATGCATTAAAACAAGGTTTTACTGTATCAGTTGAAGTAGTTAATGGAGATAAGCACCTTATTGTCCCTACAAGTTCTGTGATAAACAAAGATAATAAACACTTTGTTTGGGTATACAATGATTCTAATCGTAAAATTTCCAAAGTTGAAGTCAAAATTGGTAAAGCTGATGCTAAGACACAAGAAATTTTATCAGGTTTGAAAGCAGGACAAATCGTAGTTACTAATCCAAGTAAAACTTTCAAGGATGGGCAAAAAATTGATAATATTGAATCAATCGATCTTAAGTCTAATAAGAAATCAGAGGTGAAATAATCGTGACAACTAATCGAAAAGAACTGATTAGATTGCATCAGATTGTTAAAAGTTATCAAAATGGGGATCAAAAACTTCAAGTCTTAAAGAACATTGATTTGACGGTTTATGAAGGTGAATTTCTTGCAATCATGGGGCCATCTGGTTCAGGGAAATCCACACTAATGAATATTATTGGCTTGTTGGATTCCCCAACTTCAGGAGATTATAGTTTAAATGGTAAACGTGTCGAAGAACTAAGTCAAACAAAATTAGCTCAAGTTCGAAATGAGGAAATCGGTTTTGTCTTTCAACAATTTTTCTTGTTATCTAAACTAACGGCTTTGCAAAATGTTGAATTACCCTTAATTTATGCGGGTGTAGCTCCTAAAAAGCGTAAAAATTTAGCAAAACAATTTTTAGATAAAGTTGAATTAAGAGAGCGTATGAACCATCTGCCAACAGAATTATCTGGGGGACAGAAGCAACGTGTAGCAATCGCGCGTGCTTTGGTGAATAGCCCATCTATTATTCTAGCAGATGAGCCGACTGGTGCCTTGGATACAAAGACGGGTGAGCAAATTATGCAGTTCCTAACGGAATTAAATCAAGAAGGTAAAACCATCATCATGGTAACTCATGAACCAGAAATCGCCGATTATGCGACTCGTAAAATTGTTATTCGTGATGGCGAAATTACAGCAGATACTACTGATAGTATTAGAATTGATTAAGGGGAGATTCGATTATGGAAAATTGGAAATTTGCCCTATCATCGATTCTAGGGCACAAGATGCGTGCTTTTCTGACCATGTTAGGGATTATCATTGGGGTTGCATCAGTTGTGTTAATTATGGCCTTAGGTAAGGGCATGAAAGATTCGGTTACAAATGAGATTACAAAGTCTCAGAAGAACCTTCAGATTTATTATAAAACAAAAGAAGACCAAAAAAATGAGGATAACTTTGGAGCTCAAGGGGCTTTCATGCAAAGTAGTGATACCAACCGTAAGGAACCAATTATTCAAGAATCATGGTTAAAAAAGATTGCTAAGGAAGTAGATGGTGTTAGTGGCTACTATGTAACTAATCAAACAAATGCTCCAGTAGCTTACCTTGAAAAAAAGGCAAAGACGGTTAATATAACAGGAATTAACCGCACTTACCTTGGTATCAAAAAGTTCAAAATTAAAAGTGGTCGTCAATTCCAAGAGGAGGATTATAACCAATTCTCGAGAGTTATTTTACTAGAAGAAAAATTAGCTCAGAGATTATTTCAGACAAATGAAGCAGCGTTAAATAAAGTGGTAACTGTAAAAAATAAATCTTACTTAGTAGTGGGGGTTTATTCGGATCCAGAAGCTGGCTCAGGCTTATATGGAAGTAATTCTGATGGGAATGCTATTTTAACCAATACACAGTTAGCTTCGGAGTTTGGTGCTAAAGAAGCAGAAAACATATATTTTCATCTTAATGATGTATCGCAATCCAATCGCATTGGTAAAGAAATAGGCAAACGTTTAACAGACATTAGTCATGCTAAGGATGGGTACTATGATAATTTTGACATGACATCTATAATTAAATCTATCAATACCCAAGTTGGTATTATGACAGGTGTTATTGGAGCGATTGCAGCAATTTCTCTCCTAGTTGGTGGTATCGGAGTGATGAATATTATGTTAGTCTCTGTAACTGAGCGCACGAGAGAAATTGGCCTTCGTAAAGCCCTTGGGGCAACTCGACGTAAAATTTTAGCTCAATTTTTAATTGAATCAATGGTCTTAACGATTTTGGGTGGATTAATTGGGTTATTACTAGCCTATGGAGGTACGATGTTAATTGCTAATGCGCAAGATAAGATTACTCCTTCTGTGTCACTTAACGTGGCTATAGGCAGTTTAATTTTCTCAGCATTTATTGGAATTATATTTGGTTTATTACCTGCTAATAAAGCTAGCAAATTAAACCCAATTGATGCTTTACGATATGAATAAAAAAACATGTGCTCTGTCAAGATTTTTTCTTGACAGAGTTTGTATTTATGTTATACTTAGTAAGGTAAAGTTGTTAGTTAAGCTATCAACGACCAAATATAAAGAAAAAGAAAAGAGACTATTTAAAAATGGCAGTAAAAATCCGTTTAACTCGTATGGGTTCTAAGAAGAAACCTTTCTACCGTATCAATGTTGCAGATTCACGTGCACCACGTGACGGACGTTTTATTGAAACTGTTGGAACATACAACCCATTAGTTGCAGAAAACCAAGTTACAATCAAAGAAGAACGTGTTCTTGAATGGTTATCAAAAGGTGCACAACCTTCAGATACAGTTCGTAACCTTCTTTCAAAAGCTGGAGTTATGACTAAATTCCACGATCAAAAATTCTCAAAATAATAAAAGCCTATGGATACCATTGAAAATCTCATTATTGCTATTGTGAAACCTTTGATTTCACAACCAGATCAGTTAACCATAAAAATTCAGGATGGCCCAGAATTTTTAGAGTACCATCTTGATTTAGATACCCAAGACATCGGTCGTGTTATCGGCAAAAAGGGTCGTACAATTACAGCGATAAGGTCGATTGTCTATTCGGTACCAACACAAGGGAAAAAAGTAAGACTCATCATTGATGAGAAAGAATAATTTATTCTAAAAGATAGGAACTTCCTGTCTTTTTTGTTATATCTACACAAAAATTGTGAGTTTTTTAGTCTTTTAGAATATAATGGATGTGAAAGGGAATTTTCTGATTTTTTATTAATGAGGATAAGATATTGCTATTTGATTTTCTCGAAGAAAAAATAAAACTGAAAGCATACCTGATGACCGCCTTACTTGATGATGGAGAAATTAACCTTGATCACTTTAAAACAGAATATGCTTTGAGTGAAAAGATTTTACAAGGTCTTATTTCGGAACTACAAATACTTTATTCTGATTTCTACCTTGTTGTCAAAAGTAGAACAATGGTATTGTTCCATTACGAAACACTTTCTAAGCTAGAGACTTTGCATACCATTTATCGAGAGTCTAATACGTTACAGTTTTTGGCATATTTTATTGCTCCTCAAAATGTCAGTTTTTCTGAATTCACGGCTAAGAAATTCATATCCGTCGCAAGTGCCTACCGAATAAAGAAAAACTGTAAACTTTATTTGGAGAGTGTTAAGTTATCAATACAAAAAAATAAAGTGACAGGTCCAGAATATCAGATTAGGCTGCTGATTGCTTTGTTACAATATCATTTTGGTTTTATTATTTATCCTTTTGATGCTACAAGTGAGGTAATGATAAGGGATTTTATTGAATACTCGAATTTTAAAGGGTGTGACTACGACCTTAAAGACTTATCTGAAGAATATTACTATTTTTATATTTTGGTGAATTTAGCTTGGAAAAGAAAAGAATATAAAGTAGACATTCCTCAAACAGAATCCTTTAATCAATTAAAAAAATCGATTCTCTATATGGAGTTATCCAAAGCAGCTCAAAAAAGTATTGCTATACATCTTGGTATAGAGTTGAATGAAGGTTTACTTGATTATCTATATTTAGTGTTTTGTATTAGTGATGGTCCTCTATTTAGCAATCGAGATGATATCAATATCAACGAAGAATTTATTTTTGCTTCTTATAAGATATCAAAGTCTAAAGCCTTTAAAAATTTTTGTGGTCGATTATTGGGTAGAGAATTTATTGACTCGCAGCATTTTAAAGATATTAATGCCTATTTTTTGAGACATTTTATTTGTTATTGTTATTATTTTATTCCTGATTTTTATTTTTTAAATACATCAAGGCTGAGCTATTCTAAGGATTTATATCACCTATTAGATAAAGGTCTGGCTGATATTTTTAACCTTAAAGGAGGGAATTTAACTTTTTCAAAACATGAGACAGTGCTACTAACAATGCAATTATCTAACTTAATAGAGACTTTCTTAGCTCCTCTTTCTGTATATGTAATTTCATCTAGTAATATTAGATTACAAACCTATCAAGTAATGTTAAACCAATATTTTACATCTAAGATAGCGGAATTCTTTTTTGTAAACTATCAAACGACTCAGATAGATGAAAAATTACTAAAAAAAGCAGATATCATTATTGCTGAGAGACGCTATATATCTTCTTTAAAAAATGACTCAGGTGTGGCTATACAAGATATATTAGAAATTGGGATGAATAATAAGCAGTACCATGAACTACTTTTACAAGCTATTATCGAAAAAAGGGACCAAAAAGTTTTTGAATATATTTCAAAAATGAAACATAAAATACTTTGATAGACTCTATATGAGCTTTATTAAAAGGGATAAAATCGAAATTTAAAATTTAATTCGAAAAGATATTGACAGTAATCTAGAATTTCGATATACTAGATTTTGTCTTTTGGGGTATAGCCAAGCGGTAAGGCAAGGGACTTTGACTCCCTCATGCGTTGGTTCGAATCCAGCTACCCCAGTTTCACATGGTCCGTTGGTCAAGGGGTTAAGACACCGCCTTTTCACGGCGGTAACACGGGTTCGAATCCCGTACGGACTATCGTGGCCAGTTGCATTTTAGCGGCTGGTTTTTCTTTTATTTTCAAAAATATCGGAGTTACTATGGAATACTTTAACGTTGGAAAAATTGTCAATACACAAGGATTACAAGGCGAAATGCGTGTATTAAGCGTGACTGACTTTGTAGAAGAACGCTTTAAAAAAGGTCAAGAGTTAGCTTTATTCGATGAAAAGAATCAGTTTGTTATGGATATTGAAATTGCTAGTCATCGTAAGCAGAAGAATTTTGACATTATAAAATTCAAAGGAATGTATCATATTAATGATATTGAAAAATATAAAGGTTTCACACTGAAGGTGGCAGAGAATCAACTGAGCGACCTTAAAGATGGTGAATTCTATTATCATGAAATTATTGGCTTAGATGTCTATGAAGGGGAAGAGCTGATTGGAAAAATCAAAGAAATTTTACAACCAGGAGCAAATGACGTTTGGGTTGTGGAACGTCATGGAAAACGTGATCTTTTATTACCCTATATCCCGCCAGTAGTATTAGAAGTGGACCTTTCTAATCAGCGTGTTCAAGTTGAATTGATGGAAGGTTTAGATGATGAAGATTGATATTTTAACTTTATTTCCTGAAATGTTTGCCCCTCTGGAACATTCTATAGTTGGTAAGGCAAAAGAAAGAGGACTTCTTGAAATTAATTATCACAATTTCAGAGAAAATGCTGAGAAGTCTCGACATGTTGATGATGAGCCTTACGGTGGGGGGCAAGGGATGCTTTTACGTGCTCAACCTATTTTTGATACAATTGGTAAAATTGATGCTCAAAAAGCACGTGTTATTTTGCTAGACCCAGCGGGCAGAACATTTGATCAGAATTTTGCAGAAGAACTATCCAAAGAAGATGAATTAATTTTTATTTGTGGTCACTATGAAGGTTATGATGAACGTATAAAATCATTAGTAACAGACGAAGTATCTTTGGGAGATTTTGTTCTTACGGGAGGAGAATTGGCGGCTATGACAATGGTTGATGCTACCGTTCGTCTGATTCCAGAAGTTATAGGTAAAGAAACAAGTCATCAGGATGATTCATTTTCATCGGGCCTATTAGAATATCCTCAGTATACGCGCCCATATGATTATTTAGGCATGACAGTTCCTGATGTTCTCATGAGTGGTCATCATGAAAATATCCGAAAATGGCGTTTAGAACAAAGTTTGCGAAAAACACTAGAACGTCGACCAGACTTGTTAGAAAATTATGCAATGACGGATGAAGAGAGACTTATCTTAGAGAAAATTAAAACAGAAATAGAAAGAACAGATACAGTAAATGAACAAAACAATTTATGATATCACTATTGTAGGAGGCGGACCAGTAGGTCTCTTTGCTGCTTTTTATGCTGGACTACGCGGAGTATCCGTTAAAATTATTGAAAGCCTTTCGGAATTAGGAGGCCAGCCAGCTATCCTTTATCCTGAGAAAAAAATCTATGATATTCCTGGTTATCCGGTGATTACTGGACGTGAGTTAATTGATAAACATATTGAACAATTAGAGAGATTTAAAGATTCTATTGAAATCTGTTTAAAAGAAGAAGTTTTATCATTTGAGAAAGTAGATGATGTTTTCACAATTCAAACAGATAAAGATCAACATTTGTCGCGTGCTATTGTTTTTGCTTGTGGTAACGGTGCTTTTGCTCCGCGTTTATTAGGTTTGGAAAATGAAGAAAATTATGCAGATAATAATTTATTCTATAACGTTACAAAGTTAGAACAGTTTGCAGGTAAACATATTGTTATTTGTGGTGGAGGCGACTCAGCTGTTGATTGGGCCAATGAATTAGATAAGATTGCAGCTAGTGTAGCGATTGTTCATCGTAGAGATGCTTTTAGAGCGCATGAGCATAGTGTGGATATACTAAAGGCATCAGGTGTTAGAATTTTAACCCCTTATGTCCCAATTGGTTTAAATGGAGATAGTCAGAGAGTTAGTAGCTTGGTCGTTCAAAAAGTTAAAGGTGATGAAGTAATTGAATTACCTTTAGACAACTTGATTGTTAGTTTTGGCTTTTCTACTTCTAATAAAAATTTACGTTATTGGAATTTGGATTATAAACGGTCTAGTATCAATGTTTCTTCACTTTTTGAGACGACTCAAGAAGGCGTGTATGCTATTGGAGATGCTGCTAATTATCCAGGAAAGGTAGAATTGATTGCAACAGGATATGGGGAAGCACCGGTCGCTATAAACCAAGCTATCAATTATATTTATCCTGATCGAGATAACCGTGTAGTCCATTCAACATCATTGATAAAATAACTATAAATAAAACTGATAAGTTTATAAAAAAGGATTATATATATTGTTAAAAAAATAACAAAGCTTCCTATTTATTTTGTGATATAATTAACTTTGTCGTTATGAATGATATTAAATAAATGAAGCGAGGTATTTTATGACAAATACGGTAACACCAAAAGAGACGGCTGGCTCTTTTATCAATAAAGTGTTAGGTGGGACAGCAACTGCAATCGTTGTAGCACTCATCCCAAATGCTATCCTAGCCACTTTTTTGAAACCATTTTTATCTTACGGACTTGCTGCAGAGTTCTTACACATCGTGCAGGTATTCCAATTTTTCACACCAATTATGGCAGGATTTTTGATTGGTCAACAGTTTAAATTCACCCCAATGCAACAGCTTGCTGTTGGAGGTGCTGCATATATTGGTTCTGGTGCGTGGGCTTACACAGAAGTTATTCAAAAAGGAGTTGCTACTGGTAGTTTCCAATTGCGTGGGATTGGTGATCTCATCAATATGATGCTAACAGCAGCTTTAACAGTTTTAGCAGTTAAGTGGTTTGGTAATAAATTTGGTTCCCTAACCATTATCTTGTTACCTATTATCATAGGTACAGGCGTAGGCTATTTAGGATGGAAATTACTCCCTTACGTTTCATATGTGACAACACTTATTGGTCAAGGAATTAATTCTTTTACTACTTTACAACCAATTGCGATGTCAATTCTAATTGCGATGGCTTTTTCAATGCTTATTGTAAGTCCTATTTCAACAGTAGCGATTGGTCTAGCGATTGGTCTTAATGGTATGTCAGCGAGTGCAGCTTCAATGGGAGTTGCTTCAACAACAGCAGTGCTAGTTTGGGCAACGATGAAGGCTAATAAGTCTGGAGTTCCAATTGCTATTGCTTTAGGTGCAATGAAGATGATGATGCCAAATTTCCTAAAGCATCCAGTAATGGCGATTCCAATGCTTATGACTGCTACAATAAGTTCTCTAACAGTCCCATTGTTTAAATTGGTGGGAACACCAGCTTCGTCTGGTTTTGGGCTTGTTGGTGCAGTAGGTCCGATTGCTTCATTTGAAGCAGGAGCAAGTATGTTGATTGTTATCTTATCTTGGCTCGTTATTCCTTTTGCAGTAGGTTTTGTATCGCACAAAATTTGTAAAGATATTCTGAAACTTTATAAAGACGATATTTTCGTTTTTGAAGGTCAAAATTAATTTGGAGGTTGTATGTTAGTTTATATTGCTGGTTCAGGCGCTATGGGATGTCGTTTTGGATATCAAATTTCTAAAACAAATCATGATGTTATTTTACTTGATAATTGGGCAGACCATATTATGGCTATTAAAGAAAATGGCTTGAAGGTAACAGGTGATACAGAGGACCTTGTTAAACTTCCTATCATGAAGCCAACTGATGCGACAGAAGAAGCAGATTTAATTATTTTGTTTACTAAAGCAATGCAGTTGCCAAATATGCTTCAAGATATTAAAAAAATTATTGGTAAGAAAACAAAGGTCTTATGTCTTTTAAATGGATTAGGACATGAAGATGTCATTCGTCAATATATCCCTGAACACAATATTTTGATGGGAGTAACAGTTTGGACTGCAGGGTTGAAAGGACCAGGACATGCTCATCTGGAGGGAGTTGGTTCTGTAAATCTTCAAAGTATCGACCCTAACAATCAAGAAGCAGGTCATCGCGTTACTGAATTACTTAATGAAGCAAAATTACAGGCTACTTATGACGAAAATGTTTTGCCAAATATTTGGAGAAAAGCTTGTGTTAACGGAACGATGAATTCAACTTGTGCCTTGCTAGATTGTACAATTGGTCAATTATTTGCTAGTGAAGACGGCGTAAATATGGTACATGAAATTATCCATGAATTTGTTACTGTTGGAAAAGCAGAAGGGGTAGAGCTTGATGAAGAAGAAATAACAAAGTATGTTATGGATACATCTGTTAAAGCAGCCCATCATTACCCTTCAATGCATCAAGACTTAGTTCAAAATCAGCGCTTAACTGAAATTGATTTCTTAAATGGCGCAGTGAATAAAAAAGGTGAAAACCTAGGCATTGATACACCTTACTGTCGATTAATCACACAATTAATTCACACTAAAGAAAATGTACTTAGCATAAAATAATAATCAACCGGGTGGATAGTGCCCGGTTTTTTGATATGCTTAATGATAATGATTTTGTTATACTAAGAATAATAAGAGTTGGGTATTTTTTTCGAGAAGTATTTACAGTATGAAATATTACGTTTATGTTACAAATATTTCTAAAAGATGTTTACATGTTACAAAAAGGATATTATAATAGTAGTGTAAATAAATAAGGAAGTAGGTGTTTATGATGAAAAAAGGACAAGTAAATGATACTAAGCAATCTTACTCTCTACGTAAATATAAATTTGGTTTAGCCTCAGTAATTTTAGGATCATTCATAATGGTCACAAGTCCTGTTTTTGCGGATCAAACTACATCGGTTCAAGTTAATAATCAAACAGGCACTAGTGTGGATGCTCATAATTCTTCCAATGAGACAGGTGCGTCAAGTGTGATTACTTCCAATAATGATAGTGTTCAAGCGTCTGATAAAGTTGTAAATAGTCAAAATACGGCAACAAAGGACATTACTACTCCTTTAGTAGAGACAAAGCCAATGGTGGAAAAAACATTACCTGAACAAGGGAATTATGTTTATAGCAAAGAAACCGAGGTGAAAAATACACCTTCAAAATCAGCCCCAGTAGCTTTCTATGCAAAGAAAGGTGATAAAGTTTTCTATGACCAAGTATTTAATAAAGATAATGTGAAATGGATTTCATATAAGTCATTTGGTGGCGTACGTCGATACGCAGCTATTGAGTCACTAAATCCATCAGGAGGTTCAGAGACTAAAGCACCTACTCCTGTAACAAATTCAGGAAGCAATAATCAAGAGAAAATAGCAACGCAAGGAAATTATACATTTTCACATAAAGTAGAAGTAAAAAATGAAGCTAAGGTAGCGAGTCCAACTCAATTTACATTGGACAAAGGAGACAGAATTTTTTACGACCAAATACTAACTACTGAAGGAAATCAGTGGTTATCTTATAAATCATTCAATGGTGTTCGTCGTTTTGTTTTGTTAGGTAAAGCATCTTCAGTAGAAAAAACTGAAGATAAAGAAAAAGTGTCTCCTCAACCACAAGCCCGTATTACTAAAACTGGTAGACTGACTATTTCTAACGAAACAACTACAGGTTTTGATATTTTAATTACGAATATTAAAGATGATAACGGTATCGCTGCTGTTAAGGTACCGGTTTGGACTGAACAAGGAGGGCAAGATGATATTAAATGGTATACAGCTGTAACTACTGGGGATGGCAACTACAAAGTAGTTGTATCATTTGCTGACCATAAGAATGAGAAGGGTCTTTATAATATTCATTTATACTACCAAGAAGCTAGTGGGACACTTGTAGGTGTAACAGGAACTAAAGTGACAGTAGCTGGAACTAATTCTTCTCAAGAACCTATTGAAAATGGTTTAGCAAAGACCGGTGTTTATAATATTATCGGAAGTACTGAAGTAAAAAATGAAGCTAAAATATCAAGTCAGACCCAATTTACTTTAGAAAAAGGTGACAAAATAAATTATGATCAAGTATTGACAGCAGATGGTTACCAGTGGATTTCTTACAAATCTTATAGTGGTGTTCGTCGCTATATTCCTGTGAAAAAGCTAACTACAAGTAGTGAAAAAGCGAAAGATGAGGCGACTAAACCGACTAGTTATCCCAACTTACCTAAAACAGGTACCTATACATTTACTAAAACTGTAGATGTGAAAAGTCAACCTAAAGTATCAAGTCCAGTGGAATTTAATTTTCAAAAGGGTGAAAAAATACATTATGATCAAGTGTTAGTAGTAGATGGTCATCAGTGGATTTCATACAAGAGTTATTCCGGTATTCGTCGCTACATTGAAATTTAAAGCTAAATCTTTTTAGATTTAGCTTTACTAATATTATGTGTGTTGGAAAAAACAGTGGAGATTTACGTCAAAATTATATTATTTGGATAGTATCGAATAGATAGAATGTGGAGAAAAGTAGGAAATAGTTAAGAAAGGTATTTATGACGCTTCGAGAATTAACAATAGAAGAATTTAAAGAACATTCAGGAAATTATGATTCACAATCATTTTTACAAACACCTGAGATGGCTAAACTTTTAGAAAAACGCGGCTATGATGTTAGGTATTTGGGATATCAAGTAGAAAATAAACTAGAGATAATCAGTTTATCTTATATTATGCCAGTCACTGGTGGTTTTCAAATGAAAATTGATTCAGGACCAGTTCATTCAAATTCTAAGTATCTAAAACAATTTTATAAAGCATTACAAGGCTATGCCAAATCCAACGGTGTTCTAGAATTAATAGTTGAGCCTTATGATGATTACCAATTATTCACTAGTTCGGGAGTTCCTAGTAATCAGGGAAATGATAATCTGATTGAAGATTTTACCAGTTCAGGTTATCACCATGATGGTTTAACAACTGGTTTTACTGGTAAATATTTATCTTGGCACTATGTTAAAAATTTAGAAGGTGTCACTTCTGAAACGTTACTATCTTCATTCTCTAAGACAGGACGACCTTTGGTTAAGAAAGCAATGTCTTTTGGAATCAAGGTTCGCGTTCTTAAACGTGATGAGCTACATTTATTTAAAGAGATAACAACTTCTACGTCAAATAGACGTGATTATATGGATAAGTCCTTAGATTATTATCAAGATTTTTACGATAGCTTTGAAGGTAAGGCTGAATTTGTGATTGCCACTTTAAATTTTAGAGAATACGACCATAACTTGCAAATAAAAGCTGAAGCATTGGAAAATAAGCTTAAATTGCTTGATGAACGTTTTAGGGAAAATGCAGACTCTCCTAAGTATCATAGACAACGCTCTGAAATAGTTAATCAACTGGCTAGTTTTGAAACACGTCGACAAGAAGTTCAGTCATTTATTCAAAAGTATGATAACCAAGACGTTGTTTTAGCTGGTAGTCTATTTGTTTATAGTCTTAAGGAGACAGTTTATTTCTTTTCAGGATCCTACACAGAATTTAATAAATTTTATGCACCAGCAGTTCTTCAGGAATATGTTATGCAAGAGGCTCTCAAAAGAGGTTCTACTTTCTATAACCTCCTAGGTATTCAGGGGACTTTTGATGGTTCAGATAGTATTCTTCGATTTAAACAGAATTTTAATGGTTATATCATTCGTAAAACGGGAACTTTTAACTATTATCCAAGTCCTTTTAAATACAAAGGAATACAGCTTCTTAAAAAGGTTTTGAAGAGAAATTAAAGTATTTGTAAAAGCTAATCTTTAGATTAGGCTTTTTTAGTTTATTGATAGTTTTTGGAAGAAAATGCTTGACATTGAAAGAAAAAGAGATATAATTAAATTGCAAACGATTTCAATTCAAGGAGGGACTATGCTAAAGTCAAAGAGAAAAGAAATTATCTTATCACGACTTGAGCAAAATAAGAGTGTTACTTTAGATGAATTAACGTCTATCTTAGAGACTTCTGAATCTACAGTTCGCAGGGATTTAGATGAACTTGAATCTGAAGGTTTTTTAAAAAGGGTGCATGGTGGTGCTGAATTACCATACTCACTTGGCCAGGAATTAAGTAATCAAGAAAAATCTATCAAAAACGTTCAAAAAAAATTGGATATTGCTAGACAAACTGCAAAGCTGATAGCAAAGCAAGATGTTATATTTATTGATGCCGGAACTACGACAGAATTATTAATTGATTTTCTCCCTCACGAGCAATTAACGGTGGTGACGAATTCTATTCATCATGCTGCAAAGTTAGTTGATAGAGGGATAAAAACAATCATTATCGGAGGAGCGGTTAAGCGTTCAACAGATGCTAGTATTGGCCAGGTAGCCATTAATCAGATTAGGCAGATAACGGTTGATAAAGCTTTTCTGGGGATGAATGGTATAGATGAAGTTTATTTAACTACACCAGATTTAGAAGAAGCTGCTATTAAAGAAGCTATTATTAATAATAGTCAACAAACCTTTATTCTAATGGATTCATCTAAAATTGGACAAGTTACATTTGCTAAAGTGAAAGAGATAAATGACATTAATTTAGTAACTAATAAGACTGATTCAGAACTTATGACAATAATAAAAGAGAAAATGAAGGTGATTCAAGTATGATTTATACAGTAACATTAAATCCATCGATTGATTTTATTGTTCGTCTAGATACACTATTGTTGGGTAGTGTTAACCGTATGACTAGCGATGATAAATATGTAGGTGGTAAAGGAATTAATGTTAGTCGCATATTAAAACGCTTAAAAATTGACAATACTGCTACAGGTTTTATCGGTGGATTTACAGGACGTTTTGTTGAAGATGGACTTGTATCAGAAGGTATCAAAACTGACTTTGTTTCTGTTAATGAAGATACACGTATCAACGTTAAAGTAAAAGCAAAAATTGAAACTGAAATCAATGGCGGGGGTCCTAGGATAACAAATGAGCAACTTCATCGTCTAGAGACACTTCTTTCGAGACTAACACCTGAGGACACAGTAGTTTTCGCAGGTTCAGCACCAGCTAGCCTTGGGAATAAGGTCTATAATACATTGATTCCAATTGCTAAAAAGACAGGAGCGGAAGTTGTTTGCGATTTTGAAGGTCAGACACTTTTAGACGCTCTTGCTTATCAGCCTCTTTTAGTAAAACCGAATAACCATGAATTAGCAGATATTTTTGGCGTAGAGCTAGAAGGTTTGCCTGATATCGAAAAATATGCACATAAGATTCTAGATAAGGGAGCTAAGAATGTTATCGTTTCTATGGCAGGGGATGGTGCATTGTTAGTAACTCCAGAAGCTTCATATTTTGCAAAACCGATTAAGGGTGAAGTGAAAAATTCCGTTGGGGCTGGTGATTCAATGGTAGCTGGCTTTACAGGAGAATTTGTTAAGTCAAAAAATCCAGTAGAAGCACTAAAATGGGGCGTAGCTTGTGGTACGGCAACCACTTTCTCAGATGATTTAGCAACAGCTGAGTTTATCCAAGATATTTATAATAAAGTTGAGGTAGAAAAATTATGAAAATCCAAGACCTACTAAAAAAAGAAGTTATGATTATGGATTTAAAAGCAACCAGTAAAGAGGCTGCAATTGATGAAATGATTACAAAATTAGTTGACACAGGTGTTGTGACAAACTTTGCTATTTTTAAAGATGGTATCATGAAGCGTGAGGCACAAACATCAACTGGATTAGGTGATGGTATCGCTATGCCACATAGTAAAAATGCTGCCGTTAAAGAAGCTACTGTCCTTTTTGCAAAATCTGCATCAGGTGTTGATTACGAAGCACTTGATGGACAGCCAACTGATTTATTCTTTATGATTGCTGCGCCAGATGGTGCTAATGATACGCATTTAGCTGCCTTGGCAGAACTATCTAAATATCTTTTAAAAGAAGGGTTCGCTGATCAATTACGTCAAGCAAAAACGCCAGATGACATTATTGCTACTTTTGATAGTAATAGCATTTCTCAAGAAACAGTAGCTCCACAAACAGTACAATCAACAAATAAAGGTTCAGATTATATTGTTGCAGTAACAGCTTGCACTACGGGAATTGCCCACACGTATATGGCAGAAGAAGCTTTAAAGAAAAAAGCAGCTGAAATGGGTGTAGGTATTAAAGTTGAAACAAATGGCGCTTCTGGTGTAGGAAATAAGTTGACTTCAAGTGATATTGCAAGGGCTAAGGGTGTTATTATTGCAGCAGATAAGGCTGTAGAGATGGATCGTTTTGATGGCAAACCTTTGGTATCACGTCCGGTAGCTGATGGTATTAAAAAAAGTGAAGACTTAATTAACATTATTCTCGATAATAAGGCACAAACCTATCATGCAAAAAATCAAAATGATAAACAATCAGGTGAATCTGATGGAAAATCAGGCTTAGGCTCTGCTTTTTATAAACACCTTATGGGTGGTGTATCACAAATGTTACCATTCGTTATTGGTGGCGGTATTATGATTGCGATTGCTTTCCTTTTTGATAACATGCTTGGTGTACCAAAAGACCAATTAAGTAATTTAGGTTCATATCATGAAATTGCAGCCTTATTCAAAAATATCGGTGGCGCAGCATTTGCATTTATGTTACCAGTATTGGCAGGTTATATCGCTTATTCAATAGCTGAAAAACCAGGACTAGTAGCTGGCTTCGTAGCTGGTTCAATTGCATCAAGTGGACTGGCATTCGGTAAAGTACCTTTTGCAGAAGGTGGGAAAGCAACCTTAGCATTAGCAGGTGTGCCATCAGGTTTCTTAGGGGCTTTAGTAGGTGGTTTCTTAGCTGGTGGAGTTATCCTACTACTTAGAAAATTACTTTCAGGTCTCCCAAAATCGCTTGAAGGTATTAAATCAATTCTTTTATACCCATTGTTAGGTGTTTTGATTACAGGTTTCTTGATGTTGCTCGTAAACATTCCAATGGCAGCTATCAACACAGCTCTTAACACTTTCTTACAAGGTTTATCTGGTAGTTCAGCAGTCTTGATGGGCTTACTAGTCGGTGGTATGATGGCTGTAGATATGGGTGGGCCTGTTAATAAAGCAGCTTATGTTTTTGGTACAGGTACTCTTGCAGCAACTGTTGCAAATGGCGGCTCTGTTGTTATGGCAGCTGTAATGGCTGGAGGAATGGTTCCACCGTTAGCAGTATTTGTGGCAACTTTATTATTTAAAGATAAATTTAATAATGAAGAACGTCAATCTGGTCTAACAAATATCGTTATGGGGTTATCTTTTATCACTGAAGGTGCTATTCCGTTTGGTGCTGCTGACCCAGCGCGTGCAATCCCTAGCTTTATTGTAGGTTCAGCCTTAACTGGAGCGCTTGTTGGTTTAGCTGGTATCAAGTTGATGGCTCCTCATGGAGGGATTTTTGTCATCGCATTAACAAGTAATCCTTTACTTTATATTCTATTTATTCTAATTGGAGCGGTAGTCTCAGGTGTACTCTTTGGCTTGTTCCGTAAAACAAAATAGTTAATCTCAACTTATCCAAATTTACATTGAATAAAAGGTGAATAAACTATCGTTATTGGGTCTATTCGCCTTTTTATGTTGTAAAAAGAATGGTAGATTAATCATTAATAATTGCTAATATTTTTTCAATAGGATATGATTTATTTAAGCAAAAAAATGGATAATATGATTGAGGAAAGGAGGTAAGCAATGATTAAATGGAATGAAAAAGAAACAAAACTAGTTGATACAAGTTTTTCAATTATGTTGTATCTAAAAACGCTATTTGCAGTCGGACAAGTAGTAGCTGGCGTTTTATTATATTATTTTAAACCTACACAAATAAAACATCTCCTATTTCTTTTAACTGAAGGTGAAGTTCACAGTGGAATTCATGGTTTTATTTCTGCTCATTTCTTGAAAATAAGCAGTTATATTAATGATTCGGCTAGTCATTTAGCCGCTATCTATCTATTAATTCATGGCGGTATCAAATTAGTAGCACTTATTTTATTACATAAAGAGAAATTATTTGCTTACCCTTTATCAATTTTAGTTTTCGTTGGGTTTATCATTTTCCAACTAAGGGAATATTTTTCTAGTCATAGCATTTTAATGATTTTTCTATGTGTATTTGATGTTATCATGATAATTTTAACATGGTTAGAATATCAGAAAATGAAATTGAATTTTTCAAAAAGGTGACTTCCCCCATGCCTTAGCGCTTGTTTTTATAAGCGCTTTTTTTGCTACAATATGATTATGAAAACTATTGAAGAAATTTACAAAAATTATCCCAATATCCCCTATATCTCACCTGAAAGAGACTTGGCTGAAATTAATTTTAGTAAAGTTGTTCCTAGGAAAAATATGGAAGAAACTAGTGAAGGACTCTTGCCTGGAGACATTATCTTATTATGGCGTATACAGTTTGGAACTTTCACAACTGAAACAAGTTTTTCAAAATATTTTGAATACATTTATGGTATAAATGGAAAAGAACACCTAGAATTTTTAATAAAAAATGGATTTGTAAGAATGGAGTCACCGCTTGATTCTTTAGATCACTTATCTGCTCCACTTTTAAAACTATTCTTAAAAGAAAAAACGTAAAAGGCTTGTCAAAGATGAAACGCTCTGATTTAGATCAGGCAATAGCTATTGCTTTTACAGAAGAGGAATTAGGGAAGTTGTTTGTTGTCAGAGGGTTGGCACTTACAGAAAAAGGTTTAGCAGCCTTGAGTAACAATCAAGAAGTGATTGATAGACATCCTAAGAAGAAGTTCTAGATTCCCACCTGCTTTAAGAATCTACAAATTTATGCTATAATAATACATATTGTCTATCAAGGAGAAAATACATGGAAGTCATTCGTGAACAAGAATTTGTCAATCAATACCACTATGATGCGCGCAATTTAGAATGGGAAGAGGAAAATGGTACCCCAAAAACAAATTTTGAAGTTACTTTCCAATTAGCTAATAGAGATGAAGCAGCAAAAGTAACGAGCATTGTAGCAGTGTTACAATTTGTTACTGTACGTGATGAGTTTGTTATTTCTGGTGTCATTTCACAAATGGCTCATATCCAAGGGCGCCTTATCAATGAGCCTAGTGAGTTTAGTCAAGATGAAGTTGAGAATCTAGCAGCCCCTCTTTTAGAAATCGTTAAACGTCTGACTTATGAAGTTACAGAAATTGCTTTGGATAGACCAGGAGTAACATTGGAGTTTAATAGTTAATGAGATTAGCACTTATTACTGATACCTCAGCTTACTTGCCCGAGGCTATCGAAAATCATGAAGATGTCTATGTTTTAGATATTCCAATTATCATTGATGGTAAAACTTATATCGAGGGACAAAATCTGACATTAGACCAATATTATGATAAGCTAGCGGCATCAAAAGAATTACCTAAAACAAGTCAGCCTAGCTTAGCTGAACTAGATGATCTCTTATGTCAATTGGAGAAAGAAGGGTATACGCACGTTCTTGGTTTATTCATTGCAGCGGGAATATCAGGTTTCTGGCAGAATATTCAGTTTCTTATTGAAGAACATCCAAATTTGACAATTGCTTTTCCAGATACTAAAATAACTTCAGCACCACAGGGCAATTTAGTTAGAAATGCTTTGATGTGTTCACGTGAAGGGATGGATTTTGATGTCATAGTTAACAAGATACAATCACAAATTGAAAAAATTGAAGGATTTATTGTTGTTAATGATTTGAATCATCTAGTAAAAGGTGGTAGATTGTCAAACGGTTCAGCTATCATTGGTAACCTTTTAAGTATCAAGCCGGTCTTACATTTTAATGAAGAAGGTAAAATCGTTGTCTATGAGAAAGTGCGTACAGAGAAAAAAGCCTTAAAACGCTTGGCTGAGATTGTCAAAGAAATGACAGCAGATGGTGAATATGATATTGCTATTATTCACTCTAGAGCACAAGATAAGGCGGAACAATTATATAATTTGTTAGCTAAAGCTGGTCTTAAAGACGATTTAGAAATTGTATCATTTGGTGGCGTTATTGCAACTCATCTTGGTGAAGGTGCGGTTGCCTTTGGTATTACCCCCAAAAATTGATGTGTGATAAAAAGAGTTGCTTGGAGGTTGATCCTTATTGCAGATATCAAAGAAGAAGTTAGGAGATTCTTCTTTGATAATTTGAGTAGGTAGGGAGTGTCCCTTAGGCAGTTCTTTTTGTTTCTGAATCCATTTATAAGAAATAATAATGCGACTTTAGTTCGTTTAGATTTGGAATAGTATGATGAGATTAAATTATTTGCCTTCTGAGTTTCAGAAGGCTTTACCAATATTAAAAAAGATAAAAAAAGCCGGTTATGAAGCATACTTTGTAGGTGGTAGTGTTCGGGATGTTTTACTTGACCGTCCAATTCATGATGTTGATATAGCAACATCATCTTATCCAGAAGAAACAAAGCAGATTTTTAAAAGGACAGTTGATGTTGGTATCGAACATGGAACAGTCTTAGTATTGGAAAAAGGTGGTGAATATGAGATTACCACTTTTAGGACTGAAGAGGTTTATGTTGATTATAGGCGTCCGAGTCAGGTCAATTTTGTTAGGTCGCTAGAAGAAGATTTAAAACGTCGAGATTTCACAGTTAACGCCTTTGCTTTAAATGAAGATGGAGAAGTTATTGATCTCTTTCATGGATTGGATGATTTAGATAATCACCTTCTTAGAGCAGTAGGACTCGCCAGTGAGCGTTTTAATGAAGATGCTCTTCGAATTATGCGAGGTTTGCGTTTTTCTGCTAGTCTAAATTTTGATATCGAAACAACAACTTTTGAGGCAATGAAAAAGCACGCGCCATTATTGGAGAAAATATCTGTTGAGCGTTCTTTTATTGAATTTGATAAACTTCTATTAGCACCTTATTGGCGTAAAGGAATGCTGGCACTAATAGATAGCTATGCTTTTAATTATCTACCATGCTTAAAAAATAGGGAATTACAATTAAGCGCCTTTTTGTCCCAGTTAGATAAAGATTTTTTATTTGAGACATCAGAACAAGCTTGGGCATCACTCATCTTGAGTATGGAAGTTGAACACACAAAGACTTTTTTAAAAAAATGGAAGACATCAACTCACTTTCAAAAAGATGTTGAGCATATAGTGGATGTTTATCGTATTCGTGAACAAATGGGATTGACTAAAGAACATCTTTATCGTTATGGAAAAACTATAATAAAACAAGCGGAAGGTATTCGCAAAGCAAGAGGTTTGATGGTTGATTTTGAAAAAATAGAACAACTAGATAGTGAGTTAGCTATCCATGATAGGCATGAGATAGTTGTCAATGGTGGCACCTTAATTAAGAAATTAGGAATAAAACCTGGTCCACAGATGGGAGATATTATCTCTCAAATTGAATTAGCCATTGTTTTAGGACAACTGATTAATGAAGAAGAGGCTATTTTACATTTTGTTAAGCAGTACTTGATGGATTAGAGAGGATTATATGAGCGATTTTTTAGTAGATGGATTGACTAAGTCGGTTGGTGATAAGACGGTCTTTAGTAATGTTTCATTTATCATCCATAGTTTAGACCGTATTGGGATTATTGGTGTCAATGGAACAGGAAAGACAACACTATTAGATGTTATTTCGGGTGAATTAGGTTTTGATGGTGATCGTTCCCCTTTTTCATCAGCTAATGATTATAAGATTGCTTATTTAAAACAAGAACCAAACTTTGATGATTCTCAGACAATTTTGGACACCGTACTTTCTTCTGACTTAAGAGAGATGGCTTTAATTAAAGAATATGAATTATTGCTTAATCACTACGAAGAAAGTAAGCAATCACGTCTAGAGAAAGTAATGGCAGAAATGGATTCTTTAGATGCTTGGTCTATTGAGAGCGAAGTCAAAACAGTATTATCCAAATTAGGTATTACTGATTTGCAGTTGTCGGTTGGTGAATTATCAGGAGGATTACGAAGACGTGTTCAATTAGCGCAAGTATTATTAAATGATGCAGATTTATTGCTCTTAGACGAGCCTACTAACCACTTAGATATTGACACTATTGCATGGTTAACGAATTTTTTGAAAAATAGTAAAAAGACAGTGCTTTTTATAACTCATGATCGTTATTTTCTAGACAATATTGCAACACGTATTTTTGAATTAGATAAGGCACAGATTACAGAATATCAAGGCAATTATCAGGATTATGTCCGACTTCGTGCAGAACAAGACGAGCGTGATGCTGCTAGTTTACATAAAAAGAAACAGCTTTATAAACAAGAACTAGCTTGGATGCGTACTCAGCCACAAGCTCGTGCAACGAAACAACAGGCTCGTATTAATCGTTTTCAAAATCTAAAAAACGATTTACACCAAACAAGCGATACAAGCGATTTGGAAATGACATTTGAAACAAGTCGAATTGGGAAAAAGGTTATTAATTTTGAAAATGTCTCTTTTTCTTACCCAGATAAATCTATCTTGAAAGACTTTAATTTGTTAATTCAAAATAAAGATCGTATTGGAATCGTTGGAGATAATGGTGTTGGAAAGTCAACCTTACTTAATTTAATTGTTCAAGATTTACAGCCGGATTCGGGTAATGTCTCTATTGGTGAAACGATACGTGTAGGTTACTTTTCACAACAACTTAATAATATAGATGGCTCAAAACGTGTTATTAATTATTTGCAAGAGGTTGCAGATGAGGTTAAAACTAGTGTCGGTACAACAAGTGTGACAGAACTATTGGAACAATTTCTCTTTCCACGTTCGACACATGGAACACAAATTGCAAAATTATCAGGTGGTGAGAAAAAAAGACTTTACCTTTTAAAAATCCTGATTGAAAAGCCTAATGTGTTACTACTTGATGAGCCGACAAATGACTTAGATATTGCTACATTAACTGTTCTTGAAAATTTTTTACAAGGCTTTGGTGGTCCTGTGATTACAGTTAGTCACGATCGTTACTTTTTAGATAAAGTGGCTAATAAAATTATTGCGTTTGAAGATAACGATATCCGTGAATTTTTTGGTAATTATACTGATTATTTAGATGAAAAAGCATTTAATGAGCAAAATAATGAAGTTATCAGTAAAAAAGAGAGTACCAAGACAAGTCGTGAAAAGCAAAGTCGTAAAAGAATGTCTTACTTTGAAAAACAAGAATGGGCGACAATTGAAGACAATATTATGATATTGGAAAATACTATCACTCGTATAGAAAATGATATGCAAACATGTGGTAGTGATTTTACAAGGTTATCTGATTTACAAAAGGAATTAGATGCAAAAAATGAAGCACTTCTAGAAAAGTATGACCGTTATGAGTACCTTAGTGAGTTAGACACATGATTATCCGTCCGATTATTAAAAATGATGACCAAGCAGTTGCACAATTAATTCGACAAAGTTTACGCGCCTATGATTTAGATAAACCTGGTACAGCATATTCAGACCCTCGCTTAGATCATTTGACCTCATACTACAAAAAATAGAGAAGTCAGGATTCTTTGTCATTGAGGAGAGAGATGAGATTATTGGCTGTGGCGGCTTTGGTCCGCTGAAAAATCTAATTGCAGAGATGCAGAAGGGGTACATTGCAGAACGTTTCCGTGGTAAGGGGCTTGCTACTGATTTAGTGAAAATGATTGAAGTAGAAGCTCGAAAAATTGGGTATAGACAACTTTATTTAGAGACAGCCAGTACTTTGAGTAGGGCAACTGCGGTTTATAAGCATATGGGATATTGTGCCTTATCGCAACCAATAGCAAATGATCAAGGTCATACAGCTATGGATATTTGGATGATTAAAGATTTATAAGTTGAAAGTGGATTAGTGAACATGGATTAATTATTTTGAGATAAGAGGAAAGAAAAGGAGACATATATGGCATATATTTGGTCTTATTTGAAAAGGTACCCAAATTGGTTATGGCTTGATTTACTAGGTGCTATGCTTTTTGTGACGGTTATCCTAGGAATGCCCACAGCCTTAGCAGGTATGATTGATAATGGCGTTACAAAAGGTGATCGGACTGGAGTTTATCTGTGGACGTTCATCATGTTTATATTTGTTGTACTAGGTATTATTGGGCGTATTACGATGGCTTACGCATCTAGTCGCTTAACGACAACAATGATTAGAGATATGCGTAATGATATGTATGCTAAGCTTCAAGAATACTCCCATCATGAATATGAACAGATAGGTGTATCTTCACTAGTGACACGTATGACAAGCGATACTTTTGTTTTGATGCAATTTGCTGAAATGTCTTTACGTTTAGGCCTAGTAACTCCTATGGTAATGATTTTTAGCGTGGTTATGATACTAATTACGAGTCCATCTTTGGCTTGGCTTGTAGCGGTTGCAATGCCTCTTTTGGTAGGAGTTATTTTATATGTAGCTATAAAAACAAAACCTTTATCTGAAAGACAACAGGCTATGCTTGATAAAATCAATCAATATGTTCGTGAAAATTTAACAGGGTTACGCGTTGTTAGAGCCTTTGCAAGAGAGAATTTTCAATCACAAAAATTTCAAGTCGCTAACCAACGTTACACAGATACTTCAACTAGTCTTTTTAAATTAACAGGGCTAACAGAACCACTTTTCGTTCAAATTATTATTGCAATGATTGTGGCTATCGTTTGGTTTGCTTTGGATCCCTTACAAAGAGGTGCTATTAAAATAGGGGATTTAGTTGCTTTTATCGAATATAGCTTCCATGCTCTCTTTTCATTTTTGCTATTTGCCAATCTTTTTACTATGTATCCTCGTATGGTGGTATCAAGCCATCGTATTAGAGAGGTGATGGATATGCCAATCTCTATTAATCCTAATACCGAAGGTGTTACGGATACGAAACTCAAAGGGCATTTAGAATTTGATAATGTAACATTCGCTTATCCAGGAGAAACAGAGAGTCCCGTTTTGCATGATATTTCTTTTAAAGCTAAGCCTGGAGAAACAATTGCTTTTATTGGTTCAACAGGTTCAGGAAAATCTTCTCTTGTTAATTTGATTCCACGTTTTTATGATGTGACACTTGGAAAAATCTTAGTAGATGGAGTTGATGTAAGAGATTATAACCTTAAATCACTTCGCCAAAAGATTGGATTTATCCCCCAAAAAGCTCTTTTATTTACAGGGACAATAGGAGAGAATTTAAAATATGGAAAAGCTGATGCTACTATTGATGATCTTAGACAAGCGGTTGATATTTCTCAAGCTAAAGAGTTTATTGAGAGTCACCAAGAAGCCTTTGAAACGCATTTAGCTGAAGGTGGGAGCAATCTTTCTGGGGGTCAAAAACAACGGTTATCTATTGCTAGGGCTGTTGTTAAAGATCCAGATTTATATATTTTTGATGATTCATTTTCTGCTCTCGATTATAAGACAGACGCTACTTTAAGAGCGCGTCTAAAAGAAGTAACCGGTGATTCTACAGTTTTGATAGTTGCTCAAAGGGTGGGTACGATTATGGATGCTGATCAGATTATTGTCCTTGATGAAGGCGAAATTGTCGGTCGTGGTACCCACGCTCAATTAATAGAAAATAATGCTATTTATCGTGAAATCGCTGAGTCACAACTGAAGAACCAAAACTTATCAGAAGGAGAGTGATTGTATGAGAAAAAAATCTGTTTTTTTGAGATTATGGTCTTACCTAACTCGCTACAAAGCTACTCTTTTCTTAGCGATTTTTTTGAAAGTTTTATCTAGTTTTATGAGTGTTCTGGAGCCTTTTATTTTAGGGTTAGCGATAACAGAGTTGACTGCTAACCTTGTTGATATGGCTAAGGGAGTTTCTGGAGCAGAATTGAACGTTCCTTATATTGCTGGTATTTTGATTATTTATTTTTTCAGAGGTGTTTTCTATGAATTAGGTTCTTATGGCTCAAATTATTTTATGACTACTGTCGTTCAAAAAAGTATCCGTGATATCCGTCATGATTTGAATCGTAAAATCAATAAAGTTCCTGTATCGTATTTTGATAAGCACCAATTTGGAGATATGTTGGGACGTTTTACAAGTGATGTTGAAACGGTCTCAAATGCTTTACAACAGAGCTTTTTACAGATTATCAATGCTTTTTTAAGTATTATTCTAGTAGTCGTTATGGTACTTTATCTAAATGTACCATTAGCCATGATTATCATTGCTTGTATTCCTGTAACTTATTTTAGTGCACAAACGATACTAAAAAGATCCCAACCTTACTTTAAAGAACAGGCAAAGATTCTGGGAGAACTGAATGGTTTTGTACAAGAGAAATTAACTGGTTTCAATATCATAAAATTATATGGTAGAGAAGAGGCGTCTAGTCAAGAATTTCGTGATATAACGGATAATCTACGTCATGTAGGTTTCAAAGCTAGCTTCATTTCAGGAATTATGATGCCAGTATTGAATGGTATCTCTGATTTTATTTACCTTATCATTGCATTTGTTGGCGGTTTACAAGTTATTGCTGGTACCTTAACAATTGGTAACATGCAGGCATTTGTGCAGTATGTTTGGCAAATTAGTCAACCCGTTCAAACCATTACACAATTAGCAGGTGTTTTGCAAAGTGCAAAATCTTCCTTAGAACGTATTTTTGAAGTCTTAGATGAAGAAGAGGAAGCCAATCAAGTCACTGAAAAATTGAGCCATGACTTAACCGGTCAAGTCAGCTTTCATGGTGTCGATTTTCACTATTATCCGGATAAGCCACTTATCCGCGACTTTAACCTAGATGTAGAACCAGGGCAAATGATTGCAATTGTAGGGCCAACAGGTGCAGGTAAGACAACACTTATAAACTTACTCATGAGATTCTACGATGTTAGTGAAGGTGCTATCACCGTAGATGGTCACGATATTAGACACCTGTCACGCCAAGATTTCCGCCAACAATTTGGCATGGTGTTGCAAGATGCTTGGTTATATGAAGGCACAATAAAAGAAAATCTTAGATTCGGTAATCTTGAAGCCAGTGATGAGGATATAGTTACTGCTGCTAAAGCTGCGAATGTTGACCACTTTATTCGAACGTTACCTGGTGGCTACAATATGGTGATGAATCAAGAATCAAGCAATATCTCCTTAGGACAAAAGCAACTGTTGACTATTGCACGTGCTTTATTAGCAGATCCTAAAATTTTAATTTTAGATGAAGCGACTTCATCTGTTGATACAAGGTTGGAATTGCTTATTCAAAAAGCTATGAAAAAATTGATGGAAGGAAGAACTAGTTTTGTCATTGCACACCGTCTATCAACGATTCAAGAGGCAGACAACATTTTAGTTCTAAAGGATGGTCAAATCATCGAACAGGGTAATCACCAGAAACTCCTAGCAGATAAAGGATTTTATTACGAATTATATAATAGTCAATTTTCAAATAGTAAATGACGTCATCAATAGATAAAAAAAAGGACATGAAACATGTCCTTTTAATAATTAATACGAGTAAAAGTGTAAATAGCCGAAGCTCCAATTGCTATTAATATAAAGGCTACAAATCTTCCAATGATGGCTGCTGATAAGGTAGGTTGAATCAGTAAAATAATACCTAAAATGAGTGCAATATAAGCCGAACGTTTATAGGATTTGGCACCTGGGAAATTAATTTTTTGCATTTGGAAACCACCTAAAAGTCGTAAAATACCAGATACCAGTAGCCAGTATGCTAAAATAGTCATGACAGTATTTGAAAGTGACATTGCTGAGCTGGATAGTAAAATGATACCAAAAATAACAGCAAGGATACTCTGAACTAGATACCAAGGGCTACGGTGATAAGAATCAGCTTGCAAGTAGCGTACTAAATTTGAAATGCCATAAATAAAGATAAATAAAGCAATGAACCAACCCAGAGTTGCTACAACTGTTACAGGATTTATAAAGAGATAGAAGCCAGCTAATAAGGCAATTATACCTCCAACAAGTGGGAACCATTTCATATAGATACTCCAATCAAATATTTGTCTCATTATAGAACGAAAGTCAGTAAAAGTCAAAGAATTACCTTTAAAATTGCTCCTAAGAATGATACCATAGCAAATAGTTGACAAGAAAATTCTGACAATTTATAATGCTAACTATATTAAAACAATGCGGAGGAAAATAAATGACAAGCGGAAAGACATATGTAGCAAGTGTTTTAGAGAAAGTGAAGAAGCAAAATGAGCATGAGGAAGAATTTCTACAAGCGGTTGAAGAGGTTTTTGAGTCACTAGTACCAGTTTTTGATAAATACCCTCAGTACATTGAAGAAAATCTTTTAGAACGTTTGGTTGAGCCTGAGCGCGTGATTTCTTTTAGAGTTCCATGGGTAGATGATAAAGGCCAGGTTCAAGTTAACCGAGGATATCGTGTACAATTTTCATCAGCTATTGGTCCTTATAAAGGTGGTTTACGTTTTCACCCTACAGTAACACAATCTATTGTCAAATTTTTAGGATTTGAACAAATTTTTAAGAATTCACTGACAGGTCTACCAATTGGTGGTGGCAAAGGAGGGTCGAACTTTGATCCAAAAGGGAAATCAGATAATGAAGTGATGCGTTTCACACAAAGTTTTATGACCGAACTTCAAAAATACATTGGACCAGATTTAGATGTGCCAGCTGGCGATATTGGAGTAGGTGGACGTGAAATTGGTTATCTTTATGGTCAATATAAGCGTTTAAATGGTTATCAAAATGGGGTTTTAACCGGAAAAGGACTGACTTATGGTGGGTCTTTGGCTCGTACAGAAGCAACTGGTTATGGGGCAGTCTATTTTGCTAAAGAAATGCTAGCGGCGCGTGGTCAAGATTTAACTGGCAAAGTTGCACTGGTTTCGGGATCTGGTAACGTGGCTATTTATGCTACTGAAAAATTACAAGAGTTGGGTGCAACTGTTGTAGCTGTGTCAGATTCTTCAGGTTATGTTTATGATCCAGACGGTATTGACCTTGAAACATTGAAACAGATAAAAGAGGTTGAAAGAGCACGTATTGTTAAATATACGGAGAAACATCCAAAAGCTAATTTCACACCAGCAGATCAAGGTAGTATCTGGTCTATTAAAGCAGATTTAGCTTTCCCGTGTGCTACTCAAAACGAATTAGACGAAGAAGACGCTAAGTTATTAGTTGAAAATGGTGTCTTGGCAGTAACAGAAGGAGCAAATATGCCATCTACCTTGGGTGCTATTAAAGTTTTCCAAAAGGCAGGGCTTGCTTTTGGTCCTGCTAAAGCTGCCAATGCAGGAGGAGTAGCTGTTTCAGCGCTTGAAATGGCACAAAATTCTAGTCGTAGGGTATGGACTTTTGAAGAAGTTGATCAAGAATTGCAACGTATTATGAAAACTATTTTTGTGAATGCTTCCGAAGCGGCTGATGAATTTGGCGATAGTGGTAACCTGGTTCTAGGTGCTAACATTGCAGGCTTTTTAAAAGTTGCTCAAGCTATGTCTGCACAAAGTATTGTTTAATCTCTTATCATGGTCCTTAGCTAACCTATGGTATACTAGTATTATCATAATAGAGTTAGGTTAAAATAAATGATAAAACCAATTGTTAGAGATACTTTCTTTTTACAACAAAAATCACAAATGGCTAGTAGAGCAGATGTGAGCTTAGCAAAAGATTTACAGGATACTTTGCATGCTAATCAAAATTATTGTGTAGGTATGGCAGCAAATATGATTGGTAGCCTGAAGCGTGTCATTATCATCAATGTAGGTATTACAAATTTAGTAATGTTTAACCCTGTATTAGTTGCAAAATCGGATCCATATGAGACAGAAGAATCTTGCCTTTCTCTCGTAGGTTGCAGAAGTACACAACGATATCGTCACATTACGATTTCTTATCGTGATATCAATTGGAAAGAACAGCAAATCAAGTTGACAGATTTTCCAGCTCAAATTTGTCAACACGAGTTAGATCATTTGGAAGGCATATTGATATAAAAATAGGTTTGGATAAAATATCCAAACCTATTTTTATTATTTCATATGTTTTTTCTTTGTATTTAAAGCAATTCCTATAAGTCCAACACCAAAGACAGACATAAGGAATGATTGTCCATATTCAGAGTTTGTTTTTGGTAATTGTTTTGATTTTACAGTAGTGGAGTTTGATGGTTTGCCATAATTTCTCATAGGGTTAATAGCTGTAAATTGGTGTAATTGTTTTTTGTGAATTGTAGTTACAGGGTTGATTTTTGTAGATTTTGATTTTGTTTGGTTTAAAGTGTCTGATACAATCTCTTGTGCTACAATATTTCCTTGTCGATCTAAATAAAGTTTCTTAATAATGCTATGTGTACCATCATTTTGTGTAATAGTTTCATTAACCATCTTCATAGTGACATAGATTTTAGGTTTATTATTTGGAACGCTCACTTTTTTACCAGCTTTTTCTAAATCAGTGATATAGGCCATAAATACCTCTGTATCGGGATTAATGGCTCCTAGAAGTTTGGCATTTCTGAAGCTTGCAAAGCCATCACCACCACCGAATAAAAAGTCATTGATAACTAATTTGTATTTTGCATCAGGATTGATTTCTTCACCATTTGATTTATAAGCTTTTACAACTTTAAATGGTGTTTCTCCTCCGCCCTCTTTATTATCTGTGTAAGTGTATCGCAGACCAGCTATTTGAAGAAAGAAATTTTGTTTTTGGTCGTATTGTTCGTTGAGTGCTTTATAAAGATCTCTACCAGTAATTTCGACGACTTGTAAGATATTACCAAAAGGTTGAACTGCTTGTGCAGCTCCCCAGGTGATTGTTCCATCTGGTTTGATGAGTAAGTGAGCACGAATACCACCATTATTTGTCATGGCAAAATCGATATCTGGCCAGCTTTTTCGAGCAATTGCTAGTTGAGCCTCTGTGATGAGGCTGCCTACCGGACTAACATTATCTTGATCAACAGAACGCGTAATCATGCCACTTACCTCGGCAATACCAATTTTAGCTTCTGTTACTTGTTTAACGATAGTATTAGCTTGGTCAACAATGGCTTGAATATCGGCACTACCTGTTTTTTTACCAGGAGCAACTGCAATTACTTTAGCTGAAGGGGTTTCAATGAAATCTTGTGTATCAGTATCTAAGACACCACGTACATCAGCATAGGCTTTTCCTTGAGAGAGCGCTTGTACAATACGAGTTTTACCAACAAGACCATTTGTATATTGATGATTGTGTCCAGCAAAGACAATATCTACGCTATTTTCAGGGAAGAGTTGATTGACTTTTTTCATCATTTCTGCTGCTTCACCTTCAGCAATATCATCCTTGCTTGTTGCAGGTACATGAGCAAGGACTACAATAGCCTTGACATTTTTAGCTTGTAATTCTTTGGCGTATTTAACGATTGTTTCAGCTTCATCTAAAAATTCATATTGTTCATAATTTTTACGTAAGACAAGGTTTGGGATGTCTTTGGTAACGATTCCGATAAAGCCAACGTTCACACTTTTGTTATTTACAGGAATATTTTTAATAGCGTAAGGTTTCCAATTGTAAGGGATTTGTTTGTTAACTTTATCAATAACGTTTGCCACTACAATTTCTTGTTTTGCAGCTTCGTGTGGGTATGATTTCGTAATATTATTTATATTAGAATCTGGAGCAGGAGCTTTTCCAGTAACGATACGATTGTATTCTGCCAAACCTTCATCAAATTCATGGTTACCTAATGTGCCATACTCAACATTCATTGCATTAAATGTTTTAACGGTTGGTTCATCTTGAAGAAGCCCTGAGTTAGCTGGACTTGCTCCAACCATATCACCAGCTTGAACTCTAATGCTTTCATCATTAGGGTTAGTTTGTTTGAAATCTTTTTGAGCATCATCCATATAAGCATCTAATTGAGCAGCAGTGCCAGCATTAGTAACTTTTCCGTCAGGCATATTTGCTGTTCCAGTATTGTCAAGTGCACCATGAAAGTCATTGACGCCTATAACTTGGACGCCGACTTGGTCAGCGAATACGCTTGAGAACATAATAGAAGTCCCAGCGACTAAACCAAGGACACTACTTTTCAAAATAATTTTCTTTTTCATTTAAATCTCCTGTAAATTAAATAAATATTACATTTGTATTTTACTATCATTTACATTAAAAATCAATATAAATTTATAATTAAAAATATAAAAAGCGAACATATATTTTTAATATTAAAAAGTAAGCGAAATCATTTTTTATTTGACGAATGATAGGTGTTTTTTAGAAATATTAATGTAAAAATAGTTCTCACGGTAACTTTTAATTGACAGTTAATAAAGGTTGTTTTAAAATAGTTCTCACGATAACTATTAAAGGAGTATTATTATGGAGAATCCTCTTCAAAAAAGCACGAATACTTGTTAATCAACTCGAAAAGTATTTAGATCGTTATGCAAAAGAGTATGATGTTGAACATTTAGCGGGTCCACAAGGACACTTAGTGATGCATCTCTATAAACATCCTGACAAGGATATGTCTATAAAAGATGCTGAAGAAATCTTACACATTTCTAAGTCTGTAGCTTCTAATTTGGTAAAACGGATGGAAAAAAATGGTTTTATTGCGATTGTACCATCTAAGACAGATAAGCGTGTAAAATACCTTTATTTGACTCACCTAGGTAAAAAAAAGGCTACACAATTTGAAATTTTCTTAGAAAAATTGCACAGTACTATGTTAGCAGGTATTACTAAAGAAGAGATTCGTACCACCAAAAAGGTTATTAGAACATTAGCTAAAAATATGGCAATGGAAAATTTTGATTAACTATCTTAGGGTGATGACTTAATGCTGTGATTTTATTAAAGACATGAAGAGAGAATTGGTAAGAACTACTTCTACAGGATTGCTAGTTTAACAATATTTAATAAAGCTAAGTTGTCTAGAGAATCATTTTTAAATATAGCCGATAGTTCTCGTTTACCATTTCATCTTCAATCTAAAAGAACTAAACGATTAGTCAGTTTAACTGTTTTGTTCTTTTGGAAATTTCTGTGTTTAAGTAGTTTTAGTGTTAAAGAGCAACATGATTGATGAGGATGATATTGTAAAGAAATTTTAGGAAATTTATAGGCTACAGTTTAACGTGTTATACTGTAATACTTTGAGATGAACCTCCCATTTGGACAATGAGCAAGGTAAATAGATATACTAAATATTTTAATACAATCAGGCTACACCAGATATTTCTTATAGTGTCTGATAATATGATTTTAAACCTGCTTAATAGACTTGTGATAATATAATCAATTGTAAATAGCTTTCAGAGACTTTTTTAGTTAAAAGTCTCTTTAATTAGCTTTATATTGGATAGAAGTATCGAATCTGTTTTATGTAAACTACCAGGTCTTAGTATCTATTTTTCAATTTATCTTGAATGAGGCACCTCTTTAGTTTTATGTAAAGTCAAAATATTCTTAAATTTGGATAATTTTCAAATTTCTTTACCTTTATAATTGACAACGCTTTTATTTTTTGTTATTTTTTAAATGTAAAAACTGTTACAGGGAGGTTGATATTATGTTTCGTAAATATAATTTTGAAAAAGGTTTAAAGTTTTCCATTCGTAAATTTTCGGTTGGAATAGCTTCAGTTGCTATAGGATCATTATTATTCATTTCACCTCAGGTACTTGCAGATGAGACAACTAGTGTTACATCTGCAACAACTCCAACAGGTGTAACGACAACAGATGCAAACTTGGTCAATCCTAACAATTCAACTCCTACTTCCACTAATAGGAGTGCAACTAGCACTCAAGGAAGTAATTTGAGTAATACTTCAGAAATCATTAAGCCTGCAACTTTAGCAGCAACATCACCAACAACTGATAATGCAGCCCCATCAGTAGACAAGAGGACGTATGCTACTAGTGGCGATTGGACGTTACAAAATCCATATGCTGACAGTGTTCGAAATAAAAATATTTCTCCAAGTGTTCGTGATGAATCATTTAAAAGTGCTGAAACAACGGTGGTTCGTGACGATAACTCAACCGTTAAAGTGACTGCGACAATTACTCCTGTAGAAGGGAATGATGAAGGTTCTGGTATTTTGACAAATGGTGGTAATCAGTCAGAATATAAAGCAACATCAGAAATGTTTGTTGGAAATGTAGATCCTGCAAAAATACCTGCTTTAGGTGTCTATACACAACCAGGACGTACTGAAGGAGGTAGTAAACTATCTGATAAGCTCAATTTTAATGGGAAGGCGCCATCAACTATTTTAACATTGAAATTTGACAAGGCAGTTACAGACCCTATTATTGATTTATCTGGTGTTGGAGGTAATGCACGTCTATCATTTACAGAAACTGTCATGGAAAATGGTAAGATTGTTGAAAAATTTGACTATGCACGTGGTTCATATAATTCAACGTTCTTTGAGTTAATAACTCCAGGTATAAGCCTTGAAAAAGCAAGTTCAGGAGTTAATTTAACAGTTACAGCGAATACGGTTGATGTAACAGACAAGAACACCTTTAATGAGTCAGTTGTTAATCCATCTGACGAAGACTTTGTCAATGGTCCAGATAGAACGCCTGATGCAGTCCCAGCGGGAACAGGCTCAATCCGTTTAAAAGGAACCTTTACAGAGGCTTCATTTAAATTATATCATCAAGCTGTTCCATTTACAGCATTTTCTAAAGAAAAATATCATACAGGAGATGGATATTATAATAGTATTGCGAATGTTCGACCAACTGTAGTTAAACCAGATAGTATTAATGGTTTAAATAAGCACGCAAGTGATGTTATTGATTATAAAATTTCCGATAATAATGATATTTCGAACGATGACTTACTTCGTTTATCTGTTCGCTTACAAAATCCGCGTGGATCAGTTGTTGTAAATTATATTGATACAGAAGGCAATATTATTGGTACTGAATACAAAGATACCACCGATGCAATTCCAGGAACACATTACAATACGGCAGAATCATCAGGAGACCTTAATTCAGACGCGACAGTTGAGCGTCCTTCCACTATTACTAAAGACGGTAAGGTGTATGAATTAGTAGCAGAAAATATTACAGTGCCAGTTGGTAAGGTTAATTCGGATGGTACGTTGGCTACAAATGGGAGCTCATTTAATTATGGTACTGATGCAGCATCTGGAGAAGTTGCAGAAGGTACTAAGTCAGTAACTTATGTTTATAGCATTAAACAAGAATCAAAGGGAAATGTTCATGCCCGCTATGTTATTTTAGGGACAGAGACTGAGCTTGCAAGTGCTAAAACAGTTAAATCAGAAGCTCCAATTGATGAGGCATATTCAGATAAAGCACCTGCAACTCTTGAAAAAGATGGTAAGTTGTATGAATTTGTACATGTGCGTGATAATAAGGGCGATGCTCCAGCAGATGGTAAGGTGACTGAACAAGATCAGACCATTACATATGAATATGTTGAAGTTCCTAAGGGTCGTGTGGTTGTAGATTATGTTATCGAGGGTACTGCTACAAAACTTAAAGATACTTATGTCGATACCCCAACAGCTTATATTCGTGATAAAGAAGGTCAAGCTATTCCTTATAATACAGCTGAGAATGATTCTGAGAAACCATTGTTACTTGACAAAGATGGAATAAAATATGAACTAGTTTCAATTCAAGAGGGGTCAGCAGCGGAGAAAGGAACACTTCGAGAAGGGGAACAACATGTTGTCTATCAATATCGTAAAGTGGTAGAGGTTCCAAGTGTTAAAGTTGGAAATGTTCATGCCCGCTATGTTATTTTAGGGACAGAGACTGAGCTTGCAAGTGCTAAAACAGTTAAATCAGAAGCTCCAATTGATGAGGCATATTCAGATAAAGCACCTGCAACTCTTGAAAAAGATGGTAAGTTGTATGAATTTGTACATGTGCGTGATAATAAGGGCGATGCTCCAGCAGATGGTAAGGTGACTGAACAAGATCAGACCATTACATATGAATATAAGCTTAAGAAAGATGACTCAGAGGCTGTAGGGAATGTAGTGATTAACTATGTGGACGAAACAGGTAATGTTATCAAAAAACCAATACTAGATACACACGAATCAAAGGTTGGGACACCATATGATACCACAGATTATAAATTCGCTGAAATTAAATTTAATGGTAAGATTTATAAACTCGTTTCTGCAAAAACTATGGGAAATGAATTCGGAAAGGTCACTGAAGGCACAACAGAAGTGACTTATGTGTATCGAGAATCAGTAAAATCTACCCTACCAAAGGAAACGGGCATTTCTATTCCAAGCGAATCAGAGTCTCCTAAGTTTATATCTACCCAAACTACAGAAAATAGACCTAATAAAGGAGTATTAACTTCATCTAAAAATCCAACCAATAAATCTGTTCTTCCAACTACAGGCGAGGAAAGTAATAGAATTCTCGGAGTTGTTGGGATTACTCTAGTAGCAACAACAGCTACTTTGGCAGCTAGCAGTTTAAAACGACGTAAAAATTAAAATTCTTCTGACTCGATGTGACCCAATACCGTTATTATAAGATTCTTTTGTTGATAATCACATCATAGATTTTGATGAACTATTTGTTATGGTATGTTTGGGTTGTAATGAGTGAATTATAGCTATATCTAAAGAGGAGCGTCTTACGAGTCTACAAAAAAGTCATCATTTGATGGCTTTTTTTGCAATTTATCATTTTAAAAAGGGAATAAAATATTATTAGAGGGCTTAACTCTCTAATTAAAAGGAAGATAATGCTAAACTGAATATACCTATGTCAAATGCACCAAATTTCCTATCCCGGTTTTTATACCTATATAAAGCACAGACTATCTTCAAAATATATAAAAATAAAACTAGCAAAGAGAGTCCTGTTCTATATTTCGATAAAAGTAAGTACTCTTTATTTATTAGGTGTTATTAGAAGTTTATAACTAAAAGATTGTTGGCTAGGGGATGGAAATCGAATACAGGACAAGTTGGTAATGGATAATTTCAATTAGACTTATCATCAAGAAAATTTCAAAGAAAGGTTAATAGCCTATACCGTTAAAGACTCTTAATATACTGAAATATGATTCCGAGATATATTTAGGAGAGAAACCCCTTGCTAGTGTGAAACTAAAAGGAAATTCATAGGATATATTTCATGGAATTTTATTATAAGACATTAAAAAGAAAGTTTATCAATGATGCCGATACCATATTTATTGAGCAGTCTCAATTTGAAATTTTTATATACATTGAAATAGATCATAATTCTAGTAGTCCTCATGTCGCTTTAGATTATCAATCACAAAAAGAATTTGAAAAAATAATTACTAATTATCTTAACTTTATAACTGCTTTTGCTTGACAAACTTAATAAATTTTACAAATTATTGTGGTAAGATCCTTAAGTAACAATTATTTGTATAAATAGTCTTACAGTACCTACCATCTTTTTAGTTTGCCTTAAGTTTCTATGATATAATGGAGGCTAAGAGAGAATAGGAAGGTTTCTTATGGAAACAAATATTTATGGAGATTATGGTCGATATCTACCATTAATTTTAGAAGATTTCAGCCAGCGTATCCAATTAGAAAATGATAAAGCTAAGGTTGAAACAGGCTATAAATTGTACGAACATATCATTGGTCGTATTAAAACGTCAGATAGTATGATAGAGAAATGTCGTCGCAAACAGTTACCTGTAACGGTAGATTCTGCACTAAAAACGATTAGAGATAGCATTGGAGTCCGTATTATTTGTGGTTTTGTTAACGACATTTATCAAATTGTAGAACGTATTAAGTCATTTGATGATTGTCGTATTGTAGTTGAAAAAGACTATATCCAGCATGTTAAGCCAAATGGGTATCGCTCTTACCATGTGATTTTAGAAATTGATACTCCCTATCCAGACTGTTTGGGTAATTCAGAAGGTAAATATTACATTGAGATTCAGTTGCGTACAATTGCGCAAGATTCTTGGGCTAGTTTAGAACATCAGATGAAATACAAGCATGATATTGAAAATCCCGAACGAATTGTAAGGGAATTAAAACGTTGTGCTGATGAAATGGCATCTGTTGATTTAACGATGCAAACGATTCGTCAATTGATAGAGAGTGGAACAAAGAAGGAATAAAATGAGAGTATTAATTGCAGAAGATGAAGAACAGATGTCACGTGTCCTTAGTACGGCAATTAGTCACCAAGGTTATGTTGTTGATGTCGCCTACGATGGTCAGACTGCTATTGATTTAGCTAATCAAAATGCATATGATGTCATGGTTATGGATGTCATGATGCCTGTTAAAACAGGTGTTGAGGCTGTCAAAGAAATTAGACAATCAGGAAATAAATCTCACATTATTATGCTAACAGCCATGGCAGAAATTGATGATAGAGTAACAGGTCTAGATGCTGGTGCAGATGATTATTTAACAAAACCCTTCTCTCTAAAAGAATTATTAGCAAGGCTCCGCTCTATGTCCCGAAGATTGGAAAATTTCACACCTAATGTATTGTCATTGGGAAGAGTAACCTTATCAGTCGGTGAACAAGAGTTGCAATGTGAAAACACTATTCGTCTAGCGGGTAAAGAAGCTAAAATGTTAGCATTTTTCATGTTGAACCATGATAAAGAATTATCTACACAACAACTTTTCGAACATGTCTGGGGAGCAGATAAGGACCAAGAAGATGTAGATGAGGGATACGTCTTTATCTATGTTTCTTATTTGAGACAAAAATTGCAGGCAATTGGTGCTAACTTGGAGATTATTGGTCAAGAAGGTAGTAGCTATAAATTAAGTGAAATAATGGTGGCTAATGTTTAGAAATTTACGACTTCGTTTTATCGGAATAGCTGCGCTAGCTATTCTTGTTGTCTTATTTTCAGTAGTCGGTGTCCTCAACTCTGCTAATCACTATCAAACGAAGAATGAAATTTATCGTGTGTTAACTATCCTTGCAGACAACAATGGACGTATACCGAATAAACTTGAATTTAGTAAAGAATTAGGTGATGACCTATCAACGGACGCTATTTTCCAATTCCGTTATTTCAGTGCGCGAACAGATGCAAAAGGTAACGTGACTAGTTTTGATTCTAGAAATATCTTTGAAGTAAGCGATAGGCAAATAAAAAATTATGCCAAGCGTATCGTATCACAAAATAGTCATTCAGGTCATATTACCTATAATTTTAGTACCTATTCTTATCTACTAAAAAAGGTTGGTAAAAATGATTATTTAGTGGTATTTTTAGATACAACCAACCAATATCTTGATAATCAAAGATTATTGCAACTTTCAATATGGATGTCCTTGGCAAGTTTTATCGTCTTCATGGTAATTGTTTCAGTTTTATCAGGGAGAGTTATCTTACCATTTGTTGCTAACTATGAAAAGCAAAGGCGTTTTATTACCAATGCAGGACATGAGCTAAAAACTCCACTTGCTATCATCTCCGCTAATAATGAATTGGTGGAAATGATGAGTGGTGAATCAGAGTGGACTAAATCTACAAATGATCAAATCCAACGTTTAACGGGTCTAATTAATGGCATGGTCAGTCTTGCCCGCTTTGAAGAACAGCCTGATATAAGTATGGTTGACTTAGACTTTTCACATATTACAAAAGATGCTGCAGAAGATTTTAAAGGTCCAATCATTAAAGATGGTAAAGATTTTATAATGAGTATCCAACCAGGTATTCATGTCAAAGCTGAAGAAAAATCATTATTTGAATTGGTTACATTATTGGTTGATAATGCTAATAAGTATTGTGATCCGATGGGGACTGTGACAGTTAAGTTATCACGGTCAAGTCGTTTGAGACGAGCTAAGCTTGAAGTTTCAAATACTTATAAGAATGGTAAAGACATAGACTATAGCAAGTTTTTTGAACGATTTTATCGAGAGGATGAGTCACATAATAACAAAAAATCGGGATATGGTATTGGCCTTTCTATTGTAACTAGTTTGGTGCATCTATTTAAAGGAAGTATCGATGTGAATTATAAACATGATACCATTACCTTTGTCATTTACATTTAAGATTAAAGGGACTGCAATTGTAGTTCCTTTAATTTATGTTATTATCACGTTAAAGTCGCTTTTTTTAAGGATTTATATTAAAATAGTAAGGTAATAGAATTATAAAGAGAAAAAGATGAAAGAAAAGTTTGGTATAGGAAAGGCTCATAGCAAGATTATCTTGATGGGTGAGCACTCAGTAGTATATGGTTATCCAGCCATTGCTATTCCTTTAAAAAATATTGAAGTAAATTGCCTTATTGAAGAGGCTCCTCAATTAATAGCATTAGATATGACTGATCCTTTGTCGACAGCCATTTTTGCTGCCTTGGACTATTTAGGTAAAACTTCTTCTAAAATTGCATATCATATTGAGTCACAAGTCCCAGAAAGACGTGGTATGGGATCATCAGCTGCAGTTGCTATTGCAGCTATTCGTGCAGTTTTTGATTATTTTGATGAAGATTTGGAAGCAGATTTGTTAGAATGCCTTGTTAATCGAGCAGAAATGATAGCACATTCAAATCCGAGTGGATTAGATGCAAAAACTTGTCTTAGTGAAAATACTATTAAATTTATCCGCAATATTGGTTTTTCAACAGTACCCATGCATTTGAATGCTTATTTAGTTATTGCTGATACAGGAATTCATGGGCATACTAAAGAAGCAGTGGATAAGGTGAAATCATCTGGCGAGGCAGTACTACCCTTTTTAAAAGAATTAGGTTATTTAGCAGAGGCATCAGAGGATGCTATTCATAAAAGTGATTCCAAACAACTTGGTAGCTTGATGACTAAAGCGCATCAAAGTTTAAAACAATTGGGTGTCTCAAGTTTAGAAGCTGATCATCTGGTAGAGGTAGCTATTAGTTGTGGTGCTCTAGGCGCTAAAATGAGTGGCGGCGGATTAGGTGGTTGTATTATCGCACTTGTAAAAGAAAAAAGAGAAGCTGAGCGCTTAAGTCAGCAATTAGAAAGAGAAGGAGCTGTCAACACATGGACGGAAAAAGTATAAGTGTTAAGTCTTATGCTAACATTGCTATTATCAAATATTGGGGAAAAGCAGATGCTGAAAAAATGATTCCAGCTACCAGTAGTATTTCTCTAACACTTGAAAACATGTACACTGAAACACGTTTGACTGCCCTTGGGAAGGATGCTAAGAAAGATGAATTTTACATCTCTGGTGTTCTTCAAAATGATCATGAACATGACAAAATGTCAGCTATCTTGGATCGCTTTCGACAAAATAAGTCCGGCTTTGTAAAGATTGAAACAACTAATAATATGCCAACAGCTGCAGGCTTATCATCGTCATCAAGTGGTTTATCAGCCTTAGTAAAGGCTTGCAATGATTTTTTTGGTACTAACCTTAGCCAATCACAGCTAGCTCAAGAAGCCAAGTTTGCTTCAGGCTCCTCTTCACGCTCTTTTTTTGGACCTGTTGCTGCTTGGGATAAAGATAGTGGTGATATCTATAAAGTTCACACTGATTTAGATTTAGCTATGATTATGCTGGTCTTAAATGACAAAAGAAAGCCGATTTCAAGCCGTGAAGGTATGAAAATCTGCACTGAAACCTCAACTACTTTTAACGAATGGGTAAGGCAATCTGAACAAGACTATCAAGATATGTTAGTATACCTAAAAAATAATGATTTTCAAAAGGTAGGTCAACTGACAGAGCGTAATGCACTTGCAATGCACTCAACAACTAAGACAGCAACTCCAGCCTTTTCCTATTTGACAGAAGAGACATATAAAGCTATGGATGTTGTGAAGAAACTTCGCGAAAAAGGTCATGAATGTTATTATACGATGGATGCGGGTCCAAATGTTAAAGTACTTTGCTTACGTCAAGACCTTGATGCATTAGCTACTATCTTGGAGCAAGATTATCGTATTATTGTTTCAACGACAAAGGAATTAGCAGATGGTTAAGGTGCAAACAGGTGGCAAATTATATATTGCAGGTGAATACGCGATACTGTATCCTGGGCAAGTAGCTATTTTAAAGAACGTTCCTATTTATATGACTGCATTAGCTACTTTTGCAGATAACTACAGCCTTTATTCTGATATGTTTAACTATACGGCAAGCTTGCAGCCTGATAAGCAATATAGTCTCATTCAGGAAACGATATTGCTTATGGAAGAATGGTTGATTAATTTTGGCAAAAACATAAAACCGATTCACCTCGAAATTACGGGAAAATTAGAGCGCTATGGACTTAAGTTTGGTATAGGCTCTAGCGGAAGTGTTGTCGTTTTGACTATTAAAGCTATGGCTGCGCTTTATGAGATAGAGATGCCAAGCGACTTGCTTTTTAAATTATCTGCCTACGTTCTCTTAAAAAGAGGTGATAATGGCTCAATGGGAGATATTGCTTGTATTGCTTATGAGCATTTAATTTCTTATTCAGCTTTTGATCGTAGGGCTGTTTCAAAAATGATTGAAACAAAACCCTTGGAACAAGTATTGGAAGCTGAATGGGGTTATCGTATTACCAAAATACAAGCTTCATTGGAGATGGATTTTTTAGTGGGATGGACAATGCAACCGTCCATTTCAAAAGAAATGATAAATATAGTTAAATCAACCATTACGCAGCGTTTTTTAGATGATACAAAGTATCAAGTTGTCCAGTTACTTTCAGCCTTTAAAGAAGGAGATAAAGAAGCGATTAAGAGATGTTTAGAAGAAATTAGCTTGCTATTATTTAATCTTCATCCATCTATTTACACCGATAAACTTCAAAAGCTTAAAGAGGCAAGCAAAGGCCTAGATATAGTCACAAAATCTTCAGGATCTGGAGGAGGCGATTGTGGTATAGCCATATCCTTTAATAAAAATGATAATCAAACTCTAATCAAGCGCTGGGAGAGTGCTGGTATTGAACTACTTAGTAAGGAGACATTGTCATGACAAATCGAAAAGATGATCACATAAAATATGCTCTTAAATATCAGTCGCCTTATAATAGTTTTGACGATATTGAGTTAATACATTCATCCTTACCAAAATATAATGTCAACGATATCGATTTATCAACACATTTTGCTGGTCAAAGCTTTGAATTTCCTTTTTATATCAATGCTATGACAGGCGGTAGTGAAAAAGGGAAAGCAGTCAATCATAAATTGGCACAGGTTGCTCAAGCTATAGGGATTGTTATGGTGACAGGTTCATATTCGGCAGCTCTCAAAAACGATGAAGATGATTCCTACCCAACAACAGACTTGTATCCTGATTTAAAACTGGCGACAAATATAGGGTTAGACAAGCCTATACCAGCAGCAGAGTCAACCGTTAAGGCTATGAACCCCATTTTTTTACAAGTTCATGTTAATGTGATGCAAGAACTTTTGATGCCTGAAGGAGAGCGTGAATTTCACATGTGGCGTTCTCACTTAAAAGAATACGTCGACAATATCCAATGCCCACTTATTTTAAAAGAGGTTGGTTTTGGGATGGATTTACAATCAATAAAGGATGCTTACGATATAGGTATCACAACTGTAGATATTTCGGGGCGTGGGGGGACTAGTTTTGCTTACATCGAAAATCAACGTGGACGCGACCGTTCGTATCTCAATACTTGGGGGCAAACAACAGCTCAATCCTTAATAAACGCTCAATCTATGATAGACAAAATGGATATCCTAGCATCTGGTGGCATTCGTCATCCTTTAGATATGGTAAAATGTTTAGTGTTGGGTGCTAAAGCTGTTGGACTTTCTAGAACAGTTTTAGAATTAGTTGAGCGTTATCCCGTAGATGATGTTATTGCAATTCTCAATTCTTGGAAAGAAGATTTAAGAATGATAATGTGTGCACTGAATTGTAAAAAAATAACTGATTTACGACAAGTCAATTATATATTGTATGGTCAATTGAAGGAAGCTAATGCTAAATGATATTATTTTTGTGCAGTAGATATAGCTTCCTGTCAAAGTTTCCTTGTAAAATGTCAGAGGTAATAAGATGATTAAACTGTATTATAAAGATGCTTACGACACTGAACGATGCCAAGTTTTTGAAAATCCAAATGATTTTATTCGAGTTTTAATGGGATGTGTTACTGTTCCTGATAATTATCCTATTACGAAAATGACTTATAAAGATAAAGATATTGCTTATAGTGGTACTTCTGGAGATCTCTTCAAGACTTTTATTGAATTTGATTGGTTCACTTTGGACTAGTATAGCTAAAAAGCTAAGGCTGTGAATTGCCTTAGCTTTTTAGCTTTATTTTTCCCATTTTGCCATATTTGGACCTGTTGGGACGATGGTATGTTGACGAACAGCTCTTCCAAATTTGCCTAAGTAATAGTTATTTTTTATGGATTGTGGATTGGTTAATGCTTTTAAATTAAAGTCATTGTATAAAGTTTTAGCCCAATAAAAAATATTTGGGTAGTCTTCTAGCGCTTTCTGATTAAGTAGTAGAAGATCACGCCCAGCAATATCCCAGCGGACTAATGGTGTAAAGAAATGAATATCAACCTCACTTAGATTATCTCCGAGCAAGAAAGGACGTTGTCCTAGTAAGTGTTCTTTTTGATCTAGAAAAGTGAAGAATTTCTTACTATAAGTATCATAATCTGCTTGTTTATCAAGAAAAGCTAACTTATACATTAAGCTTTGGAAGTTATTATTAATGTCTTTAATATCATTATCAATAAGTGAAGCAGTTTCTTGGCTGAAAAGGACAGGAGCATCCTCTTGATGCAAATCAGAGAAATCTGTAGTAAAAAGTCGAAGCATATCTGCAGATTCCTTACAGACAATACGATTATCAGTCTTGTCAATTAAAATTGGGATAGTATAAGGACCTTGGTAACTCGGGTCAGTCAAATGATAAATATCACGAAGCGACTTAGCACCAGTAACCTGTTCTGGTTGGCTAAAAATAAGTCCTATATCACTTGGAACATCATCCACAAAACTGATAGAAATATGTTTATCCAAACCAAGCAGTTGGCGCGCAATCTGCGGACGTTGTGCATAAGGACAAAATTCCCCAACAATCATATGGTAGCGACCTGATTCTACTGGGACTTCCCACTCTTGGTCAATAAATTTAGCAGTAAATGTTGTCATCGTATACTTCCTTTCAATGATATTTATTGCTTTAAGTATAACAAAAAAGAACCTAGACAGATAGTATTTACTCTAATACTTATGTCTAGGTCCTTTTATATTATGGTAATGAGTTAGGAATGATAAACTTTAAGGCTTTAGGGATGACTTCAACTTTTACAGGTAATTGGTCACCTGGATCGCCATCAATACGAACTTTAGGGGTAGCTGATTTTTTACGTTTAAAAGTTGAAATAGTCAGATTATTGGTATGAAAATGTTTTATCTCCTTTGCTTGACTAAAATCTCCCTTACGAAATTGTCTTAGATGCAACAATAATTTGAAGAAGTGAATATGTTCCATAGTGTAGACTCTAAAAAGTCCATCATCAATTGTTGCTTCTGGAGAGAAGGCTGGCATACCGGCAATCGAATTGGTCATGGTAATAAGGAGTAACCGCGTGCGTAAAGACCGTACATTATTATCGTAAGCAAGAGTGATAGAATATGATCGATTACGCTTTAATATACGGTAGGCATCACCTAAGAAAGCAAAAGGGCCTAATTTACGCTTCATTTCAGAAGTGACATTAGCAGCAATATCAGCAAGGAGACCAAGTGTTAAACTGCTAATCATGTAATCGTCATTAACTTTACAGATATCTACGGACTTTACATGACCGTTTAGAAGGTTTTCAAGAGCGAGATTCCTCTCTTGCGGGATGTTCAAAGCTTTTGAAAAGTTATTGACGGTCCCGGCAGGTACTAGTCCGATAGTAGGATAAGCACCACCAGCGTAGACACCTCCACAGATTTTATTAATAGTGCCATCTCCCCCTAAAGGAATAACCAAGTCAATATGGTCTTCAGATGCTTTTTTTGCTAAGGCGACAGCTTCCTCAACAGATGAAGGTGTAATAATACGAACATAATCGTCTTGAAAATCATGTTCTATTAAATAAGATTTTACTTCTTGTGCCAATGCTTGTTCATCTTTACCAGATTTTGGATTAAAAAAGATATAAGCACTTTTCATATGTCCACGCCTTCTCTCTAAGATTTAGATGATTATTATTATATCATGGTTTAGCAAAAAAATAATCAATAAAATGTAGTTAAATTTTATAGCATGAAGTAGACAATTCCAATGTATTGTAAAATAGAAGCTAATAGAATAAAAAGGTGCCAAATCATGTGATCATAAGGACGTTTGCGAGCATAAAAGAGTGCACCGATAGTATAGCAAATACCACCAGCCAAGAGTAATCCCCAAAAAGCTGGTCCAGTTTTTGTGATAATAGCAGGGAAAATAAAGATAACCAGCCATCCCATAATGAGGTAAAGTACAAGGCTAAATTTATCATTGATTTTGGGAGCGAAGATTTTATAAAGGATACCAAATAATGTAATCCCCCATTGTAAAAAAATGATGAGATATCCTAACCAGCCGCCAATAAGTGACAATGCGACAGGAGTATAACTACCTGCAATAGCAATATAAATCATAGAGTGATCAATCATGCGTAGAACATATTTTTGAAGACTGTTATAAGTCATGGAGTGGTAAATACTTGATGATAAAAACATCAAAAATAAAGAAGTGACAAATATTGAGGTACCAAGTGCTGCTTGTAATCCGAAGTGGTTGTGACTATAGACAGCGGTGATTGGTAATAGGATTAGCATAAGCAAAGCTCCTACAGCGTGAGTGATACTATTTGCAAGCTCTTCGCCAAAGGAAAGTTGAGGACTTAATTTGATAGACATTTCTTTAAGCATTTTTATTTTTTCCTCCTAGTTCTAAAACTAATTTTTGTGTTTCTTGATAAAGGTTCAACGTCTGACAGGCACTAATGACAACTGGTGGTAAATCGTGAACCTCTTCTTTGTTCATACAAGCAGCAAATCCGTTATATGCTTCTTCAGAATGATTGTCAGCTGTCAGAAGTTCTAATGTTTGACTGATTTCTTGAATAGCAAAAACTTGTTTAAAAGCTGTAATAACAATCAATCGTGCTACTTGACGGCGATTGTATTTTTTTTATAGGTTTGGATATATAATTATGTTTGACATAATTGTTGATCATCGAAGCGGTGAGTAGTTTATCGTTAGTTATTGTTTTAGGATTAATTAATTGATTCACATAGAGAAGTACTTGGTCAAGATACAAATCTAGTTCAGGTAATTCTTCCCATTTTGGGTATTGATTTTTATTCATTTTAAAACTCCATATAATCTAGTCTTTATAACTAGATTATACACTTATGGAAATTCAAGTCAAGTAAAAAAAGAATTTGAGATGATTTTTCTCAAATTCTTTTTTTACTTTTAGTAAGTTTATTGACAATTTTTTGTGCTGTCTCTAGATTCATGTGTTTAGAGTCTAGAAGCTGTTTAACGACTTCTGAAATTTGTTCTTCTTTAGCTCCAGCAAGTAGTGCCAACGACTTTGCTTGAAGTTTCATGTGACCAGCTTGAATTCCTGTGCTAACCAATGCCTTAAGAGCCGCAAAATTTTGAGCTAGTCCAATCGAAAGAATAATACTTGCCAACTCTTTAGCATTAGGACGACCTAGTAGATCGTGAGCTAGGTGGACACTAGGGTTAATACCAATGGATCCACCTTTTGTTGCAACAGGCATCGGTAGCGTCAGAGTACCTTCTAGGCAATTATCATCAACCTTATAAGACCATCTAGATAATCCTCGATATTGCCCATCTTTGACAGCATAGGTATGCGCTCCAGCTTCAATAGCTCGCCAATCATTTCCAGTAGCTAAGACGATAGCATCAATGCCATTAAAAATACCTTTATTATGTGTGCTAGCACGATAAGGGTCTACTTGAGCTAATTGACTTGCCATCGTCATTTTTTGAGCTAACTTGATGGCCTCCTCTTTTTGGCGACTTAGAAATCTTAAATCAACTCGGCATGTAGCAGTCACTAAAGATTCGGTAGCATAGTTAGATAAAATTGACATTAAGCTTTTGCCTTTTGAAATGTCTTCTAATGGCGAAGATAATGCTTCCATCATGGTGTTAACCATATTAGCACCCATGGCTTCTTTTGTATCAACCATAAGGTAAACAATCAAAAAGTCTTCTTTAATCTCAATAGTTAGGTCGCAAGCACCGCCTCCACGCTTGACTATTGATGGATGAGCAGCGTTGGCTATTTCTAATAATTGCTGTTTTTGATTTAATATAGATTCTTTAGTGTGTTGACTATCTTGTACATCATAAAGGGCTACTTGTCCAATCATTTTACGATTATGGACGGTTGTCAGAAAACCACCAGATCGTTTTATAATTTTAGCAGCAAAACTTGCAGCAGCAACAACTGACGGTTCTTCAGTGACATATGGGACTTGATAGACTTTACCGTTAACCAAAACATCTGGGACAAGTGAAAATGGTAAGGCTATTCGACCGATGACATTTTCAGCCATTTGATTGGCTAGTGATAAAGAGAGTAAGTTCTGATTCGTCACTATTTCTAGGGAAGAATCAGCTAAAAAATCTTGTTCTTCAAGGTAATGAATACGTTCTTCAGGGGATTTTTTTGAAAATCCTGTCCAGGAAATTTTTGTCATATTAATTATTAATTTTCTTGTAGATACGTTGATGTTCGCAAATAGAGTCTAGAGAAAAAGTGCCAGTCCGGTAGGTGTTGAAGTTAGCATTTCCATTTTCGTCTAGGATTGTTTTTTCAAAGAAGAGTTTCTCATACTCAGTTACTGTAATTTTTTGACGTTTATTGAGTTGATCCATACGATCGCTCTGAAGTTTATTTTGGTAGCCGTCTACTAACTGACCGGTAAAAATTTCAGCAACAGCTCCGCTACCGTATGAAAAGAAGGCAATTTGATCACCTGCTTTTAAATTTTGACTATTTTCTAGTAACGATAGAAGTCCTAGATACAATGAGCCAGTATAGCAATTTCCAATTTTCTTACTATAAGTAATAGAGTGCTCAAAATTTTCTTGTAGTTCAGCTTTCTTTTGTTCATCTAAGTTATTATCTAGAATTTTATTAAAGCCCTTTAAAGCTAATTTTGGAAAAGGAATATGGAAACAAAAAGCAGCATAGTCACTTAGACTAGTATTAAAACGTTTTTGATATTCTTTCCAAGTAGTTTTTAGCATATCTAGATATTGTTTTGTTGAAAACATGCCATTAACATAAGGAACATCAGAATAATTTGGTCGCCAAAAGTCCATAATATCACGGGTTTGCGCTAGACGGTCCTCTTTTAGCTCTAGAATGGATGGATTTTGACTAATAAGCATAGCGATACTGCCTGCACCTTGAGTGGATTCTCCAGTAGATTTAATGCCATATTTAGCAATATCTGAAGCTATCACTAATACTTTAGAATCTGGATGTTTTTCTACATGTAATTTAGCGTAATCAAGAGCAGCAGTTGCGCTATAGCATGCTTCTTTCATCTCGAATGACCTTGCGAAAGGTTGAATCTCTAAAAGTTGATGTACATAGACAGAAGCCGCCTTACTCTGATCGATACTTGATTCTGTAGCGACAATCACTATATCAATAGTTTCTTTGTCCTCATCAGATAAAATATCATTAGCTGCAGAAGCTGCAAGTGTAACGATATCTTCTGTAACTGGCGTAATACTAAGTGAATCTAACAATAATCCCTTGCTGAATTTTTCAGGGTCAACTTGGCGAGCAATAGCCAAATCAGTCATTTCAAGGACATATTGACTGGTTGCAAAACCAATCTTATCAATTCCTATTTTCATTGGTAAACCTTTCTGAATAAAAGTCATTTTTGCTAAATTCCATTTTACCATAAAGAAGCTAAAAATATGAAAAAAAGCTTTAACCTTCAAAGTCTTGTTTCTCACTAGAATATCTTTTTAAAATCTGATAAAATAAGACTTTGGAGGTATCTCATGACAAAAGCCGATTTATTATTTAAAGACAATATCACGAAAATTATGTCTGAAGGTGTATTTAGCGAGCAAGCCAGACCTAGATATAAAAATGGGGAAATGGCTAATTCTAAGTATATTACAGGTGCCTTTGCAGAGTATGATTTATCAAAGGGTGAATTTCCTATTACAACTCTACGTCCAATTCCAATAAAATCTGCTATTAAAGAAATTTTCTGGATTTATCAAGATCAGACAAATGATTTAGCAGTTTTGAATGATAAATATGGTGTGACATACTGGAATGATTGGGAAGTTGGCCATACTGGCACGATAGGTCAGCGCTACGGTGCAGTTGTTAAAAAACATAATATTATATCAAAACTCTTAAAACAGCTTGAAGATAACCCTTGGAATCGTCGTAATGTTATTTCATTATGGGACTATGAAGCATTTGAAGAAACAGAAGGCCTACTACCTTGTGCTTTTCAAACGATGTTTGATGTGAGACGCGTTAATGGTGAGCTTTATTTGGATGCCACATTAACACAACGTTCTAATGACATGTTAGTTGCACATCATATTAATGCTATGCAGTATGTAGCACTTCAGATGATGATTGCAAAGCATTTTGGTTGGAGAGTTGGGAAGTTTTTCTATTTTATCAATAATCTTCATATTTATGATAACCAGTTTGAACAAGCTCAGGAACTCTTAAAACGCCAACCGTCTGAGTGTAACCCCAAACTAGTATTGAATGTTCCAGATGGAACAGACTTTTTTGATATTAAACCAGATGATTTTGCGTTAGTTGATTATGATCCAATTAAACCTCAATTACGTTTTGATTTAGCAATCTAACTATCTCATGTTTTTTAACAAGCAATTTGAGGTAAAATTTGTTAGAATATCTAGAGATAAGTTAGTGAGGAAAAAAGTCATGACAAAGCAAATAATTGCCATTTGGGCTGAAGATGAAGACCATTTGATTGGAGTTAATGGCGGTTTACCATGGAGGCTTCCTAAAGAGTTACATCACTTCAAAGAAACGACCATGGGGCAGGCTTTGCTTATGGGACGAAAGACCTTTGATGGAATGAACCGTCGTGTTTTACCTGGTAGAGAGACAATCATCTTAACAAAAGATGAACAATTCCAAGCAGATGGAGTGACAGTCCTAAATAGTGTTGAACAAGTTATAAAATGGTTTCAGGAACATAATAAGACCTTATTTATTGTAGGTGGTGCAAGTATTTATAAAGCATTTCTGCCTTATTGTGAAGCAATCATAAAAACTAAAGTTCATGGAAAATTTAAAGGTGATACCTATTTTCCTGATGTTAATCTATCTGAGTTTAAAGTTATCTCTAGAGATTATTTTGAAAAGGATGAGCAGAATGCTCATGCTTTTACTGTGACATATTTTGAAAAATAAGGAAGGAATACTATTCAATGCAACGTAGCCTTTTTGGGGTCTTTACCGCATTTTTAGCTGTGATTTGTGTTTTATGTGCAATTCCTGCTATAAAGAAAAAAAGATATGGATTAGGAACAGTTTTTTTGATGAATGCTTTCACTAACCTTGTCAACACAATCCATGCCTTTTATGGAACATTATTTTAAATTAAATGAATAGAAAAGTTGAGGAAAAAATGGCTGGGAATCGTAATAACGATATGAATGTCTATTGTTCATTTTGTGGCAAAAGCCAAGATGAAGTAAAAAAAATTATTGCAGGTAATGGTGTTTTCATTTGTAATGAATGTGTGGCCTTATCACAAGAAATTATTAAGGAAGAATTAGCTGAGGAAGTACTGGCTGATTTAGCAGAAGTACCAAAACCTAAGGAACTATTAGAAATATTAAATCAATATGTTGTAGGGCAAGATCGTGCTAAACGTGCTTTAGCAGTTGCTGTCTACAATCATTACAAGCGTGTTAGTTATACCGAGAGTAGTGACGATGATGTAGATTTGCAAAAATCCAACATTTTGATGATTGGTCCAACTGGCTCAGGAAAAACCTTCTTAGCACAAACACTGGCTAAAAGCCTTAATGTACCATTTGCTATTGCAGATGCGACTTCATTGACCGAAGCAGGATACGTTGGAGAAGATGTTGAGAATATTCTTCTTAAATTGATTCAAGCTGCTGATTATAATGTCGAACGTGCTGAGCGTGGTATTATCTACGTTGATGAAATAGATAAAATTGCTAAGAAAGGCGAAAATGTTTCTATCACACGTGATGTATCTGGTGAAGGTGTACAGCAAGCCCTTCTTAAAATTATTGAGGGTACGGTAGCAAGTGTTCCCCCACAGGGTGGGCGTAAACATCCTAACCAAGAAATGATTCAAATTAATACCAAGAACATCCTTTTTATTGTCGGTGGTGCTTTTGATGGTATTGAAGACCTTGTGAAGCAACGTTTAGGCGAAAAAGTTATTGGTTTTGGACAGACAAGCCGCAAAATTGATGACAACGCTTCTTATATGCAAGAGATAATTTCTGAGGATATTCAAAAGTTTGGACTGATTCCAGAGTTTATTGGCCGTTTACCAGTAGTTGCAGCGTTAGAACTTCTTACTGCAGAAGATCTGGTTCGTATTCTGACAGAACCACGCAATGCTTTGGTTAAACAATACCAAACCTTATTATCTTATGATGGTGTAGAATTGGAATTTGATCAGGATGCTCTATTGGCTATCGCTGATAAGGCTATCGAGCGCAAGACTGGTGCACGTGGTTTACGTTCTATTATTGAAGAAACGATGCTTGATATCATGTTTGAAATTCCAAGCCAAGAAGATGTAACAAAAGTTCGTATCACAAAGGCTGCTGTTGAGGGTACTGACAAGCCTGTTTTAGAGACGGCTTAGGGAGATAGAGATGGCAGAAGAATTTTTAAATACTCATAATGCGTCTATTTTATTGAGTGCAGCTAACAAGTCACATTATCCTCAGGATGATCTCCCAGAAGTTGCTCTCGCTGGTCGTTCAAATGTTGGTAAATCAAGTTTTATCAACACGCTTCTTGGTCGTAAAAACCTAGCGCGTACGTCGAGTAAGCCAGGTAAGACACAACTGCTCAACTTTTATAACATTGATGACAAACTGCGTTTTGTCGATGTCCCTGGATATGGCTACGCTAAGGTGTCTAAAACTGAGCGTGCTAAGTGGGGCAAGATGATTGAAGAGTACCTTGTAACACGTGATAACCTTCGTGTTGTTGTTAGTTTAGTTGATTTTCGTCATGATCCAAGTGCGGACGATATTCAAATGTATGAATTTCTTAAGTACTATGAGATTCCAGTCATTATTGTAGCGACAAAGGCAGATAAAATACCTCGTGGCAAGTGGAATAAACATGAATCGTCTATTAAGAAGAAATTAAACTTTGATAAAAAGGACCATTTCATCGTCTTTTCATCTGTTGACCGCACAGGTCTTGATGAATCATGGGATACTATTTTATCTGAGTTATAATTTGAGAGTTTATGACAAAAAGAGCTTTGCAGTAGCTGTTGAGACTACTGCAAAGCTCTTTTTAATTTTTTAAATGATTGATAATATCGAAGGAAACTTGAGTTAATACTTCGATACTTGTTTGGCAGTCCTGATGAATCCACTCAATTAGAACACTGAAAATACCACCAATCGCAAATCGCTGAGCATAGGTATTGGTAGATAAATCACCACGACCTAACTCTATCAAATCAATATGTCGGAACCAGGATTGTTGAAATTGAGGGAGTAGGTCATTCTTTCTAAGAATGAGAAGAAGGGATTTATAATCAGACCAATAACTAAAAAAATTCTGGAAAACTTGGCTAAAAGTAGGTTGCTCCAATTGACCAAGTTGCTTAAAGAGATTTAATGTTAGTCTTTCGATGAAAAGGGTAAGTAGGTCATCTAGACTGTCAAAGTGTCGGTAAAAGGTTCTTCTAGCATAGCCAGATTTCTTGGTAATTTGGCTAATCTGAATTTTTTCATAGGGATATTCTTCCAAAAGTTGGCCAAAAGCTGTTAAGATATCCTCTTGTGTTTGAGTGATTTGTTTTATTCTCTTTTTATTAACTGTCACACTTTCAATCATTTGTGCATAAAACCTCCAAAGGTATTGATATTATAGGTTCACTTGATTATACTATATGGTATCAAATGTCACAAATCTTGGAGGTCTTCTTATGAAAACGTGGATAGCAAAATGGTACCTTTTTTGTCCCTATATTGCCTCTCTTTTTGCCTTAGCATTATTTTTTGGAAATTGGGATTTACGAGTGCAGTCACTACTTATATCGGGACTTTTTATTCAATTACACTTTTTCGAAGAATTTGGTTTCCCTGGAGGTTTTCCGCTTATCGCTATGCTAGTTGAACTTAAATCGGTTGAAACTGACACAAGTAAGTGGGACTTAAACCATCTATCAGCCTTTTTCGGGAATCAGTGGTTTGCAGTGATTGTTTATCTTTTGCCGATTTTTTGTCCCAATATACCATTTTTAACACTTGCAGTCATGATTTTTGCCTTTGCAGAACTTGCCATGCATCTTTTCTTTTTTAATCTTTCCTTGAAGAAGTGGTATAATCCAGGACTTCTTACGACCTTAGTAGGTTTTGTCCCTGTTTCTGTCTATTATTTAGCTCATGATTGGAACTTGTATTCTGGACTTGATTGGTTTTTAGCGCTGATATGGATTGTTCTTAACTACTTTATAGCCTTTCGTTCCCCAATCTATAAGCGTTTAGGTCGATATTCAAATTACGCATTTAATGATGTTGATCTTTCACGCTCAAAACCATTTTTAACACATTTTCGTGAAACACAGTTTAAATTAGGAGGTATTATCATGTCATATTTTAGAAATTACTGGTATCGTTTTGGAGCAATTTTATTTATTATTTTAGCAGTAACATTGCTTGTTTTTAGACCTGACTGGTCAATGCTTCACTATCTATTGTATTTTAACTTTATGGCACTTCTAGCACATCAATTTGAAGAATATCAGTTTCCCGGTGGGGCATCACCTATCATTAACTATGTTGTTTATGATGAAGAAGAGCTGATGGATCATTTTCCAGGTAATACTCAGTCTATTATGTTGGTTAATACTATTGCTTGGTTGCTTTACATTGCAAGTATTGCTTTTCCTCAAGCTTATTGGCTTGGATTGGGAGTCGTGTTCTTTAGTCTAACGCAGCTCTTGGGTCATGGTTTTCAGATGAATATTAAACTTAAAATTTGGTATAATCCTGGTCTAGCAACGACAGTATTTTTCCTAGTACCAATAGCTTGCGCATACATCTATCAAGCTAGTGCAGAAGGAATACTCACTTGGGGAGATTGGCTAGGTGGTTTTATCGTGTTGATTGTCTGTGTACTAACTAGCATTATTGCACCTGTACAGCTATTGAAGGATAAGGAGACCAATTATATTATTAGTCCTTGGCAAATGGACCGTTTTCATAAGGTCATTAATTTTGTAAGGCTAAAAAAATAAGGTTATCGCTATTTATGATTCGCTGATTTTTTGTAATAGTTTTTCTTTATCATATATGATAGCTAATACCTATTCCCCAATACGACTAGATTGTGGTAGGATAAAAGTATTAGTTTCTTGGAGGTTGTTATGGAAAATCATCGTTATGAAGATGAAGGTAAATTCCAGCGTAAGATGACCAGTCGTCATCTCTTTATGTTATCGCTAGGTGGTGTTATCGGGACTGGGCTTTTCTTGAGTTCAGGTTATACCATTGCACAGGCTGGTCCGCTTGGAGCTGTGCTGTCTTATTTGATTGGTGCCGTTGTGGTTTATTTGGTCATGCTATCACTTGGTGAATTGGCAGTTGCCATGCCGGTGACGGGGTCATTCCACACTTATGCCACTAAGTTTATCAGTCCTGGCACAGGTTTTACTGTTGCCTGGCTATATTGGATTTGTTGGACGGTCGCCTTGGGGACTGAATTTTTAGGTGCTGCTATGCTCATGCAGCGCTGGTTTCCAAATGTGCCGGCTTGGGCATTTGCTTCCTTTTTTGCCCTTGTGATTTTTGGTTTAAATGCTCTTAGCGTACGCTTTTTTGCAGAAGCAGAGTCTTTCTTCTCAAGTATTAAGGTTATTGCTATCATTATCTTTATTATCTTGGGCTTAGGTGCTATGTTTGGTCTAGTTTTCTTTGAAGGTCAGCACAAAGCTATTCTTTTCACTCATCTGACTGCCAATGGTGCCTTTCCAAATGGTATCGTTGCAGTTGTCTCAGTCATGTTGGCTGTTAACTATGCCTTCTCTGGTACTGAGTTAATTGGTATTGCGGCTGGTGAAACGGATAATCCCAAAGAAGCTGTACCAAGGGCTATTAAAACGACAATCGGTCGCTTGGTTGTTTTCTTTGTACTGACAATTGTTGTCCTAGCTTCGCTATTGCCAATGAAAGAGGCAGGCGTATCCACAGCACCATTCGTTGATGTCTTTGACAAGATGGGAATCCCTTTTGCGGCGGATATCATGAACTTCGTTATCTTGACAGCCATCCTGTCTGCTGGTAACTCAGGTCTCTACGCATCAAGCCGTATGCTCTGGTCCCTTGCCAATGAAGGTATGTTGTCAAAATCTGTCGTGAAAATCAATAAACACGGTGTCCCAATGCGTGCTCTTCTCTTGTCAATGGCAGGAGCAGTGCTGTCGCTCTTTTCAAGTATTTACGCTGCAGACACAGTTTATCTAGCCTTGGTTTCAATCGCGGGCTTTGCTGTTGTTGTCGTATGGCTAGCCATTCCGGTCGCACAAATCAATTTCCGCAAGGAATTCTTGAAAGAGAATCGACTAGAAGATTTGTCTTACAAAACACCTTTTACACCGGTTCTCCCTTATATCACAATCATTTTGCTTTTGATTTCAATTGTGGGGATTGCTTGGGATAGCTCACAACGTGCTGGGCTTTACTTCGGTGTTCCATTTATTATTTTCTGCTATATTTATCACAAACTACGTTACAAGAAATGGTGATCTTATGGGAAGATTTAAAGAACTTTTAGAGAGTAAAAAAACTTTCATCCTACATGGTGCCTTGGGGACCGAGCTTGAGAGTAGAGGTTGTGATGTTTCTGGGAAACTTTGGTCAGCCAAATATCTGATTGAGGATCCAGCAGCTATTCAGACCATTCATGAAGATTATATTCGTGCTGGCGCTGATATTGTGACGACATCAACTTATCAGGCGACTTTACAAGGACTAGCTCAAGTTGGTGTCTCTGAAAGTCAGGCAGAAGACTTGATTCGCTTAACTGTTCAGTTGGCAAAAGCTGCGCGTGAGCAAGTTTGGAAAAGTTTGACAAAAGAAGAAAAATCAGAGAGAATCTATCCTTTGATTTCTGGGGATGTTGGTCCCTACGCTGCCTTTTTGGCGGACGGTTCTGAGTACACAGGGCTCTACGATATTGATAAGGAAGATCTCAAAAATTTCCATCGCCATCGTATTGAGCTTCTTTTAGATGAGGATGTTGATCTTCTGGCACTTGAAACCATTCCAAATGCTCAGGAGGCTGAGGCTCTTATTGAGCTACTTGCCGAGGATTTCCCTCAGGTTGAGGCTTATATGTCATTCACCTCTCAAGATGGTAAGACCATCTCAGATGGTAGTGCTGTTGCAGGCTTGGCGAAAGCTATAAATGCTAGCCCACAGGTCGTGGCGCTGGGCATTAACTGTTCAAGTCCATCGTTAGTTGCTGATTTCTTGCAAGCAATAGCAGAGCAGACTAACAAGCCTCTTGTGACCTATCCAAACTCTGGAGAGGTTTATGATGGGGCAAGCCAATCTTGGCAATCTAGCCCAGATCATTCACACACCCTACTTGAAAATACAAGTGACTGGCAAAAACTTGGCGCCCAAGTTGTCGGAGGTTGTTGCCGAACTAGACCAGCTGATATTGCTGACCTCTCAGCACATTTGACATAAGTAAAGTGAATTAAAGAAGATTTTGATAAGTTCTGATTCCCTTTTTCAATCCACTAGAAAACCCGCTTGGATTCTTCCAAACGGGTTTTGTTTTTATCTTTCAGAAATGTCGATTTGGCCATCTTGCAAATTAGCTTTTAGGTGTTTAACATCTGTATGATCGAGATAGTAGTCTGTGATGCGATCGCGAATTTCTTGCTCGATGACACGGCGCAATGGACGTACTCCCATTGCTTCGTCATAACCCAGGTCAATTAAGTGTGATTTAACATTTTCATCTACCACAAGGTCAATTCCTTTTTTGCCAATTGTTTGGTTAACTTCATCAAGCATCAAATCTACAATTTCGCTTAAGTCATCTTTGCTTAGGTGAGAGAATTCAATAACACCATTGAAACGATTTAGAAATTCTGGACGGAAATATGGAGAAATTCGTTCCATAATTTTCAAGTCTTTATCGCTGTCACCTGTAAATGCTTCGTTTCCAAAACCTGCATTTGAGGTTGCAATGATAACAGTATTTTTAAAGTTAATAGTGTTTCCTTGACCATCAGTTAAACGACCATCATCTAGAACTTGAAGGAGAAGCGTGATAACTTGCGGGTCAGCTTTTTCGATTTCATCAAGAAGAACAATAGAATAAGGATTTCGACGGATACGTTCTGTTAGTGTATTACTATTGTCGTCATAACCAACGTAACCAGCAGTCGCTCCAATTAGCTTAGAAACTGCTGTACGATCATTATATTCAGACATATCAAGTCTAACGATAGCATCCTTTGATCCGAACATATCAAAAGCTAATTGCTTTGCTAGCTCAGTTTTACCAACTCCAGTTGGTCCAACAAATAGAAAGCTACCAATTGGACGATTACCATCATCGAAACCAGCACGATTTCGGCGAATAGCTCTCGCAACTGCCTCAACAGCATCATTTTGACCAATGACTTTACCTTTTAGACGATTGCCAAGTTCTTTTAAGCGTTCAATATCACTAGCACCCATATTTGATACAGGAACTCCAGTTAGACGCTCAATTGACATAGCGATATCATTGATAGTTGCAGTGACTTTTTGTCCTTCGGTATGATTATCAATCTGGTTTTGTAACTCTTCAATGCGTGTCTTGACCTTAAGAGCTTCTTCAAAATCTTCAGTATTGACAGCTTTTTCTTGCTTGTCTCTTTGCTCAGCGATTTCTTTTTCTAAGGATTTAAGGTCAGTTACGGGATGTTGCGCAGCTAGGTGTGCAGCAGTCATATCAATAAGGTCAATTGCTTTATCAGGGAGACTTCTTTGTGGGATGTATTGAATAGATAAATCTACAGCTGCTTTCAAAACAGAGTCAGGTAAAACAACATTATGATGTTGCTCATAGAGGTTTCTTATCCCCATAAGGATATTGAAAGTATCTTGTGCAGAAGGTGCATTGACTTTAACTTCGTTAAAGCGACGTGCTAAGGCAGCATTCTTGAGAATGGTGTTACGATATTCATCTTGAGTAGTTGCACCTATAACCGTTAACTCACCACGTGAAAGTGCAGGCTTAAGTATATCTGCGAGCCCCTTAGAGCCACTATCACCACCAGTTGAACCGGCTCCTAATATTTGGTGTATTTCATCAAAGAAGAGAATAATATTTCCTGTTTCCTTAACTTCTTTTATGATATTTTGAATATTTTCTTCAAAACTACCCCTATATTGGGTGCCAGCTTCAAGGCTAGAGATATCTATCGAAATGATTTCTTTATTTTTGATAGCAGCAGGGACATCACCATTTATAATTGCTTGTGCCAAACCTTCAATAACAGCTGTTTTACCAACACCTGCATCACCAACCAGAACAGGATTATTTTTAGTACGACGAGCTAGAATTTCTGCAGTTTCCTGAATTTCTTTGTTTCGTCCAATAACTGGATCTAGCAAATGCTGACGTGCTTGATCGGTTAAATTAGTTCCTAATTTAGTCAAAACACTATCTGCAGAGACTTGGTTTGTAGGAGTGTTTTGGTTATTTAGCTCTTGACCGGGGAGTTTTCCAGTTTGACGATATTGACTGAATTCTTCAGGAGTAACTTCCCGTCCATTGATTAAGTATCGCTTATTCTCACTGTTATAGCCCCCCATATTTCCCATTAGAGAATTAAAAATATCATCCATATTTCCAAAAGGGTCACGATTATAAAAATTATTATTTGCCATATATTAAATACCTCAATTGATTTTAATTTTTGAAAGTTAATTATTGATTCCTATACTTTAATACATATAGAGAGGTCTAATTTAAATATTTAATTATCTTTCTGGTACTATAATACACCTTTAGTCAGTAAAGGTCAATAAATAAATACTAAAATATTATTTTTTTGATATAAAGATAACTATTTTAGTATTTTTTGGTACTATAAAATTATTTCAGGAAAATAATAAAAATTATTGACAATGCTAGAATTATAAGTTATACTATTTAAAGTTTCTGATGAAACTGACCTAAGACAGTAGGGGAGCAGTGCTCATAATATTCCTACCGAGGCACAAAACGTCATTATAAAATAACGTATTGTACTTTCGTGTCTAGGTTTAGGTGCGATTTTTTTGTGCCTATCCCAAAAAATAAAAACGGAGGTAAAACTAATGAGTGAAGCAATTATTGCAAAAAAAGCTGAACAAGTTGAACTTATTGCTGAGAAAATGAAAGCAGCAGCAAGTATCGTTGTTGTTGATTCACGTGGTCTTACTGTTGAGCAAGATACTAACTTACGTCGTTCACTTCGTGAAAGCGATGTTGAGTTTAAAGTTATCAAAAACTCAATTTTAACTCGTGCAGCTGAAAAAGCAGGTCTTGAAGACCTTAAAGAACTTTTTGTTGGTCCATCAGCAGTTGCGTTTTCTAACGAAGATGTTATTGCACCAGCTAAAGTTATTAGCGATTTCGCTAAAGATGCAGAAGCTCTTGAAATCAAAGGTGGTTCAGTAGACGGTAAATTCACTTCAGTTGAAGAAATTAACGCTCTTGCTAAATTACCAAACAAAGAAGGTATGCTTTCAATGCTCCTTTCAGTACTTCAAGCGCCAGTACGCAACGTTGCATATGCTGTCAAAGCAGTTGCAGAAAAAGACGAAGAAGTGGCATAAGCACTCTTCAAGTAGCCTAGCTACATAATTTTATATTAAAACATATTTTTGGAGGAAATAACAATGGCATTAAACATTGAAAATATTATTGCTGAAATTAAAGAAGCTACAATTCTTGAACTTAACGATCTTGTAAAAGCTATCGAAGAAGAATTTGGTGTAACTGCTGCTGCTCCTGTAGCTGCTGCCGCTGCTGGTGGTGAAGCTGCTGCTGCTAAAGACTCATTTGACGTTGAATTAACAGCTGCTGGAGACAAAAAAGTTGGCGTTATCAAAGTTGTTCGTGAAATCACAGGCGAAGGTCTTAAAGAAGCTAAAGCTATCGTTGACAACGCACCATCAGTTATCAAAGAAGGTGCTTCAGAAGCAGAAGCTAACGAAATCAAAGAAAAACTTGAAGCTGCAGGTGCTTCAGTTACTCTTAAATAATCAGTTCCTGATTATTTAAAGGTGAAAGCCTATTTTTAAAGCCTTTTCGTTAAAGTTAAGGCGATTAAAAAAGGGATAATTCATTTGAATATTCCCTAAAAACACCCCCACAAATTTATTGTGGGGGTGTTTTATTTTTTATAAAAAAATTTACTGATAAAAGTTGGAGTACTCATTGAAGATCTTTCTTTTTAACTGATTTAATCGTATTTGATAATTTATCTCTATGTTAAATATCATTGGAAAGCTAGAAGCG
>NZ_GL636070.1:927376-981342 GCF_000186445.1 Streptococcus agalactiae ATCC 13813
CTAGAAGCGATTGATTCCGGAACTATTCTTGTGAATGGAATCAATTTAAACAAAATAAAAGAAAAAGATTATTTTAAGAACCACCTTAGCTATTTATTTCAAAATTTTGGTTTGATTGACAATAGAACAATTCAGGAGAATTTGGAATTGGCATTTTTAGGTAAAAAAATAACTAAAAATGAAAAACTCTCCCAGATGCGCATGGCGCTTAAAAGTGTCAATTTGAATATCGATTTAAATAGAAAAATCTTTTCATTATCAGGAGGAGAAGCTCAACGTGTAGCGATTGCTAAAACCATACTCAAAGATTCTCCTATTATTTTAGCAGATAAGCCTATGGCATCTGTTGATAAAAAAATAGTGATGAAATTATTGAGCTAATCTTAGGGCTGAAAACGGAGAAAAAGATTATTATTATAGCAACACACTCTCCAGATATTTACAATAAAGTAGATCATATCATAAGAATCAGAAAAAGGTAATGCATGAAATTTCAATTATTAAGTATTTTATTGAATGGTATTATTTTTATAAATGCCACTTTTATTATGTTGACACAAATAGGGAGTATTAGGCAACCGACTAAATTGTTAGTACAAATAATCTTTGTACTGAGTTTATTGTCACCCATAATAACTGTCTACCAGTATTTAACGATGGAAAAAGATTGATACAAGGTTTAAGATTGTCTGAAATAGATACTGTGTAAATAAAAAAGCGACTAAATAATGCCAATAAATCAATCTTAGACAGATATAAGGTCTCAACAAGAAGTAGAAATAAAAGTATGTTAAAATAGTTTGAGGGGGTGGCGATTGCTATCACAATGTTTGTTATTCATTAACTAGTCTAATTTACAATTATTTTAGTTCAAAAAACAAGTAACTATTAGTTATTTTAAGGAGCTTACATTGAATAAAAGGATATTATTTAACCTAGTGATGACATTGTTTTTTATCCTATTAGCTATTGTTTCTATTTTCCTTAATTTTGATTATTTAATAGGTATTTTAGGATTAGGAATTTTGACAATCATACTCTTGTTTGGAAATTATTATCACAGATGTTCCCATCCAAAGAGTCTTAATAGCATATCCCACCATACAGAAAAAAGAAAAGTCAATATTTCACTATATTTATTTTTTACTTTTCTTATTTGTGAGTTAGGTATAATGGGGCTCATGCTATATTTAAACAATACGATATCACTTAAAAACCAAAAAGTATTAGCTTGTTTACTATGCGCCTCAATATTTTGTATGTTGCTTGCTGGATACCAATTTGAAAGTAATAGATTTCAAAGTTCTAAAAATTTTTCAGAAGTAAGATGCTTCGGTGTCGCCGTGAATCCCAGACACCCAATAGGTCGTGTAATCTATATAAGTGCCTTTGTTTTAATGGTTATTCTATTTTGTATTCTATTAATTTGGGGACCGACAGACTGATTGACTTATGATTCACAAAAGGACAGAGATTATTATGGAAGTCTCTAGTTTGTGATGCTTAGTATAAGTGTGTTGGCTAATACAGCTATAGATTTATCTATAGTGCTTGTTTATTGGAATTAACCCAAAGATTATTTATTGATAAAAACCCTCCTAAGTCTTAATGAACTTAGGAGGGTTCTTGCTATTTTACAGCTGGAATATTAGCATAAGCTATCAATTCTATTACATAAGGATAGACTATTGGTATGTCATCATTTCAAATGATCTACAGCATATTGGGCTTCATCATTTGTGAATTTATCGCCCAGCGTAGATGTCAATTGTTTATAGATTTCTTCTTTGGATAAAGAAGAACTACTTTGATAACTTTTAGCAGTCTCAAGAGCATTTTCTTTGAAATCTACTTTGAGATGGTCTATAGCATATTGGGATTCTTCTTTTGTAAATTTATCAGAGTGGGTTGCCTTATCTGGAGACTCCGAATAGAGCTGTTCAAAGATAGATTGTTTAGATAAATTCATGGTCTTTGAATAAATTTTGGCAGAAATCAAGGCATTTTTTTTGTAATCAACCTTGAGGTTATTAATCACAAAGTTGATGTCTTCTTGACGATATTTCTTAGAATCCTTTTTTAATTTTTCAATGATACTATCTTTAGACATATGGCCAGACTTAGCATATTCTCTTGCTTTTTTGACAATTGTTTTTTGAGTTTTATTAAATTTAACTTTTGCTTTCTTGGTGGCAGCATAAACGTTGTTATGATTAAAAATAGAAGTTGTTGGTGTATATAAGGCTATTCCTATTAAAAGAGTAGCGCAGATAAATAAGAATATCTTTTTGGTCATGTTTAGCTCCATCAGCTTTTTAGGTGAATCAGGTTTACACCTTGATTGATGCTTTGACATCAAGTCTAGATTAATTATAAGTATTAAGTAGAGAAAGGTCAAGAAATTACTGATGTGGTAGTGTTCTAAATGTACTACTTTACTACTTTTTATAAGTGATTAGAATGTACTTTTTCTTCAAAAAAGAGTATACTAAATTATCGAAGATTTTAATCAAAAAGGAAAGAACATGATTATCGACAAAACCGTTTCAACTAAAGGTTTGGAGACTTCTCCAGTGGCAGAAGCCTTGGCTGGTTTGCGTGCAAATGAAGCTCGCTATTTCTGGAATAAATTCAAAGTAGCCTACGAAACATTTCCAGTATCAGACTATCCAGAATTGATGGCAGATATTAATCACCTTCTAAAAAATGAACGTAACCTTGTTTTTGCTGCAAAGCCTTTAGAGATTTCACAGCTTTTTTTAGAGAATCGTATTTTATGGACACATGTTTTCTATGAGGATGGTTTAGCCATTAATATTTTATATGAATTAGATAATCCTAAAAAGAGAGCTGTAGGTTTAAAATTATCAGATGGAATGGATATTCCTATTGAATTAGCGGACAAGTTTAAGTTCGCTCGTCAAAAGTCAAAACTCGCAGGTATAATACGTGGTTCTTATTTTACCCTAAAAGGAGAAAATGAAACTCTGATGCAGCGTTGGTTGGATAATATGAAGTGAGGTATGGTAATGAAAGCAATTGAAATTTATATGAATATTAATGGGCGTGGGGCCGAAGCTATTACATTTTATGAAGAGGCTTTTAATACAAAAGCAGAACACGTCACAACTTTTGCACAGGGCTGGCCAGATTGTCCGCCAGAACTTGAATATTTAATTATGAACGCTCAATTTAATATTGATGGTATTCGAATGCAACTTTCTGACAATAATCCTATTTTTGATTTTCAAATTGGACAAAATATGACAGCAGCTTTAATTGTAGAATCTGTAGAAGAAGCGCAAGAGTTATTCAATAAGCTTTCTCGAGATGCAATGAACATTAAAATGCCTCTACAAGCAGTTCCGTGGAGTCCAGCTTATGGAAATGTGACTGACAAATATGGTATGACATGGCAAATCAATACTGAGCTTAGCTAAAATGGGGTTGAGGATTATTTCTCAGCCTTTTTAAATAGCATTGACAGAGTATTCTAGCTAAGCTAAAATAAATTGATTAAGGTGAAAAGGAGAAAAAAGATGTATCAAACTCAGACAAATAAGGAAAAATTTGTTTTATTTTTGAAATTATTTATCCCAGTATTAATTTATCAATTTGCTAATTTTTCAGCTACTTTTATTGATTCGGTTATGACTGGACAGTATAGTCAGCTACATTTGGCAGGTGTGTCAACTGCTAGTAATTTATGGACTCCGTTTTTCGCTTTATTAGTAGGTATGATTTCAGCATTAGTACCAGTAGTTGGTCAACATTTGGGTAGAGGAAATAAAGAACAAATTCGCACAGAATTTCACCAATTTCTATATTTAGGTTTGATACTGTCCTTAATATTATTTTTAATCATGCAATTCATTGCTCAACCTGTCTTGGGGAGTTTGGGTTTAGAAGATGAAGTTCTAGCAGTTGGTCGTGGTTATTTAAATTATATGTTGATTGGAATCATGCCGCTGGTGTTGTTTAGCATTTGCCGTTCATTCTTTGATGCATTGGGGTTAACAAGGTTATCTATGTATCTGATGCTTTTAATTCTACCCTTTAATTCATTTTTTAATTATATGCTTATCTACGGTAAATTTGGTATGCCTAGACTAGGAGGTGCGGGGGCAGGTCTTGGAACTTCTTTAACTTATTGGGCTATTTTTATTGTTATTATTATTGTGATGGCACTTCATCCTCAAATTAAAACATATCATATATGGACTCTGGAAAGAATAAAAACTCCTTTGATTATTGAAGATATTCGATTGGGATTACCGATTGGTTTACAAATTTTTGCAGAAGTTGCAATTTTTGCAGTAGTAGGCTTATTCATGGCAAAATTTTCTTCAATCATTATTGCAGCACATCAGGCTGCTATGAATTTTTCATCATTAATGTATGCCTTTCCTTTAAGTATTTCCACTGCTCTAGCTATTACAATATCGTTTGAAGTAGGGGCAGAGCGCTTTCAGGACGCAAACACTTACAGTAGGATAGGACGCTTAACAGCGGTAGGGATTACATCAGGGACCTTACTATTTTTATTTCTATTTCGTGAGAATGTAGCAGCAATGTATAATAGTGACCCTCACTTTGTCGCTATTACAGCTCAATTCCTAACTTATAGTCTCTTTTTCCAGTTTGCAGATGCTTATGCAGCTCCTGTACAGGGGATTTTACGAGGCTATAAGGATACAACAAAACCGTTTATGATCGGTGCGGGCGCTTATTGGTTATGTGCTTTGCCATTAGCGGTTATCTTAGAAAAAAATAGCCAGTTAGGTCCGTTTGCCTATTGGATTGGTTTAATCACAGGTATTTTTGTTTGCGGTCTATTTCTAAACCAACGTCTGCAAAAGATTAAGAAGTTGTATTATTAAAGTTTGACAAGATTTATACCAAAAAAGGCTTAGTTCTTTACTAAGTCTTTTTTATCATTTACATTGACTTGCCATTAAATGTGAAGCGTATATTAGGAAATTCTTCTTTGCCGTCTTTATCACTCATGAAAGCTTTCGCATCTTTTTTGATTTGGAGAAGATTTATCCCTTGATCTTTAGCACCGAAGATACACCCACAGTAACATTGGCGGTAGATATCATAATCTTTACACATCTCAACGGAACGTTGGTAACCTTTATTTTTTTTAAGGTCGCTAGGAAGATACTGAGTATCATAAATTTTTTGGACATCAATACCAATAGTATTGATTGTTTGAGAGTTTTTGTGAGGACTAATAGTTAGGGCACTGCCAAAGTAATCAAAACCTAGTTCAACGGCTTTTTCCGCTGTCTTATCAAGACGGAAATCATAGCAAACTTTACAACGCTCCCCACCTTCAGGTTCTTCTTCTAACCCATGAACAATTTTGAAAAATTCATTTGGTTCATATGGTGCTGATAAGAATTGTACAGAATATCCAGTATTTTTGTTGAAATCATGAACAAATTTTTGAGTAACATATTCGCGGCGATAATATTCATCTTTAGGATGGATATTTGAATTAGCAAAATAGATGGTAACATCTGCCCATTGTGATAAGTATTCAAGGGTATATGTACTACAAGGAGCACAGCAGACATGCATCAGAATTTTAGGACGGATATCACTAGCTTGCCACTGCTTAACCATTTGTTGCATGACCCAATCGTAATTGATTTTTTGGTTAGGTTTCATTTTTTCAAGAATATTCTCAACGTCTATCATAAAAACTCCTCAATAATTCACTTGTTTAAAGTGTAACATAAAATAATTGCTTAGACTAGGAGTATTGAGGTTTTATTCAAGTATTGGAAGATACAATAGATGTTGGGGAATAGTATTTATTTCGTAAAGATTACAGTACATTTTGTTATAATAGTTCTATGAATGAACTGATTAAACATAAGCTAGAATTGTTACCAGACAGTCCTGGTTGTTACCTTCATAAAGATAAGAATGGGACAATTATCTATGTAGGTAAGGCTAAAAATCTTAAGAATCGTGTGAGAAGTTATTTTCATGGGAGTCATAATACTAAGACAGAACTTTTGGTCTCTGAGATTGAAGACTTTGAATACATTGTGACAACATCTAATACCGAAGCTCTATTATTGGAAATTAATTTAATCCAAGAAAATATGCCGAAGTATAATATTCGATTGAAAGATGATAAGTCTTACCCATATATCAAAATAACAAATGAACGTTATCCTCGTCTTATGATTACACGTCAAGTAAAAAAATCAGATGGCACTTATTTTGGACCTTATCCGGATTCTGGGGCAGCAACTGAGATTAAGCGGTTACTAGATAGGCTCTTTCCTTTTAAGAAATGTACTAATCCAGCAAATAAAGTATGCTTTTATTATCATTTAGGGCAATGCAATGCACATACAGTTTGTCAAACTAATAAAGCTTATTGGGATAGTCTGAGAGAAGATGTAAAACAGTTTCTTAATGGTAAAGATAATAAAATTGTTAACGGATTAACTGAAAAAATGAAGAGCGCTGCTATGACTATGGAATTTGAGCGTGCGGCTGAGTATCGAGATTTGATCGAAGCAATTAGTTTGTTGCGTACTAAGCAGCGTGTTATTCATCAAGATATGAAGGATAGAGATGTTTTTGGTTATTTTGTTGATAAGGGTTGGATGTGTATACAGGTCTTTTTTGTTCGAAATGGAAAATTGATTCAGCGTGACGTGAATATGTTTCCTTATTATAATGAACCAGAGGAAGATTTTCTAACTTACATAGGGCAATTTTATCAAGATACAAAACATTTTCTACCCAAAGAAGTCTTTATTCCACAGGATATTGATGCTAAGTCGGTTGAAACAATTGTAGGCTGTAAGATTGTTAAACCACAACGTGGTGAAAAGAAACAGTTAGTAAATCTGGCAATAAAAAATGCTCGTGTCAGTTTACAACAGAAGTTTGACTTACTGGAAAAAGATATTCGTAAAACTCATGGGGCAATTGAAAATTTAGGTAATCTTCTTAATATCCCTAAACCAGTACGCATAGAAGCATTTGATAATTCCAATATTCAAGGGACAAGTCCAGTAGCTGCTATGGTGGTATTTGTGAATGGAAAGCCAAGTAAAAAAGACTATCGAAAGTTTAAAATTAAGACTGTTATCGGACCAGATGATTATGCTAGTATGAGAGAAGTCATTCATCGGCGTTATAGTAGGGTTTTAAAAGATGGCTTGACACCTCCGGACTTGATTGTAATTGATGGTGGTCAGGGGCAAGTAAATATAGCGCGTGATGTTATTGAGAACAAATTTGGTTTAGCCATACCTATTGCAGGTTTGCAAAAGAATGATAAACACCAAACACATGAATTACTTTTTGGAGATCCTTTAGAAGTAGTAGAGCTACCGCGTAATTCAGAAGAATTTTTCTTACTTCACCGTATTCAAGATGAGGTACATCGTTTTGCTATTACTTTTCATCGTCAATTACGCTCCAAAAATTCCTTTTCTTCAAAATTAGATGGTATCACTGGGTTGGGACCAAAACGTAAACAATTGCTAATGAAACATTTTAAAAGCTTACCTAATATCCAAAAAGCTGAGATTGAGGACATTATTATGTGTGGTATTCCTAGGACTGTTGCAGAAAGTCTCCGAGATTCTCTTAATGATCCTCCTAAATAAAAAACTTAGTAGATACTGTTCTACTAAGCTTTTTATTTAATTTAACCCTCGCTATCAATAAGTTGGAGAGCTCTTTGATAATAATTAGGGCTATTTTTGATATCTTTATTAATGACCTTGAAAAGATTGAGTTCATCTGTGATGATTCCATTAACTGGGCTTTGTAAATAACGTATCATAAGGTTATCACGGTTAATAGTCCAAACATAGAGCTGTTTATTATATTCTTGGGCGAGATATGCAATCCAATCATTGTATGAAAATTCCTCAATCCCATAAAAGTCAACGTTATGATTTTGAAGCGTCCCCCAGTGTAGTGGGATTAGGTAACCTGTATCAAGTTGTGGCAATTTTTTCTCAACCTTTTCAATGAGTGTCAAGTTGAGAGACATTACTTTATGCTTGGTTGATAGACGAAGCTCTTTAAATTCTTTGATAAATTCATCCGCATAGATATCGAGGTTTTGATTATACGGTTTCAATTCAATCATGATTTTTTGATCTAGTGACTGAGCGGTCTTCATAAATTCTGCAAATGATGGAATGTAACTAGCAAAACGCCCTTGGTGAATTGGGATTTTTGTAACTTGATCTAAAGTTAGTTTAGAAACATCTTTGTTCATACCAGAGAGTCGTTTGAGATTATCATCATGGATGACTACTAATTTATGATCTTTTGTCATGATAACATCCATCTCTGAGTAATCTGCTTTTGCTTTATGGGCTGCTTTTAATGCTTCAATAGAATTTTCAACGCCATGTGATGTATCACCACGATGGGCTATTAATTCTTTTTTAATTGAAATGTTATCTTGTAAGAGAGCCAGAGCTATAGCATTTTTTAAGGCAGTGGTACCAATAGCTAGAGCTAGGATAACACAAGCAATGTGTTTAAATTTTTGCTTATGTTGGACGCCTTTCCAAGCTCTCCATTGTTGAACAATACTTTTATTTTGTTTAATATCTGCTAATAGGTGACTTATGATTAAACATTTAATAAGAAGTGTTACGGCAAAAAGTATTGATTTTAAAAGGTTATAGAAAGTGGCTTGAAGAGGAAAATTGTTTCCAGAATGATCAATGAATGAAAATGTACCAGCAACAACAGCTAGTGCAACTGTTCCAATTACAGATATAAATAAACTGGTTAAAATAATTTTACTTAGAAGACGCCACTGACGCTTTCCGTGGCTAAGTTTCCAACTCTCTAAAAGTGCTTCTTTAGCATTGTAGTCAGTTAAAATGGTCAGCGGGAGAAAATAAATTAATCGAAGGTTTAAGTAACAAATAAGCAGTAAAAGGGTAGAGTAACCTATCTTTCCAAAGACTGTCTTTGTTAACTCGCCAGAAATAAAGTCAGGAATTTTAAGATGCTCTAGTATACTTGACCTTAGACCAAGGTTAGCTAGAGGAATTGTCAAAAGTAAGTAGATTGATACCCAAATTAGCTGTGGTCCTAAAAGTGATTTTATTTTTTTAGGAAAGATTGTTAGCCATTTTTTGATACTGAGAGAAAATTCAGTTTTCAGTATGGCAATAGTATAGATAGCGAACTCAGTATAGATGAACCCAATTAGGATTACGATATAAAGTATAAAGAGTAATAAAGCTAAGGGATGATTAAAAAGCAAAGTCCAATTGTCTTTAGTCACTGCGGGAGTATTTGACAATATCAATATCCGACGAAAGATAAAACTCAGAATTCCTTTTACTAAATAAGCAACTAAAGTTTGGATTAAGATACCAGTTCCAATGTAAACCCAAAATTGATTTTTTAAAGAGGTTAAGGTTAGAAAAAAATCTTCTTTTAATGCTCGTAGCATGAATAGCTCCTTTTTTATAGTCATTAGATATTGTACCACAAGTTTGTTTGTTTTTTATGGTAGTTTTCAAACCGGTTTCACTTTTTTATCAATTTTGCCTTCAAAAGCTGAAACGCATTTTAAAAAGTGATAGAATAGTAGGGAAAATCAAATAGAATAGGAGGTTTTTATGAAATTTCTAGAATTAAATAAGAAGCGCCATGCTGTGAAACATTTTAATGATAAACCAGTCGACTTTAAAGATGTTAGAACTGCTATTGAAATTGCGACATTAGCGCCATCTGCTAATAATATTCAGCCTTGGAAGTTTGTCGTTGTCCAAGAAAAAAAATCTGCTCTAGCAGAAGGTTTACCGGAAAGTAATTGTAACCAAATTAATCAAGCGCAGTATGTTATTGCTTTATTTACAGATACAGATTTAGGACAGAGATCACGGAAAATAGCTCGTATTGGTCGTAGATCTCTTCCTGATGATTTAATTGGTTATTACATGGAAACTCTACCACCACGCTATGCTTTATATAGTGAAAAACAAACTGGAGAGTATCTCTCTTTAAATGCAGGTATCGTTGCTATGAATTTAGTACTTGCCTTGACAGATCAAGGTATTAGTTCTAATATGATTTTAGGGTTCGATAAAGCGATTACTAATGATGTCTTAGAGATAGATAAACGTTTTAGACCAGAAATATTAATTACTGTTGGTTATAGTGATGAAAAGGTTGAACCTAGTTATCGTTTGCCAGTTGATCATATTATTGAAAAACGTTAATTTTTAAGCACAAACTACATAATATTTTATAGAAGGAGTTGCCGTAATGACAATTGATTTTAGAGCAGAAGTAGACAAACGCAAAGACGCTTTGATGGACGATTTAATAAATCTTCTTCGCATTAACTCGGAGCGTGATGATTCACAAGCTGATGCAGAGCATCCATTTGGTCCTGGACCTGTAAAAGCCTTGGAATTTTTCCTTGAGATGGCTGAGCGAGATGGCTACGAAACAAAAAACGTAGATAATTATGCGGGACACTTTACATTTGGTCAAGGCGAAGAAGAACTAGGTATTTTTGGGCATTTAGATGTTGTTCCTGCAGGCAGCGGTTGGGATACAGACCCTTATGAACCAGTTATCAAGGATAACCGTTTATATGCTCGAGGCTCATCAGACGATAAGGGACCAACAATGGCATGTTATTATGCTCTAAAAATTATTAAAGAGCTTGGGCTACCAACATCTAAGAAAGTTCGTTTTGTTGTAGGAACTGATGAAGAATCTGGATGGGGAGATATGGATTACTACTTCGAACATGTTGGTCTTCCAAAACCTGATTTTGGTTTCTCTCCAGATGCAGAATTTCCAATTATAAATGGTGAAAAAGGTAATATTACTGAATATTTACATTTTTCAGGAGAAAATAAGGGAGCTGTTAGACTGCATAGCTTTTCTGGCGGACTTCGCGAAAACATGGTTCCAGAATCAGCCACAGCACGTTTCACAAGTCATTTAGATCAGACAACACTTGGGGCTAGTCTAGCTGATTTTGCAAGTAAACATAATTTGAAAGCAGAATTATCTGTAGAAGATGAGCAATATACAGCAACAGTTTATGGTAAATCTGCTCATGGTTCAACACCACAAGAAGGTGTTAATGGGGCGACTTATTTAGCTCTTTATCTAAGTCAATTTGATTTTGAAGGTCCTGCTCGTGCTTTCTTAGATGTTACAGCCAACATTATTCACGAAGACTTCTCAGGTGAAAAACTTGGAGTAGCTTATGAAGATGACTGTATGGGACCATTGAGCATGAATGCAGGTGTCTTCCAGTTTGATGAAACTAATGATGATAATACTATCGCTCTTAATTTCCGTTACCCACAAGGGACAGATGCTAAAACTATCCAAACTAAGCTTGAGAAACTTAACGGAGTTGAAAAAGTGACTCTTTCTGACCATGAACACACACCACACTATGTACCTATGGACGATGAATTAGTATCAACCTTACTAGCTGTCTATGAAAAGCAAACTGGTCTTAAAGGACATGAACAGGTTATTGGTGGTGGGACATTTGGTCGCTTACTTGAACGGGGTGTTGCATACGGTGCCATGTTCCCAGGAGATGAAAACACTATGCATCAAGCTAATGAGTACATGCCTTTAGAAAATATTTTCCGTTCGGCTGCTATCTACGCAGAAGCTATCTATGAATTAATCAAATAAAATAATCCTTAAACTAAATATGTGATCAATGATAAAGGGTGGTGAAGACATGAAAGTGTCTTTGCCTCTTTTCATAAGGTTAGATTTGGAGACTTTATGACTGACTTGGAAAAAATTATTAAAGCAATAAAAAGTGATTCACAGAATCAAAATTATACAGAAAATGGTATTGATCCTTTGTTTGCTGCTCCTAAAACAGCTAGGATCAATATTGTTGGCCAAGCACCTGGTTTAAAAACTCAAGAAGCAAGACTCTATTGGAAAGATAAATCTGGAGATCGTCTACGCCAGTGGCTTGGAGTTGATGAAGAGACATTTTACCATTCTGGAAAATTTGCTGTTTTACCTTTAGATTTTTATTACCCAGGCAAAGGAAAATCAGGAGATTTACCCCCTAGAAAAGGTTTTGCGGAGAAATGGCACCCTCTTATTTTAAAAGAAATGCCTAATGTTCAATTGACCTTGCTAGTTGGTCAGTATGCTCAGAAATATTATCTTGGAAGCTCCGCACATAAAAATCTAACAGAAACAGTTAAAGCTTACAAAGACTATCTACCCGATTATTTACCCCTGGTTCACCCATCACCGCGAAATCAAATTTGGCTAAAGAAGAATCCATGGTTTGAAAAAGATCTAATCGTTGATTTACAAAAGATAGTAGCAGATATTTTAAAAGATTAAGGATAGGAGTTGGTATGAGAGATAATCATCTACACACGTATTTTTCCTATGATTGTCAAACGGCATTTGAGGACTATATTAATGGTTTTACAGGTGAATTTATCACAACAGAACATTTTGATTTATCAAATCCTTACACCGGTCAAGACGATGTTCCTGATTATAGTGCTTATTGTCAAAAAATAGATTATCTTAATCAGAAATATGGAAATCGATTTAAAAAAGGAATTGAAATCGGTTATTTTAAAGATAGGGAATCAGATATTTTAGATTATTTAAAAAATAAAGAATTTGATTTAAAACTATTGTCAATCCATCATAATGGTAGGTATGATTATCTGCAAGAAGAAGCTCTGAAAGTACCAACAAAGGAGCTTTTAGCAGATTACTTTAATCGTATGGAATTTGCCATAGGCCGTGTGGAAGCGCACGTTTTAGCTCACTTTGATTATGGTTTTCGTAAGTTAAACTTAGATGTAGAAGATTTAAAACCGTTTGAAACGCAATTGAAGCGCATTTTCATAAAGATGTTATCTAAGGGGTTAGCTTTTGAACTAAATACCAAATCCCTTTATCTATATGGGAATGAAAAACTTTATCGCTATGCTTTAGAGATACTCAAACAGCTTGGTTGTAAACAATACTCTATAGGCTCTGACGGTCATATTCCTGAACATTTTTGTTATGAATTTGATAGACTTCAAGGTCTGCTAAAGGACTATCAAATTGATGAAAATCATTTGATATGAGGAAATTTTTGATAAAAAAGCTAGGCAATATTGCTTAGCTTTTTTGTAATGCTATTGATAGTTTTAGTGAAAATTTCAAAAAAATAAAGAAATCATTTACTTGTTGCAAGCGCTTGCGTAAATTGTTATGATTTTATTGGTAACAATTCATTAAAAAAGGAGAATGATATGAAAAGAAAAGACTTATTTGGTGATAAACAAACTCAATACACGATTAGAAAGTTAAGTGTTGGAGTAGCTTCAGTTGCAACAGGGGTATGTATTTTTCTTCATAGTCCACAGGTATTTGCTGAAGAAGTAAGTGTTTCTCCTGCAACTACAGCGATTGCAGAGTCGAATATTAATCAGGTTGACAACCAACAATCTACTAATTTAAAAGATGACATAAACTCAAACTCTGAGACGGTTGTGACACCCTCAGATATGCCGGATACCAAGCAATTAGTATCAGATGAAACTGACACTCAAAAGGGAGTGACAGAGCCGGATAAGGCGACAAGCCTGCTTGAAGAAAATAAAGGTCCTGTTTCAGATAAAAATACCTTAGATTTAAAAGTAGCACCATCTACATTGCAAAATACTCCCGACAAAACTTCTCAAGCTATAGGTGCTCCAAGCCCTACCTTGAAAGTAGCTAATCAAGCTCCACGGATTGAAAATGGTTACTTTAGGCTACATCTTAAAGAATTGCCTCAAGGTCATCCTGTAGAAAGCACTGGACTTTGGATATGGGGAGATGTTGATCAACCGTCTAGTAATTGGCCAAATGGTGCTATCCCTATGACTGATGCTAAGAAAGATGATTACGGTTATTATGTTGATTTTAAATTATCTGAAAAACAACGAAAACAAATATCTTTTTTAATTAATAACAAAGCAGGGACAAATTTAAGCGGCGATCATCATATTCCATTATTACGACCTGAGATGAACCAAGTTTGGATTGATGAAAAGTACGGTATACATACTTATCAACCCCTCAAAGAAGGGTATGTCCGTATTAACTATTTGAGTTCCTCTAGTAACTATGACCACTTATCAGCATGGCTCTTTAAAGATGTTGCAACCCCCTCAACAACTTGGCCAGATGGTAGTAATTTTGTGAATCAAGGACTATATGGAAGGTATATTGATGTATCACTAAAAACTAACGCCAAAGAGATTGGTTTTCTAATCTTAGATGAAAGTAAGACAGGAGATGCAGTGAAAGTTCAACCCAACGACTATGTTTTTAGAGATTTAGCTAACCATAACCAAATTTTTGTAAAAGATAAGGATCCAAAGGTTTATAATAATTCTTATTACATTGATCAAGTGCAGCTAAAGAATGCCCAACAAATTGATTTAACAAGTATTCAAGCAAGTTTTACAACTCTAGATGGGGTAGATAAAACTGAAATTTTAAAAGAATTGAAAGTGACTGATAAAAATCAAAATGCTATACAAATTTCTGATATCACTCTCGATACTAGTAAATCTCTTTTAATAATCAAAGGCGACTTTAATCCTAAACAAGGTCATTTCAACATATCTTATAATGGTAACAATGTCATGACAAGGCAATCTTGGGAATTTAAAGACCAACTTTATGCTTATAGTGGAAATTTAGGTGCAGTTCTCAATCAAGATGGTTCAAAAGTTGAAGCCAGCCTCTGGTCACCGAGTGGTGATAGTGTCACTATGATTATTTATGACAAAGATAACCAAAACAGGGTTGTAGCGACTACCCCCCTTGTGAAAAATAATAAAGGTGTTTGGCAGACGATACTTGATACTAAATTAGGTATTAAAAACTATACTGGTTACTATTATCTTTACGAAATAAAAAGAGGTAAGGATAAGGTTAAGATTTTAGATCCTTATGCAAAGTCATTAGCAGAGTGGGATAGTAATACTGTTAATGACGATATTAAAACGGCTAAAGCAGCTTTTGTAAATCCAAGTCAACTTGGACCTCAAAATTTAAGTTTTGCTAAAATTGCTAATTTTAAAGGAAGACAAGATGCTGTTATATACGAAGCACATGTAAGAGACTTCACTTCTGATCGATCTTTGGATGGAAAATTAAAAAATCAATTTGGTACCTTTGCAGCCTTTTCAGAGAAACTAGATTATTTACAGAAATTAGGAGTTACACACATTCAGCTTTTACCGGTATTGAGTTATTTTTATGTTAATGAAATGGATAAGTCACGCTCAACAGCTTACACTTCCTCAGACAATAATTACAATTGGGGCTACGACCCACAGAGCTATTTTGCTCTTTCTGGAATGTATTCAGAGAAACCAAAAGATCCATCAGCACGTATTGCCGAATTAAAACAATTAATACATGATATTCATAAACGTGGCATGGGTGTTATACTTGATGTCGTCTATAATCACACTGCAAAAACTTATCTCTTTGAGGATATAGAACCTAATTATTATCACTTTATGAATGAAGATGGTTCACCAAGAGAAAGTTTTGGAGGGGGACGTTTAGGAACCACCCATGCAATGAGTCGTCGTGTTTTGGTTGATTCCATTAAATATCTTACAAGTGAATTTAAAGTTGATGGTTTCCGTTTTGATATGATGGGAGATCATGATGCGGCTGCGATTGAATTAGCTTATAAAGAAGCTAAAGCTATTAATCCTAATATGATTATGATTGGTGAGGGCTGGAGAACATTCCAAGGTGATCAAGGTAAGCCGGTTAAACCAGCTGACCAAGATTGGATGAAGTCAACCGATACAGTTGGCGTCTTTTCAGATGATATTCGTAATAGCTTGAAATCTGGTTTTCCAAATGAAGGTACTCCAGCTTTCATCACAGGTGGCCCACAATCTTTACAAGGTATTTTTAAAAATATCAAAGCACAACCTGGGAATTTTGAAGCAGATTCGCCAGGAGATGTGGTGCAGTATATTGCTGCACATGATAACCTTACCTTGCATGATGTGATTGCAAAATCAATTAATAAAGACCCTAAGGTAGCTGAAGAAGAGATTCATAGACGTCTGCGTTTAGGAAATGTAATGATTTTAACATCTCAAGGGACAGCATTCATTCATTCTGGTCAAGAGTATGGTCGTACGAAGCGTTTACTTAACCCTAATTACATGACAAAAGTTTCAGATGACAAATTGCCTAATAAAGCAACACTTATTGAAGCTGTTAAAGAATACCCATATTTTATTCATGATTCATATGATTCTTCAGATGCCATTAATCATTTTGATTGGGCAGCAGCCACAGATAATAACAAACACCCAATTTCAACGAAAACACAGGCCTATACAGCAGGTTTAATCACATTAAGGCGTTCAACAGATGCTTTCCGGAAATTGAGCAAAGCAGAAATTGATCGTGAGGTTAGCTTGATTACAGAGGTAGGTCAAGGTGATATTAAAGAAAAAGATTTGGTTATTGCTTACCAAACAATAGATTCTAAAGGTGATATTTACGCAGTATTTGTTAATGCTGATAGTAAAGCTAGAAACGTTTTACTAGGTGAAAAATATAAACACCTTTTAAAAGGGCAAGTAATTGTTGATGCTGATCAAGCAGGGATTAAACCAATCTCAACTCCTAGAGGTGTTCATTTTGAAAAAGATAGTTTGCTGATTGATCCATTAACAGCAATTGTGATTAAAGTTGGCAAAGTTGCCCCTAGTCCTAAGGAGGAATTGCAAGCAGATTACCCCAAAACCCAATCTTTCAAGGAATCTAAAACGGTAGAAAAAGTAAATAGAATAGCTAATAAGACCTCAATAATTCCTGTAGTTTCTAAGAAAGCCGATTCATATCTGACAAATGAAGCTAATTTGCCAAAAACTGGAGATAAGTCATCAAAAATACTAAGTGTAGTAGGAATAAGCATTCTAGCAAGCCTACTTGCTCTAGTAGGTCTCTCTTTAAAGAGGAATCGTCACTTAAAATAAAAGCAAACTTTAGAAGAGCTTAAAAAAGAAGTTAGTCAATGGACTAGCTTCTTTTCATTAAGTTAATAAAATCACTTATCAGCAAAATCTAATTGTGTTATAATAGATGTAAACGTTTTTTTATGAGGTATATGATGAAAAATTGGGAAAAACCACCATTAGTGATGGCGGGATTAGTATTGGGGCTATTAGCTTTGGGGAACCTTCTAGAGGGATATGGCACCTATTTTCGCTATTGTTTAGGGCTAGTAGCACTTGTTTTTTGGATTTTTTTAATCAAAGGAATATTAAAAAATAAAAAAGAAAGCAGGAAGGAGTTAAGCAATCCTTTGATTGCTTCTGTCTTTACTACTTTTTTTATGGCAGGTATGATTTTATCGACCTATATCTTATTATTTAGAAGTTTAGGAATATGGGTAGCAGTTCTGTCAAAAGGTGTATGGTGGTTGTCATTTATTGCGTTAATCATTCATATGGCTATTTTTTCATGGAAATATTTGAGACACTTTTCGATGGCTAATCTTTTTCCTTCTTGGTCTGTCCTCTATGTTGGTATAGGGGTAGCTAGCCTGACAGCACCAATTAGTGGACAATTCACTATTGGGAAAATAGTTTTTTGGTATGGTTTTATTGCAACTTTAGTATTATTACCATTTCTATTCATTAAAGCATATAAAATCGGGCTACCTTCGGCAGTTAAGCCTAATATAACTACTATTTGCGCTCCAATGTCGCTAATCACAGCGGGATATGTCAATAGTTTTGTGTCACCAAATAGAGGTTTATTACTGCTATTAATCGTAATGGCACAATTTCTTTATTTTTTCATTCTTTTTCAGGTGCCTAAATTACTGATTGGTGATTTTACACCAGGTTTCTCAGCCTTTACTTTCCCCCTTGTTATCTCAGCTACCTCACTTAAATTAAGTATTCAGCATCTATCATTACCAGTTGATATACAGGGGCTAGTCCACTTTGAAATTGGGACAACAACTCTTATTGTTATGATAGTAATGGTACGTTATATTTTCTTTTTAAGGCGAACAATTTAATATAAAATAACTCCCTTACTAGCTAGTAAGGGAGTTATTGTTTAATGAGAGACACGTTTACGTGCAGCTTTTTTACGATTTTCTTCGATAAAAGCTATTTTTTCTTCCTCAGGTTCAATAATTGTTTTTTTGATAGCAAATGCAGCACCTGCAAGAGTAGCAGCTGTTGCAACGACTCCTGTTGCTATTCCTTTAGCAAATGCGAATTTTTTAACCATAATAATTCTCCAATCTATGATGAAGACTCTGCTTCTATCTATGATATAATTATGGTAACGAAATACTAGTTAAATTTCAAGTAAAAACCTTTATAGAATTGAGAAGTATCATGAGAAAAATCAAGCTTATAGCAGTTGTTGGTCCAACTGCGGTTGGGAAGACAGCATTAGGAATTGAATTAGCTAAAACTTTCAATGGCGAAATCATTAGTGGTGATAGTCAGCAAGTTTATCAGAAGTTAGATATCGGAACGGCTAAAGCTAGTAAAGAAGAGCAAGACCAAGCTTATCATCACTTGATTGATGTTCGTGAAGTAAATGAGAACTATTCGGTTTATGATTTTGTCAAAGAGGCAAAAGTAGCTATTGATACGATTATTTCTAAGGGGAAAATTCCTATTATTGTTGGAGGTACTGGCCTATATTTACAGAGTTTGTTTGAGGGCTATCATCTAGGAGGCGAAGTCAATCAAGAAACTCTTATGGCCTATCGTGAAAAATTAGAGTCTCTAAGTGATGAAGATTTATTTGAAAAGTTGACAGAACAATCCATTGTTATACCGCAAGTTAATCGTCGACGTGCCATTCGTGCATTAGAATTGGCGAAGTTTGGGAATGATTTGCAAAATAGTGAAAGTCCGTATGATGTTTTATTAATTGGATTGAATGATGATCGTCAGGTGCTTTATGATCGTATCAATAGACGAGTTGATTTGATGATAGACAATGGTCTCTTAGATGAAGCTAAATGGCTATACGATAACTACCCGAGTGTTCAAGCAAGTAGAGGAATTGGCTATAAAGAATTATTTCCTTACTTTTCAAAGCAAATACCATTAGAAGAAGCTGTTGATAAACTAAAACAAAATACCAGACGTTTTGCAAAACGCCAATTAACATGGTTTAGAAACCGTATGAATGTCGAATTTATTATGGTTGGTGAGGAAAATTATCAACAAAAAATCAAGCGAAAAGTCAGTGATTTTTTATCATCAAAGTAAATAAAGCCGTTTCTCGCATTTAAAGGGCATTATGTTATAATAAAGATTACGTATTTAGAACAAGAAAAAAATATTGAAAGGAGATTATAGGTGATAGAAACTAAAGAAGAGCAAGAACGTGTTATTTTAGTTGGGGTAGAACTTCAAGATACTGAGAATTTTGAAATGTCCATGGAAGAACTTGCTAGCTTAGCTAAGACAGCAGGAGCAAATGTTGTTAATCATTATTATCAAAAAAGAGATAAATATGATAGTAAATCATTTATCGGATCTGGTAAATTAGAGGAGATAAAAGCTATTGTAGAAGCAGATGAGATTGATACCGTTGTGGTTAATAATCGTTTGACTCCGCGACAAAACTCTAATTTGGAAGCTGAACTTGGTGTTAAAGTTATTGACCGTATGCAACTTATTTTAGATATCTTTGCTATGCGTGCTAGAAGTCATGAAGGAAAATTACAGGTTCATCTAGCGCAATTGAAATATATGTTACCACGCTTAGTTGGACAAGGTATTATGCTTAGTCGTCAAGCAGGAGGAATCGGAAGCCGAGGTCCAGGAGAATCTCAGTTAGAGTTGAATCGTCGTTCCATTCGTCATCAAATTTCTGATATCGAAAGACAATTGAAGATTGTAGAAAAAAATCGCGAGACAGTTCGAGAAAGACGTGTTGATTCGACAACCTTTAAAATTGGATTAATTGGATATACAAATGCTGGCAAGTCAACTATTATGAATGTTTTGACCGATGATAAGCAATATGAAGCCAATGAATTATTTGCAACGTTAGACGCTACAACCAAGCAGATCTATTTACAAAATCAATTTCAAGTCACTTTAACAGATACTGTTGGTTTTATTCAAGATTTACCTACAGAGTTAGTTGCGGCTTTCAAGTCTACCTTAGAAGAAAGTCGACATGTCGATTTATTACTTCATGTTATTGATGCTAGTGATCCTAATCATGAAGAACACGAAAAAGTTGTTATGGAGATTCTTAAAGACTTAGATATGATAGATATTCCTCGTTTAGCGATATACAACAAGATGGATGTCACTGAGCAGCTGAATGCAACAACTTTTCCTAATGTGAGAATTGCAGCCAAAAAACAAGGGAGTAGGGATTTACTACGCCGTCTTATTGTGGATGAAATACGACATATCTTTGACGAATTTTCGATTAGAGTGCATCAAAATCAAGCATATAAGCTCTATGATCTCAATAAAATAGCATTGCTTGACACCTACACCTTTGAAGAAGAATACGAGAATATTACAGGCTATATTTCTCCTAAACAAAAATGGAAGCTGGAAGAATTTTATGATTGATTATATTGATTTAGCTTTGACTTATGGTGGTTTTACGAGCTTAGATAAAGTTTATCTAGAGAAAAAACTAGATGGCCTCTCTAAGCAACAACGACTTGATTTTATCACCCCACCTCCTAGTGTGATTAATGCTTATTTTGCTGAAATATATCAAAAGCAAGGGCCAGAAGCGGCAACTGATTACTATTTTGATCTTTCCAAAGCCTTGGGCTTGTTTCCAAAACATTTATCGTTTGATGAAGAAAAACCTTTTATTCGTTTGAATTTATCAGGAAAATCATTTGGTTTTGCTTACCTAAATGATCAAGAAGAAGCGAGTGTTTTTTCTGAAGTTAAAGAAGTCATTACACCGCAGTTACTCTTAGAAATTGCACAGATTTTTCCTCAATATAAAGTCTATCAAGATCGGTCTGGTATCAGAATGGCAAAAATAGATTTTGATGAAACAGAATCTCAAAATATTACACCAGAAACAAGTTTACTAGGGAATGTCTTACAACTTAAAAAAGATATTATTAAAATAACTAGTTTCAATCAAGAAGAGCTATTAGAGTTGGTTAAAACAAAGTCAGGTAAATACTATTATTCTAGTCAAGGACGTGAGTCGGTTATTTATATTGATACTAAATCTACTAATTAAATTTATTAAGTTATGGAAGGATTATAAAAAAGTCAACAAGTATGGAAATTCAATTTTTAGGAACTGGAGCTGGTCAACCAGCGAAAGCTCGTAATGTTTCAAGTTTAGTCTTGAAATTATTAGATGAAATTAACGAGGTTTGGATGTTTGATTGTGGGGAGGGTACCCAACGTCAAATTTTAGAAACCACGATTAAACCTCGTAAAGTCAAAAAAATTTTTATCACGCACATGCACGGAGACCATGTTTTTGGTCTTCCAGGTTTTTTATCCAGTCGGGCTTTTCAAGCCAATGAAGAACAGACAGATTTAGATATTTATGGACCGGTTGGTATAAAAAGTTTTGTTATGACTGGCTTAAGGACATCAGGTTCACGTTTACCTTATCGAATCCATTTTCACGAGTTTGATGAATCATCACTCGGAAAAATTATGGAAACAGATAAATTTACCGTTTATGCAGAAAAGCTAGATCATACTATCTTTTGTATGGGATATCGTGTTGTGCAAAAAGATCTTGAGGGCACTTTAGATGCTGAAGCATTGAAACTAGCAGGTGTTCCATTTGGTCCTCTTTTTGGGAAAGTCAAAAATGGTGAGAATGTTACCTTAGAAGATGGTAGAGAAATTATTGCTAAAGATTATATTTCTGAACCGAAAAAGGGTAAAGTAATCACTATTTTGGGAGATACTAGAAAAACAGATGCAAGTATTAGGTTAGCTTTGGGCGCTGATGTTTTAGTTCACGAATCTACTTATGGTAAGGGTGATGAGCGAATTGCTAAATCACATGGGCATTCAACCAATATGCAAGCAGCTGATATCGCTAAACAAGCAAATGCTAAACGACTATTATTAAATCATGTTAGTGCTCGTTTTATGGGGCGAGATTGTTGGCAAATGGAAGAAGATGCAAAGACGATTTTTTCAAATACCCATCTTGTTAGAGATTTAGAAGAAGTAGGTATATAAAATGGCAAGAACGATACTGATTACAGGAGCTTCTGGTGGTTTAGCACAGGCAATTATTAACCAATTACCTCAAGACGACCATTTAATTGTCACAGGGAGATCAAGAGAAAAACTTGAAAAGCTTTATGGAAAGAGACCAAATACCTTATGTTTATCACTAGACATAACTAATGACAATGCTGTAACGAATACGATTGAAAAAATTTATGGTGAATTTGGTCAAATTGATATTTTAATTAATAATGCTGGATTTGGTTCTTTTAAAGAATTTTGGGATTATAGTGATGAAGAAGTCAAAGACATGTTTGCTGTGAATACATTTGCAACGATGTCTATAGCTCGTCAGATAGGACATAAGATGTCTCTTGTAAAATCTGGTCATATCGTTAATATTGCAAGCATGGCCGGCCTCATAGCAACAAGTAAAGCTAGTGTTTATGGGGCTAGTAAGTTTGCTGTCGTTGGATTTTCGAATGCTCTTCGTTTAGAATTAGCAGAAAAAAATGTTTATGTGACAAGTGTAAACCCTGGACCAATCAAAACAGGATTTTTTGCTAAGGCTGATCCAAGTGGTGATTATTTAGCAAGTATAGGTCGTTTTGCTCTAACACCAGAAAAAGTAGCTAAAAAAGTAGTTTCTATTCTTGGAAAAAATAAGAGAGAATTAAATCTTCCTTTTATATTAGCTTTTGCGCATAAATGTTATAGTTTATTTCCAAAAACAGCTGATTATTTTGCCAGAAAGGTATTCAATTATAAATGATATCTGCTAAGTATAGTTGGGTCCTCAATAACCAAAAGCCAGACGCTGGCTTTTTTGAGGCTTCAAAAAAAGAAAAGATAAGTGAAGCGGTGGCTTCCTTAATTTATTCGCGAGGTATTAAGACATCAGCGGAATTACATCATTTTTTACAAACTAATTTGGAAAATCTCCATGATCCTTATTTGTTAAATGATATGGATAAAGCTGTTAATCGTATTAGACGAGCTATTGAAAATAATGAAACTATTTTAGTTTATGGAGACTATGATGCTGATGGAATGACATCAGCATCAATCATGAAAGAAGCTTTAGATATGATGGGAGCTGAAGTCCAGGTTTATCTCCCAAATCGCTTTACAGATGGTTACGGTCCCAATGAAAGTGTTTATAAATATTTTATTGAACAACAAGATGTTTCATTAATCATTACGGTTGATAATGGTGTGGCGGGGCATGAAGCAATTGCATATGCTCAAAATCAAGGTGTGGACGTGGTAGTTACTGATCATCACAGTATGCCAGCAGATTTACCTTGTGCTTATGCTATTATTCACCCAGAACATCCTGATGCTAATTATCCATTTCCTTATTTAGCAGGGTGTGGTGTTGCTTTCAAAGTAGCTTGTGCTCTCTTAGAAACAATCCCGACAGAAATGTTGGATTTGGTTGCTATTGGGACGATTGCAGATATGGTTAGCCTAACTGATGAAAATCGTATCATGGTAAAAGCTGGACTTGAAGTTATGAAAGATAGTGAAAGAATAGGCTTACAGGAGCTAATATCTCTATCAAATATTGATTTAAAAACACTAAATGAAGAAACTATTGGATTTAAAATTGCTCCACAATTAAACGCTTTAGGAAGACTTGATGACCCTAATCCAGCTATTGAATTACTGACAGGGTTTGATGATGAAGAATCTCAAGCAATAGCCCAAATGATTGATCAAAAAAATGAAGAGCGCAAAGAAATCGTTCAAACTATCTTTGACCAAGCTATGCAAATGCTTGATCAAACAAAGCCTGTACAAGTTTTAGCAAAAGAAAATTGGCATCCAGGGGTTTTAGGTATTGTGGCGGGTCGTATTTTAGAGAGAACTGGACAACCTGTTATTGTTTTGAATATTGAAGATGGTATTGCTAAAGGAAGTGCCAGAAGTGTAGAAGCACTTGATATTTTTCAAGCTTTTGACCAGCATCGAGAATTATTCATTGCTTTTGGAGGTCACAGCGGAGCAGCAGGCATGACTTTAGAGGAAAGTAAGGTGGGTGATCTTTCTCAAGTTTTATGTGACTATATCTCTAAAAAACAATTGGACATGAGTCAGAAAAAAACTCTGACAATTGATAGTGAGCTACGTTTTGACGAACTTAGTTTAGACACTGTTAGAGATTTTGAAAAGTTAGCGCCATTTGGAATGGATAATAAAAAGCCAGTCTTTTTGTTAAAAGATTTTAAAGTGAGTCAAGCTAGAGTCATGGGGCAAAACGGTGCTCATCTGAAATTAAAACTAGAACAAGATGGACAAGCACTTGATTTGGTAGCATTTAATATGGGGAGTCAACTACAAGAGTTCCAACAAGCACAACATTTGGAGTTAGCTGTCACTTTATCTGTTAATCAATGGAATGGTGCCACAACCCTACAATTAATGTTGGAGGATGCGCGTGTAGACGGTATTCAATTATTTGATATTAGAAGCAAAGCAAGTAGCTTACCTCATGGAGTGCCAATCCTATCTCAAGAAGAGCAGAGCAAAGAAGTTATTCTTTTGACTGTTCCCGATCATCCACAAGAATTAAAACAAATGACTCAAGGTAAACAGTTTGATGCCATCTATTTTAAAAATGAGATACCAAAAAATTATTTTATATCTGGTTATGGTACACGTGATCAGTTTGCTAGTTTATATAAAACAATATATCAATTCCCAGAATTTGACGTTCGTTATAAGTTAAAAGAGCTCAGTTCCTACCTTCATATTCCTGATATTTTATTAATTAAAATGATTCAAATTTTTGAAGAACTACATTTTGTTACGATTACAGAAGGGATTATGACAGTCAATAAAGAAGCAGAAAAGCGAGATATCTCTGAGAGTCAAATTTATCAAGAATTAAAAGAGACAGTTAAGTTTCAAGAATTAATGGCTTTAGGGACACCTAAAGAAATATATGATTTTATGATGAGTTGATAATATACTAAAGAAGCCACTTTTTAAGTGGTTTTTTTGGCATATAAATAAGTTATTTCAATAATAATATTGCAAATATTATTAAAATGTAATAAAATTAAGAAAATAATGGAATTTTTGATAAAGGATATTAAAGGTGAGGATAAAATCTATGAGACCTATCGTTAGAAAAAAGATGTACAAAAAAGGTAAATTTTGGGTCGTTGCAGGTATCGTTACTATTTTAGGTGGTAGTGCAATTCTTGGTCAAGATGTCAAGGCAGAACAGGCAGAAGCAGTAACTTCAACGATCTCAGAGAAAACTGATAGCAGTCAGACTATTTCGGATACTTCCAAGTTAACGTTACCTGCTAATTCCTCGGAGGCTATGAAAAATAGTGCAGAGCCTTTAATAAAAACAGCCTTTGCTACATCTGTTTCATCTAATCCTAGAGAGATAGCAGCTACCCCAGTCAAAACCTTTGATGCTAGCTCAAAAGTTGTTGTAAAAGCTAGTACTGCTGAGCACTCAGCAAATCAAACAAATTCTAATGTTAATCAAGTAGCTAATGATAGTGAAGTTATTACTCAACAAAATTCAACAAAGCAATTACCAACAGTGACTTACTCTGCTCATGTTCAAGATATTGGATGGCAAAAGTCGGTTGATAATGCAACAGTTTCAGGAACAGTAGGACAGGAAAAGCAGGTTGAGGCAATAAAATTGTCTATTAAAGCACCTGAAGGAATAACAGGAAAACTTAGCTATAAAACTTATGTTAAAGGACAAGGTTGGCAATCTTCAGTAGAGAGTGGTCAAGTTAGTGGTACTGTTGGTCAGAGTAAACCTATTGAAGCACTAAGCATTAACCTTACTGATAATTTACAAAAATTATATGATGTCTATTATCGTGTTCATGTTCAAGATATCGGGTGGATGGCTTGGGCTAAAAATGGAGCTTACGCTGGAACTTTGGGAATGTCAAAGCGCCTTGAAGCTTACGAAGTAAAGTTTACCCTTAAAGGACAATCTGTTTTAACACCAACTATACCTAAGGAAGAGAGACCTGTCTTAAATTATCAGGTTAAGGTAGGCCAAAATGGTTGGCAATCTAATAAACTTGAAGGACAAATGGCGGGAACTTTAGGAGAATCCAAAGCCCTAGATGGAGTAAAATTCACTCTTAGCACCTTGAAGTATGGGGACATTCTCTATCGTACTCATGTACAAGATAAAGGTTGGGGAGAAATTTTAGGTAGTCAAACAAGTAAGGATTATCAAGGAAAAAGACTAGAAGCTATTCAATTGGACTTAAGTGGGAATTTAAAACAAAATTATGATATTTATTATCGCGCTCACGTCCAAGATAAAGGTTGGATGGCTTGGCAAAAAAATAATAGTGTAGCAGGTACAGTCGGAGAATCGAAACGTTTAGAGGCTTTGGAAGTAAAACTAGTAGCTAAAGCTTCAGATTTTAGTTCCCAAACAAATCATTCATTCTTAGAAATGAAACATCCTGGATTAAGTTATCAAACTTATCTTCAAAAAGATGGTTGGCAACCAACGGTTTTGGAAGGCCAATTAGGAGGTAGTATTGGACTTTCAAAATCTATAAAAGCCATCAAACTTAACTTAGGTAGTACAGCTCTAGGAAATATAGAATATAGAACTTTTCTTAATGGTTCAGGTTGGCAAACTGTTGTTAATGCAGGGAGAGAAAGTAATGTACCAAATGAATCTCAACAAGTAGAAGCTATTCAGATGCGATTGACAGGTCTGCTATCGATAACCTATAGTGTGATGTATCGAGTTCACATGCAAGATTATGGTTGGCAGGATTGGACTTATAACAATAACATCGCTGGTAGTACTAACCAAGGAAAACGAATTGAAGCAATCGAAATTAAATTAGTTGAGACTGCTAAAATACCTGTAACTGTCCAAACGACCTATAAGGGAACTGGAAACTATAATGTACGAGTGACAAATGTTATTAGTCCTGGGAATTTAAAAATTGCTATTTGGTCAGATAAAAATAATCAGGATGACCTTAAGTGGTATACCGTCACACCCAAAAATCATGAAGCTACATTGACATTTAATGTTACAAATCATAGAGACAATGGTAAATACTTTATCCATGTTTATCAGGAAAATGCTTCTAATCAAAAACAATTATTGATAAAAACTTCTCTACAAGTCGCACATTCAAATTATAATACTCCTTACTTTAGCCAACGTGATGGAAGGTGGGCAAGTCGAAGATATGGTACGGCAACTTTAGGAGAAACTGGTTGTGTACCAACTTCTCTAGCTATGATTTTGTCTTCTTTGAAAGGAGAAACTGTTTTACCAACGCAAATTGCAGATTACCTTTACCATAAGACAGTTGAATTTAATCGTGGTGTTCAAGGAACAACTTCTAGAGGAATTTTAAAAGCAGCCAAAGAATGGGGTGTAACTGCAACTGCATTAGGAACTCAAGCTAACCTTGTACAAGCGTTGAAGGATGGTTATCATGTCCTAGCGGCAGTACAAAATAATGTTTTTGTTCTTCATGGAAGTCATGAAATCGTTCTCAAAGGATATAATAACGGATTGACACATGTCTCTGACCCTTACACACCGTCCTTGTCTGGTTGGTATCCAATTTCACAACTTTGGAAAGAACAGAGCTATTATAGTGAGGATAGAATTGATATTGGAGCACCTTTTGTCAAGGTAACAGATGCCTAATTTTTTAAACCATATGCAAAACTAGCATATGGTTTAAAAGTTTCCAGTACTATTTTATTTAATTTTATGATATAATGAAGAGTAAAACATTTTAGGGGTTTCCCCTTAGAAAGACAAGTGAAATGGATTTAAATAATTACATCGCTTCAATTGAAAACTATCCTCAAGAAGGAATTACTTTCCGTGATATCTCCCCATTAATGGCTGATGGTAAAGCATACAGCTATGCTGTTCGTGAAATTGTACAATATGCTGCTGATAAAGATATTGATATGATTGTTGGACCAGAAGCTCGTGGCTTTATTGTTGGTTGCCCAGTTGCTTATGCTCTTGGTATTGGTTTTGCTCCAGTCCGTAAACCAGGTAAATTACCACGCGAAGTTATTTCAGCTGACTATGAAAAAGAATATGGTCTTGATACATTGACAATGCACGCAGATGCTATTAAACCAGGTCAACGTGTTTTAATTGTTGATGACCTTTTAGCTACTGGTGGAACAGTAAAAGCGACAATTGAAATGATTGAAAAACTTGGTGGCGTTGTCGCAGGCTGTGCTTTCCTAGTTGAACTTGATGGATTAAATGGTCGTAAAGCTATTGAAGGTTATGATACTAAGGTATTGATGAACTTTCCAGGATAAGGCCTATTCAAGATAGATGAATGATAAGGGCGCCTCTAAGTGCTATGATAATAGTTGAGAGGTGCTTTTTGTTACACATTTCATAATTTTAGGACGATAGAGAGGATTTGAAAGGTTATGACTTATTTGGAACAATATCAGTCAGGGCAATTGACTCTACCAAGTGCTTTATTTTTTCACTTTAAATCTATTTTTAAGACAGCAGACGATTTTTTAGTTTGGCAATTTTTCTATTTACAAAATACAACTAATTTATCCGATCTAACACCGAGCCGTATTGCGACATCACTTGATAAAACAGTGGCAGATATCAATCGTTCTATATCGAATTTAACAAGTCAAGGTTTACTAGATGTCAAAACAATTGAGTTGAATCATGAAATCGAGATTATCTTTGATACAAGCCCTGTGTTTGCTAAATTAGATAAACTTTTCGAAGAGGATAATCAAGTAATAATAGACAATAAAACCTCTGATTCGAATCGTCTGAAAGATTTAGTAGGAGACTTCGAACGTGAATTAGGTCGCCTATTAAGTCCTTTTGAATTAGAAGATTTACAAAAGACACTGCAAGAAGATCAGACAGATCCTGATATTGTTAGGGCAGCTCTTAGAGAAGCGGTTTTCAATGGGAAAACAAGTTGGAATTATATCAATGCTATCCTTCGCAACTGGCGGCGTGAAGGATTGACGACACTTCGACAAATTGAAGAGAGAAAACAAGCACGTGAAGATAACCAAATGAAAGATTTAGCGATTTCGGATGATTTTAAAAATGCAATGAATTTATGGGAATAAGTTTACTAGGAGGAGACAGAATGGTTGATACATTAGGTCTGCTCCTTTTCTTTTGATGTTAATGATGTTATACTTTTAACAGAGAAAAACTGAAGGAAATACAATGGATTTACAATTATCAAAACGATTACAAAAAGTTGCAAACTATGTTCCAAAAGGAGCTCGTTTATTAGATGTAGGAAGTGATCATGCTTACTTACCTATTTTTTTGTTACAGATGGGATACTGTGATTTTGCCATTGCTGGTGAAGTGGTGAATGGACCGTATCAGTCTGCGTTGAAAAACGTTTCAGAACATGGTCTCACTTCAAAGATAGATGTTCGCTTAGCAAATGGTTTGTCAGCTTTTGAAGAAGCAGATAATATTGATACGATAACTATCTGTGGAATGGGTGGTCGTTTGATTGCTGATATTTTGAATAACGATATAGACAAACTTCAGCACGTTAAAACACTAGTCTTACAACCTAATAATCGGGAAGATGATTTAAGAAAATGGTTAACTGCAAATGATTTTGAAATACTAGCAGAAGATATCTTGACTGAAAATGACAAATGCTATGAAATTTTAGTTGTTAAGCATGGTCATATGAATTTAACTGCTAAAGAATTGCGATTTGGTCCATTTTTATTATCCAATAACACAACGGTTTTTAAAGAAAAATGGCAAAATGAGCTTAATAAATTAACTTTTGCTTTAAACTCTATTCCCAATAGTAAAATTGAAGAACGCGCTATTTTGGAAGATAAAATACAGGATATAAAGGAGGTTCTTGATGAAAGCTAGAGAACTTATTGATGTATATGAAACTTATTGTCCACAGGAATTATCTATGGAAGGAGATATTTCAGGTCTTCAAATTGGATCTTTAGATAAAGAAATAAAGACAGTCATGGTAGCTTTAGATGTTCGAGAGACTACAGTAGCTGAAGCAATTGAACGTCAAGTAGATCTTCTTATTGTAAAGCATGCTCCTATTTTTCGTCCATTAAAGGATTTGGTAGCAACGCCGCAAAATAAGATTTATATAGACCTTCTTAAATCAGACATTGCTGTTTATGTGAGCCATACTAATATAGACATCGTTCCTAATGGACTTAACGACTGGTTTTGTGAATTATTAGATATTCAATATCCCGATATATTATCTGAAACAAGTAATGGTTATGGTATTGGTCGCATTGGTGATGTTAGACCCCAGAGTTTTGAATTTTTTGCATGGAAAATTAAAGATGTGTTTGGTTTAGATAGCGTTCGTTTAGTTTCATATGATAAATCTAATCCTGAAATTCAACGAGTTGCTATTTGTGGGGGGAGTGGGCAAAGTTTCTACAAAGAAGCTATTGCGAAAGGAGCAGATGTTTTTGTAACAGGAGATATTTATTATCATACTGCACAAGAAATGATCACAAATGGTTTGCTTGCGATTGACCCAGGCCATCATATTGAGGTTTTATTTGTTTCTAAAATAGCTACTATGATTGAGCAGTGGAAACTTGAAAAAGACTGGGATATTTCAGTTTTAGAGAGTAAAGCTCCAACAAATCCCTTTTACCATATGTAGGAGCTATTATGAAAAAGATAGCAATTATTGGTGCAGGAGCAGTCGGAGCGACACTAGCCTATTACTTATCAAAAGAAAAGGATATTCAGGTTACTGTTTTTGACTATGGAGTTGGACAAGCAACTAAGGCTGCTGCGGGGATTATTAGCCCATGGTTTTCAAAACGTCGTAATAAAGCCTGGTATCGCATGGCGAGGTTGGGGGCTGATTTTTATTCAAAGCTAGTCACGGATTTACAAAAAGATGGTTTTGAAACAAAATTTTATCAGCAAACTGGTGTTTTCTTATTAAAAAAGGACGAGAGTCAGTTAGAGTCATTGTTTGCACTAGCAGATAAACGTCGACTAGAATCTCCTCTAATAGGTGATTTACAAATACTAAATAAAAGTGAAGCAAATACTCACTTTCCTGAGTTAGATGGCTATGAACAGTTACTTTATGCGAGTGGAGGAGCGCGAGTAGAAGGGGCGGACTTAACACGAATATTGTTAGAAGCAAGTGGTGTTAATGTCATCAAGGATGAAGTTCACTTTACGATAACTGATAATGGCTTTCGTGTTCAAGGAATTGATTTTGATAAACTTGTTTTAGCGAGTGGAGCCTGGCTAGCTAAGATATTAGATGAGCACAACTATCAGGTAGATGTTCGCCCTCAAAAAGGGCAATTGCGAGACTATTATTTTAGCAATATTAATACAGGAAAATATCCTGTTGTAATGCCAGAAGGTGAGCTAGATATTATCCCATTTGATAATGGTAAAGTCTCTGTAGGTGCAAGTCACGAAAATGATATGGCTTTTGATTTAAACATTGATTTAAAAGTCTTAGACAAGTTTGAAGAGCAAGCTATTGGCTATTTTCCGCAATTAAAAAAAGCAGATACGACTTCTGAACGTGTTGGAATTCGTGCCTATACAAGTGATTTTTCTCCATTTTTGGGCCCTGTCCCTTGTATGGAGGGTGCATATGCTGCAAGTGGATTAGGATCAACTGGCTTAACAGTGGGCCCATTAATTGGTTATGAATTATGTCAATTAATCTTAAATAAAGAAAATCAGCTAAATTTAGAGGATTACGATATTACGAAATACGTGAAAAAGATTAGTAGATGATAGCGTTTAAAAAAAGTGTTATAATATGTAGGATTAATATAAATAAGGAGACCTTACTATGAAAGGTATTATTTTAGCGGGAGGTTCAGGTACTCGCTTGTACCCATTAACTCGTGCTGCATCAAAACAATTGATGCCAATTTATGATAAACCAATGATTTATTATCCATTGTCAGTTTTGATGTTGGCAGGAATAAAAGAAATACTGATTATTTCTACTCCACAAGATTTGCCTCGCTTTGAAGATATGCTTGGAGATGGTTCAGAATTAGGAATCTCTCTTTCTTATGCTGAACAACCAAGCCCAGATGGGTTAGCACAGGCCTTCATTATCGGTGAAGATTTTATTGGCGATGATCACGTTGCCTTAGTATTAGGTGATAATATTTACCATGGACCAGGTTTATCTGCAATGCTACAACGTGCAGCTAGTAAAGAAAGTGGAGCAACTGTCTTTGGCTATCAAGTAAAAGATCCAGAACGTTTTGGTGTTGTCGAGTTTGATACTGATATGAATGCCATTTCTATTGAAGAAAAACCAGCGCAACCTAAGTCTAATTATGCTGTCACAGGTCTTTATTTCTATGATAACGATGTGGTTGAAATCGCTAAAAATATTAAGCCAAGCCCTCGTGGAGAACTTGAAATTACTGATGTTAACAAAGCCTACCTTGATAGAGGTGACTTATCAGTTGAGTTAATGGGACGTGGATTTGCGTGGTTAGACACTGGAACTCACGAAAGTCTTCTTGAAGCAGCACAATATATTGAAACAGTACAACGCATGCAAAACGTTCAAGTTGCTAACCTTGAGGAAATTGCTTACCGCATGGGCTACATCACTCGTGAACAAGTCCTTGAGTTGGCACAACCACTTAAGAAAAATGAGTATGGTCAATACCTACTTCGTTTGATTGGAGAAGCCTAATGACTGAACAATTTTTTGATAAAGAATTAACTTGTCGCCCAATTGAAGCCATTCCTGGATTGTTGGAATTCGATATTCCCGTTCGTGGAGACAACCGTGGATGGTTCAAAGAGAACTTTCAAAAAGAAAAAATGATACCGCTTGGTTTCCCAGAAAGCTTCTTTGAGGCAGACAAACTACAAAACAATATTTCGTTTAACAAAAAAAATACTTTGCGAGGTCTCCATGCAGAGCCTTGGGATAAATATGTTTCGATCGCTGATGAAGGACGTGTGATCGGTACTTGGGTTGACCTCCGTGAAGGTGACAGTTTTGGTAACGTTTACCAAACGATTATCGATGCCTCAAAAGGTATCTTTGTTCCACGTGGCGTTGCTAATGGTTTCCAAGTTCTTTCAGATAAAGCAGCTTATACTTATCTCGTTAACGATTATTGGGCACTTGAACTCAAACCAAAATATGCTTTCGTTAACTATGCAGATCCAAATCTAGGCATTCAGTGGGAAAACCTTGAAGAAGCAGAAGTCTCAGAAGCAGATAAGAATCACCCACTTCTCAAAGATGTAAAACCTTTGAAGAAGGAAGATTTGTAATGTTTGATTTTTTTTTGACTATCACCAATGAATTGAATCTAATAGGGATTACGCCTTTGTTGATGGGATCGGTTGGCTTAGAAGTACGTACAGGTCGAGATTGGAAAGCTAGAGACTTAGATATTCATGTTCCTAGTGACCCTAGAGGATGGGAGGCGCCTGATGAGGGGCGTATTTTCCAATTCGCTGAAATAAATGTGATAATGGAAAAACTAGGATTTAATCTTGTAGATCGTCATGAGCATGAATACCAGAAAGAAGGCCTTTCTGTTGAGTTTGGTGGTCTCCACTCACTTCCAGAATTTGCAGGTATACCTATAGATGACTTGGAAGAAATTGAGACAAATGGCGCTCACTATTTTCTACCAACTTTAGATCAATACCTAAAAATATACCAAGCATCCTCAAAAGATTCTTATCGATCAGATAAGAATAATCACAAAGACTTTGCAAAAATTGATTATTTAGAAAAATTATTAAGTAATAAAATGGTTCGTAATGCGAACCACTAAAAAGGTTTGCTCTGGATAACAGCAAGTCTTAATAAAAAATTGGAGAAAAAAATGTATAAAAACATTATCGTAACTGGTGGAGCTGGTTTCATCGGATCAAATTTTGTACACTATGTTTACAATAACCACCCAGATGTTCATGTAACTGTCCTTGATAAATTGACATATGCAGGTAATCGTGCTAACATTGAAGCCATTCTTGGTGATCGTGTTGAGTTAGTTGTTGGTGACATCGCTGACGCTGAATTGGTAGACAAATTGGCTGCTAAAGCGGATGCTATTGTTCACTATGCGGCTGAGAGTCACAACGATAACTCATTGGAAGATCCAAGTCCATTTATCCATACAAACTTTATCGGAACTTACACTTTGCTTGAAGCAGCTCGTAAATACGATATCCGTTTCCACCACGTGTCAACTGATGAAGTTTATGGAGATCTTCCACTTCGTGAAGACCTTCCAGGAAATGGTGAAGGACCAGGTGAAAAATTCACTGCTGAAACAAAATACAATCCATCATCACCTTACTCATCAACTAAGGCAGCTTCTGACCTTATCGTTAAGGCATGGGTACGTTCCTTCAGCGTAAAAGCGACCATTTCGAACTGTTCAAATAACTATGGACCATACCAACACATCGAAAAATTCATTCCACGTCAAATTACAAATATCTTGGCAGGAATCAAACCGAAACTTTATGGTGAAGGTAAAAACGTCCGTGACTGGATCCACACAAATGATCATTCAACAGGTGTCTGGGCTATTTTGACTAAGGGTCGTATTGGTGAAACATACCTTATTGGTGCCGACGGTGAGAAAAACAACAAGGAGGTTCTTGAACTTATCCTTGAGAAAATGGGTCAACCAAAAGACGCTTACGATCACGTAACTGACCGTGCTGGTCATGATCTTCGTTACGCTATCGATTCTACAAAATTGCGTGAAGAACTCGGCTGGGAACCACAATTTACAAACTTTTCAGAAGGTTTGGAAGAAACTATTAAATGGTATACAGAAAATGAGATATGGTGGAAAGCAGAAAAAGATGCTGTAGAAGCCAAGTATGCTAAAACTCAAGAAGTCATTAAGTAATTGAACCAAAAAACCTATCATTTTGATGATAGGTTTTTTATGTACGACTAGTTAGATAGCTAATTGGTCTGTTTTTGTCATGGTTTGAGGTTGGTAATAGACATTTTGATAGTCATTACCAACTTTTTGTACTAGGTAAAGTCCCGCTTTACTCATTTTGAATTGATTGTTAATGAGACTCTCTTGATTATCGTGTTTGATAACAGCCCAAGTTTGACTGTTTTTATCATAGATAACCTGTTGTTTTGAACTATTTTCTAGTAATTCTACTTCTTTGCTGTTGGCTAATTTATCAAAACTTGTGCGATCGATGTTTGGAACCATCATGTAACCATAGCTATCACCTTTGTTGTCATGCTTTTGGCTTATAGTGATAAAAGGATTGCTAACGATTGAGGTATTTTTAGAAGTACGATTAATGCTGTTCCAAGTACCTGTTTGCTCTTTGCGTTCAATATCAATAGTGCTATTTTTAAAGAAGATATAACCAATATTGCGACCAGGTTCTTTTGATTCTAAAAAGACACTCTTTGTATCTGTAAATTGTTGAGAACTTGCTTGCTTTAAATCAACAGTTTTTCCATTGACGTATGTAGTATAAGGTGTTTTAGAATCGTCTTTTCGTTGATCAATTGTTGTAGAAACATTTCCAATGCCGTTAGTATTCTTGATGTTGTTACCTAAAAAGACAATCTTATCATTTAAGATAACCCAACCTTTTTGTGCTGTTAAGGTGCGATCCCAGTTAGTAAAGTCCATAGCGGCAAGAGCAAAGTGATCATTAAGTTTGACGGAACCAACAAAGTCAGATGCTCCTGTAACTTGACCGGTTTTTTCTTTAGCGTCTTTGCTATGTTTGCTCATGAAATCCTTAGTCGTATCTTCACGCTTAGCATCTTTTTCAGTTGTTCCAGCCATTTTATAAGGATTGACGGTTGGCCAAAAATGATTACTATAATGAGATTGATCACTATTATAAAGATAGAACATACCATCTCCGGTATACCAACCACGTGTATTTTCATCATTCATTCCTTCATAGTTGAGGGTACGTTTAGAATGTAATGAAAGCGCGAAACCAAAGTCTTTCTCGGCATTATAATAAGCTAAGCGGTCCATGCTATTAAAGGTTGATAAATTACTTTTTAAAGGTTTAGTAGCGACTGTACTGTCATTAAACAGCTTATTCATGTTGGCAATATCGGAATACGATTTGAGGTTATTGAAGACGTTGTAGAATTTATTTGAAGTGATAATCGTTTTAATAGTTGATTTGAGGTCTAAGTTTCGCTCTTCATTAGACATGTTAGCCAATCTGAGGAAACCTCTGAGAACTTCAACTGCAGCCGCATGCGAAGAAGCAGCCTCTCTACTAATTGAGCGTCCACGACTCATATCCATTAACTCACCTTTTACAATTAAAGGTAAAAATGATTGATTAATCCATTTATAAACCATATCAAGTTCTTGATTAGAGATTTTATAGTCAGTTTCTTGAATGATAGGCAGCAATTGTGTCAAACCATCTATCAGAACATTACCATAGGCGCCAGTATAAGCAACATTCGTATGGTCGATGTAAGAACCGTCAGCATAGAAGCCTTCAGCTTTAGTAGCAGTAGTAAAAAGATTTTTTAGAGAATGAGAAGTTTTTTCGATAATAGTATTGTCTTTACGAAGTAAACCTTCAATGATTTTAACGCGTCCCATATCTACTAGATTACCACCAAGAGCTTTAAATGGATTGACAAGCGTTTTACGGAAATATTCTGCATCAGGAACAAAGTGTTCAATTGGGTCGGTATAAGTTTTTATTTCAGCGTCAGTGAAGTAGTTATTCATGAGAGCTAGGGTACCTGTAATTGAGCGAGGAACACCGATTTCAAAATCCCACCAATTGGCAGAGCCTTCTATATCTTTATTAACATTGTAGAAGTTTTGATGAAGCCAAGCCAGACTCTCTTTTACAGTACGAATAGCTTTTTCATTTTTGTAAATAGTAGAGTGTGGATTGGTGATTTGTTTAGCTAAATCTTCCAAACGACGATAAGTAGCGGTTAACTGTGCTGAATTATTGAGATTATCTAAATCTTTCCAAAGGAAAGTGCGATTAGAATCCAGTTTGATAGTTTTGATGTTTTTGGCGTTAGTTTCATCCAATTTCTGATTAATCTTTTGCATGTTCGAATCATTAGTATCGTAAACATGATTACCAATAGTCACGTCGTTCCATTTGTCGAGGAGTTTTGTAAACTTATCTTCTGTTGAAGCTGTAACTGATAACGGTACTTCTTTAATTATTTTACCAGATTTATCAGATATTTTAACAGTTGTTGAACCAGTAGCGTTTGGATACAATATTCCACCAACAATTTTCCCGAGAGACGGATTGGTTAGAGTGTATTGGTAGTCAGCTTTATTAAAAACGTAATTTTTGTTTAAAGCCGTATTAACGCTTTCTTCAATTTGTGTTGTGACGGGTTGTGGATGCTCTGAGTCTTTAGGGCCTTTTGCTTTCATTGATATATTATCAAAAGTAGCAGAACCAGTTCCTTTTTCATAATAAAGTTCAAGTGTCACCTCGGAGACATTTAACTTTGGGTTATATATCTTTGTTAAGGTATGTTTGTTAGTAGTACCGCTGGTCATCTCAGAAAGCCAAAGTCGCGTATTGTTGTCTTTTTTCTCCATAATACGAAGGAAAGCTTGTCCAGCCTTGTTACTTGTTTCAATATCAAACTTGACCTCATATTTTTTAGTGGGATCAATGTTCACTTTTTGTGTTACAGCACCTCTAAAGCCTTTGTCGCTGGATAGGCTTACTTGGCCTTGTTCGGTACGTTGGATAATAGGTGATTTATCAGCAGTATTTTCTTTATCAATCCAAGCAGACCATTCCCTAGCGCTTGTATGTGACCAGCTTCCAGATACAGGGTTAGTTTGATTAAAATCTCCGTTTTTCACCAGCTCCTTATTTTGAGTTTGATTATCTACTACTTGTTTCATTGTGCTATGAGTGGCTGTTGCAGTTGCGGTTGAAGCTGTGGGGTTAGACAGATCTTGTTGTGTGGTTGTGGTGCTAGTCTCTTTGACAGTGGTACTTTCAGTCTGGAGAACTTCAATATTATTAGTTTGAGTATCTCTTATTTGGGACGTTGAGGTAGTTTTGGTAAGCTCTTCAGCTTTAGCTTGGTAACTATTGTTAACCAATATTGTTCCTAAAATAAGGGCTGAATAAAGCATAATACGATGTTTCTTTTTGATTTCCATTTTTACTCCTTAGGGTTTAAAATTGTAAACCGGTTTTTCCTAATTATAGCATGCTTTAAAGGTTTATGATAAAGAACCTTTAAAATGTCATCAAAGTGAAAAGTAAATAACTGGTAAACAAAATAATTTGTTTAATCATTTGTGTGCTACTTTGATAGTAAATTGCCTAAATAAAGGTTATTTTTTGTTATAATATGAGAATGAGAGGAGTTTGAAATGACTAAATTAGCAACAATTTGTTACATTGACAATGGCAAGGAATTACTTCTATTGCACCGCAACAAAAAAGAGAATGATGTTCATGAGGGAAAGTGGATCTCGGTAGGCGGTAAACTGGAGGCAGGTGAAACTCCGGATGAATGTGCTAAGCGTGAAATTCTAGAAGAAACCCATTTAACAGTAAAAAAAATGGATTTTAAAGGAGTCATCACTTTTCCTGAATTTACGCCAGGTCATGATTGGTATACCTATGTCTTTAAAGTAACAGATTATGAAGGAGAGTTAATTTCAGATGATGAATCACGAGAAGGAACCTTAGAATGGGTACCATATGATCAAGTTCTCTCTAAGCCAACGTGGCAAGGAGATTACGAAATTTTTAAATGGATTTTAGAAGATGTTCCTTTCTTTTCTGCTAAGTTTGTTTATGATGAACACCAAAATTTAATTGAAAAGACGGTTAATTTTTATGAAAAATAGAGATTTTAGGGTTAGAGACCAGCTCGAAACATTCGGAGTCAGAGTTTCTGCTTTAATCATGGAAAATCAAAAACTGTTATTAATATATGCTCCTCATCTCGATAAATACTATTTGCCAGGTGGGGCGCTTCAAGTTGGAGAAGATAGCAATAAGGCTGTTGCGAGAGAAGTACTTGAGGAAATAGGTCTTCACAGCCAAGTTGGTGATTTAGCCTATATTGTTGAGAATCAGTTTAATATTAAGAGACATCATTATCACTCAGTTGAATTTTTATATTTTGTTAATCTCTTGGGTCAGGCGCCAGAATCTATCAAAGAAGGAACGCATAAGCGACATTTTGTATGGCTTCCAATAAAAGAATTAACAAAAATTGATTGTAATCCTAATTTTTTAGCACAGGATTTGATAGAATGGCCAGGTCATGTTGTGCATAAAATCGTTCAAAATTAACTTTTTACACTCTTGTTTTGAGTTTAATTTAATTTAACGTGTTATAATAAATGAGAATTAAAATTAGAATTCATCTTGAAAGGATATGTGAATGAATCGACCATCAGAAAAAGAATTTAAAAATAGTTTGTTTTTTAAATGGATCTTAAATAATCAAGCAGTTATTGCTCTCATGATTACCTTTTTGGTATTTTTAACGATTTTTATTTTTACCAAAATCTCTTTTATGTTTAAACCTGTGTTTGATTTTCTTGCTGTGCTGATATTGCCGCTTGTAATTTCTGGCTTGCTTTATTACCTATTAAAACCTATGGTTACATTTTTAGAGAAGCGGGGAATTAAGCGTGTAACAGCGATATTAGCAGTTTTTACTATTATAATCCTTCTGTTAATTTGGGCAATGTCTAGTTTTATTCCCATGATGAGTAATCAATTACGCCATTTTATGGAAGATCTCCCTTCATATGTGAATAAAGTGCAAATGGAAACAAGTTCGTTTATAGATCACAACCCTTGGTTAAAATCTTATAAAGGGGAAATATCGAGCATATTATCTAATATCAGTAGCCAAGCAGTCTCTTATGCTGAAAAATTTTCAAAGAATGTTTTAGATTGGGCAGGAAATTTAGCTAGTACAGTTGCACGTGTGACAGTAGCAACAATTATGGCTCCCTTTATTTTGTTTTATCTTTTAAGAGATAGCCGCAAAATGAAGAATGGTTTCTTAATGGTTTTACCAACCAAACTACGCCAACCAACTGATCGTATTTTGCGAGAAATGAATAGTCAAATGTCAGGGTATGTGCAAGGACAAATCATTGTTGCTATTACTGTTGGTGTTATTTTTTCAATAATGTATAGTATTATAGGCCTTAGATATGGCGTGACATTAGGGATTATTGCCGGTGTGTTAAATATGGTTCCCTATTTGGGAAGTTTTGTTGCCCAAATTCCAGTGTTTATCTTAGCGCTTGTCGCAGGACCTGTTATGGTTGTTAAAGTTGCGATTGTTTTTGTTATTGAGCAAACTCTAGAGGGACGCTTTGTCTCACCCTTGGTTTTAGGTAATAAACTTAGCATTCATCCAATTACAATTATGTTTATTTTATTAACCTCTGGAGCGATGTTTGGTGTTTGGGGAGTATTCCTCAGTATTCCGATTTATGCATCTATCAAAGTTGTTGTTAAAGAATTGTTTGATTGGTACAAAGCTGTCAGTGGGCTATATACAGTAGATGTTGTTACTGAAGAAAGAAGTGAAGAAGTTAAAAATGTTGAATAGTGAAAAAATGATTGTTTCTATCCAAAATCAGGATTTAGAACATGCTAACAAGTATTTCGAAAAAGCGTTGAAAAATGATCCTGAGGAAGTCTTATTGGAACTAGGAGCTTATTTGGAGAGTATTGGTTTTTTACCCCAAGCAAAACGTCTCTATGATCAAATCCGACCAAATTATCCAGAAGTTGCTATCAATTTAGCTCAAATTGTTGCCGAAGATGGAGATATTGAACAAGCATTCTTATACTTAGATTATATCTCAGAAGATAGTCAAGAGTACGTTTCAGCCCTCCTTGTTATGGCTGACTTATATGATATGGAAGGCTTGACTGATGTTGCGCGTGAAAAGCTTTTGCTAGCCAGCAAACTTAGCGATGACTCATTGGTTACGTTTGGTTTAGCTGAAATGAACCTTAGTTTGGAACATTATCAAGAAGCGATAGAAGGGTACGCCTCACTTGACAATCGAGAAATCTTAGAAACGACTGGAGTTTCAACTTATCAGCGTATTGGTAAATCCTATGCTATTATGGGGAAATTTGATGCAGCTATCGAATTTTTAGAAAAAGCCGTTGACATTGAGTATGATGATTTAACAGTTTTTGAGTTAGCAACAATCCTTTATGATCAAGAAGAATATCAAAAAGCTAACCTTTATTTTAAACAGTTGGATACTATTAATCCAGACTTTGATGGCTATGAATATATCTATGGTTTATCTCTTCGTGAGGAGCATAAATCTGAAGAAGCTTTACGTCTAGTTCAGCAAGGTCTTCGTAAAAATAGTTTTGATGGTCAACTTCTCTTACTAGCTTCACAATTATCGTATGAATTACATGATGTTCCTTCGTCGGAGTCTTATTTGAAACAAGCTGAAAAAGTTTCTGAAAACCAAGATGAAATTGTTATGAGATTGTCAAATTTGTATCTTGAAGAAGAGCGGTTTGAGGAAGTCTTGGAATTAGACAATGATGATTTAGAAAATATCCTTGCAAAATGGAATATCGCTAAAGCACACAAGGCTTTAGAAATGGATGATAGTGTAGACTATTATCAACCTTTGTATAATGATTTAAAAGATAATCCAGAATTTTTACAAGATTATGCTTACATTTTGAGAGAATTTGGTTACCTTGATAAGGCACAAGAAGTAGGAAAGGCTTATTTAAAATTAGTTCCAGACGATATAGAGATGTCAGAATGGGTGAATAACATTTAAATAGGAAAACACTTACAGAAAAAAATAAAAAATTCACAAGTAATTTTTCACAATCTGATGTAAAAACTGTGATATAATTGAACTATTCTTGTGAAAAGAGGGAGATAAAATGACAGAATCACATAATCAATATGGGGCTGACTTAATTGTCGATAGCCTAATTAATCATGATGTCAAATATGTTTTTGGTATCCCAGGAGCTAAGATTGACCGCGTATTTGACACTCTAGAAGATAAAGGTCCAGAGTTAATTGTTGCTCGTCATGAGCAGAACGCGACTTTTATGGCTCAGGCTGTCGGGCGTATTACGGGAGAACCAGGAGTTGTTATTGCAACTAGTGGACCTGGGATCTCGAACTTGGCAACAGGGTTAGTTACTGCGACAGATGAAGGTGATGCTGTTCTTGCAATTGGTGGACAGGTTAAGCGAGGAGATTTATTGAAACGTGCTCATCAATCAATGAATAACGTTGCTATGCTGGAACCTATTACAAAATATTCTGCTGAGGTTCATGACCCTAATACTTTGTCAGAAACTGTTGCAAACGCCTATCGTCTTGCTAAATCTGGTAAACCAGGAGCAAGTTTTATCTCTATTCCTCAAGACGTTACAGACAGTCCAGTCTCAGTAAAAGCAATCAAACCTCTTAGTGCACCTAAATTGGGTTCGGCATCTGTTTTAGATATTAATTATTTAGCGCAAGCTATTAACAATGCTGTTTTACCGGTACTGTTATTAGGAAATGGCGCATCTTCAGAGGGAGTAACTGCTGCCGTACGTCGACTTCTTGATGCTGTTAAACTACCAGTAGTAGAAACTTTCCAAGGTGCGGGTATTGTGTCACGTGAGCTCGAGGATGAAACATTCTTTGGTCGTGTAGGCCTCTTCCGTAATCAACCTGGAGATATGCTTTTGAAGCGTGCAGACCTAGTTATTGCTATCGGGTATGACCCTATTGAATATGAGGCGCGTAACTGGAATGCTGAAATTTCTGCTCGTATTATTGTTATTGATGTTGAACAAGCAGAAATTGATACGTATTTCCAACCCGAGCGAGAACTGATTGGAGACATGGCACATACACTTGATTTACTTTTACCAGCTATTAAAGGATATGAATTGCCTGAAGGTTCAAAAGAGTATTTGAAAGGTCTTCGTAATAACATTGAAAACGTTAGCGATGTTAAATTTGATCGTGACTCAGCTCATGGACTTGTCCATCCTCTTGATCTCATTGATGTACTCCAAGAAAATACCACCGATGACATGACTGTTACAGTTGATGTGGGAAGCCATTATATTTGGATGGCTCGCTACTTTAAATCATATGAAGCGCGTCACTTGCTCTTCTCAAACGGAATGCAAACATTAGGAGTTGCTCTACCTTGGGCAATTTCTGCGGCTCTTTTGCGTCCCAACACAAAAGTTATTTCAGTTTCTGGTGATGGTGGCTTCTTATTCTCAGCTCAAGAGTTAGAAACTGCAGTTCGTCTTCATCTACCAATTGTTCACATTATTTGGAACGATGGAAAATATAACATGGTTGAATTCCAAGAAGAAATGAAGTATGGGCGTTCTTCAGGTGTTGACTTTGGACCAGTTGATTTTGTAAAATACGCTGAAAGTTTCGGTGCTAAAGGTTACCGTGTAGACAGCAAAGACAGTTTTGAAGAAACACTCAAACAAGCTCTAATTGATGCTGAAAATGGACCAGTGTTGATTGATGTGCCTATTGACTATAAAGATAACGTGACACTAGGTGAAACAATCTTACCTGACGAGTTCTACTAAGACGAGGTCTAATATGTCAGAAACAGTTAAATTATTTCAATACAGTACCTTGAGTTCACTGATGGCAGGATTGTATAAAGGCAGTCTAACTATCGGAGAATTATTAACTCACGGTGACTTAGGAATCGGTACTGTTCATATGATTGATGGTGAATTGATTGTATTGGATGGGAAAGCTTATCAAGCTATTGGTACAGATGGTAAAGCAGAGATTATCCAATTATCAGATGATGTGACAGTACCCTATGCAGCGGTTTTACCACACCATATCCAAAAACAATTTGATATCAATGCTGAGATAGATAATAAGGATTTGGAAGAGATGATTCTAAAAAACTTTGAAGGTCAAAATCTCTTTAAGTCTTTAAAAATCAAAGGAACGTTTTCAAGAATGCACGTTCGTATGATTCCAAAATCTCCACAACATAAACGTTTTGCAGATATTGCATCTAATCAGCCAGAATTTACCAGAGAGAATGTATCTGGTACGTTGGTTGGGATTTGGACGCCGGAGTTATTTCATGGTGTGGGGGTAAAAGGGTTCCATGTCCACTTTATTTCAGACGATTTAACTTTCGGTGGGCATGTTATGGATTACTCGCTCACACAAGGAAAAGTTGAAATTGGGAAGGTTGACCAACTTGACCAATGTTTCCCAACTCAAGATCAAGAATTTTTGAAAGCTAACTTTGACCTACAAAAGCTTAGAGAAGATATTGATTTAAGTGAATAAGAATACCTATAAATAATTAATAACACTAAAAATAGACAGGGATATGTCCCAGTCTATTTTTTTAGTTTAAGGCTATCTATTTTTTCTTGTGTGGGAGTGACTCGTAAGGTTTTTTGACCAGTGTAAGTTACAAAACCTGGCTTAGTACCACTTGGTTTATTGAGTTTTTTTGCTTCAATCATGTCTACTTGAACAAGATTGGAGAGACGAGCTTTAGAGTAATAAGCAGCTAACTCGGCGGCATCTGTCTTAACCTCGTCACTTGGATTGAGGTTATCCCGAATTAACACATGACTTCCGGGGATATCCTTGGCATGAAACCACAACTCCCCTTTACGAGCCATTTTAAATGTTAACTCGTCATTTTGGAGATTATTACGTCCCACCATAATAATAGTCTTGCCATCGGATGCTAAATATTGTTCAGGTTTTTTGCGCTTATGTTGTTTATCATGTGCGCGTCGCTTAATAAATCCAGTTTCAACAAGTTCTTCACGAATATCATTGATATCTTCCATAGAAGCATGATTTAGCGATGTTTCAACAGATTCAAGGTAGGTGATTGTATTTTCCGTATCTGAAATAATTCCTTTTAAATGTTTTACAGCTTCTTTTAATTTTTGATATTTTTTAAAGTAGCGTTGGGCATTTTGGTTGGGTGTTAAAGCTCGATCAAGTGAAATCTCAATGGTTTGGTTGGTGTAATAATTATCAAGCACAACGACATCTTGATTATTTGGTACCATAGAGAGATAGGTAGTTAGAAGCTCTCCTTTTTGGCGAAACTCCTCTGCATTTTCAGTAGCTAGAAGTTCGTCTTGTTGCTTAGCTAGTTTTTTGATATTTTTCTCTAACTCACTTTGAACACGGTGGATGAGGTCACTAGCTTGCTGTGCTATGCGATCTTTTTCAGCCTTCTCTTGGTAGTAATAATCTAACAATTGTCCAAGAGACTGAAATGTTTCGTGACTGCTTGAGAATTGGACAGCGGAAAAGGATTTTTCTGTTAGGCTGGGATAATATTCTCTCGAAAAGAATTGACGAAAATCGTTAAGTTTATTGTCTTTCAAACAGTGAGATAATTCTAGCGCAGTATCGCGTCCTAAACCTTGGAAGAGCTGTTGGAGGTTTTTAGGGCTTAGATCATTGGTTTGAAGCAGCTCAAATAGGGTTTGATCAGAAACATCAAAAGGATTGATTGCTTTTGTTTTGGGTGGGGCAATGTAAGTCGAACCAGGAAGGATAGTACGATAGGAGTTTTGTGAGAAACCAACATGCTTAATTGATTCAATAATTTTATGTTCATTTTTATCAATCAAGATAATGTTACTGTGTTTTCCCATGATTTCAACAACAAGTGTTGCTTTAATGTGATCACCGATTTCGTTTTTATTAGACACGACGATTTCTAATATACGGTCATTTTCAATTTGTTGAATGGTTTCAATCACTGCACCTTGCAAATACTTTCTCATGATCATTGTAAAAGTATTTGGATTTTGAGGATTTTGGAAATTTGCTTCGGTAGTTTGGATACGTCCAAATACAGGATGAGCAGATAGGAGTAGTTTATAGTTGCGACGATTGTTGCGTATTGTTAATACCAATTCATGGTCAAAAGGTTGGTTAACTTTTTGGATACGTCCTTTTTTAATCTGTTCTTGTAATTCATTTGTGAGGTGATGTAAAAAAAATCCATCAAAAGACATGGCGTCCCCCTTATTCTAAAAATTATAGCTTATTTATTATACCATAGGCTGAGCTAAAAATATTTTTTTATAACGCAAAAGGCTTGCAATTTTCAGAATATAGTATATAATTATAGAAAAATTCATGAGAAAGGATGACTAGTAAATGACTAAAACATTATTTACCAATTGGCAAAACTGGCGTAGATAAAGTTGTGTTTATGGGTGCATAGATACGACTTTTTGGAGTACTTCAAAAAAGTATCTATGCGCTGGTCTAGTCTAACAATAGAGAGCGCAAGGTAAGTTATTTATCAGGCGCTTTTTCTTTTGCGCTAAACTCCAGAAAGTCAGAGTATTATTAAAGTGAGGAGAAAATATGAAAAATAAAGGACTGATAGCTACGCTAATTCTATTGACCATATTAGTGGTTGGGGAATTATTTTATAACAAATCAGAAAAACATCTTAATTTATCAGAAAAGCAAGTTGTTAAAATTGGTATTTTACAGTATGTAACCCATGATGCTTTGGATGCTATTGAAAAGGGAGTTGAAGATGGTCTAGCTCAAGAAGGATATAAAGGGAAAAAAGTTAAATTAACCGTTTTAAACGCCGAAGCTGATCAAAGTAAAATTCAAGCGATGAGTAAACAATTAGTTAATCATCACAATGATATTTTGATTGGAATTGCGACACCATCAGCACAAGGTTTAGCAGCTTCGACTAAGGATACTCCTATAATCATGGGAGCTGTTTCTGATCCTTTAGGGGCCAAGTTAGTAACGAATATGAAGAAACCAACAACTAATGTTACAGGATTATCAAACGTTGTTCCGACCAAGCAAACTGTGCAATTAATCAAGGATATAACTCCCAATGTTAAACGTATAGGAATTCTTTATGCTAGTAGCGAAGATAATTCTGTGTCACAAGTAACTGAGTTTACAAAATATGCTCAAAAAGCAGGACTAGAAGTTCTTAAATATTCTGTACCATCTACAAATGAAATTAAGACAAGTATGTCAGTCACGACCAAAAAAGTAGACGCTGTCTTTGTTCCACAAGATAATACTATTGCAAGTGCTTTTAGAACAGTTATCGTAGCAGCAAACCAAGCTAATATACCTGTGTATTCCAGTGTTGATACTATGGTTGAACAAGGAAGTATAGCATCAGTAGCGCAGAGTCAATATGGCTTAGGGTTAGAAACTGCAAAACAGGCCATTAAAGTCCTAAGAGGGAAGCCGGTTAAAGATGTACCAGTCAAAGTTATTGATACAGGGAAGCCAAGCCTCAATTTGAAAGCAGCCAAACACTTAGGAATTAAAATTCCTAAGAAGATTATGAAACAGGCAGAAATTACCGTTAAGGTTGACGATTAGAAAGAGGGTTTTATGATTATTTCATCAGTTTCACAAGGTTTATTATGGGGGATATTAGGATTAGGGATATACTTAACCTTTAGAATCTTAAAATTTCCAGACATGACAACAGAGGGCTCCTTCCCTCTAGGGGGAGCGGTTTGTGTTACCTTAATGAATCAAGGGGTTAATCCTATTTTGGCGACGATTCTAGGCATGCTATCAGGGATGTTAGCGGGATTTGTTACTGGTTTACTTTATACTAAAGGAAAGATACCGACGATTTTAGCAGGGATTTTAGTAATGACCTCATGCCACTCTATTATGCTAATGGTTATGAAAAGAGCAAATCTAGGTTTAAATGAGATTCAAACATTGAAAGATTTTCTTCCGTTTTCAAATGATTTAAATCTTCTCGTATTAGGTTTGATAGCTATTCTCTTGGCGATTTCTGCCTTAATTTATTTTCTCTATACACGCTTGGGGCAAGCTTATATTGCAACAGGAGACAACCCTGATATGGCAAAGAGCTTCGGCATTGATACCGACAAAATGGAAATGCTTGGCTTAATTGTATCAAATGGCTTAATTGCTTTATCAGGAGCTTTAGTAAGTCAACAAGATGGATATGCTGATGTATCAAAAGGTATAGGTGTTATTGTTATTGGGTTAGCTAGTATTATTATTGGAGAGGTACTTTACTCTACTGGTTTAACTCTCTTTGAACGTTTAATTGCTATAGTGGTGGGTTCTATTCTTTATCAATTTTTAATAACGGTAGTAATCGCCTTAGGATTTAATACGAATTACCTAAAATTATTTAGTGCAATAGTGCTTGGAATTTGTTTAATGGTTCCTGTCCTAAAAACGAAGATTTTGAAAGGAGTACGCTTATAATGGTGATGAAAATCATAGAGTTAAAAGAAGCAACTGTACAAGTCAGTAATGGTTTAGCAGAAATGAAAACGATATTAGACCATGTTAATTTGAGTATTTATGAACATGACTTCATTACAATATTGGGTGGAAATGGAGCTGGAAAATCAACGCTTTTTAATGTAATTGCAGGAACCTTGATGTTAAGCAGTGGAAATATTTACATCATGGGACAAGATGTTACTAATTTATCAGCAGAAAAACGAGCTAAATATTTATCACGGGTATTTCAAGATCCGAAAATGGGAACAGCACCTAGGATGACAGTTGCTGAAAATTTATTAGTTGCTAAATTTCGAGGTGAAAAGAGACCGTTAGTTCCTAGAAAGATTACTAACTATACCGAAGAATTTCAAAAATTGATTGCTAGAACTGGTAATGGACTTGATCGCCATTTAGAGACACCTACAGGTTTATTATCAGGTGGACAAAGACAAGCGCTTAGTTTATTAATGGCAACTTTGAAAAAACCAAATCTGTTATTATTGGACGAACACACAGCAGCGCTTGATCCTAGAACAAGTGTTTCGCTTATGGGCTTGACTGATGAGTTTATCAAACAAGATTCGTTGACTGCCTTAATGATTACACATCATATGGAAGATGCTCTCAAATATGGAAATCGTGTATTAGTAATGAAAGATGGCAAGATTGTCAGAGATTTAAATCAGGCACAAAAAAACAAGATGGCTATAGCTGACTATTATCAATTATTTGATTAAAAAGAAGTGAAATGGAAGTGTTTCACTTCTTTTTCTATACACTTTGCAAGAAATTATTTTCAAAATATGATATACTAATAATGCTGTAAATCGACTTGTAGAGACAAGGACCGTAAGTACAAATGGAATGAAAATAAGGACACACTCTTTAATTCATATTCCTATTATTGATTAATAAGGTTTTTCTTCAAACCCAAGAAAAGTTACCGATAAATCAATTACTAATGATAATAATTGGACAATTTCTTGTCTGCTTTATAAAAAAGAATTAACAAAATTTAAGGAGAAAACTCATTATGAGCGACATAAAAATCATGGCTCTTGGAGGTGTTCGTGAAAACGGAAAAAACCTATATGTAGTAGAAGTCAATGATTCTATCTTTGTTTTGGATGCTGGACTCAAATATCCTGAAAATGAACAACTGGGTGTTGATGTTGTTATTCCAAATCTTGATTACTTAATTGAAAATAAAAAACGTGTTCAGGGGATTTTCTTAACCCATGGACATGCGGATGCTATTGGTGCATTGCCTTATATTATCGCCGAAGTCAAAGCACCTGTGTTTGGCTCACCTCTCACAATTGAATTAGCTAAGTTATTCGTTAAAAATAGTACAGCAGTCAAGAAATTCAATAATTTCCATGTGATTGATAGTGAAACGGAAATTGAATTTCAAGATGCGGTGATTTCGTTCTTTAAAACGACTCATTCAATTCCAGAGTCAATGGGAATTGTTATTGGGACAAAAGAGGGAAATATCGTTTACACAGGTGACTTTAAATTTGATCAAGCTGCAAGGAAATATTACCAAACAGATCTAGCGCGTTTAGCTGAAATTGGTCGTGATGGTGTTTTAGCACTTTTATCAGATTCTGCAAATGCTACAAGCAATGAGCAAGTTGCTAGCGAATATGAGGTCGGTGATGAAATTAAGAGCGTTATTGAAGACGCAGAAGGTAGAGTCATCGTAGCAGCAGTTGCAAGTAACCTCATTCGTATTCAGCAGGTCTTTGATGCAGCGGCAGAAAACGGTCGTCGAGTAGTTTTAACAGGTTTTGATATTGAAAATATTGTTCGTACGGCCATTCGTATGAAACGCATTCATATTGCTGATGAAAATATGATTATCAAACCTAAAGATATGACACGTTATGAAGATAACGAATTATTAATCCTTGAAACTGGACGTATGGGAGAGCCGATAAATGGTCTCCAAAAAATGGCGATCGGACGTCATCGTTATATTCAAATTAAAGATGGTGATTTAGTATTTATCGTAACAACACCAAGTATTGCAAAAGAGGCAGTTGTAGCGCGTGTTGAAAATCTGATTTATAAAGCTGGTGGCTCAGTTAAATTGATAACACAGAATTTGCGCGTATCAGGTCATGCAAATGGTCGCGAATTACAATTATTAATGAATCTATTGAAACCTAAATACCTTTTCCCAATTCAAGGAGAGTATAGGGATTTGTCAGCACATGCGGGCTTAGCTCAAGAGGTAGGAATGTCAGCAGATGATATTTATATTGTGAAGCGTGGTGACATCATGGTTCTTGAAAAAGATGGCTTCTTCCATAGTGGATCTGTTCCTGCTGGAGATGTTATGATTGATGGAAATGCTATTGGTGACGTTGGTAATATTGTACTTCGTGACCGCAAGGTATTATCTGAAGATGGAATTTTTATTGTTGTTATAACTGTCAGCAAAAAAGAAAAGAAAATTATTTCTAAAGCTCGTGTTAATACGCGTGGTTTTGTGTATGTGAAAAAAAGCAGAGATATTTTGCGTGAGAGCGCAGAATTAGTTAATACAACGGTAGAAGATTACTTAAGTAAAGATACATTTGACTGGGGTGAACTTAAAGGGAAAGTGCGTGATGAGGTCAGCAAGTTCTTATTTGACCAAACGAAACGTCGCCCAGCAATCCTTCCTGTGGTTATGGAAGTTCGTTGATAGTGTTAAGAGGTTACCAAATTTTGGTAGCCTTTCTTGCTAGAATGGAGGTTTTTATGGCATTTTTTAATATTGAATATCACTCTAAGGTACTAGGAACGGAACGTCAAGTCAATGTTATTTACCCAGATGCTTTTGAGATGTCTGATGATAAAATTGATGATTGTGACATTCCTGTTTTGTATCTTCTCCATGGAATGGGGGGAAATGAGAATTCTTGGCAAAAACGCACAAATATAGAGCGTCTTTTACGTCATACTAATCTTATCGTCGTGATGCCATCAACAGACTTAGCATGGTATACCAACACAAAGTATGGGTTGGATTATTTTGATGCAATAGCTATCGAGTTACCAAAAGTTTTGAAACGTTTCTTTCCTAATATGTCTGATAAGAGAGAGAAAAATTTCATTGCCGGATTATCTATGGGGGGATATGGAGCATATAAAATAGCTCTACTGACTAATCGTTTTTCTCATGCTGCCTCTTTGTCAGGTGCACTTTCTTTTGACTTTGATTTATTATTCAATAATGGCAACGATAACATTAACTATTGGTCGGGAATTTTTGGCGATTTGAATAACACTGATAACATAGAGCGTCATTCACTAAGGCGTTACGTTGAGTCTTTTGATATGAAGACTAAATTTTATGCATGGTGTGGTTATGAAGATTTTCTTTTTGAAGCTAATGAAGTCGCAATTGATGAACTTCGTCAATTAGGTTTAACTATTGACTATTTCAATGATCATGGTAAACATGAATGGTATTACTGGAATCAGCAATTAGAAAAAGTATTAGAATGGCTCCCTATTGATTATGTCAAAGAAGAGCGCCTTTCGTAGTATTAGCTAAATCGTTGAAATCCAAGTAAAGTCTTGTTATACTAAATCATTAAGTTTTGGGAAATTAGACACAGAAGGTGAGATAAAAAATGAGAACACTATTTAGAATGATATTTGCTATTCCAAAGTTTATCTTTAGATTGATTTGGAATATCATTTGGGGAATATTCAAGACAGTTCTTGTTATTGCGATTATTTTATTTGGCTTGTATTACTATGCGAATCACAGTCAATCAGAATTTGCTAATCAACTTAGTGACATTATTCAGACAGGAAAAACATTTTTAAATTTTGCTGACACTAATCAGCTCAAAAATTCCTTTACTAATCTAGCTACGGATAATGTTCATCATTCAGAAAATACCAGATGGGATAAAAATCAGGCAACTATCTATATAGCAACTAGAGATTCTGAGTTGGTCTCTGCTTACAAGCAAGCAATCTCCAATTGGAATGCAACAGGTGCTTTTGTGTTACAAACAACAGACAATCCTAATGCTGATATTATTGCTAAGGATTACTCAGATGCTAAAACACAAGCTGCGGGTGTAGCTGAAACCGAGAAAAATGCTTTAACTAATCGTATTTCAAAGGTAACAGTTAAATTAAACACATTTTACCTTAAGAATAAACAGTTTGGTTATGACCATACTAGGATTGTTAATACGGCCGAACATGAATTAGGACATGCTTTAGGTCTAGGACATAATGATCAACAACATTCCGTTATGCAGTCAAAAGGTTCGCATTACGGCATTCAAGAAGTTGATATTCAAACGCTAAAAAACTTATATGCATAAAAAGATGAGCTAAGAAACTCATCTTTTTTGTTTGAACACTTATTTTAGGTGATATAAGTGCGTTAGCAATAGATTATTAAAAATAAAGAATTTGACTATCGCTACTAACTAAAATGCATAAAGAACAAAGAAAATGTTTTCAAAAATCACTTAAAAAATGGTATAATGTGTCTTGAGATAGTGTTTTGAATAGACTTATCAAAAATATTAGATAACATTAACTTAAAAGGGGAAAATATGGACGAACTAAAAAAACTTGCTGGAGTGACCGCTGCAAAATACGTTAAAAATGGTATGATTGTAGGTTTAGGGACAGGTTCTACAGCATATTTTTTTGTTGAAGAAATTGGACGCCGTGTCAAAGAAGAGGGATTGCAAGTCGTAGGCGTTACAACGTCAAACCGTACGACTGAGCAGGCAAGAGGATTAGGTATTCCGTTGAAATCAGCAGATGATATTGATGTCATTGATGTCACTGTGGATGGAGCAGATGAAGTAGACCCTGATTTTAATGGTATCAAGGGTGGCGGTGGTGCGCTGCTCATGGAAAAAATAGTAGCTACTCCAACTAAAGAATATATCTGGGTTGTCGATGAGAGCAAACTTGTTGAAACGTTAGGTGCATTTAAATTGCCTGTTGAGGTTGTTAGATATGGTTCTGAGCGTCTTTTTCGGGTTTTTAAATCAAAAGGTTATTGTCCTTCTTTCCGTGAAACAGAAGGTGACCGCTTTATCACTGATATGGGGAACTACATTATCGACCTAGATTTGAAAAAAATAGAGGATCCAAAGCAGTTAGCGAATGAACTTGACCATACAGTTGGTGTTGTTGAACATGGTTTATTTAATGGTATGGTTAATAAAGTTATAGTAGCAGGCAAAAACGGTCTTGACATACTTGAAAAATAATTATTTAAATAATCGGTTTTAGGAGCTAACCGTAACCTCCTTAGAAAGAAGATATAATGTCACAATTTGATCGCATTCACTTAGTTGTCTTAGATTCAGTGGGTATTGGAGCGGCACCAGATGCT
>NZ_GL636070.1:982330-993956 GCF_000186445.1 Streptococcus agalactiae ATCC 13813
TTTTTATTTCCTTAAGACACTTGTAGCATTAAAAATTGAGAGGAAGATGATGGAAAAAGTTAGGATTTACCATAACCCAAATTGTGGGACATCAAGGAACGTACTTGCCATTATTCGTCATTGTGGTATTGAACCAGAAATTATTTATTATCTGAAAACACCACCTAGCAGGATGGAACTAGTTGAACTGTTGTTAGAAATGAAACTTTCTGCGAGGGAACTTCTAAGAACAGATGTTCCTGCTTATGAGAAATTCAATTTGGAATCTTCTAGCGTTACAGATGAAGAAATGATTGATGCGATGATACAAGATCCTATTCTTATTAATCGTCCCATAGTTGTTACGAGTAAAGGTGCAAAACTCTGCCGACCCTGTGAAGAAATTTTTTCCATTTTACCTGTAAAGATGGAAAAAGATTTTGTTAAAGAAGATGGACAGATTATCCAAAGTTTATAGCATATTGTATAGTGAATAATGGTTTAGGAGGTAAGTAAATGACATTATTAGAAAAAATTAATGAGACTAGAGACTTTTTGCAAGCAAAAGGCGTCACAGCACCAGAATTTGGCCTTATTTTAGGCTCTGGTTTAGGAGAATTAGCTGAAGAAATCGAAAATCCCATTGTTGTGGATTATGCAGACATCCCAAATTGGGGACAGTCAACAGTAGTTGGTCATGCTGGAAAATTAGTGTATGGGGATTTATCAGGCCGTAAGGTATTAGCGCTTCAAGGTCGTTTTCACTTTTATGAAGGAAATACAATGGAAATCGTTACTTTCCCAGTACGTATCATGAGAGCATTGGCTTGCCACAGTGTGCTTGTGACTAATGCAGCGGGTGGGATTGGATACGGACCAGGAACTTTAATGCTGATCAAAGACCACATCAATGTGATTGGGACTAACCCTCTCATAGGTGAGAACCTTGAAGAATTTGGACCACGTTTCCCAGACATGTCGGATGCTTATACAGCAACATATCGACAAAAAGCTCACCAAATTGCTGAAAAACAGAATATCAAACTCGAAGAAGGTGTGTACTTGGGTGTATCAGGACCCACTTATGAAACACCTGCAGAAATTCGTGCATTCCAAACAATGGGCGCACAAGCGGTAGGTATGTCCACGGTTCCAGAGGTGATCGTTGCAGCTCACTCAGGGCTTAAAGTGTTAGGAATTTCAGCAATTACTAACTTTGCCGCTGGCTTCCAATCAGAGCTCAATCATGAGGAGGTCGTTGAAGTTACTCAGCGTATTAAAGAAGATTTCAAGGGATTAGTTAAATCATTAGTTGCTGAACTTTAAAATGGTTTCTCGATTATACTATGCTGTCAAGTTTATGATAGCCGTTCTATTTATGACAGTTATGGCAGGAGTTGGAGCTATCTTAATGCACTATGTATTAATGTTTACAGAGTGGTTAGCATTTGGTGATAGTAGAGAAAATACTCTGTCTTTGTTAAATAGTGTCACACCAATTAAAAGAGTGTTATCACTTACTTTAGTCTCCTTTTTAGCATCCCTTAGTTGGTATTACTTACAAATCAAACCAAAGCAAATAACTAGTATTAAACAACAGGTTGTTTTTAAGGATTCTTCTCTAAAAAAATCACCTTACTGGCTACATATAGGTCACGCATTTTTGCAATTGATTTATGTAGGAGCTGGTGGTCCTATTGGAAAAGAAGGAGCGCCACGAGAGTTTGGAGCCATAAATGCTGGGAAAATATCGGATTTATTAGCGCTTAAAGTGCTGGATAAACGTTTATTAATCATTAGTGGTGCAGCTGCAGGCTTGTCAGCAGTTTATCAAGTACCCCTAGCTAGTGTATTCTTTGCTTTTGAAACTTTAGCTTTAGGAATCTCACTGAAAAATATTGTGACATTGCTAGCCTCTACTTTTGGTGCAGCTAGTATTGCTCAATTAGTTATTTCGACAGCCCCTCTTTATCATATTTCAAAGATGAGTCTGAATTCACAGTCATTAGCTTTTATGTTCTTGATCGTTTTATGTGTAACTCCGATTGCGATTAGCTTTAGATATTTAAATCAAAAAGTGACAGAGAGACGTATTAAAAATATAAAAATATTGTTAAGTTTGCCAGTAGTGTCATTGATAGTATCTGTTTTATCAATAGTCTATCCCCAGATTTTAGGAAATGGTAATGCCCTAGTTCAAGAAGTCTTTAAAGGGACCACAGTTAGCTTAATCGCTATTTTAGTTGTTCTCAAGATGATAGCAACATTATCCACTCTTTACGCTGGTGCTTATGGCGGTATACTGACACCATCTTTTTCCATTGGTGCTTGTTTAGGTTTTTTGTTAGCTAGTATTTCTATTCCTTTACTTCCCCACATATCGATAGTAACCAGTATGTTGGTTGGTGCAGCTATTTTTTTAGCTATTACAATGAGAGCGCCACTGACAGCTATCGGTTTAGTCATATCTTTTACTGGTCAATCCGTTATAACTATTGTTCCCTTAACTATAGCAGTACTTTTTGCTACTGCCTATGATTATTTTATAAGAAAAATGAGGAGTTTATATGTCAATCCATATTGAAGCAAAACAAGGTGAAATTGCAGATAAAATTTTACTTCCAGGAGATCCACTCCGTGCGAAATTTATTGCCGAGAATTTTTTAGAAGATGCGGTGTGTTTTAATACAGTTCGCAATATGTTTGGTTATACAGGTACCTATAAAGGACATCGTGTTTCTGTTATGGGAACTGGTATGGGTATGCCTTCAATTTCAATTTATGCTCGCGAACTAATTGTTGATTATGGGGTTAAAACATTGATTCGCGTAGGAACAGCAGGTGCTATCAATCCTGATATCCATGTTCGTGAACTTGTTTTGGCACAAGCAGCAGCAACAAATTCTAATATTATCCGTAATGATTGGCCTGAATTTGATTTTCCGCAAATTGCTGATTTTAAACTTTTGGATAAAGCTTATCACATCGCAAAGGAAATGGATATTACAACTCATGTAGGCAGTGTATTATCTTCAGACGTGTTTTATTCAAACCAACCAGATCGTAATATGGCCTTGGGTAAACTAGGTGTTCATGCTATTGAGATGGAAGCAGCAGCTCTCTACTATCTTGCAGCTCAACACAATGTTAATGCTCTTGCTATGATGACGATTTCAGATAACTTGAATAATCCAGAAGAAGATACAAGTGCAGAAGAGCGTCAAACAACATTTACTGATATGATGAAAGTTGGGCTCGAAACACTTATTTCTGAATGAGGATAGAAATGACAGATTTTTCAACTGCTCTTAAAGTATTAGTGGATCAGTATTCTTATCATAATGCTTTCTTATTATTACAAAAACATGGTCCTTTAAACTCAGATTTATTATTTTTATTGGAAATGATGAAAGAGCGTCGAGAGTTAAACATTGATTTTCTTTTTGCTCATCAAGAACAAGTTGTTATATTACAAGAAAAATACAATATAAAGCTTTTGCATAACCCGTATGATTTAGAGTTGCTGGCAAATTACATCATGGATTTAGAAGCAAAAGTAAAAAATGGATTAATCATAGATTTTGTCCGTAGTGTTAGTCCTATTTTATATCGTCTATTTATGATTTTACTTGCACAAGAAGTACCTCACTTGCATGATTACATCCATAATGCAAGAGATGATCACTACGATACTTGGAAGTTTAAAGAATTAAAGGAGTCAAACCACCCAGTCCTTTTGGCATTCTCTGAAAGGTGGCACGATAGTCGCTTGACTTCTAAAAGCCTTGCAGAATGTTTACAATTAACCGACCTTGATGAAGAAGTGAAATCGACCATCATTCAATTAAGACAGTTCGAAAAATCAGTCAGAAATCCTTTGGCTCACCTGATTAAACCTTTTGATGAGCAAGAACTATATCGTACAACTCAATTTTCTTCTCAAGCATTTTTAGACCAGATTATCTTCTTGGCAAAGGTAATTGGTGTTGAGTATGATACTGTTAATTTTCACTACGATACGGTTAACAAGCTTATTATAAAGATACTTGAGTAATTTAAAAACAGTTCTGAGACAATCTCAGGACTGTTTATTTTTATGATTAAACGAAACTTCCTCTAATAAATAGTCAATAAATTTTTGTCCCATTTTTGAAAGGTTTGCTTTGTCGTGTCGGATATAGACAATATCAATAACATCATCCACGTCAAGAGGGATTGCGACAATTTCGTCACCGTTCAATTTTGAGTTGAGGATACCAGTTGCCACTGTATAACCATCTAATCCAATCATTAAATTAAACAGAGTCGCTCTATCACTGACAACAATGGATTTTGGGTGAGGAATTTGAGACATCATTTCCTCAGAAAAGTAGAAAGAATTATGCAGGCCTTGATCATAACTCAGATAAGGATAATCTTCTAAATCTTTCATATTTAATTTTTTTCTATTAGCTAAGGGATTGGATTTGCTCACGAAAATATGAGGTGTAGTAGTAAAAAGAGTTGTGGCAATTAAGGAATTATCGTCGAATAATTTGGTTAATACATCTCTATTATAGCTATTAAGAAACAGAACACCAATCTCTGAACGGAAATTTTTAACATCATCAATAATTTCCCAAGTCCTAGTTTCACGTAAAAAAAGTTCGTATTGGGTCATGTCTGTGCCATTAAAGAGAGCTACAAAAGCGTTAACCACAAATGCATAGTGTTGTGAAGAAACGCTGAACAGCTCACGACTTGTATTATCACCCTTATAACGCTCTTCAAGAAGTGCTGTTTGTTCTAGAATTTGTCGCGCATATGACAGAAATTCCATACCATCTTTTGTTAACGTTATTCCTTTTGGATTTCGAATAAAAATTTGGATACCCATCTCAGTCTCAAGGTTCCTAACAGCGTTTGAAAGTGAAGGTTGGGTAATGTAGAGTTGTTTAGCGGCTTCATTCATGCTACCAGTTTCTACAATCTTAATAACATATTGTAATTGTTGAATTCTCATAACTCTAGTTTAAACTAGAATGTAAATAAATTCAATTAGATCAGCTAAATTATCAATATAGATCAATTGAAAATGTTATTTAGCTAATATAATCAGATTATTCCAATATTACTTTCGTTGAATATTGTATTGAAAAATGATATAATATCCAAGTAAAATTAAGGTTTTTTTAAGTATTGGAGAATTACAATGTCTAATCATTCGCGCCGTCAACAAAAGAAACACTCACATACACCTCTACGGGTGATTAATTTATTTCTTTTGGTGATTTTTATTTTGTTAAGTGTAGTCTCATTATTTCTTATGTATCGTCACCATTTTTTGGCATTTAGACACTTGAACGTCATTTATGGAGTTGTAATTGTTTTAATCATTTTAGCAAGTTTATTTCTTTGTATTAAGAATAAAGCTAGAATTTTTACAACTATAATTTTAGTACTAGCTTCTATTTTCGTTGCTACTACTTTATATGGATTTAAGTCAACCATTGATTTGACAAATAATCTAAATAAAACTGCTTCATACTCTGAAATTGAGATGAGTGTAGTTGTACCAAAAGATTCTAAAATAACCAATATAGAAGCTGTCAGCAAATTAGCCGCACCAGTTAAAAACGATACTTCAAATATTACTGATTTGATAGAACATATAAAATCAGAAAAAGAAATCTCTATTACACCACAAAAAACAGATTCTTACCAGGATGCATACAATAGAATTAAAAATGGTGATAGTCAGGCTATGGTTTTAAATAATGCTTATGTTAGCTTAATTGAACTTAGCACCCCTGATTTTAAATCGCAGATAAAAACGATTTATACTTATAAAATTAAGAAAAAAATTAATCGTAAAAATACTAATCATAAAGAAGGGGTATTTAATATCTATATTAGCGGTATTGATACTTTTGGCTCTATATCAACAGTATCAAGATCTGATGTAAATATTATTATGACGGTTAATACCAATACCCACAAAGTATTGTTAACGACAACACCACGAGATGCCTATGTAAAAATTCCAGATGGTGGGGGCAATCAATATGATAAATTAACCCATGCAGGTTTGTATGGCGTTGAGACATCAATGAAAACACTTGAAAACCTTTACGACATCAACCTTGATTATTATGCTAGAATTAATTTTTCATCATTTTTAAAATTAATAGACCTCTTGGGAGGAGTGACAGTTTATAACGATCAAGCTTTTACAAGTAAACATGGTAATTTTGACTTCCCTGTTGGTCAAGTAACATTGAATTCTGAGCAGGCTTTGGGCTTTGTTAGAGAACGTTATTCTCTACAAGGAGGCGATAACGATAGAGGTAGAAATCAAGAAAAAGTGATTGCAGCTATTATAAATAAGTTAGCTTCTAGTCAGTCAGTAACAAAATTAAATAGCATTACCTCACAGCTCCAAACGTCCGTTCAAACTAATATGACTATTGATAATATTAATGATTTGATTAACAATCAATTGTCAACTGGACAACGCTTCACTGTCGAGTCACAAGCATTAACTGGTCATGGTTCAACGGGTGAACTCCCTTCATATGCAATGCCAGGAGCTCAACTTTATATGATGTCAATTGATCAATCTAGCTTATCTAATGCAAAATCAAAAATTAAGAACACAATGGAGGAATAACAAGAATGATTGATATTCATTCTCATATCGTTTTTGATGTAGATGATGGGCCCAAAACGCTTGAAGAGAGTTTATCTTTGATAGAAGAAAGTTATCGACAAGGTGTTAGAATAATTGTTTCGACATCACATAGAAGAAAAGGTATGTTTGAAACACCTGAAGATATTATCTTCAAAAACTTCTCTATAGTTAAACACGAAGCGGAAAAAAGATTTGAACATCTTCAAATCTTATATGGTGGAGAATTGTACTATACAAGTGATATGTTAGAAAAACTGAAGTTAAAGCAAATTCCAACTTTAAACAATACGAAATTTGCTTTAATTGAATTTTCTATGCAAACTTCTTGGAAAGATATTCATACAGCTTTGTCAAATATTTTAATGCTTGGTATTACACCAGTCGTTGCGCATATAGAGAGGTATAACGCTTTAGAGAATCAAAAAGAACGGGTGAAGGAAATTATTAATATGGGGTGTTACACACAAATAAATAGTTCCCATATTTTGAAACAAAAACTTTTTAATGATAAGCATAAACGCTTTAAGAAAAGAGCCCGTTATTTTTTAAAGGAAAATTTAGTGCATTTTGTAGCGAGTGATATGCATAACCTTGATGTTAGACCGCCATTTTTAGCAGAAGCTTATAAGATTATCTGTAGAGATTTTGGTAAAGAACGTGCTAACCAACTTTTTATTGAAAATGCTCAATCTATATTAAAAAACCATTACATTTAGGAGATTTCATGAATAAAATAGCTAATACAGAAGTTGAAATAAATATATTCAACCTTTTAAAAAAATTGTGGAAAAAGAAATTTTTAATCACATTTGTTGCCATTGCGTTTGCAACAGCTGGACTTTTCTATAGTCTTTTTATTGTTACGCCACAATATACTTCTTCAACAAGGATATATGTCATTAACCCTAATACCCCTAATAATAGTATTACTGCACAAGATCTACAAGCGGGGAGTTTTCTTGCAAATGACTATAAGGAGATTATTACGTCTACTGACGTTCTAGAAAAAGTTATTTCTTCTGAAAAATTGAATTATCCTTCGTCTCAGTTGTTGCAAAAAATAACAGTTTCTATTTTAAAAGATACACGTGTTATTTCAATATCGGTCGAAGATGCTAATCCAAAAATGTCTCAAAAATTAGCAAATTCAGTTAGAGAAGCAGCAGTTTCAAAAATCAAGGCAGTTACTCAAGTAGAGGATATCACTACTCTTGAGAAGGGAAATTTACCTAAAGCACCATCTTCTCCTAATATTAAAAAGAATGTACTAATCGGGTTTATTGTTGGTGCAGGATTATCAACTATTGTTTTAGTTATTATGTGTATTTTGGATGATCGTGTTAATACTGAAGAAGATATTGAAAAGGTCCTAGGACTTACTTCTTTAGGTATAGTACCAGATTTGAATAAACTTTAAGGAGAATATAATGACTCGTTTAGAAATAGTTGATAGCAAGTTAAGACAAGCAAAAAAAACAGAAGAATACTTCAATGCGATCCGTACAAACATACAGTTTAGTGGAAAGGAAAATAAAATTCTTGCAATTACCTCTGTTAGGGAAGGGGAAGGAAAATCCACTACTTCAACAAGTTTAGCTTTATCTTTAGCTCAAGCAGGATTTAAAACATTATTAATAGATGCGGATACTAGGAACTCTGTTATGTCTGGAACCTTTAAAGCAACTGGAACTATTAAAGGCTTGACGAATTATTTATCAGGTAATGCAGATCTTGGAGATATTATCTGTGAAACTAATGTTCCTAGACTGATGGTCGTTCCTTCAGGGAAAGTACCACCAAATCCAACAGCATTACTTCAGAACACTTATTTTAATAAGATGATTGAAGCTATTAAAAATATATTTGATTATATTATCATCGATACTCCACCTATTGGTTTAGTTGTTGATGCCGCAATAATCGCTAATGCTTGTGATGGTTTTATTTTAGTAACCCAAGCAGGCAGAATAAAACGTAATTATGTTGAAAAAGCAAAAGAACAGATGGAACAAAGTGGTTCAAAGTTCTTAGGTATTATTCTTAATAAAGTTAATGAATCTGTTGCTACTTACGGCGATTATGGAAATTACGGAAAAAGGGATAGAAAAAGGAAGTAAGGGGCTCTTGTATTGAAAGAAAAAGAAAATATACAAAAGATTATTATAGCGATGATTCAAACAGTTGTGGTTTATTTTTCTGCAAGTTTGACATTAACATTAATTACTCCCAATTTTAAAAGCAATAAAGATTTATTGTTTGTTCTATTGATACATTATATTGTCTTTTATCTTTCTGATTTTTATAGAGACTTTTGGAGTCGTGGCTATCTTGAAGAGTTTAAAATGGTATTGAAATACAGCTTTTACTATATTTTCATATCAAGTTCATTATTTTTTATTTTTAAAAACTCTTTTACAACGACACGACTTTCCTTTTTTACTTTTATTGCTATGAATTCGATTTTATTATATCTATTGAATTCATTTTTAAAATATTATCGAAAATATTCTTACGCTAAGTTTTCACGAGATACCAAAGTTGTTTTGATAACGAATAAGGATTCTTTATCAAAAATGACCTTTAAGAATAAATACGACCATAATTATATCGCTGTCTGTATCTTGGACTCCTCTGAAAAGGATTGTTATGATTTGAAACATAACTCGTTAAGGATAATAAACAAAGATGCTCTTACTTCAGAGTTAACCTGCTTAACTGTTGATCAAGCTTTTATTAACATACCCATTGAATTATTTGGTAAATACCAAATACAAGATATTATTAATGACATTGAAGCAATGGGAGTGATTGTCAATGTTAATGTAGAGGCACTTAGCTTTGATAATATAGGAGAAAAGCGAATCCAAACTTTTGAAGGATATAGTGTTATTACATATTCTATGAAATTCTATAAATATAGTCACCTTATAGCAAAACGATTTTTGGATATCATGGGTGCTATTATAGGTTTGCTCATATGTGGCATTGTGGCAATTTTTCTAGTTCCGCAAATCAGAAAAGATGGTGGACCGGCTATCTTTTCTCAAAATAGAGTAGGTCGTAATGGTAGGATTTTTAGATTCTATAAATTCAGATCAATGCGAGTAGATGCAGAACAAATTAAGAAAGATTTATTAGTTCACAATCAAATGACGGGGCTAATGTTTAAGTTAGACGATGATCCTAGAATTACTAAAATAGGAAAATTTATTCGAAAAACAAGCATAGATGAGTTGCCTCAATTCTATAATGTTTTAAAAGGTGATATGAGTTTAGTAGGAACACGCCCTCCCACAGTTGATGAATATGAAAAGTATAATTCAACGCAGAAGCGACGCCTTAGTTTTAAGCCAGGAATCACTGGTTTGTGGCAAATATCTGGTAGAAATAATATTACTGATTTTGATGAAATCGTAAAGTTAGATGTTCAATATATCAATGAATGGTCTATTTGGTCAGATATTAAGATTATTCTCCTAACACTAAAGGTAGTCTTACTTGGGACAGGAGCTAAGTAAAGGTAAGGTTTGAAAGGAATATAATGAAAATTTGTCTGGTTGGTTCAAGTGGTGGTCATCTAGCACACTTGAACCTTTTGAAACCCATTTGGGAAAAAGAAGATAGGTTTTGGGTAACCTTTGATAAAGAAGATGCTAGGAGTATTCTAAGAGAAGAGATTGTATATCATTGCTTCTTTCCAACAAACCGTAATGTCAAAAACTTGGTAAAAAATACTATTCTAGCTTTTAAGGTCCTTAGAAAAGAAAGACCAGATGTTATCATATCATCTGGTGCCGCTGTAGCAGTACCATTCTTTTATATTGGTAAGTTATTTGGTTGTAAGACCGTTTATATAGAGGTTTTCGACAGGATAGATAAACCAACTTTGACAGGAAAATTAGTGTATCCTGTAACAGATAAATTTATTGTTCAGTGGGAAGAAATGAAAAAAGTTTATCCTAAGGCAATTAATTTAGGAGGAATTTTTTAATGATTTTTGTCACAGTGGGGACACATGAACAGCAGTTCAACCGTCTTATTAAAGAAGTTGATAGATTAAAAGGGACAGGTGCTATTGATCAAGAAGTGTTCATTCAAACGGGTTACTCAGACTTTGAACCTCAGAATTGTCAGTGGTCAAAATTTCTCTCATATGATGATATGAACTCTTACATGAAAGAAGCTGAGATTGTTATCACACATGGCGGCCCAGCGACGTTTATGAATGCAGTTTCTAAAGGAAAAAAAACTATTGTGGTACCTAGACAAGAACAGTTTGGAGAGCATGTGAATAATCATCAGGTGGATTTTGTTAATAAGGTAAAAACAATGTATAATTTTGATATCGTTGTAGATATTGAAAGGTTACAAAATGTAGTCTATGAGGGGACGATGAATCGTCCGTTTTTAGAAACTAACAGAAGTAATTTTATTGAAGAATTTAAGGTAATATTAAAGGAGTTGTGTGATGAAAATCAATAAAAATAAAAATTATTTTTTTGAAGTAATTTTTATCATACTTTTTTCTCTATTAGCTCTATATACAGGTGTTTACAGGGACGGAAATTATCTTTATGACTATCTTTTTTTACTTTATGCTTTTTATGCATTTCTGAGGTCAATCACAATTACTTATTCTAGAAAAGAAATAATAATTTTAATAAGTGTAACAATTCTTTTTGTTCTAAATAGTTTTTTTTCAAAAGGTAATAGTTGGCTTTCTATTTTGATAATATTATTAGGGAGTAGGAAGATAGCTATTGATAGGATTATAGATAGTTTATTAATATGTAAGATTATTTCATTTATAGGCGTTTTAACATTTGTAAACCTTCATATTTTAGAAAATAAGCAAGTTCTCACATATAGATATGGTGAAGTAGTAGCAAGGTATGCATATGGATTTAATCATCCCAATACCTTACATGCCTTTTTCTTTATAATAATAATGCTATTTATCTACCGTTTCTTTACTAA
>NZ_GL636070.1:994222-994754 GCF_000186445.1 Streptococcus agalactiae ATCC 13813
ATATTTATTCTATTTCAGTTGCTAGAACAGGTTATTTTTTAGTAATATTTGCAGTAGTATTTTACATTATTCTACGAAATAATTTTTTGATACAGCAAATAACTTTTAAAATAGCACCGTATGTACAGTTTATTGCGATGTTTAGTTTGTTATTATTTTCTTTATTTTTCTTTAATACTCCTATTGTTTCAAAATTAGATAACCTTTTAAGTGGTAGAATTTATTACGCGAAGCTTATCTTAACAGATTCACTTAATTTATTTGGAAATGAAATCAACTATTTTATTGATAGATATATTTTATTTTTTCATGATAACAGTTATTCTTCAACACTTGCACTAAGTGGAATTATTATTACATTTGGGTATATGTACTTATATTTTAAAACCTCTCGAAAGTTAGTGCAGGATCATAATATTGCTGCTTTATATTTATTTGTTTCAAATTCCTTGTTATTTTACTCCGAAGATTATATACGCGAGCCATTTTTAAATATTACTTTATTTTTTATAGGTAAATATATATTTAATGA
>NZ_GL636070.1:994804-1006515 GCF_000186445.1 Streptococcus agalactiae ATCC 13813
TTATTTTTATAGGTAAATATATATTTAATGAATTAGGAGAGATAAATGAGTGATAAATTTTCAAATAAAATCAGTGTTATAGTTCCTTTATATAATGTAGAGAAATATATCATAAATTGTATTTCTTCACTTACGAATCAAACTTATCAGAATATAGAAATTATTTTGATAGATGATGGTTCTACTGATAATAGTGGTAGGATATGCAAAAAATTAGCTCAAGAGGATCATCGTATTATTTATTTAAGGAAAGAAAATGGTGGGGTTTCTAGTGCTCGAAATTTAGGGCTACAATATGCAACAGGAAGTTACATTGGTTTTGTAGACTCAGATGACTATATATCAAAAACAATGTATGAAAACTTATTAAAGAGATTATTAGAAACTAATGCAGATATCGCCGAAACTGACTTTGCCTTAATTGATAATAGATTTACGAAAAAAAGAGGAAAAAGATACAGAAAGTTCTGAATAAAGAAGAAGCTATTAGGGAGTTTTTATCAGGAAATGTGGTTGAAAATAATCTCGTCATAAAGTTATTTAAAAAAACAGTTATTGCTAATCTAAAATTTAAAGAAGATGTGATAGTTGGTGAAGATATGCTATTTTCTTTGCAGGCCTTACTAAACTCAGATAGAGTTACAGTGGACACTACGAATGCGGATTATTTTTATGTCGTACGTTCAAATTCAACTATGAATACTATTACCGAGAAGGATATCGATAATCTTTCAATACTCGAGCAGGAGTTCAAAAAAATTGATATCCCCCAATTAAAAAGTTATTTGGAAGCCAAATTAATTCGAGAAAAGGTTAAATTTGTATCTAGAGTATTAATTAGTAATAAAGCACATTTGTACAGTGATATTATTGATAGATATTTGCAAGAGGTTAGACACTACAGCATAAAAAATATGATAAACTTTCTTTCGTCGAAACATTGTTTGACTATAACTATTATGAAAATATCACCTAAACTATATACACTTTTATATAAAGTTTTTCAAAAGCAATAAATATCGGAACGGAGGCTTTTATTGGAAAAGATTAGTATTATTATACCGGTATACAATGTTAAGAAGTATCTTAATGATTGTATTCAATCTGTTATAAACCAGACTTACAATAATTTAGAGATTATTTTAATTGATGATGGTTCTACCGATGGTTCAGGAGACTATTGTGATGAAATTGCCAAAAAAGATAGTCGAATTTTTGTGTATCATAAGACAAACGGCGGTCTATCAGAAGCTCGAAACGTTGGAATAAAAATAAGTACCGGGAAATATATTACATTTATAGATTCAGACGATTACATCGAAAATTTATATATTGAAACTTTATACAACAGTTTAATTGAGTATAAGGCTGATATTGCTATTGTTAATAAATATCATTTAAAGGATAACGAGAAAATTGTTCATTTGGCAAATTCCAAAGAACTTTTTAGGGTATTTGATACTAAAATGATTTTAGAGAGTATGTATAGTAGAGAGAATAATTTTATTAGTACCCTGACAATGGCGCAGCTAAAATTATATCGTAAGGAACTTTTCTCTGATATAGAATTTCCCATTGGGAAAAAATATGAAGATTCTTTTACAACTTATAAGACATACATTGAAGCTAATAGGATTGTTTTTGTTAATAGACCATTATATGCCTATCGATTTCGAAGTGGGAGCATTACAAGAAGTGGTTATCAATTATCAAATTTAGACGTTTTAGAAATGTACGAAGAGCGGTTGGAATATTTTAGAGAAAGAGGATATGATTTACTTAGTACTAAATATCATTATTGTATAGCTATTGCAAATCAAAAAGAGTTATTAAAAAAACATTTCCCTAATAATCCTAAAATTTATAAATTGGACAGCCAGTTTAGAGAAATATATTGTGATATTTTAAATGAACTTCCCTTTAAAAAGCGAATAAAATTAGGAATTATTAGGTTCTTACCATTTATTAAACGGTTAAAATACCAATTTATTGAAAGTAGATGATATGCAACATATATTAGCAATTATTAGTTATAAAATGACACATGCATTAAAATGTACCGTAGATTTATTGAAAAATGATATGGATATAGTTATACACGTTGATGCCAAAAGTGATATAAAACAATATGATTCGATAAAAGAATTTGTAACTTTCACAGAAGAAAGAATAGATGTTCGTTGGGGACACTATTCTCAGATTTTAGCTATGTTAGTTCTTTTAAAATATATGAAGTCCAAAGAAAAATATCATTATATTTCTATTATTAGTGAAAGCGACATCCCATTAAAAACAGGTAAAGAAATTAATACTTTTTTAACCCTTCATAAAGGTAAAGAATTCATAGGTATGGTTTCTAACGAGCAAATGAGTGATTTTGAGTATGATAAACTCAAGTATAACTATCCTGATTTTTGTTTTTCTAAAAGAGGAATATTTAAAAAAATTTATAGAGGTACCAAAGTTTATAGGTTCTTTAAAAATGCAAGGTATTATTCCCTACCTCCTCTTCGTAAGGGAAGTCAGTGGTTTACTATTTCAAGAGAGTTTACTGACTGGATTATTGGATATTTAGATAAACACCCAGATTATCAGGAGGCTTTTTGTCATAGCTATTGTGGAGATGAATTATTTTTTCAAACATTACTAGCTATCTCTCCATTTCAAGAAAGGGTGATGAATAATAAAGATGACTGTCTCATGGGAGGGAGATATATTATTTGGGAGGCTGATAAGACATCACCTTGCGATTTATTTGCTGAAAAAGTGTTAGAATATAGGAAAGAAGCTGAGAGTGCTTTATTCTTTAGAAAAGTATCTGAAGAAAGCGATTTTGATGTTTATATGCATCTATTAAATAAACTTTAAATTAAGGAGAAAATATTGAAACTTTTATTTATTGTTCCATATTTTGGAAAATTTAATAGTTATTTTCAGTTATTTTTAAACTCAATAGCCACATCAGATCTTTGTGATTTATTGATTGTTACCGATGATAAAAGTAAATACGATTACCCTCAGAATGTTACTATTCGCTATACTAGTTTTGAAGAGTTCCGAAATGAAGTCCAAAGAAAAATGGATTTTAAAATTACTTTAGATACTCCATACAAACTCTGTGATTTTAAACCAACATACGGTTATCTATTTGAAGATGAATTGTTAAATTATCAATATTGGGGTTATTGTGACTTAGATATTATCTTTGGTGATTTAGATGGATTTTTACATCCCATACTAAATAAAGGCTTTGATAAAATTTTTGAGCTAGGTCATTGTACGATTATTAAGAATGAATCACGAATAAATCGAATGTTCCTTTCTACAGTTAATGGGGTGAAAATAGGACAAAAAGCTCTAAGTTCTTCCAAAATCGAAGTTTTTGATGAGGCATATGTTAATAGTATTAATAATATATTTATTGAAAATAATTGTAATAACTTTTTGTACAGTTTAGGAGCAGACATAGATATTTGGAAGAATAATTTTTATATTACTTCTTTCAAGAATAAAAAAGATTTTGTAGTATCAGACGCTCCCAGCATATTTTACTATGAACAAGGACACTTATATGAGTTTCACCAATATAAGTCTGTAGTAAGAAGGAGTGAGTATTTATATATTCATCTTCAACAAAGAAAAATGAAAGTTGATTTAGATGCTAGGTCTACAACTTATCTGATATTACCAAATAAGTTCGTAGAATATAGAATAGCTACAAATTGCTTGTTAACACTTAAAGAATTTAAACGGTTTATTAGTTTTGGAAAATATAGCTTTCAAAAATACCGCCTATATACTAAATTACAAAAGCAAAAAATAAAGAAGTTATTATGAGATTTTAATGAAAATGAAGAATATTTATATATGTTACACTTTATATCACCTATTGATATCTTTATGTAAGAGAGATTTATTTGGAAAAATAATTATCTTAACTACTCGAATAAATAATTATGCAATATATAAAAGAAGAATAGAAAAGTTGTTTCCAGAAATACCTGTATTGATTGTAGATGATAGTGATTACAGTAAGAAATATAAATTGTTTTATCCGAAGCGAATAAAACAAGAATTGTTTAGTATAACCAACGGCAATAAAATACATATTTACAATGACTATACGCAATTAGGATATTTTTTTCATAGGAATGCTATTCCCTACCATTTAATGGAAGATGGATATAATAGTTTAAAACATCCAACGAGTATCGCTCCAGATGGTCTTTGTGACAAGATAAAAGGGAAGATAACGAATACACCCCGATATCATGGCTTCAGTAAGTATTGTAAGACGATAGAAGTAAGTAGTTTGAAAGATTTACCAACAGATGAGAGAATGTCTAAGTTTATTGAGAAGCCCAAGGATGGATTATTTTCTGATTTAGATAATAAAACTAAGGAATCTATTTTAAAGATTTTTGACATAGCCTCAATAGATATTGAAATAGCTTCTCCATCTGCTCTAATATTAACTCAACCTTTAGAGGAACATTTTAAAAGTCAAGAGGAAATATACCAATTTTACAAAAGCATAGTGGAAGAATATATTGATAAAGGTTACCACATATATATTAAAGTTCACCCTAGAGATAACATTGACTACTCTAATCTCAATGCAACAGTAATACAAAGGAACATCCCTATAGAATTATTTGATTTCCTAGAGAATATAAAATTTGATGTTGGGATTACATATTTTTCCACGGCATTAGATTTTTTAAATTGTGTTAATAAAAAAATTTTCTTATACAATATTAAGGATATTAAATGAATACTAAGAAATTACTTCAATCTGGTTTTATTTATACACTCGGGAATTTATTGGTGCAAGGATTAGCCTTTATCACACTTCCCATCTACACTCGGGTCATCTCAACAGAAGTTTATGGCCAATATAGTTTATATGTCGCTTGGATGAATATTATTATGCTTTTTATTGGCCTTCAGACGAGCGGTTCTTTAAGTTCAGCCCGGGTCAAATACGGAGAAGAATTTAAAAGCTATTCTGGGAGTGCCTTTTCTGTAGGTAATATATGGTTTCTTATTATACTTTTGATAGCTTTTCTATTTAGAAGTTTTCTTGCACCATTAGTTGGTTTTTCTGAATCTATTTTTTTATTAATGGTGTGTCAAAGTTACGCTAGCTATGTGGTGACTTTCTTTGGTCAGTATTTTATACAACAACAGAGGAGTTTGGCTAATTTAATATTATCCTTAGCCAATGCAGTTTCATCTGTTGCACTATCTCTATTTTTAATTTTTCATTGGTCCGATGACTTTTTATCTAGGGTTTTGGGAGCTTTTGTTCCTACTATAATAACTGGAATAGTTGCCTTTGCTTATATTTATTATCATAGCAAATCTTTTTACAATCCTAAGTATTTTCGGTTCATTGTCACTGTGTCTATTCCTTTGATTTTTCATTTGTTAGGACATCAGTTATTAAATCAATTAGATAGGATTATGCTAGTTCGCTTATATAGTACTAAAGAAGTTGCAATGTATAGTTTCGGTTATTCGCTTGGAATGATTATTCAGATTGTTTTGAATAGTATTAATATGGCTTGGATTCCATGGTTTTTTGATGCTAGAAAAGAAAAATTACTGCAACTTTCAACTTATATTAGCCGTTATCTCTATTTAGGAGTTTTCTTAACATTAGGTTATTTGACTGTTTTTCCTGAGTTAGCTCAAATAATGGGAGGAGACAAGTATAGTAGTAGTGTTCAATTTATTTCTTTAATTATTGTCAGCTACTTTTTAGTCTTTCTCTATACATTTCCTGTAAATATCCAATTCTTCTATGCTAATACGACATGGATTCCTATTGGGACATTATTAGCTGCTGGTGTAAATTGGTTACTAAACCTTGTATTAATTCCTCATTATGCAGCCTATGGCGCTGCTATGGCTACAATAATATCTTATTTAGCCTTGTTGATTTTTCATCATATTGTTTCGAAAGTTAAATACCATTATTCAGATGTCTCAGTTAGGCAGTACATCATTTTAAGTGGTATAGTATTTAGTTATGCTATGTTAATGAACATGTTCCTAGATAATATCGTTATTAGATGGAGTTTAGGAATAATTATTCTTATAGTATATAGCATTGTTTTTCAAAAAGTCATTTTAGACTTATTGAGTAAAAAAAGAAGGAGAAGATAATGGTTTATATTATTGCAGAGATTGGTTGCAATCATAATGGAGATATTAATCTTGCGAAAAAAATGGTAGATGTTGCCGTGTCTTGTGGTGTTGATGCTGTTAAATTTCAGACTTTTAAAGCTGAGAAACTTATTTCTAAATTTGCTCCCAAAGCTGAATATCAAAAAGCAACTACAGGAACAGCAGACAGTCAACTTGAGATGACGAAACGTTTAGAGTTAAGCTTTGAAGAATACTTAGAAATGCGTGATTATGCAATTTCAAAAGGTGTGGAGACCTTTTCAACACCTTTTGATGAAGAGTCATTAGAGTTCTTAATTTCTACAGATATGCCAATTTACAAAATTCCATCAGGAGAAATCACTAATTTACCTTACTTAGAAAAGATTGGCAAGCAACAAAAGAAAGTTCTTCTTTCGACGGGTATGGCGGTAATGGAAGAGATCCATCAAGCGGTGAATATTTTACGTCAGAATGGTACAACCGACATTTCTATTTTACATTGTACAACAGAGTACCCAACACCTTACCCCTCTCTAAATTTAAATGTTATTCATACTTTGAAAAATGAATTTAAAGATTTAACGATAGGTTATTCGGATCATTCAATTGGATCAGAAGTACCTATCGCAGCAGCAGCAATGGGTGCAGAAGTTATTGAAAAACACTTTACTTTAGATACTAATATGGAAGGTCCGGATCATAAAGCCAGTGCAACACCTGATATTTTAGCTGCTTTAGTTAAAGGGGTTCGCATTGTTGAACAAGCCTTAGGTAGATTTGAAAAAATCCCAGATCCAGTAGAAGAGAAAAATAAGATTGTTGCTCGTAAATCAGTCGTTGCTTTAAAACCAATTAAAAAAGGCGATATTTATTCAATAGAAAATATTACGGTGAAGCGCCCAGGTAATGGTATTTCTCCTATGAACTGGTATGACATCTTGGGACAAGAAGCGCAAGATGATTTCGAAGAGGATGAAGTTATTCGTGATTCACGCTTTGAAAATCAATTGCCCGAGTTATAATAACACCTAATTATAATCGGCAACAGATGTATTACACGGCTAAGATTATGTAATTACTATATATAGAAGGGATACGATGAAAAAAATTTGTTTAGTAACCGGATCGCGTGCTGAATACGGAATAATGAAGCCATTGATTCAAAGATTATCAAAAGATAAAGAAGTCAACTTACAAATTATTGCAACAGCAATGCATCTGGAAGAAAAATACGGCTATACTTATCGTCAAATTGAAGAAGACGGTTTTGATATTGCTTATAAAGTTCCCTTACATCTTTATGATACTGACAGAAGAACTGTATCTACTGCAATGGCGCATTTACAACTAGGATTGACCAAAATTTTTGACAAGGAAGACTATGATCTAGTCATCATTTTAGGGGATCGTTACGAAATGTTACCAGTTGTGAATGTAGCGTTGATTTATAATGTCCCAGTATGCCACCTTCATGGAGGGGAGACCTCATTAGGCAATTTTGATGAGTATATTCGCCATGCAATTACTAAGATGAGTCACCTACACTTAGTCTCTACAGAGGACTTTCGTCAACGTGTGATTCAGATGGGAGAACAACCTCAATTTGTAATTAACACAGGAGCTCTCGGAGTGGAAAATGCTCTATCAATCCCTTCTCTAACCAAAGAAGCAATAGAAAAGCAATTAGGTATTGTACTAGAGGAATCCTATTTTGTTGTTCTCTATCATCCTGTTACTTTTGAACAAGGAAAAAGTGCTGGAGAACAGATGAAAGCGGTACTATCAGCCCTTTCTAAATTTGGTGTCCAGTGTCTATTTATAGGATCCAATTCAGATACTGGTTCTGATGATATTGCAAAGGCTATCAATACTTATTTGATAAATCATGAAAATAGTTATTGCTTTGCTTCTTTATCAACCCAACTTTATCATTCCTTAATTCGTCATTCACTAGGACTGATTGGTAATTCGTCTTCTGGTTTAATAGAAGTTCCTTCTTTGATGAAACCTACTCTTAATATTGGTGATCGCCAAAAAGGTAGGCTACATGGAGAAAGTGTAGTAAGTGTACCAGTCGAAACCTCCTCTGTATTGGAGGGATTATCAAAATTGAATGAAGTGACCAACTTTGACAATCCCTACTACAAAGGGAATGCTTCATCTATTGCATATGAAGCAATAAAGCTTTATTTGAAAGATGAACCTTCAATTTCCCAACCATTTTATGATTTAAAGGAGAATAATCTAAAATGAAAAAAAAGTTGGCATTTTTAGGCGCAGGAAGTCATGCTGATGCGATTGCTCCGGTTATTGATCCTCTTGTGTATGATTTCGTAGGTTTTTTTGATGATAAAGATATTACGGAGCATGATGGTTATCCTGTTCTTGGAAAACTTTATGATGTGCTACCTTACCTTGAAGATGGCTCAATAGATGCAGTATTTATTACAATAGGTGATAATACTAAAAGGAAAGAACTATTTGAATATGTAGCAAAGGATTATTATGACTTTATTATTAACATCATTAGTCCCAATGCTTTAGTATTGACACCAGATAGTATTTGTGGACGTGGTATCTTTATTGGTTTTGGGGCTTTTATAGGTTCTAAAGTGAAGCTGTTTGATAATAACGTTGTTAATACAGGAGCGCTCATTGAACATCATACTGTTGTAGAATCACACTGTAATATAGCACCTAATGCTACCATAAATGGTCTTTGTTATATTAGAGAAGAAGTTTATGTAGGTAGTGCCAGTGTTATTATTCAAACCTTGGATATTTCATCGTGTACGACAATTGGAGCAGGAGCTGTTGTTGTAAAAGATATTATAGAACCTGGAACCTATGTAGGGGTTCCAGCCAAAAAAATAAAATAAAGGATATGTTATGAAGCCAATTTGTATTATTCCTGCGCGATCAGGGTCAAAAGGATTACCAGATAAGAATATGTTATTCCTAGCAGGTAAACCCATGATTTTCCATACTATAGATGCTGCAATTGAATCTGGAATGTTTGATAAGAAAGATATTTTTGTTAGTACAGATTCAGAATTGTACAGAGAGATTTGTTTAGAACGCGGTATTTCAGTGGTGATGAGAAAACCGGAACTTTCAACTGATCAGGCAACTTCGTATGATATGTTAAAAGATTTTTTATCTGACTATGAAGATAATCAGGAGTTTGTGTTACTTCAAGTAACTTCTCCACTAAGAAAATCATGGCATATAAAGGAAGCAATGGAGTATTATTCTTCACATGATGCTGACAATGTTATAAGTTTTTCTGAAGTTGAGAAACACCCTAGTCTGTTTACGACATTGTCTGATAAAGGCTATGCTATAGATATAGTGGGAGCAGATAAAGGTTATCGTCGCCAAGATTTACAACCTTTATACTATCCGAACGGCGCTATTTTTATTTCTAATAAAGAAACTTACTTAAGGGAAAAAAGCTTTTTCACCTCTAGGACATATGCTTATCAAATGGCAAAGGAATTTTCATTAGATGTTGATACGAGAGATGATTTTATCCACGTCATCGGTCACCTCTTTTTCGATTATGCCATTAGGGAAAAAGAGAATAAAGTTTTTTATAAAGAAGGCTATAGTCGTTTGTTCAATAGAGAAGCTTCAAAGATAATTTTAGGTGATTCAAAAACGATATCTATCTCACTAGAAAATTACCATAATTATTCCCAAGGTGGTGTAACATTAGCAACGATGTTGGAAAACTTACCTAACTTTTTGACAGCTAATGTAACAGAGGCTTTTGTTTCTATAGGGGTAAATGATCTCATTACAGGTTATAGTGTGGAAGAAATATTCAGCAATTTCCAAAAACTCTACTCATTATTAGCTGAGAATAAAATAAAGATGAGATTGACAACTATTGCTTACACCCTTTTTAGAGAAACTGTCAATAATGCAGATATTGAGAAAATCAATCAATGGCTAACAGAATTTTGTTATCAAAATCAGATTCCATTGTTAGATATTAATAGATTTTTATCAAAGGATGGTAATCTAAATTATCATTTAACTAGTGATGGATTGCATTTTACTCAAGAGGCTAATGATTTGTTACAAAGTCAATATCAATTATTTGTAGACGAAGTTAAAACCTTATAATATTTATTTTATAAAGTTATTCATCTTATTTTTGCGATTTCAATAGTGATATGGTATATTTAAAGTAAGCTACGTATAGTTTTACCAGTCAGAAATAGTAAGGATGGTTGAGTATGAGAGAAACTGAAACACACGATCACCAAGCGCTAATTCAAAAATTGTTAGTCAGTATTCATTATTTAACCTTGTTTCGTGATGAAATTATATTAGTAGAAAAAACCCCATCTTTACTGGGGAAACATTTTTCTATTGCTATTGTGCAGAATGAACTAGGTGAGATACTTTCTAAAATAGAAGCTTTGAGTAAGCAAAAAAAACTGATTCGTTCTATTTATTGGTATGATGAATCGTCATTTAAAGTCATGAATAAGGCTCTGGCTATTGTAGAAGAATGGATTAAGGGCTTAGATAATCTTTTAGAATTCTGTCAATCACAGACGGTTTTTCAAGCAATTTTAGGTGATGAACGTGCACATGTATTTGGAATCCTTATTGATGTTTATACTTCTTTAAACATTATAAATACTTCTTTGAAAGAAGAAAATTCTAGACCAGTGTCCTTATCTGATTTGGCTCTAGGTCTTAAGGACGAAGATTAATAAAAAAACGTTACTGCTTTGAATGAATAAAGCAGTAACGTTTTTTATAAAATATTGCTATACTAGTAATACAGATATCTAAAAGTAAGGAGTTATAAATGAAACATTCTAGTTGGCATGATTTAATAAAAAGAGAACTACCCAATCATTACTACAATAAAATTAATACATTTATGGATGCAGTTTACGAAAGCGGAATCGTTTATCCTCCAAGAGATAAGGTGTTCAATGCCATACAGATAACACCACTAGAAAACGTAAAAGTAGTGATTATTGGCCAAGATCCTTATCATGGACCTCAACAAGCTCAAGGACTCTCATTTTCTGTTCCAGACAATTTACCAGCTCCTCCTTCACTTCAAAATATTCTAAAAGAATTAGCAGAAGATATTGGGTCACGTTCACATCATGACTTAACATCATGGGCGCAACAAGGAGTGCTGCTATTGAATGCTTGTTTAACAGTTCCAGAACACCAAGCTAATGGTCATGCTGGGCTTATATGGGAACCTTTTACTGATGCTGTCATCAAAGTGGTTAACCAAAAGGAAACACCAGTAGTCTTTATTCTGTGGGGTGGCTATGCTCGAAAGAAAAAGTCGCTAATTGATAATCCTATTCATCATATTATTGAGAGTCCTCATCCGAGTCCCTTATCTGCTTATCGTGGTTTCTTTGGTAGCAGACCTTTTTCTAGAACAAATCATTTCTTAGAAGAAGAAGGAATAAATGAGATTGATTGGTTAAATTAGAAGGGAAATCTACTCTCGAAACATTGTTAGTTTTATAATAAAAAACCGCTACTAG
>NZ_GL636070.1:1006565-1021816 GCF_000186445.1 Streptococcus agalactiae ATCC 13813
CGGTTTTTTATTATTTATTTTTTTGTTTACTTAGGTTTAAGCCAAACGGAACAAAATTTTCTTGCCTTTTTCGAATACGTTTGATATTATCCTGATGTCGGATAATAATCGTGAGAGCCATTAAGATAACCACAGTGGTAAATATCCAGTCGTAGTCCGTTAATATAAAGCCTACTAATGGAAAAATTAAGACACTAAGAATACCTACGACAGCTACTGTAATACTGGATAGGGAAATCATGCTAAAAAGATAAAGCGTTAATAAAAAGATAACTAATAAGTAAAGGAAAAAAGAAGGTGCAAATCCTAGCAAAACCCCAGCGCTTGTAGCAACGGCTTTCCCACCTTTGAATTGTGCAAAAATAGGGAAAGTGTGACCTATAATAGCAAAAAAACCGATAAAAAATGGAGATACTGTCGTTATACCTAATATGATAGGAATAAGTGTTGCTAGAGTCCCTTTTAAAATGTCAATAGTCAAAGTGACAATGCCAGCTTTTACACCTAAAATACGGAAGGTATTCGTGGTGCCAGTATTACCACTACCGTGTTGACGAAGATTGACTTGGTAAAAATATTTACCAATCCAAAGTCCAGTTTGGATAGAGCCTAACAGATAGGCAATGATAATCATAATTATAATATTCATACCCTTATTATAACATAAGCATAAAAGTCTTTTTGCTATTTTTTAAAAAATAATTTTGCAAAAACATCAAAAAACTTGTAATATAAAAAAGATGAAAAAATTTGGAGGTCACTTTGGCTAAACAAGATATAACAGTGACGAATTATGGCGACGATGCTATTCAAGTCTTAGAAGGATTAGATGCTGTTCGTAAGCGTCCAGGGATGTATATCGGTTCCACAGATGGAACTGGTTTACATCATTTAGTGTGGGAAATTGTAGATAATGCAGTTGATGAAGCTCTATCAGGTTTTGGAAATCGCATTGATGTGATTATTAACAAAGATGGGAGTATAACTGTTACAGACCATGGACGTGGTATGCCAACTGGAATGCATGCTATGGGAAAACCTACTGTTGAAGTCATCTTCACGGTGCTTCATGCAGGTGGAAAATTTGGACAAGGTGGTTATAAAACATCAGGAGGTCTCCATGGTGTTGGATCATCTGTAGTTAATGCTTTGTCTTCTTGGTTAGAAGTTGAAATCATTCGCGACGGAGCTATTTACAGACAACGTTTTGAAAATGGTGGTAAGCCCGTTACAACCCTGAAAAAAATCGGCACAGCACCAAAATCAAAATCTGGAACATCTGTCAGCTTTATGCCAGATCAATCAGTATTTTCAACGATAGATTTTAAGTTTAATACAATTGCAGAGCGCTTAAAGGAATCTGCCTTTCTCTTAAAAAATGTTACTTTAACCTTAACAGATAATCGTTCAGAAGAAGCAGAGCATCTAGAATTTCATTATGAAAACGGTGTTCAAGATTTTGTAGAGTATTTAAATGAAGATAAAGAAACGTTGACACCAATCATGTTTTTCGAAGGTGAGGAACAAGAATTTCATATCGAAGTTGCTTTGCAGTATAATGATGGTTTTTCAGATAATATTCTTTCTTTTGTCAATAATGTTCGTACTAAAGATGGTGGAACACATGAAACTGGCTTGAAATCAGCTATTACAAAGTCTATGAATGACTATGCACGTAAAACAGGACTTCTTAAAGAAAAAGATAAAAACCTTGAAGGTTCTGATTATCGTGAGGGGCTATCAGCCATTTTATCTATTCTTGTACCTGAGGAGCACTTGCAATTTGAAGGTCAAACTAAAGATAAACTAGGAAGTCCCTTAGCACGACCAATTGTTGATGGTATTGTTTCTGAAAAGTTAACTTACTTTCTTATGGAAAATGGAGATTTAGCATCTAATTTAATCCGTAAGGCAATAAAAGCACGTGATGCGCGTGAAGCTGCACGTAAAGCACGTGATGAAAGTAGGAATGGGAAAAAGTCGAAAAAAGATAAAGGTCTACTTTCTGGAAAATTAACCCCTGCACAATCAAAAAATGCTAAGAAAAATGAACTCTATTTAGTCGAAGGAGACTCTGCAGGTGGCTCTGCTAAGCAAGGTCGTGATAGAAAGTTTCAAGCTATTTTACCGTTGCGAGGAAAAGTATTGAATACAGCTAAGGCAAAGATGGCTGATATTATAAAAAACGAAGAAATTAATACAATGATCCATACCATTGGTGCAGGTGTTGGTCCTGATTTTAATCTTGACGATATTAATTATGATAAAGTTATCATTATGACCGATGCTGATACTGACGGAGCTCATATTCAAACACTATTATTAACTTTCTTTTATCGCTATATGAGACCTCTTGTTGAAGAGGGACATGTCTATATTGCTTTGCCACCTTTGTATAAAATGTCAAAAGGAAAAGGTAAGAAAGAAATTGTTGAGTACGCTTGGACGGATATAGAGTTAGAAGAATTGCGACAAAAATTTGGTAAAGGCTCACTATTACAACGATATAAAGGGCTTGGGGAAATGAATGCCGATCAATTGTGGGAAACCACTATGAACCCTGAGACAAGGACATTAATTCGTGTAACAATTGAAGATTTAGCAAGAGCAGAACGTCGAGTTAATGTCTTGATGGGTGATAAAGTTCCTCCAAGACGCCAATGGATTGAAGATAATGTCAAGTTTACTTTAGAAGAGAATACAGTATTTTAATAAAGAGCCTTGGTTATTCATGTTTTATAGTGTACAAGTAATATTGTATGCGTTAGACAAGAGAGCCAATCATTCATTTCAAATAAGTGGAAAAATAATACTAAGCCACTCCAACTAGGAGAAAATTAAAAATATGTCTAATATTCAAAATATGTCCCTTGAGGACATTATGGGAGAGCGTTTTGGGCGCTATTCTAAGTATATCATTCAAGAACGGGCGTTGCCGGATATTCGTGATGGCTTAAAACCTGTTCAACGTCGAATCCTTTATTCAATGAATAAAGATGGTAATACTTTTGAAAAGGGATTTCGCAAATCTGCAAAATCAGTCGGTAATGTTATGGGGAATTTCCATCCTCATGGGGATTCCTCTATCTATGACGCGATGGTTCGTATGTCTCAAGATTGGAAAAATCGTGAGACATTGATTGAAATGCACGGAAATAATGGTTCTATGGATGGAGATCCTGCGGCGGCTATGCGTTATACGGAAGCCCGTCTATCAGAAATTGCTGGTTATCTTCTTCAAGATATTGATAAGAATACCGTACCCTTTGCGTGGAATTTTGATGATACAGAGAAAGAACCAACTGTTTTACCAGCTGCCTTTCCCAATCTTTTAGTCAACGGAGCAACAGGAATATCTGCAGGCTATGCGACAGATATTCCACCACATAATTTAGCAGAAGTCATTGATGCTGTCGTGTACATGATTGATCACCCTAAAGCTAAATTAGATAAATTAATGGAATTTCTACCTGGTCCAGATTTTCCAACCGGCGCTATCATTCAAGGAAAAGATGAAATTCGTAAGGCATATGAGACTGGTAAGGGGAGAGTAGCGGTTCGCTCGCGAACTGCTATTGAAACCTTAAAAGGTGGTAAGAAACAAATTATTGTTACTGAAATTCCTTATGAAGTTAATAAGTCAGTTTTAGTAAAACGAATCGATGATGTTCGTGTTAATAATAAAGTTCCAGGAATAGCAGAGGTGCGTGATGAGTCTGATAGAGATGGCCTTCGTATCGCTATTGAGCTCAAAAAAGAAGCCGATGAAACAATTGTCTTAAATTATCTTTTTAAATATACAGACCTACAAGTTAATTATAATTTCAATATGGTTGCTATTGATGACTATACCCCTAAGCAGGTGGGTCTATCAAGAATATTAACTAGCTATATCGCTCACCGAAGAGAAATTATTATTGCTCGTTCAAAATTTGATAAAGAAAAAGCCGAAAAACGTCTCCATATTGTTGAGGGACTGATTAGGGTTCTTTCTATTTTGGATGAAGTGATTGCATTAATTCGTGCTTCTGAGAATAAAGCTGATGCGAAAGAGAATTTGAAGGTCAGCTATGAGTTTTCAGAAGCTCAAGCAGAGGCTATCGTCACATTGCAATTATATCGTCTCACAAATACTGATATTGTGACGTTGAGAGAAGAAGAAGAAGAACTTCGTCAACAAATCACAATGCTCAAGGCAATTATTAGTGATGAACGTACGATGTATAACGTAATGAAACGTGAGTTACGTGAGGTCAAAAAGAAATTTGCCAATACTAGACGTTCTGAACTTCAAGAATTAGCTGAAACTATTGAAATCGATACTGCAAGTTTAATTATCGAAGAGGACACATACGTCAGTGTTACTAGAGGCGGATATGTAAAACGCACCAGCCCTCGCTCTTTCAATGCATCAACTGTTGATGAACTTGGTAAGCGAGAAGATGACGAATTGATATTTGTGAGCAATGCAAAGACTACCCAACATTTATTGATGTTTACTAACCTTGGTAATCTTGCTTATCGTCCAGTTCATGAATTAGCTGATATTCGATGGAAAGACGTTGGTGAACATTTATCACAAAATCTTGTTAACTTTGCTTCAAATGAAGAAATTATTTATGCTGAATTAGTAGATGATTTTACTAAAGAAACTTATTTTGCTGTCACTAGCTTAGGGCAAATAAAGCGTTTTGAACGTCAAGAAATCAGTCCATGGCGGACATATAAGTCAAAAACAGCTAAATATGCTAAGTTAAAAAGTGTAGAGGATTATGTTGTGACTGTTGCCCCTATCCAATTAGAGGATGTTATACTTGTCACTTATAATGGTTATGCGTTGAGATTTAGTATAAATGATGTACCAGTCGTCGGTAGTAAAGCCGCAGGTGTAAAAGCGATGAATTTAAAAGATAGTGATCATATCGTATCTGCATTTATAGCTAACACCACAAGTTTATATTTATTAACTCATAGAGGAAGTCTTAAACGAATGGCCATTGATGTTATCCCCACAACTAGTCGTGCTAATCGAGGACTTCAAGTTCTTCGTGAATTGAAATCCAAACCGCATCGCGTTTTTAAAGCAGGACCTGTATATTTAGAGGATTCATCTTTTGAATTTGATTTATTTAGTTCAGTATCGAATCATGAAGGAGATACTTTCGTACTTGAGATTATGTCTAAAACAGGAAAAGTTTACGATGTTGATTTAAGTCAATGGAGTTTTTCTGAACGTACAAGTAATGGCTCTTTTGTATCTGATAAGATTTCTGACGAAGAAGTATTCTCAGTTAAAATTAAGTAAAACACATTTGTGTTTTTACTAGTTTGGTAATTTATCTGAATTTTACAAATAATATTGAAAAAATAATGATAATAGCGTACAATAGTTAGAAACCCAAAGAAAGAGGTACCTTATGACAGTAAATTTAGATTGGGATAATTTAGGTTTTGCTTACAGAAAATTACCATTCCGATACATTTCGCATTTTAAAGATGGGAAATGGGATGATGGCAAGTTGACAGATGATGCAACGCTACATATTTCAGAAAGTTCTCCTGCCCTCCACTATGGGCAACAAGCTTTTGAAGGATTGAAAGCTTATAGAACTAAAGATGGCTCTATTCAGTTATTTCGTCCAGATCAAAATGCAGAACGACTTCAAAGAACAGCAGATCGTCTTTTAATGCCACATGTTCCGACAGACAGATTTATTGCAGCGGTTAAATCTGTTGTACGCGCTAATGAGGAGTTTGTTCCACCGTATGGTACAGGGGCAACATTATACATTCGTCCCTTATTAATTGGTGTGGGAGATATTATTGGAGTTAAACCTGCTGAAGAATATATTTTTACGGTATTTGCAATGCCAGTAGGTAGTTATTTTAAAGGTGGTTTAACACCAACTAACTTTATTGTTTCCAAAGAATATGATAGAGCAGCACCGAATGGTACAGGAGCTGCAAAAGTTGGTGGTAACTATGCTGCTAGTCTTCTTCCTGGGAAATACGCTCATGAGAAACAATTTTCAGATGTTATCTATCTTGATCCAGCGACACATACTAAAATTGAAGAGGTTGGAGCAGCTAATTTCTTTGGAATTACTAAAGATAATCAGTTTATCACCCCTTTGAGTCCTTCAATTTTACCTTCAATTACTAAATATTCATTGCTTTACCTTGCTAAAGAAAGGTTTGGTATGGAAGCGATTGAAGGAGATGTCTTTGTCGACGAATTAGATAAATTCACAGAAGCTGGCGCATGTGGTACAGCCGCAGTTATTTCACCAATTGGAGGAATTCAAAACGGAGATGACTTCCATGTCTTCTACAGTGAGACAGAAGTTGGTCCAGCGACACGTAAACTATATGATGAGTTAGTAGGGATCCAGTTTGGTGATGTTGAAGCACCAGAAGGGTGGATTTATAAAGTAGATTAAGTCTATACTAAAAGCTTGCTCTTGCAAGCTTTTAGTATTTTGTGTACAATAAAAAACAATAAAAAGAGATATTGGAGTTAATAGTGAGTAAAAAAGATAAGAAAATTGAAATTCAAATTTCAGACGCTCAAGTAACAGTTAATGGAACTAAGGTTGATGGATACCAACTCGTTATTGGAAAAAAAGTTGTAGGTCAAATTGCAGAACTAGATTCTAAATTTGCTGTGATTAAAGGTGAGCAAGTGAGTGGATTCTATAAAAATTTAGATCAAGCTATGGGAAATATTATTGAAGAATATAATCTTAATCGCTAATATTTATTTAAAAAGCTTGCGTGCTAACAACATCTGTGGTAGAATAGTCAGTGTTGTTACGGAAAGATAGCGAAGAGGCTAAACGCGGCGGACTGTAAATCCGCTCCTTCGGGTTCGGGGGTTCGAATCCCTCTCTTTCCATTATTTGGGGTATAGCCAAGCGGTAAGGCAAGGGACTTTGACTCCCTCATGCGTTGGTTCGAATCCAGCTACCCCAGTCAAAGGTATCAAACTTTTGTTTGACACCGTCAAAGAGATATTTGTTGTCCTTGCGGGTTACCTTGAGAAAATATATTGTTATCAAAAGCTAGCTCGGCTAGCTTTTGTTGGAGGATTTTTTAGAATGAATGAATTTGAAGATTTGCTAAACAGTGTTAGCGAAGTGAATCCTGGTGACGTTGTCACTGCGGAAGTTTTAACAGTTGATAACGGTCAAGCAAACGTTGTTATCGATGGTACTGGTGTTGAAGGTGTCTTGACACTTCGTGAATTGACTAACGATCGTGATGCTGATATCAATGATTTTGTTAAAGCTGGCGACACAGTTGAAGTACTTGTTCTTCGTCAAGTTGTAGGTAAAGATACTGATACAGTAACTTTCCTTGTATCTAAAAAACGCTTGGAAGCTCGTAAAGCATGGGACAAACTTGTTGGTCGTGAAGGTGAAGTTGTTACTGTTAAAGGTACACGTGCTGTTAAAGGCGGACTTTCAGTTGAATTTGAAGGACTTCGTGGTTTCATCCCAGCTTCAATGATTGATACTCGTTTTGTACGTAACACTGAAAAATTTGTTGGACAAGAATTTGATGCTAAAATCAAAGAAGTTGATGCAGCAGAAAATCGCTTCATCCTTTCACGTCGTGAAGTTGTTGAAGAATCAGCAGCTGCAGCACGTAAAGAAGTTTTCTCAAACATTGAAGTAGGTTCAGTTGTAACTGGTAAAGTTGCTCGTTTAACAAGCTTTGGTGCTTTCATTGACCTTGGTGGTGTTGATGGACTTGTACACGTAACTGAATTATCACATGAGCGCAATGTTTCACCTAAATCAGTTGTAACTGTTGGTGAAGAAGTTGAAGTTAAAGTACTTTCAATTGATGAAGAAGCTGGTCGTGTATCACTTTCACTTAAAGCAACTACACCTGGCCCATGGGATGGCGTTGAACAAAAACTTGCTGCTGGTGATGTTATTGAAGGTAAAGTAAAACGCTTGACTGACTTTGGTGCTTTTGTTGAAGTGTTACCTGGCATTGATGGACTTGTACACATTTCACAAATTTCACACAAACGTGTTGAAAATCCTAAAGACGTATTATCTGCAGGACAAGAAGTTACTGTTAAAGTTCTTGAAGTTAATTCAGATGCAGAACGTGTCTCACTTTCAATGAAAGCTCTTGAAGAGCGTCCAGCGCAAGCAGAAGGTGAAAAAGAAGAAAAACGTCAATCACGTCCACGTCGTCCACGTCGTCAAGAAAAACGCGACTACGAGCTTCCAGAAACACAAACTGGATTCTCTATGGCTGACTTATTCGGTGATATTGAATTATAATAATTAAAAGACTTGCTTTAGCAAGTCTTTTTGTTTTTGTTGATAAAGTATGCTATAATGTAACATGTACTACCATCTTTAGTGTAATGGATATCACACAAGATTCCGGTTCTTGGGATAGGGGTTCGATTCCCTTAAGATGGATAATAGATGCTCCATAAAGCTTTATGTTATAGGCTTTATATTAGTTTATCTCCAATCTTGCCTCACAAACTGATTCTCCTCATTTCTGATAAGTAAAACCAGGGTTGACAAATAAGGAAGAATTAGTTTGAAATCTGTGTAAGTTAGTATCATAATTAGTTAGTATGACCATTAAGGGGCTAAGTTAAGGTACTAAGATTAAACCATTGTGTAATAAAATATTTCTAATAAGTAATTAAGGTATTAATAAAAAGGCGTTAATGCCTTTTTATTTTAAACCATGCTGTTGTTTGTTAGTGAGTTTATCATTTTCAAATGTAAGGTTAATTCCCGGATCACTGTCTGACGACTGGATGCCACTAATCCATGCAGCCTGTAGTTCCTCTTTATCTGAAGAAACTGCTTGAGAAATATCATCCGGTTCTCCTAGAAGTTCTTTTACTTTATTGTATGACATGCCATTTTTTAAACTATTATAATCTTTTGTTGTGATGTTGGCATCACGAATAAACTTAAAATTACTAATTGAACGAACAATGCTACTATCGTTTAATAATTGTATAGTGATGGAGATATCATCGACATTCCAACGATAGCCTTTAAGAGTGACATTTCCCGCTGGTGTATCAAATTTTTCATTTGGTTCGCCACCAAATAATTGTTTTAATTCAGCGAGACTAGTGCCTCCTTTAAAGTTATTTGCTTTAACCCCTAACTTTACTTTATTAAATTTCAAACGTAATTCTTCGTGGTCAGCTTTGATATTTTTATGTTGTGATACATTTGATTTTGAAGTAGAGGTTTGCTGAGTATTTGAAGAAGAGCATGCTGTTAAACCCAAAAATGAGAGACAGACAATCGTTCCAACAGTTATTTTTTTAACGGTATCATAATTATTTATCCTAAATTCTATTTTTAAATATTATAACATAATTATTTTGGGTTTACTTTCCTTATCCTCATTTCAATATTAAGCCTGCAACTAAAGGACTGACAATAACATAGCAAATTCCTGTGATACCAATTGCTAGTCCAGCCATGGCGCCTTGAACTTGGCCATATTTTAAGGCTTGTCCAGTTCCTATAGCATGCCCAGTTCCTCCTAGCGCGAGCCCTATAGCAACAGGATCTTCTATCCTTAATAATTTTAGAAAAATAGGACCCAAAACGCTTGTTAAGATGCCTGTAATAACAACTACGACCAGAGTGATAGTAGCTAATCCACCTGCTTTACTTGTAATTCCAACGGCCATAGCTGTAGTTACGGACTTTGGCAAAAGTGAGATTGCTAAGAAATATTTCATACCAAAAAACTTAGCAACTATTGCGGTAAAAACTGTGTTGATAACAGAAGCTAAGATGATGCTAATGCTAATACTTTTAATGTGATGCTTCATTAAATGAAAGGTTCTATAGAGAGGAATAGCCAATACAACCGTTGAAGGCGTAATTAACATCGTTAGAAATGAACCGCCATTGTAGTAATCTTTATAGGAGATATGTGTTAATTTTAAAAAAGCAATTAATAAAATAGTCGCCAAAAGAAGTGGAGTTGTTGCAGGGGAAGGATATTTTCTAAAAATCCTTATGCCAATATAATACGCCCATACGGTTAACATAATACCAAAGATAGGGTTATTCGTTAAAGTTGCCATTTTTACCTCCAATTTCTGGATAATCTCCTTCATATCTCTTTTTGATCCATTGGGATACCAGTCCAATAGTTAGAATATTGAGAAATAGCGCTCCTAAGATAATGATAGCTATCCCAAAAAGATAGGGCTTTATGTCTTGAAAGTGCTCCATCAGTCCAACTGCTGGTGGTAAAAATAAAATGGTCATATTTGCTAATAGAAAATTCCCCACGGCATCAATATGCCTGAGCCTGATGATTTTGTATTTTAACGCTAGGAATAGTAATATTAATCCAATAATACTACCTGGTACAGGTAAGTTGAATATAGTAGATAGAACCTCACCAGCGAATGAAAAGGTTAAAATAACCATTAATTGAACGTATAATTTCATGAAAAACTCCTTCCATTATAGTCTACTACTCTGAAAGTAATTTTCAAGGCTATGAAACGTTTACATAAAAACAAATTAAAAAGACCGAGATCCTTCTCAATCTTTTTAATTTATTTTTGTAAGCTATTTTTATCAAGAGTAACTGATTAAATAGTATATTAATCAAGGGAAGTGATTTGATATCGTCTCGTTTTATACGGACTTGACTTGGCAGTTATTTGATGGTAGATTAAGAACCATTTTTCATTACGGCGCCAAATACTAGTATGTCGTTTACCTTCCAATTCATAAGACACAAGTTTTGTTTTTTGACTAATTGATTTTACATTGAAATATTTAAAGTTGCTTGCCAATGAATGATTTGTAGCATTAGTGAGCATGTCAGAAGTGATAATATTTCCCTTTTCATTAATCATATAAAAGTCAGGACTAATAAAGGTCTCATAACTGGGAATTTTTGCTAGGATGATTTTTTCGTTTTTGTATAATTTTTGGTAAACATTATCGAAAATTTCGTCTTCTGGGATAGAAGCGGGTTCTACATGAATATCTATGTCATATATAGAAAATTTATCACTGAGTAGTTTTTCCACTCTTTCGGTAATGGCATGACTTTCAAAGACTGAGAGATCAGGGTTCATTTCGAGAACAATATCAAGGTAAATATTACTACCGTAAGTACGTCCACGTTGAGATTTTACAGCGGATATTTTAGGAATTGTTAATATAGCTTTTTCGTATTGTTTTAATTGATAATCATCGAAACCATCCGATAGGCTGAAAGCAGATTCTATAAAAATATCATAAGCTGTTTTAAGAATAAAATAAGTAATAATGATAGCAGCTAAACGATCAATAATAGGAAAATTTAGAGAAGCCGCAATGATAGCAATAGATGTGCCGATAGATGTCACAGCATCAGAAAGGTTATCTTTAGAAGCTGCAACCAGAGCGCTAGACTTTACTCTTTGAGATAATTGTTTATTATAGAAATAAACGCCAAGCATAACAAGAGCAGATATAGCACCTACTATAGCACCTAGAGGATCAATGTTAGTATCAGTATTATTAATAATCTTAGTGACAGTTTGAATAAAAACTTGAATACCTACGACAAACATGATAAAAGAGGTAATCAGGCTTGCTAAATCTTCAATTTTCCAGTGACCAAAACGATGGTTTGAGTCGGCTGGTTGACTAGCCAAGTGTAAACCAATTAAGAGTGCTACATTTCCTAAGATATCAGATAAGTTATTAAATCCATCTGCTACAAGTGAAGTAGCATCAAACCAATAACCTGCAGCTAATTTAGCGACTGCCAGTGTTATATAGGCAATGATACTAATAATAGGCCCTCTTTTTGCAAGTTGTAAGTTTTCAGTAGAAGTTGCCATTTTCCTAATTTCCTTTCATTTACACATTATATCACTTAGGAGCAGACTATAAAACTAGTAAGTTCAAGGCTTAGTGATATTTTTAGTCTCTGAAAAATATTTTTGTGTTTCTTTAACAATAATTGGTGACAAAACTAGGAGAGCTATTAGATTTGGTAAAGCCATTAAACCATTAACGATATCAGCGATAACCCAAATAAGATCGAGCTGTAAGAAACCACCTAAGCCAACCATAATGACAAAAATAATACGATAAGCGTTAATAAATTTAGTGCCAAATAGATATTCAAAGCAACGCTCTCCGTAGTAGCTCCATCCTAAAATAGTAGTAAAAGCAAATAAGACAAGGCAGAAGGTTAGGGCAAAACTACCTAGTGAGCCAAATACGGTATTAAAAGATGCTTGTGTTAACGGAGCACCCTGTAAATCAAATTCTAGCCATTTTCCTGTAACTAAAATTGCAATCCCTGTCAAAGTACAAATAACAATAGTGTCAATGAAGGTTCCTGTCATTGAAATAAGGCCTTGTTCAACAGGTTCTTTTGTTTTAGCTGCTGCTGCGGCTATTGGAGCAGAACCCAATCCAGATTCATTTGAAAAAACTCCTCTAGCAATTCCCTTTTGAATTGCTTCTTTAACGATAGCTCCAGAAAAACCACCAATGGCTGCTGTCCCAGAAAAAGCACCGCTAAAGATGAGTTGGAAAGTATGTGGAATCTTATTGTAATTAACTGCAATAATAATCAGAGCTGCTAAAATATAGCTTGTAGCCATAAAAGGCACTATTTTTTCTGAAACTTTTGAAATAGATTTTATACCTCCAAATATAATAAATAATACTATAACAGCAAGAATGAGGCTGGTAAATCTAGTTGATATTTTGAAAGTATGCTCAAGAGAAGAGGCGATTGCATTGACTTGAGTGAATGTCCCTATTCCTAAAAGAGCTACTAAGATACCTGCAGCAGAAAAAAAGACTGCTAATGGTTTCCATTTTTGTCCCATTCCATTGACAATGTAGTACATTGGTCCTCCAGAAATTTCTCCATTAGTATCTTTTGTGCGATATTTGATAGCTAATAATCCTTCTGCGTATTTTGTTGCCATTCCAAAAAAGGCGGCTACCCACATCCAAAACAAAGCTCCTGGTCCTCCAGATTTAATAGCCGTAGCCACACCAACGATATTACCTGTCCCTACCGTTGCAGCAAGAGCAGTTGCAAGAGCAGCATAACTTGAAATATCCCCTTGTCCGTTATCTTCTCGGAAAATCAATTTGAAAGCTCTAGAAAGTTGTCTCAATTGAACAAAACCTAAGCGAAATGATAGGTAAATACCTGTTCCGACTAATAAAGCAAGTAAAGGTGGACCCCAAACGAAGCTATTGATATGAGTAAAAAGTGTTAGCATATGTTCTCCTTTGATACATGACATACCTATGGATTCTGTAATGAAACGAAAAAAGTTATCTCTAAAAGAGATAACTTCTGAAAGATGCTAGCTAAAAAGCGCACAAATAAAGGTAGTAGTAAACTTAATAAGCTTACTACTCATTATTAATATTGGCTTTTAGCTTCTGTCCTTTTGCCTGAGAGATTGGAGGAGTTGTTTTACTCTTCTTGCCCCTTCGGCGCCTAGAGCACATCTTGGTGTCAATACAAAGATGTTGCTACTTATAGGTCTCTCCAGAAGTCCGTCTGTCAATCAGTCCTGTCTTAAGACACCTGAGAGTGTAATTCCTTCGGCGAAAGTCTAACTTTCTTCTCCTGAATGACGTCATTCGGTATATTTTATTATGTTAACTATCATAATGAAAAAGCATAGTTTTGTCAATATAGTTTCAAAAAAGTCTTGTTTTCTAAAATGTCTTATGCTATAATTCTTTCAGCGTAGGTTTTTAAACTCATCCCGTGAGGTGAGAAAAACATCAGGAAAAAAATAAAGCCTATGACTATATTGCTATAGAAAGTGGGCTTTTTTGTATGCCCAAGAGGACTAGTTTAGATATGACTTTAAATGCTAAAGGTGAAAGTAATCAAATTCTAGTAGATAAGGAAGTACATTCTACTAACTTATTACTAGATATCGATGAAAAACCAGAATTATTTCAAGGTTTGCTGTTAAGTTTTCAACATGTTTTTGCCATGTTTGGAGCTACGATATTAGTTCCGCTTATTTTAGGGATGCCCGTATCAGTGGCTTTATTTGCTTCTGGTTGCGGAACGCTCATTTATCAAGTTGCGACAAAATTTAAAGTCCCTGTTTACCTAGGCTCATCATTTGCTTATATTACAGCTATGGCATTAGCCATGAAACAAATGCATGGCGATATTTCGGCTGCTCAAACAGGTATTCTTTTTGTAGGTCTAATCTATGTCGTTGTGGCGACGGTTATTAAGTTCGTAGGAAATTCATGGGTTGATAAGATTTTGCCACCAATAATCATTGGACCTATGATTATTGTTATTGGTTTAGGTTTGGCAAACTCTGCTGTAACTAATGCAGGTTTTGTCGCTAAAGGTGATTGGCGTAAAATGCTAGTTGCTGTTGTTACATTCTTGATTGCAGCTTTTATCAATACTAAAGGGAAAGGTTTTATCAAGATTATTCCATTTTTATTTGCAATTATTGGAGGCTATATTTTATCAATCATTCTTGGCTTGGTAGATTTATCTCCAGTTGAAAAAGCTGCCTGGTTTGAATTGCCAAAATTCTATTTACCGTTTAAGACAGGTTTATTTCACAGTTATAAACTTTACTTTGGACCAGAAATGCTTGCAATTCTTCCAATCTCAATTGTAACGATTGCTGAAAATATCGGTGATCATACAGTTTTAGGTCAGATTTGTGGGCGTAACTTTCTAAAAAAACCAGGTTTAAATCGTCTTTTAATTGGAGATGGTTTAGCAACCGCATTTTCTGCTCTTATAGGAGGACCAGCTGAAACTACTTATGGTGAAAATACAGGTATTATTGGTATGACGCGTATAGCTTCTGTAACGGTTATTCGTAATGCAGCTTTTATTGCAATTGCTTTTTCATTCTTTGGTAAATTTACAGCTTTGATCTCTACAATTCCTAGTGCAGTACTTGGTGGAATGGCTATATTACTTTATGGTGTTATTTCAAGTAATGGATTAAAAGTGTTGATTGAAAATCGTGTCAATTTTGCTGAGGTTCGTAATCTGATTATTGCTAGTTCCATGTTAGTTTTAGGCCTTGGTGGAGCAGTCCTTGATCTAGGTGCTCTAACTTTATCAGGAACAGCATTAAGTGCTATAGTGGGTATTATATTAAATTTAATATTGCCAAAAGAAAGAATGAAATCATAACAAAAGAGCTCAGAGTATCTGAGCTCTTTTGTTATGATAGATCAGTTAAAAAG
>NZ_GL636070.1:1023016-1034625 GCF_000186445.1 Streptococcus agalactiae ATCC 13813
GTTAAAAACTTTTAAATAAAAACGTTTACAGTTATGGTTTCCTTATTTTCTGCTATAATGGTCATAGAAAAAGTGAGGTTATAGTAAAATGAAATTCAATTTAGAACAAGTAAAAGTATTTGAGAATTACGAAATTGAGAACTGGGAAGAAGGTCAAGTTACCTTAACAACCAAGGTCGTTGACTCTTCGCTCAACTATTATGGTAATGCTCATGGTGGTTATTTGTTTACACTGTGTGATCAAGTCAGTGGTTTAGTTGCTATTTCAACAGGATATGAAGCGGTAACTCTACAATCAAATATCAACTATTTGAGGGCAGGCCGATTAGATGATATGCTTACTGTCATCGGTACTTGTGTTCATAATGGTCGTACTACAAAAGTCGTTGATGTTCACATTAAAAATCAGAAAGACGAAATGGTTACAACTGCTATTTTTACAATGTTTGTAACTGGAGAGAGAAAAGAGAAGTAAAAAAGGTAGGAGTTAGACAGCGTCTGTTTAACTCCTTTTTCTATTGGGAAAAAGATGAAAAAATGATATACTAGAGAGGCAATTTTGACAAAATTAGGAGTAGAAATGAATCCTTTAATAATTGGAATGAATGATAAACAAGCAGAAGCGGTACAAACGACAGACGGACCGCTTTTGATTATGGCAGGAGCTGGCTCTGGAAAAACACGTGTTCTGACTCATCGTATTGCTTATTTAATAGATGAAAAATATGTTAATCCTTGGAATATTTTAGCGATTACTTTTACTAATAAAGCAGCGCGTGAAATGCGTGAACGTGCTATCGCCTTGAATCCAGCTACCCAAGATACTTTGATTGCAACTTTTCATAGTATGTGTGTTCGTATTTTACGTCGTGAAGCTGATTATATTGGATATAATCGTAACTTTACAATCGTTGATCCAGGTGAGCAGCGTACTTTAATGAAGCGAATCATTAAGCAATTAAATTTGGACACAAAAAAGTGGAATGAACGTTCAATTTTAGGTACAATCTCTAATGCTAAAAATGACCTTCTTGATGAAATTGCATATGAGAAGCAAGCCGGAGATATGTATACACAGGTAATTGCTAAATGCTATAAAGCTTATCAAGAGGAATTACGTAGAAGTGAGGCCATGGATTTCGATGACTTGATTATGATGACACTTCGATTATTTGATCAGAATAAAGATGTTTTGGCCTATTACCAACAGAGGTATCAATATATCCATGTAGACGAGTATCAAGATACTAACCACGCTCAATACCAATTAGTTAAGCTATTAGCTTCGCGTTTCAAAAATATTTGTGTTGTTGGTGATGCCGATCAATCTATTTATGGATGGCGTGGAGCTGATATGCAAAATATTCTTGATTTTGAAAAGGACTATCCGCAAGCCAAAGTTGTATTATTAGAAGAAAATTATCGCTCAACTAAGAAAATACTTCAAGCTGCTAATAATGTGATCAATCATAATAAAAATCGCCGTCCTAAAAAATTATGGACTCAAAATGATGAAGGTGAGCAAATTGTATATCATAGAGCTAACAACGAGCAAGAAGAAGCCGTTTTTGTAGCATCAACTATTGATAACATCGTTCGAGAACAAGGAAAGAATTTCAAAGATTTTGCCGTTCTTTATCGTACAAATGCGCAATCTCGTACTATTGAGGAAGCACTTTTAAAATCCAATATTCCATATACAATGGTTGGTGGAACAAAATTCTATAGTCGTAAAGAAATTCGAGATGTTATTGCTTATCTCAATATCCTTGCAAATACTTCTGATAATATTTCTTTTGAGCGGATTGTAAATGAACCTAAAAGAGGGGTGGGGCCAGGAACCTTAGAAAAAATACGGTCATTTGCCTATGAACAGAACATGTCTCTTCTTGATGCCTCTTCAAATGTCATGATGTCGCCCTTAAAAGGGAAGGCTGCTCAAGCTGTTTGGGATTTAGCTAATCTGATTTTGACTCTACGTAGTAAGCTAGATAGTTTAACTGTGACGGAGATTACAGAAAACCTACTGGATAAGACAGGATATCTAGAAGCACTTCAAGTTCAAAATACATTAGAAAGTCAAGCGCGTATTGAAAATATTGAAGAATTCTTGTCAGTGACTAAAAATTTTGACGATAACCCTGAGATTACAGTAGAGGGTGAAACTGGTTTAGATCGTCTATCGCGTTTTTTAAATGATTTAGCTTTAATAGCAGATACTGATGATAGCGCCACTGAAACGGCTGAGGTCACTTTAATGACATTACATGCTGCCAAGGGTCTAGAATTTCCAGTTGTTTTCTTAATCGGTATGGAAGAAGGAGTATTTCCTTTATCGCGTGCAATAGAGGATGCTGATGAATTAGAAGAAGAGCGTCGTTTAGCTTATGTCGGGATTACGAGAGCAGAACAAATACTTTTCCTTACCAATGCTAATACCCGTACTTTATTTGGTAAAACTAGTTATAATAGACCAACCCGTTTTATACGTGAGATTGATGATGAGCTGATACAATATCAAGGGTTAGCTCGACCAGTTAATTCTTCATTTGGGGTGAAATATTCAAAAGAACAGCCTACACAATTTGGTCAAGGAATGAGTCTTCAACAAGCGCTTCAGGCACGTAAAAGTAATTCACAACCTCAAGTAACTGCCCAACTCCAGGCTCTTAACACGAACAATAGCCATGAGACATCATGGGAGATTGGTGATGTTGCAACTCATAAAAAATGGGGGGATGGTACGGTGCTTGAAGTTTCAGGTAGCGGAAAGACTCAAGAGTTAAAAATAAATTTTCCAGGTATTGGGTTAAAGAAATTATTAGCGAGTGTCGCTCCTATTAGTAAAAAGGAAAACTAACTTTCTTCTATTATATACTTAAATAATCAGAGACTAAGAATTGTATTCTTAGTCTTTTTGCATCATTTGAATAGAAAAAATAAGTTATCATCTGGTTTTTACTTACTAAGAAGGTTGATATTAAAGCGTTTTCTAAAAGTGGCCATACTATTTTAAAAAAAGAAGCGTTTCTCTTGCATTCTTTTCTAAAAAGAGTATAATAACAATATCAATTAAATATCAAGTGGTCACTTAAAAATAAAAGCATTTACCAAGCTTTTTACTTGGCAGTCACTTTATAAAGTTGTATAATATTAGTATAGTTAACAACTTAATTAATTTCCGAGTGGTCACTTAAGAAACTCTTGTTATTTAGTTAAGAACAAAATAAGTTTGTACACTGAGATGTACTTAGGAAGAAAGGTATTTATCATGGGTTTAATTTGGTCATTAATCGTTGGTGCTATTATTGGTGCTATTGCAGGAGCAATCACTAACAAGGGTGGTTCAATGGGTTGGATAGCTAACATCTTAGCTGGTTTAGTTGGTTCATTTGTTGGTCAAAGTTTATTAGGAACATGGGGGCCTAAGTTAGCAGATATGGCTTTGATTCCTTCAATCGTAGGTGCGATTATCGTTATCATTGTTACTTCATTTGTATTAGGGAAAAAATCATAACTACATAACTAGTGGAATGATTAGTTAAGAAAGAGAAGGTATTTATCATGAGTTTAATTTGGTCATTAATCGTAGGTGCTATTATCGGTGCTATTGCAGGAGCAATCACTAACAAAGGTGGTTCAATGGGTTGGATAGCTAACATCTTAGCTGGTTTAGTTGGTTCATTTGTTGGTCAAAGTTTATTAGGAACATGGGGGCCTAAGTTAGCAGATATGGCTTTGATTCCTTCAATCGTAGGTGCTATTATTGTTGTCATTGTTACTTCATTTGTACTAGGTAAAATGAATAACTAGAAAAGGAGTTACCTATGTCAAAAGGACTAAAAAGTTTATATACTTTACTAGGTCTAATCTCCCTTACCCTACTAGGATTTGTAGCTGTTATCAGTAAACAACACATTTATCTACCATCTTTTAATTGGTTAGGTTGGGATTTTAATTTGCCATCACCGATTGACGTTGGTATGTATCATTATTTCTTTTGGGGAGCATTAGTGCTGTTTGTAATCGTTTTACTGGCTATATTGGTAGTTCTGTTTTATCCAAGACGATATACAGAGTATAAACTAGCTGATAAAACTGGTAAATTGATGTTAAAAAAATCTGCAATAGAGGGATTTGTTAAAACAGAAGTATTAAAAACTGGTTTGATGAAATCTCCTAGTGTGACAGCTCATTTATATAAGAAAAAAGTGAAAGTTGATGTTAAAGGTCTTTTAACTTCTCGTACAAATGTACCGGAACAACTTGAACATATTCAAAGTGATGTTGAACTTGGCTTAAAAGAATTCTTTGGGTTGGAAAAGAAAATGAACACTAGAGTATTTGTTAAGCAAGTTGAAGAAGAAAATGTTGGAAATGCTAAGACGAATAAAAGTCGTGTAGAATAGGAGTCTAATATGTCAGAATTCGTGAGGAAATACAGATATCCACTAGGAGGTGCAGTTATTGGGCTCGTTTTAGCTGCAATGATTGTAACCATTGGATTCTTTAAAACAATTCTTGCTCTTGTTATCATTGTGCTAGGTGCTTATGCTGGACTTTATGTGCAAAGAACAGGTATGCTTGACCAATTCTTTAATAAGAGAAAATAAAATTTTTCGTTTATATTTATTCTACATTATTTAAATAAAAGAAAGAGGAACTATTATGACTGAAACTTACATCAAAAACACAACTAACAATTCTGGCACGACAGCTGTTCGTGGAGAATTAACTTTCGAAGATAAAGTGATTGAAAAAATTGTTGGAATTGCGATTGAGCATGTAGATGGTCTTTTGGCTGTAAATGGTGGTTTTTTCTCAAATTTAAAAAATAGCGTTGTAAATTCTGATTCAGTTACAGATGGCGTAAATGTCGAAGTGGGTAAAAAGCAAGTTGCTGTTGATTTGGATATTGTTGCTGAATACCAAAAACATGTTCCAACTATCTTTGCCGATATCAAAAAAGTTGTTGAAGCTGAAGTGAAACGTATGACAGACCTTGAAGTGGTTGAAGTTAATGTTAATGTTGTTGATATTAAAACTCGTGCTCAACATGAAGAAGATTCAGTAACTCTTCAAGATCGTGTAACAAGTGCAGCACAAGCAACAGGTGAATTTGCTTCGAATCAAGTTTCAAACGTTAAAAGTGCCGTAGGTAACGGTGTTGATAAAGTGGAAGACATGAAGTCTGAACCACGTGTACAATAATTGATTTAAGTGTAGTTTAAAGTATTGTTATTAGTAGGAGGCTATTATGTCTGAAGAAAAATTTGATGCAAAAGTTGATAAGGTTTCTGGTTCAGTAAAAGAATCTGTTGGGAAACTTACTGGCGATAAAGAAGTTGAATCTGAAGGTAAAGTTGATAAATTGAAAGGTCATGCAAAAGAAAAACTTGCTGACATTAAAGATACCATTAAGGGTGCTTCAGAGAGCTTTAAGAAAAAGGACTAGAAGGTTTGAGGTCATTTATTTATGGAAAATCAAAAACAAGATATTAAAACTTCAGTAACTTATGAAGAAAAGGTAATTGCTAAAATTGTTGGACATGCTTTAGAATCAGTAGACGGACTCTTAGCTGTGAGTGGAGGTTTCTTCTCTAATCTAAAAAATAGCGTTGTAAATTCTGACTCAGTAACTGATGGTGTAAATGTTGAAGTTGGTACTAAAGAAGTTGCAGTTGATTTAGACATCGTTGTTGAATACGGCAAGGACATCCCAGCTATCGTTGAAAGCATTAAAGCGATTGTCAGTCAAAACGTTGAAGTGATGACCCACCTTAAAGTTGTTGAATTGAACGCAAATGTCGTAGATATTAAGACTAAAGCTGAACATGAAGCTGACTCAGTGACAGTACAAGATCGTGTATCTGATGCAGCACAAGCAACAGGAAACTTTACTTCTGAACAAGCTGGCAAAGCTAAAGCAGCAATTTCCTCTGGAGCAGAGAAAACAAAAGAAGCAGTATCAAATGGTACTGAGGCTGCAAAAGGAAAAATCTCAGAAGCTCGTACTAGTGAATCTTAATTCAGTAAACTACTTTTTATGATAAGACACTCGGAGCTGGTCTCCCAGCTCCTTTTATATGATATTTACTAAAGACATTAGATATTAACAAAAAAGATATATTTGCAATATTTTGCTAATTGTGGTTTAATATGTATGTTTTTATTAGGATAAGGAGGGTTGGATGGTTTCTGAACAATCTGAAATTGTAACATCTAAATATCAAAAAATAGCAGTAGCGGTTGCACAAAGAATCGCAAATGGAGATTATGAAGTTGGAGAGAAGTTGAAATCTAGAACAACTATTGCTTCAACATTCAACGTATCACCAGAAACAGCACGTAAGGGTCTTAATATTTTAGCAGATTTACAGATTTTAACTTTAAAGCATGGCAGTGGAGCCATTATTCTTTCTAAAGAAAAAGCAATTGAATTCTTAAACCAATATGAAACCTCTCATTCAGTTGCTATTTTGAAAGGTAAAATCCGTGATAATATCAAGGCTCAGCAACAAGAAATGGAAGAGTTAGCTACTTTAGTTGATGATTTTTTGCTTCAAACACGTGCGGTTAGTAAACAATACCCACTAGCACCATATGAAATTATTGTCAGTGAAGATTCTGAACACCTTGGTAAGTCAATAGGAGAATTAAATGTATGGCATCAAACTGGTGCGACTATTGTGGCTATTGAACACGAAGGGAAATTTATTGTTTCTCCGGGGCCTTTCTCAGTTATAGAGCAAAGAGATCATATCTTTTTTGTTGGTGATGAAGATGTTTATGCACGTATGAAAACCTATTTTAACTTAAGGATGGGACTTTGAGAGAATGAATTTTGTCTTTGATATAGATGGAACTCTTTGTTTTGATGGTATGAGTCTATCTAAAGAAATACAAGGAATACTAGAGAGAGCCCAGATTGATTATGGTCATAGAGTCACTTTTGCTACAGCGCGATCTTATAGAGACACTATAGGTATCCTTGGCGACAAGCTATCTTTATCAAAAATTATTGGTTTAAATGGTGCGACTTTACATGAAAATGGTCACTTAGTGGATAGTTACTATTTACAAAGTGACTTTTTTAGTACTATTATTTCATATTGTCATCGCCATCAGATTCCATATTTTGTTGATGAGGTCTTTAATTACGCTACTTATCAGGCTTCTAAAATTCCCTTTATTGCTTATGTTAATCCTCAAAAAAGGGGAGAGCTTCTAGAAGTTTCTAAAATTGAGAAACCGATAAAAATGGTGTTGTATTTTGGTGATCAGCTGGGAAGGGCAGACCAAATGTTAGCGGAATTAAATCGTTTTGGACTTAGTAGTCACTTTTTCCACGAATTTGAAAAATGTTTGTACATAAATCCCATTGCAGTTGACAAGGGAAAAGCCACTAAGAAATTATTTGGGAATCGTTTTATAGCTTTTGGCAATGATAAAAATGATATTTCTATGTTTGATGCTGCGCATTATAGTGTTCAAGTAGGGGATTTTGATGAACTGACTCCTTACGCTAATTTACGTGTATCAAGAGAATCTGTACATGAAGGAATTACAATGCTTTTTGAAAAATACAAGGGGATTACGTAATGGATTTATTCCTAAGTTTAGAGAGGAAATTTAAAGCTGCAAGTGACAAAGAAGTTTCTAAGCAACAGGAGGCTTATTTACGCCATCATTTTAAGTGCTATGGTATTAAATCACCTGAGCGACGTATGCTCTACAAAGAGCTTATAAAGGCCGCTAAAAGACAAGCAAAAATTGATTGGCAATTGCTTGATAAATGTTGGCAAAGTGACTATCGTGAATATCATCATTTTGTACTTGATTATCTATTAGCTATGAGTCAATTTCTCACATATAATGATTGCTCTAGACTAGAGTTTTACGCTCGTCATCAACAGTGGTGGGATAGTATTGATGTTCTGACTAAGATTTTTGGGAACTTATCCTTAAAAGATGACAAGGTTATGAATTTACTGTCAGAATAGTCACTTGATCAAGATTTTTGGATGAGGCGACTAGCTATTGAGCATCAACTAGGATTTAAAGGAAAAACAAATGCTGATATTTTGTCACTTTTTATTTTAAGAAATACAGGAAGTCAAGAATTTTTTATCAATAAGGCGATTGGCTGGGCGCTTAGGGATTATTCAAAGTATAATAAAGTATGGGTAAAGGACTTTATCAGTAATCATTGTGATGAGTTGTCGACTTTGAGCATACGCGAAGGAAGTAAGTACCTTTAATTATCAGTTCAATTATTCGAAAAAGAAGAAGCTTCATAGTAAAATAAAGGTAATTGATAAGGAGGTAAACTTATGACAACATTTCTTGGGAATCCTGTTACTTTTACAGGAAAACAGCTACAAGTTGGGGATATTGCAAAAGATTTTTTACTAATAGCTACAGACTTATCTCAAAAATCTTTAAAAGATTTTGAAGGGAAAAAGAAAGTTATTAGCGTTGTTCCTTCTATTGATACAGGTATTTGTTCAAAACAAACACGTACTTTTAATGAGGAATTATCAGAGCTAGATAACACAGTGGTTATTACTGTTTCTATGGACCTTCCATTTACTCAGAAGCGTTGGTGCAGTGCTGAAGGCCTTGATAACGTGATTTTATTATCAGATTTTTATGATCATTCGTTTGGTCAAGAGTACGCTCTTTTGATGAATGAGTGGCATTTGTTAACACGTGCAGTTCTTATTTTGGATGAGCATAATAAGGTGACTTACACCGAATACGTTGACAATGTTAATTCAGATGTTGACTACGAAGCGGCGATTAATGCTGCAAAGATATTACCATAAATAATAAGGCTGGAAAATTTTCCAGCCTTATTATTTATATAGACAGTGAGAACAATTAGAGATGAAATGTTGTCATTATTCATCTTTTTCAATATCAACATTGTTTTTAAATATTAGATACATAACTCCATTGTAAGCTACACCGGACATAATACTAGACAAAATAACTTTTAAAGAAAATAGTGATACAATCAGCGGAGTGTTATTGCTAGTTGTTAAACCCAAGATAAGCCACTGGATGACAGTATAAAATATCCCGATTTTGATAAATTTTTGTTTGTTTTTCTTTATTGCTACTGGATAGTCATTTTTTGAGATTTCTAGTGGCGTTATTAAATCATGACTGTTGAGATAAGAGGGAATAACAATTAGAAAAATACAAAAATATAGAAAGAATGTTAAAGCTAGGAGAGTATATGCAGTCTCTGTGGGATATTTACTTACCGTGAACCAGGCGATGATAGAGGATAAAATGTGATAGAGGCTAGTGGTTGCAAATAATAGATTTCCAAGGTAATTGATTTTTTGTTCTCTGTATTCATTGAATGGGCCATTAATACCATATAGGGATTTTATTAATTTTATCCCCAAATTTTTCTTTTCTTTCATAATATTCTCCTATCCTTGAACTATTTAATAAAGTTTGAGATTGAAATAATAACACGACCTAACCTCCCGAGTTTTCATAGATTTAGAGAGTCTAATCTGTTATAGATGTCTACTATCCCAAAAAAGAGTATTGAGGTCTGTTTGTAGGCATTCCGCTAGTCTTATACAAAGATCTAGCGAAGGATTGTATTTATTATTTTCAATAAGGTTTATTGTTTGTCTGGCGACACCAACTGATTTTGCTAAAGCTAATTGAGATATGCTAGCTTTAATTCTGTATTCTCTAAGACGATTCACGATTATTAGCTCCTTTAGTAAAGAATCTAAGAAGAGTGTCAATTATATGTGACAAATAAATATAAAAAACTTGTTTCCAGTCAAAATAGAAACAAGTTTAATGATTTTAATCAGTATAAGATAATGAGAGATTAACCCTATCGGTTATAACTATTTTTCTAAATAGCTATAGTTGTATGTAGAGTCAGTATTTTCGCAAGCAAATTGTTTGTTTGGATAACAAGCTGCTTGTGGTTTATTACCCAAAAATTCAGTTGAATCTTCTTCAGTATAGATGTTAGGCTGATTTTCAAGTGATCCTGAAGCGCCTGAGTGATAATCCCAATCAACAGGTCTTGCATCATAAGAAATTACGGGAGCGTTCTCTTTAGAATAAGGTGTTTCTGAAAGGTAAACAGTATATTCTTGTTCAGCTGTTTTTTTCATATTTTGAATAAAATATTTTTCTCCTGATTTTGTAGTTGGGATAAGATTTTCTTCAAAGAGTCTGTTATAGACATTGGAGACAGTTGCCAATTGAAAACCCGTTAATGTGTGGTTAAATAGCGGTTGTTTAGTTTTGGCATCAACCATTTTAATCGAAATGGTTGATTCTGTACGTGCTAAACTTTTAGCATTTTTAGAAACATAGTAGCGTTCTGTAATGATGTCAGATTCTACTTCAGCTGATGAGCGACTTAATAGTGGACGGATATTCCCGATTTGGTAGTGAATATTTTCCTCATTAAAGTCATAATTGAAAATCAATTTATCAATTTGAAGGTTTTGTCGTACATTCGTGCTAATACGATGTTGAAGTTTGTAACCTTCTTTATCTAAACGAGAGTTTAAAAAAGCTTCGTAAGCAGACTTAGAAAGTGCATAGTCTGTGATATAATCTCCAACACGATAACCGTTAAGTTCCGAATCAGCAGTGTGTAGATTTGTGTATTCATCTAAAACTTTTCCAGAAGATTCTTCAACAAAGTAAATACGGTGTGATATAGCGACTGGAGTCCCCCATCGAACTTCATGTGTTTCTGTTACGATAGGAGTAACAGTACAAGTTACTGGAACGTCAATCCAAAATTTGTTTGGACCGTCTTTAGGTACAGTAACACCGTCGTTATCAATTGCTATTTCTTCTGTCTTGCCATCATCTAATTGACGCTTCAGATAAGCACTTTCCTTAAACTCGATGTTGCTGTATTGAACGTTTTTACTTTCTCCTCCAACACTAGAGTTTAAATTTCGAGCAATATAATCTAGAATTTCTTCTTTACTTAAAGTTTGTCCCATCTTTACATTGACTTCGATATAATGCGGTAAAATGCTATTTCCGTTTTGATCAGTACCTGTAACATTTACAATAATGTGAGGATTTGGGTTTTCTACGTATTGGCGGTCACTAGGACCAGCAATAGCGTGGGCTTTTTCAGTGTAATAAAGACTCATCGATAGTACGAGCGTGCAAACTCCAATCGATAGTATACGTTTAAATGTTTTCCTAGACATTCATAAATCCTTTCATTTTAAACAATAAATTGTTTAGTTATCCTAAAATAAAGCAGTGAATGATAGGAATTAATCTCTACGACACTAAGTTATACTGATATAAAAATCAATAAATATAGAAATGTATATATTAATTTAAAATCTATATTTATTTTATATTACCATAAAAAAGCGACAAATAATATAATAATTCGAAAAAATATTTAAATATACAAATGAAAACCTTTACCGATATTAATTGTCTTATAATTATTATATATTAAAATTAAATGTTTTAGATTATGTCATTTTTACAAATAATAGGTTTCATTAAAATGTATAAAATTACAAATTTTTATATAATTATTTTACTATTTTAATTGAAGGAGTTGTGATATTATG
>NZ_GL636070.1:1035527-1077590 GCF_000186445.1 Streptococcus agalactiae ATCC 13813
GATATTATGTTATTATTAATGTAGTTTATCATAAGGAGTTTTTATCATGAAAAAGTTTTTAAAAGTTTTTTTAACTGTACTAGTACTTATTCTAATTGTAGGTGCAGGCGGTCTCTATTTCTGGAATAATCGTCAGTCACTAGAGGGGAAATGGCGTACAGTTTCTTTAGAGAAGCAAGTTGAGAAAGAAATAGAACAACAACTTGGAAGTCAGGCAGCGGATATGGGGATTAGTGCAGCTGATTTGGTTAAGGGCGCTAATATGCATATGAACGTCAAAAACGATGAGGCAAAGATAACAGTCACTGCTCAAATTGATGAGGTAAAATTCCATCAAGCTATAAAAACTTTTATTGATAAAGCTCTTGAAAAACAATTAAAAGATCAAGGTTTGACTTACAATGATTTAAGTGAAGCAGGTAAAAAGATTTTTGATGAAACAAAAATCACTGACAAACAAATTGACCAACAAATTGATAGAAGTTTCCAAAGTGCTGCACAAGCTGTCGGAGGAAAATATAATACTAATACTGGTGAAATGACATTGCCAGTTATGGATGGTAAAGTACATCGCTTAACAAGTGTTATTAAAGTATCGCATATCAATAAAAAGGCAAATGCGTTCTATGGTAATATTGTGAAAAATGGTGAAAAAACAGCCTATAAAAAAGAGGGCTCTAAATTGATTTTAGGTAATGAAAAATCATATCCATTTATGAAAGTAACTAAATAATTGTGAATTAGTAATGAAAGAGGATCAGAGCATATTCTGGTCCTCTTTCGGTTTTCCTGCCACGTTTTAAAGCTTGTGATATAATAGTCAATGTGAGGAGGACTATCATGTTATTTAAGGAAAAAATTCCTGGACTAATATTATGCTTTATTATTGCTATACCATCTTGGTTGCTTGGGCTTTATCTCCCTTTAATAGGAGCACCAGTCTTTGCTATCTTGATTGGAATAATTGTTGGATCCTTTTATCAAAATCGACAATTATTTAATAAGGGTATTGCTTTTACGTCTAAATATATTTTACAAACAGCAGTTGTCTTATTGGGTTTTGGACTAAACCTCATGCAAGTGATGAAAGTTGGTATATCATCGTTACCCATCATTATTATGACGATTTCCATTTCATTGATTATTGCTTATGTTTTGCAAAAGTTATTTAAGTTAGATAAAACGATTGCTACTTTAATAGGTGTTGGTTCATCTATTTGTGGTGGATCCGCAATTGCAGCGACTGCACCAGTTATTAATGCTAAAGATGATGAAGTAGCACAAGCTATTTCGGTTATTTTTTTATTCAATATCTTAGCGGCTTTAATTTTTCCAACGCTGGGGAATTTTATTGGTCTCTCTGATCACGGTTTTGCATTATTTGCAGGGACTGCTGTCAATGATACCTCGTCAGTTACAGCAACTGCTACTGCATGGGATGCTATCAATCACAGCAATACTTTAGGCGGAGCTACTATTGTTAAATTGACACGAACATTAGCCATCATTCCAATTACGATTGTATTATCTATTTATCATATGAAACAAACGCAGAAAGAACAATCTGTAAGTGTTACTAAGATATTTCCGAAGTTTGTGCTTTATTTTATCTTAGCTTCTTTGCTAACAACGATAGTTGCTTCATTAGGTTTTTCGTTACGTATTTTTGATCCACTTAAGGTTTTATCTAAATTTTTTATTGTTATGGCAATGGGGGCGATTGGTATAAATACTAATGTCAGCAAACTAATTAAAACTGGAGGAAAATCAATTCTTTTAGGTGTAGCGTGTTGGTTAGGCATTATTATAGTTAGTTTAACAATGCAAGCTATCCTTGGAACTTGGTGATCTTGTCTAAAGCTAAATATTTGTAATCGATTTCATAAATGTTATAATGAGGATATCAAAAGGAGGGAACATTATGGCATATAAAACAATTTATCCGTACACTAACGAAGTATTGCATGAATTCGATAATATCAGTGACAGTGATCTCGAACAGTCATTAGACATAGCGCATGCCCTCTACAAGACATGGCGCAAAGAAGATAATGTTGAAGAACGCCAAAATCAATTGCATAAAGTAGCAGATTTATTACGTAAGGACCGTGATAAGTACGCTGAAGTTATGACTAAAGATATGGGAAAACTTTTCACTGAAGCACAAGGAGAAGTGGACTTGTGTGCAGACATAGCTGACTATTATGCTGATAATGGGCAAAAGTTTTTAAAACCTGTTCCGTTAGAAAGTCCAAATGGAGAGGCTTACTATTTGAAACAAGCTGTCGGTGTTTTACTTGCTGTCGAGCCATGGAATTTCCCATTTTATCAGATTATGCGTGTATTTGCCCCTAACTTTATAGTGGGTAATACTATGCTTTTAAAACATGCTTCTATTTGTCCTGCCTCAGCTCAAGCGTTTGAGGATTTAGTCCGAGAAGCAGGAGCTCCAGAAGGAGCGTTTAAAAATATTTTTGCTTCGTATGATCAAGTTTCAAACCTTATATCAGATCCTCGTGTTGCAGGTGTGTGTTTAACTGGTTCTGAGCGTGGTGGGGCATCAATAGCAGCTGAAGCTGGTAAAAATTTGAAAAAATCGTCTATGGAATTAGGTGGGAACGATGCTTTTCTTATTTTAGATGATGCTGATTTTGATTTACTTAGTAAAACAATATTCTTTGCGCGTTTATATAATGCAGGTCAAGTATGTACATCTTCAAAACGTTTCATTGTCATGGCTGATAAGTATGACGAATTTGTAAATATGGTAGTTGAGACCTTTAAGTCTGCTAAATGGGGTGACCCAATGGATTCGGAAACAACCTTGGCTCCACTGTCATCTGCAGGTGCAAAGGATGATGTTTTAAAACAAATTAAATTGGCGGTAGACCACGGTGCTGAGGTAGTTTTTGGAAATGACACTATAGATCATCCAGGAAACTTCGTCATGCCAACTGTTTTAACGAATATCACTAAAGCAAATCCAATCTATAATCAAGAAATTTTCGGCCCCGTAGCCTCTATCTATAAAGTGGATACTGAAGAAGAAGCTATTGCTTTAGCTAATGATTCTAGTTATGGTTTAGGAAGCACTGTTTTTTCTTCTGATCCAGAACATGCTAAAAAAGTGGCGGCTCAGATTGAAACAGGGATGACATTTATTAATTCAGGGTGGACATCATTACCGGAATTACCGTTTGGAGGTATTAAAAATTCAGGATATGGTCGTGAGTTGAGCCAACTTGGATTTGATGCCTTTGTCAACGAACATTTGGTATTTACACCAAATAGTGATTAATCACTAAGTCAAACACAAGAACCAGATAATGTTATTTGGTTCTTTTTTGTTGAGGAGACAAGGAGAGGTCTTGATACAGGTGGCTAAAATGAGAGGAGTATTTATTAAAGTATGCTATACTATTTTAGTATAGGAGGAAATTTTGAGTAAAAAACATATTACGCCTGTGTTTACAGGTTCACTAATTGTATCGCTTATTTTAGTCTTATTAGGAATTATTGTTCCTCGTGGTTTTCAATCTTGGACACAAATCTTGCGTGAACAGGTATCTACCAATTTCGGTTGGTTGTACTTGTTGTTAGTTACTTCAATTCTTGCTTTGTGTGTCTTTTTTATTATGAGTCCTCTTGGACAAATACGTTTAGGGCAACCTCATTCACGTCCTGAATATTCAACTGTATCATGGATAGCAATGATGTTTTCAGCAGGTATGGGGATTGGTTTGGTCTTCTACGGAGCAGCTGAACCCTTATCGCATTTTGCTATTTCGACACCTGGTACACCTAAGGAATCGCAAACAGCATTAGCTGATGCATTTCGTTTTACATTTTTTCACTGGGGGATACATGCTTGGGCAGTATATGCATTGGTTGCTTTGGCTCTAGCTTATTTTGGATTTCGAAAGCAAGAGAAATACCTCTTGTCTGTCACTTTAAAGCCTCTTTTCGGTGATAAGACAGATGGTTGGCTAGGAAAAATTGTTGATATCACCACAGTTGTTGCTACAGTTATTGGAGTTGCTACGACACTTGGATTTGGAGCTGCTCAAATCAACGGAGGGTTAAGTTTTTTATTGGGTGTTCCCAATAATGCATTTGTTCAAATTGTTATTATCCTTATTACAACAGCTTTATTTGTTATGTCAGCTTTATCAGGTTTAGGAAAAGGTGTTAAAATTTTATCGAACTTAAATTTGATTTTAGCGGTAGCCCTCTTAGCTTTAGTTATTGTATTGGGACCAACGGTTCGTATTTTTGATACCCTAACAGAGTCTTTAGGCTCTTATTTACAAAATTTCTTTGGAATGAGCTTTCGTGCAGCTGCTTTTGACAATACTAAACGTTCTTGGATTGATAATTGGACGATTTTTTATTGGGCGTGGTGGATTTCCTGGCCTCCTTTTGTTGGAGTTTTCATCGCTCGTATTTCTAAAGGGCGTAGCATTCGGGAGTTTTTAACGGTAGTTCTTTTAATACCGACATTATTGAGTTTTGTATGGTTTGCAGCATTTGGTACATTATCAACCCAGGTACAACAACTGGGTACTAATTTGACAAAGTTTGCAACAGAGGAAGTATTGTTTGCTACTTTTAATCACTACACTTTAGGTTGGCTTTTATCCATTATTGCTATCATTTTAATTTTTTCATTTTTTATTACATCAGCAGATTCTGCAACGTACGTTTTGGCTATGTTGACAGAAGATGGTAATTTAAACCCAAAAAATCGAACTAAAGTAATTTGGGGGCTGGTGTTAGCAGTGATTGCTATTGTCTTACTCTTGTCTGGTGGTCTGTTAGCGCTGCAGAACGTTTTAATTATTGTCGCTCTGCCATTTTCATTCGTAATGATTTTGATGATGCTAGCGCTATTAGTGGAGCTTTTCCATGAGAAAAAAGAAATGGGCTTATCGATTTCTCCAGATCGTTATCCACGTAAAAATGAACCATTTAAATCTTATGAAGAATAAAAAGAAGCCAAAAGGCTTCTTTTTATTGGTTAATCGTCTTGATCAGATCATCATCGCTAGTAGTTGGTAAGATACGAACTCGATTAAGAGAAAGCAAACCGTTATCTTTTGTTGCAACTCCTTCGTTTGTTGTAAGGCCTAGTTTATAATATTGACTAGCAATATCCAAAGTTGTAGGATTGTAGCGTCCTGATGGATAAGCAATCGCAAGAGTATCTTGAGAGAGTTTTTGATCTAAAAACTGTTTTGATAGTGTCATTTCTTGGGTTTGTAGTTCTGGAGTTAAGAGAGAAAGATTGGGGTGAGTAACCGTATGTCCTTGGAATGACATGCCGTTTTGCTTCATTTCTAGCATTTGTTGAACGTTGAGGTTAGATTCTCGTCCTTCTTGAACAAAGCCAGTGATGATATTATTAGTGGCTTTAACCTTGTACTTTTTGAGTATAGGGTATGCCTTAGTGTAGAAATCGGCATTTCCATCATCAAAAGTAATCCAAATGACTTTTTTTTCAGGTAAAGCATTTTCGTTTAGTGCACGATATGCCTCGTTAGGGGCTAAGAAGTAATATCCTTCCTTTTTGAGACGTTTTATATGACTTTCAAAAATGTCAGGTGCCACAATTAAGTTAGCACTGGCGGCTTCAGAAGGGTCCATAACATGAACAGCATGGTACATTAAAATGGGTATTTTAACAGGAGTCTTTTGCTTAACCCATTTCTTTTTTTTGATAGATGTGACAATTTTTCGATGACTAGAGGCGTTCGTTTTTGTTTTTATTTCTTGCTTTGAACGATTGTTGAAGAATAGAAATATGCCGATTAAAGCTATTAACAAAAAAAAGACAGAAGCAATAGCTAACCATGGGGAACGTTTTCGTGGTTTACGATGACTAGTAGGTGTGTGTGCCATTTATTTCTCCTTAACTTTTAAAGTACTTTTATTGTATCATCTTTTCTGAAATAATATTCTCTTTTTAAGAACTTTCATAGGACAAGACGCGTTTACCCTATAAAAAATATTGGTAATTTGTTATAATATAGCCAATGTTTGTCTTGAAGTTAGAGACAATTTCTAAGGAGAAATTCATGACTATTAAAATAGCTTTATTAGGTTTTGGAACGGTTGCTAAGGGTATTCCATATTTGCTAAAAGAAAATCAACATAAGCTACTTTCTTTAGAAGGCGAAGATATTGTGATTGATAAAGTATTAGTAAGAGATAATGAAAGCCGCCAGCGTTTCATCAATCAGGGATTTACTTATAACTTTGTGACAGAGATAAATACTATTCTTCAAGATCCACAAATTGATATTGTAGTGGAATTAATGGGGGGGATTGAGCCAGCTAAAACTTATTTGAGTCAAGCATTAGGATTTGGTAAACATATTGTGACAGCCAATAAAGATCTCATTGCTTTACACGGAAAAGAGTTGATGGATTTAGCAGACGCTAGAGGTCTAGCTTTATTCTATGAGGGAGCAGTTGCTGGAGGCATTCCTATTTTAAGGACCCTATCGCATTCGTTTGCCTCAGATAAAATGACACGTTTATTAGGAATTCTCAACGGTACCTCCAACTTCATGTTAACAAAAATGTTTGAAGAGGGATGGTCTTATGAACAAGCTCTAAAAAAGGCACAAGAGTTAGGTTATGCCGAAAGTGATCCTACAAATGATGTTGAAGGTATTGATACTGCCTACAAAGCCACTATCTTAAGTCAATTTGGATTTGGTATGCCTATTGATTTTGATGATGTTAATTATAAGGGGATTTCTAGTATTCGCTCAGAGGATGTTGAAGTAGCTCAGGAGATGGGCTTTGCCATTAAGTTGGTAGCTGATCTTCGTGAAACTCCAACTGGTATAAGTGTAGACGTTTCTCCGACACTAATTTCTCAAGAGCATCCCTTAGCTGCAGTTAATCATGTGATGAATGCAGTATTCATTGAATCAATAGGGATTGGTCAGTCTCTTTTTTATGGACCAGGTGCGGGACAAAATCCAACAGCAACCTCTGTTTTAGCCGATATCATCGATATTAGTCGTAGTATTCGATCACAGATAAAAATTAAGCCTATGAATACTTATCATTGTCCGTGTAGGTTGTCAATGCAGTCTGATATCTTCAATGAGTACTATCTAGCTATTTCTTTGAGAAATGCTGAAGATAGTGATACACTTGGAAGGTACTTTGAGCAAGAAAATATAGGTTTGAAAAATGTTATTGAAAAAGCATTGGATGATAAACAACAAGAAATCTATGTATTAACAGATGAAGTTAGCCAAGAGAAAATAACTCAATTTATTGAGGAGTTTCCTGAGAGTGGTGTCATTCAGTTAATCAATGTTTTCAAAGTAATAGGAGGGTGAAATGAGGATAATTGTACCTGCAACTAGTGCGAATATTGGTCCAGGCTTTGATTCAATAGGAGTTGCGTTATCAAAGTATTTAAGCATTGAAGTATTAGAAGAAAGTACAGAGTGGTTAGTTGAACACAATTTAGTAAATATTCCAAAAGATCATACTAACCTCCTTATTCAAACAGCTTTGCATGTTAAGTCGGATTTGGCACCACACCGCTTAAAAATGTTTTCAGATATTCCTTTGGCCAGAGGTTTAGGTTCTTCTTCCTCTGTAATTGTTGCAGGAATAGAATTAGCTAATCAATTAGGAAATTTGGCTCTTTCTCAAAAAGAAAAATTAGAGATAGCTACCCGATTAGAAGGACATCCTGATAATGTAGCACCGGCCATTTTTGGTGATTTAGTTATTTCATCAATAGTGAAAAATGATATTAAAAGTTTGGAAGTGATGTTTCCAGATAGTTCCTTTATCGCTTTTATTCCAAATTATGAATTAAAAACAAGTGATAGTCGAAATGTACTACCTCAAAAATTGAGTTATGAGGATGCAGTTGCTTCAAGCAGCGTCGCTAATGTGATGGTTGCGTCGTTGTTGAAAGGTGATTTGGTAACTGCTGGATGGGCTATAGAAAGGGACCTCTTTCATGAAAGATATCGTCAACCTTTGGTGAAGGAATTTGGAGTTATAAAACAAATCAGCACTCAAAACGGTGCGTATGCTACTTATTTGTCTGGAGCAGGACCGACGGTAATGGTTCTGTGTTCGAAAGAAAAAGAACAACCAATTGTCACAGAGTTAAGTAAATTATGTTTAGATGGACAGATTCAAGTACTTAATATTGAGCGAAAAGGAGTGAGAGTTGAGAAAAGATAATTTAGGAATTATCCTTGGCTTGTCAGCCTATGTTTTATGGGGGCTTTTATCTCTTTATTGGAAATTATTATCTGGAATTGAAGCATATAGTACGTTTGCTTATAGGATTATATTCACTGTTTTAACTATGCTTATTTATATGCTCGTTTCGGGTAGAAAAACAGTCTATTTAAAAGACTTAAAAGGCTTAGTTAATAATAAAAAGTCATTTTGGACAATGTTTGTAGCCAGTATTTTAATTTCAATTAATTGGTTGGTCTATATTTTTGCAGTCACGCATGGTCACGCTACTGAGGCAAGTCTTGGTTATTATATGATGCCGATTATTTCAATTTTGTTGTCGGTCCTTGTTTTACGTGAACATCTGGCAAGAGTAGTTAGCCTTGCAATTTTGATTGCAATCATGGGAGTTGGAGTTTTAGTTTATCAAACTGGTCATTTTCCTTTAATTTCACTAACTCTAGCGCTTTCTTTTGGTTTTTATGGGTTATTAAAAAAATCAATTTCTTTATCTAGCGATTTTTCGATGCTGGTAGAAAGTAGTTTTATTGCTCCGTTTGCACTCATTTATATAGTGTTTTTCGCCAAAGATTTTCTAACTGATTATAATATATTACAATTAGTTTTACTCTCACTTTCAGGAATCATTACAGCAGTTCCTCTTTTATTATTTGCAGAAGCCATTAAGAGGGCTCCTCTAAATATTATCGGTTTTATCCAATACATCAATCCAACCATCCAATTATTGCTAGCATTGTTTATTTTTAAAGAAACTATCGTTAGTGGGGAGGTAATAGGTTTTATTTTTATCTGGCTTGCTATTTTAGTTTTTAGTATTGGACAAGTACATACGATGTTAAAGAAAGGTAAATAAGATGACTTATCAAGAAGCGCTAGAATGGATTCATAGCAAATTAGCTTTTGGTATTAAACCAGGTTTGGAACGTATGAGATGGATGCTAGAGCAGTTGGGAAATCCTCAAAACAACCTATCTGCCATTCATGTTGTTGGAACGAATGGTAAAGGATCAACAACTAGTTATTTACAACATATTTTTACCAATTCTGGTTATCAAGTTGGAACATTTACATCACCGTATATTGTTGACTTTAGAGAGCGTATTAGCATTGATGGTCAAATGATTCCAGAGTCTGATTTTATCAAACTTGTTGAAACTGTTCGTCCAGTTGTTGAACGGTTGCACCTTGAGACCAACCTAGAACCAGCTACAGAATTTGAAGTTATAACAGTTTTGATGTTCTATTACTTTGGCAATAGCTGTCCGGTTGATATCGTCATTATTGAGGCTGGAATGGGCGGTTATTATGATTCTACCAACATGTTCAAGGCTTTAGCAGTTACTTGTCCGTCAATTGGATTAGATCATCAGGAGGTTTTAGGACGAACTTATGTAGATATAGCTGAGCAAAAAGTAGGTGTTTTAAAAAAAGGAGTTCCATTCGTATATGCTAATGATCGTCAGGATGTTGAAGAAGTCTTTCAAATAAAAGCCGAGGAAACACACAGCCAGACTTATCGTTTACACAATGACTTTTATATAAAAGAAGAGGGAAATTATTTTAACTATATAGGTCCTCAAGCAAATATTGATCATATTCAGTTGCAAATGCCAGGACATCACCAAGTTTCCAATGCTAGCATAGCTATAACTACCAGTTTATTATTAAGAGACAAATATCCAAAGTTAACCCTACAGACCATTAAAGATGGGCTTGAAATGACAAAATGGGTAGGCCGTACAGAATTAATCTTTCCAAATGTAATGATTGATGGCGCTCATAATAATGAAAGTGTCGATGCTCTCGTTCAAGTTATAAAAAAATATCAGCAGAAAAACGTGCATATTCTATTTGCTGCAATTAATACTAAACCGATAGAGAGTATGTTAGAATCATTGTCTAGTATCGCTCCGGTTTCGGTTACTAGCTTTGATTACCCTAAATCAATAAGCCTAGACAAATATCCTAAAGCGTACACTAGAGTTAGTGATTGGAAGAAATGGCTACATGATATAAATCTGATATCAGATAAAGATTTCTATGTGATTACTGGCTCCCTTTATTTTATTTCTCAAGTTCGTCAGGAACTACTATTAATCAAAACTACAACAACTTAAAAAGGATAGGATAAATTAATGCCCAATCAAGAAAAAATGGAAAAAGCTATTTATCAATTTTTAGAGGCTTTAGGAGAAAATCCTGATCGAGAAGGATTGAAAGATACACCGAAGCGTGTGGCAAAAATGTATATAGAAATGTTCTCAGGACTTAATCAAGATCCAAAGGAGCAATTCACTGCAGTCTTTTCTGAAAATCATGAAGAGGTTGTGATTGTCAAGGATATTCCATTCTATTCCATGTGTGAACATCATTTGGTTCCTTTTTATGGTAAAGCTCATATTGCTTATTTACCAAACGATGGACGTGTTACTGGACTTAGTAAGCTTGCACGTGCAGTTGAAGTGGCGAGTAAGCGTCCTCAACTTCAGGAACGTTTAACAGCACAGGTTGCACAAGCTTTAGAGGATGCTTTGGCGCCTAAAGGTATTTTTGTTATGATAGAAGCAGAGCATATGTGCATGACAATGCGTGGCATAAAAAAACCAGGAAGTAAGACGATTACAACGGTAGCTCGTGGTTTATACAAGGACGATCGATATGAAAGACAAGAAATTCTATCGCTAATACAAAAAGGATAAAAGATGAAAATAGGACAATATGATATTACAGGTAAAGCTTGTATCATGGGGATTTTAAATGTAACGCCTGATTCCTTCTCAGATGGTGGTTCTTATACCACAATTGATTCAGCTTTAAATCAAGTTGGTGAGATGCTTGAACAAGGGGTGGCAATTGTAGATATTGGTGGAGAATCAACGCGGCCAGGTGCAGTATTTGTGACTGCTGAAGAAGAAATTAAACGTGTAGTTCCAATGATTAAAGCTATTAGAGAGGTCTACCCTGATCTTTTGTTATCAATAGATACTTATAAAACAGAGGTAGCTCAAGCAGCCCTTGATGCAGGTGTACATATTTTAAATGACGTTTGGTCAGGTTTATATGATGGTAAAATGCTATCTTTAGCAGCAGAACGAAATGTTCCAATTATTTTGATGCATAACCAGGAAGAAGCTGTTTATCAAGATATCAAAAAAGAAGTTTGTGAATTCTTACTTGAAAGAGCAGAGCGTGCTTTAGAAGCAGGTGTTTCAAAGGATAATATTTGGATAGATCCTGGCTTTGGTTTTGCTAAAACAGAGGAGCAAAATTTAGAACTATTAAAAGGTTTGGAACAAGTGTGTGATTTAGGTTATCCTGTGTTATTTGGGATCTCTCGAAAACGTACTGTTAATTATCTTCTAGGTGGTAATAGGGAAGTAATTGAACGTGATATGGGGACTGCTGCTTTGTCAGCATGGGCAATAGCAAAGGGGTGTCAGATTGTACGTGTTCACAATGTTGAAGTAAATAAGGACATTGTGACAGTAATTAGTCAGTTGGTGTAATATGGATAAGATTTATTTAAATAAATGTCGGTTTTATGGTTATCATGGTGCTTTTTCGGAAGAACAAACATTGGGGCAAGTTTTTCAAGTTGATGCTGTTCTATCACTTGATTTGGCAAAAGCATCACAAACTGATGATTTAATTGATACGGTTCATTATGGTGAAGTTTTTGACTGTATTAAAAATCATGTTGAAAACGAACAGTATCAATTAATAGAGAAATTAGCAGGTGTTATTGTTGAAGATATTTTCTTACAGTTTCATCCAGTACAAGCTATTACATTAAAGATTACAAAAGACAATCCACCAATTAATGGGCACTATGAATCAGTTGGAATTGAATTGGAGCGCAAGCGAGCATGACAACCGTTTACTTGAGTTTAGGTAGTAATATTGGTGATAGAGAAACTTTCCTGAAGCAGGCTCTCTTTTCAATTGATCATTTGCAAAAGACAAAAGTTGCGCAAATTTCCGCTATTTATGAAACAGCTGCTTGGGGGAATACTAACCAAGAAGATTTTTTTAATATATGTTGTCAGGTAGAGACAGACTTAGCACCTTTTGAATTATTGGATTATTGTCAAGAAATTGAAAAACGCTTAAAGCGCGTGAGACATGAGCACTGGGGTCCAAGAACAATAGATATTGATATCTTACTTTTTGGTAATCAAGTGATTAACCAAGAAGATTTAGTAGTACCCCATCCGTATATGACGAAGCGAGCATTTGTTTTAGTTCCGTTACTCGAAATAGCACCTCAACTAAGTTTACCTAATGGTTCTAAGCTAGAAGACTATCTCGAAAAATTGAATTTAGGAGAAGTTCATTATTTAAAACCAGTCGAATAGTCAGTTAGGATTTTAAAATTAAAATACACAGAAATTGTGATAATGTATCGTCAACAACCTATATTTTTGGTATAATAGAAATCGGTTTTATGCCGATTTTTTGTGTCTATAAAACACAATAAAACAGAATTGAGATAAAGGTTATGATTAAAACAATACAAAAAGAATTAGAAGGTCTCGATATTCGCTTTGATGAGCCTTTAAAGAAATATACTTATACTAAAGTAGGAGGACCTGCTGATTATCTTGCATTCCCAAGGAATCGCCTTGAACTATCGCGTATTGTTAAGTTTGCTAACAGTCAAAATATTCCTTGGATGGTTTTAGGAAATGCGAGTAATATTATCGTTAGAGATGGTGGTATCCGTGGTTTTGTTATCATGTTTGATAAACTGTCAACTGTTACAGTCAACGGTTATGTTATTGAAGCAGAAGCAGGAGCTAATCTCATTGAAACAACTCGTATTGCACGTTATCATAGCTTAACTGGCTTTGAATTTGCTTGTGGAATTCCTGGAAGTGTAGGTGGAGCAGTCTTTATGAATGCTGGTGCTTACGGTGGTGAAATTGCTCATATTTTATTGTCTGCACAAGTTTTGACACCACAGGGTGAACTCAAGACGATTGAAGCTAGGAATATGCAATTTGGTTATCGTCATTCTGTCATTCAAGAGAGTGGAGATATTGTTATATCAGCTAAATTTGCCTTAAAACCAGGAGATCATCTCATGATTACTCAGGAAATGGATCGTTTAACCTATCTCCGTGAGCTGAAACAACCTTTAGAATACCCTTCTTGTGGTTCTGTGTTCAAACGTCCTCCAGGACATTTTGCAGGGCAACTCATTAGCGAAGCACATCTTAAAGGTCAACGTATTGGTGGAGTAGAGGTTAGTCAAAAACATGCTGGTTTTATGGTTAACATTGCAGAAGGTTCAGCTCAAGATTATGAAAATCTTATTGAACATGTTATTAACACCGTTGAATCAACTTCAGGTGTTCATTTGGAACCAGAAGTTCGTATTATCGGTGAGTCGCTATTATAAAGTAGTTTAGTACTTACTTTAGTCAGAAAAATGGAGGATTTATGAGAATTGACTAACCCAATAATTGCATTTAAAAATGTATCAAAGGTATTTGAAGACAGCAACACCGTTGTCTTAAAAGATATTAATTTTGAACTTGAAGAAGGTAAATTTTACACCTTATTAGGGGCCTCAGGAAGTGGTAAATCAACTATCTTAAATATTATTGCAGGTTTGCTAGAGGCGAGTACAGGCGATATTTACTTAGATGGGAAACGCATCAATGATGTTCCCACTAATAAACGGGATGTTCATACCGTTTTCCAAAACTATGCTTTGTTTCCACATATGACGGTTTTTGAAAACGTTGCTTTTCCATTAAAGTTGAAAAAAATGGATAAGAAAGAAATTCAAAAACGTGTTCAAGAAACTCTAAAAATGGTTCGTTTAGAAGGGTTTGAAAAGCGAGCTATTCAAAAATTATCAGGAGGACAACGCCAGCGTGTTGCGATAGCGCGTGCTATCATCAATCAACCTAAAGTAGTCTTACTAGATGAACCCTTATCAGCATTGGATTTGAAATTGCGTACAGAGATGCAATATGAATTGCGAGAACTGCAACAACGTTTAGGAATTACCTTTGTTTTTGTCACACATGATCAAGAAGAAGCGTTGGCAATGAGTGATTGGATTTTCGTCATGAATGAAGGTGAAATTGTTCAATCAGGAACACCAGTAGATATCTACGATGAACCTATCAATCATTTTGTAGCAACTTTTATAGGTGAATCAAATATCTTATCTGGCAAGATGATTGAGGATTATTTGGTTGAATTTAACGGTAAGCGCTTTGAGGCTGTTGATGGCGGTATGCGCCCTAATGAATCAGTCCAAGTAGTTATTCGTCCAGAAGATCTTCAAATTACCCTACCCGATGAAGGAAAACTTCAAGTTAAAGTGGACACACAACTTTTTCGAGGTGTCCACTATGAAATTATTGCTTATGATGATTTAGGTAATGAATGGATGATTCATTCAACTCGTAAAGCTATTGAGGGTGAAGTTATTGGTTTAGATTTCACTCCAGAAGATATACATATTATGCGTCTTAATGAAACAGAAGAAGAATTTGATGCGCGCATTGAAGAATATGTAGACACTGACGATCATGAGGATGGTTTAATCAATGCTATCGAGGAGGAGAGAAATGAAGAAAACCTCTAGTCTATTTTCAATTCCTTATATGGCTTGGTTATTCTTATTTGTATTAGCACCTGTTGCTTTGATTGCTTGGAACTCGTTCTTTGATATTAATGGGCACTTTACTTTAGCTAATTACCAGACGTTTTTTAGCTCAGGAACCTATCTTAAAATGAGCTTTAACTCGGTCCTATATGCAGGCATCGTTAGTTTCATAACGCTTTTGATTAGCTATCCAGCTGCTTATTTGCTTACAAAATTAAAACACAAGCAATTATGGCTAATGCTAGTTATTTTGCCAACATGGATTAATCTTTTGTTAAAAGCCTATGCTTTTATGGGGATCTTTGGTCAACAAGGGGGAATTAACGCCTTCTTAACCTTTATAGGTATCGGTCCGAAACAGATTCTATTTACAGATTTTTCATTTCTTTTTGTAGCAGCTTACATTGAATTACCGTTTATGTTATTACCCATTTTTAATGCCTTGGATGATATTGATCAAAATCTCATTTATGCAAGTGATGACTTGGGTGCAAATGCATGGCAAACTTTTCAGAAGGTTATATTTCCTCTATCTCTGAATGGTGTAAGAGCAGGTGTACAATCTGTCTTTATTCCTAGTTTGAGTCTCTTTATGCTTACGCGTCTTATTGGTGGTAATCGAGTTATCACTTTAGGGACAGCCATAGAACAACATTTTTTAATCACACAAAATAAAGGTATGGGCTCTACCATAGGGGTTATTTTAATTTTAGTGATGGTTGCTATTATGTGGTTAACAAAGGAGAGGAAAGCATGAAAAAATTCGCAAATATCTATTTAGCACTTGTTTTTATTATCCTTTATATTCCTATTATTTATTTGATTTTTTATTCTTTCAATAAAGGTGGGGATATGAATTCTTTTACTGGATTCACCTTTAGTCACTATGGAGAACTGTTTCAGGATAGCCGCTTAATGCTAATTTTAGTGCAAACATTCTTTTTGGCTTTTCTTAGCGCCTTATTAGCTACAATTATTGGTACCTTTGGAGCTATTTGGATTTATCAGGTAAGACGTAGACATCAAACCTCTATTTTATCGCTTAATAATATCCTTTTAGTAGCACCAGATGTTATGATTGGTGCAAGTTTTCTCTTAGTATTTACTGTTATTGGTTTACAGTTAGGTTTCACTTCTGTATTATTGAGCCATGTTGCATTCTCTATTCCTATTGTTGTTTTAATGGTCTTACCTCGTTTAAAAGAAATGAATGATGATATGATTAATGCTTCCTATGATTTAGGAGCTTCAACTTGGCAAATGCTTAAAGAAGTTATGTTACCCTATTTGTCGTCGGGTATTATTTCAGGTTTCTTTATGGCTTTCACTTACTCGCTAGATGATTTTGCGGTTACTTTCTTTGTTACAGGTAATGGCTTTTCAACGCTTTCAGTAGAAATCTATTCACGCGCACGTCGCGGTATATCATTGGAAATTAACGCCTTGTCAACTATTGTCTTTTTATTTAGTATTTTATTGGTAATTGGTTATTACTATATTTCGAAAGAGAAGGGAGAAAAGAATGCGTAGAGTTTATTCCTTTTTAGGCGGTATTGTTCTTGTTATCCTGATCTTCTTTGGTTTAACCACTTACTTAGAAAAAAAGAGTAGTTCAACACCTAACTCAGATAAGTTAGTTATTTATAACTGGGGAGACTATATTGATCCAGCCTTATTAAAAAAATTTACAAAAGAAACTGGAATTGAAGTACAATACGAAACGTTTGACTCTAATGAGGCTATGCACACCAAAATTAAGCAGGGTGGGACGACATATGATATTGCTGTACCTAGTGATTATATGATTGACAAAATGATAAAAGAAAACCTTCTGGTTAAACTTGATCATTCAAAGATAGCTAATTGGGATGCTATTGGAGCTAGGTTTAAAAATTTGAGTTTCGATCCTAAAAATAAATATTCGATTCCTTATTTCTGGGGAACTGTTGGGATTGTTTATAATGATCAATTAGTTAAAACTCCTCCTAAACATTGGGATGATTTATGGCGTCCAGAGTTTCGAAATAAAATCATGCTAGTTGATAGTGCACGTGAGGTTATTGGAGTTGGTTTAAATTCCTTGGGATATGGATTGAATACAAAGAACATATCAGAATTAAAAGCCGCTTCTAAAAAGTTAGATGCTCTAACACCAAACGTTAAGGCTATTGTTGCTGATGAGATGAAAGGCTATATGATTCAGGGAGATGCAGCGATTGGTGTTACATTCTCTGGAGAAGCACGAGAAATGCTTGATGGGAACAAGCATTTGCATTACGTTGTTCCTAGTGAAGGATCGAACCTTTGGTTTGATAATATTGTAATCCCCAAAACAGTAAAGCATCGCAAAGAAGCCTATGCCTTTATTAATTTCATGATGGAACCTAAAAATGCGGCACAAAATGCAGAATATATTGGTTATGCGACCCCTAATCTCAAAGCAAAAGCGCTGTTACCAGCAGATATCAAAAATGATAAAGCATTTTATCCTCCTGATAAAACAATTGATCATTTAGAAGTTTATAATAACTTGGGTCAAAAATGGCTTGGTATTTACAATGATTTGTACTTACAATTTAAAATGTATCGTAAGTAATCTATTAACTAAAAGTACTTCTCTGATGAGAGGTATTTTTAGTTACCAAGAGTTCCTAGAAAGTTTGTGATATTTTTGTTAAAATAATTGTAAGAAAAGGAGGAAAATATGGAAAATCATAAAAATGAATTTCAGTTTTCACTTGAATCAATTCTGGGATTTGTTTGGAGAGGAATAGTAGTAGGCTTAATAGCAGGATTTGTTGTCAGCATATTTCGATTAGCGATTGAAAAAATTTTTTTAGTTGTTATGGAACTTTATAAAAGTGCCCATTATCAACCAATTATTTTATTGAGCATTACGGTTACTAGTATTATCGCTGCAGTGATAATAGGTTTTTTTATCAAATCTGATCCTGATATTAAAGGTTCAGGTATCCCGCATGTTGAAGGTGAACTTAAAGGAATGCTATCGCCAGACTGGTTTAGTATTGTATGGAAGAAATTCATTGCGGGTATTTTAGCTATTTCTTCGGGACTTATGCTTGGTCGCGAAGGTCCCAGTATTCAGTTAGGAGCTATGACAGGCAAGGGAATTGCACAGTATCTCAATGCTAGTCGAATGGAAAAACGTGTTTTAATTGCTAGTGGTGCGGCAGCAGGTCTTTCAGCAGCCTTCAACGCTCCTATTGCAGGCCTTTTATTTGTAGTTGAAGAAATTTACCATAATTTTTCTCGCTTAGTTTGGATAACAGCTTTGGTAGCAAGTTTAGTGGCAAACTTTGTCTCACTTAATATCTTTGGTTTAACCCCAGTTTTAGCTTTACCATCAGAATTACCATCTTTAAATCTCAACTTTTATTGGATTTTTTTACTCATGGGTCTCTTTTTGGGTATCTTAGGCTTTATCTATGAGTGGGTAATTTTGAGATTTCATGTGATCTATGATTATTTAGGTAAACTATTTCATCTACCATCTCACCTATATGGTATATTAGCGGTAATTTTTATTCTTCCTATTGGTTACTATTTCCCACAATTATTGGGGGGTGGAAATGGCTTAATTGTATCACTGCCTAGGAGTAATCTTAGTCTGATGATGTTAGGATTATTTTTCCTCATTCGTTTTTTATGGAGTATGTTGAGTTACAGTAGTGGCTTGCCAGGAGGAATTTTTTTACCAATTCTAGCTTTAGGATCTTTAGCAGGTGCTTTTTTTGCAGTAGGTATGCAGTACTTTGGTATAATATCTCATCAGCAGATATCTTTATTTGTTGTTCTAGGAATGGCGGGCTATTTTGGTGCAATCTCAAAAGCACCACTAACAGCTATGATTTTGGTTACAGAAATGGTTGGCGATTTAAAACAATTAATGGCTATTGGAATTGTAACAATGGTATCTTATATTGTCATGGATTTATTAAAGGGAGAACCTATTTATGAAGCGATGTTGGCTAAAATGACCTTCAATCCAAAAGATAAAGTAATGACACCTACATTGATTGAATTAACTGTTTCAGATAAAATATCAGGAAAGTATGTCCGAGATTTAGAATTACCAGAAAATGTGTTAATAACGACTCAAATTCATCATAAGACATCGGCTGTAGTATCAGGAAATACTATCTTGAATGCTGGCGACACCATTTTTTTAGTTGTGAATGAATCGGAAATTAAAGAAGTACGTGAACAGCTGATGTAAACTAATTAACGCTTAAATAATAAAAAATAGAAACTAGTCATGGATTTGACTAGTTTCTATTTTTTGTATTTATATTTCTATAGATAAGCGTACTACCGTCTTTTTTGTTGGTAAATTGTTTGCGGTACTGGCGAGGAGTTGTATGATAATAGCGTTTAAATTGGCGATTAAAATTTGATAGATTATTAAAACCAACGCTGTTGGCAATATCAATAATAGCCGTAGTGGAGTTAATAAGATGCTCACTAGCTTTATTAAGACGAACTTGTATGATAAATTCTGTACAGGATGTTCCAGTATGCTGTTTAAATACGGTCATAAAATGTGTCTTACTATACCCCATATAATCAGCTAAAAATTCAATGGTAAGATTTTGCTGGTAATTATTATTAATATAATCAATCAAATCACGAATTCTCTCGTTTTTTCTGTAGGTATCATCAGTATGTTTTTTAATGACATATTGATGATAATAGAGTAAATACAAGAGTTCGTTTAATTTAGCTTTTAGGAGTAGCTCAAAATGTCGATTTTCTTCTTTTGAAATATTAAAAATATCAAACAAACAATTTTTGATATCATTATATCCTGTCATACTAGGTTTGATACATTGGATAAACTTAAAAGAGCTAGTCTGCAACGGTTGTAAATAACGAAGGCTAACTTGGTCTACAATAGAATATCCTATTAAATCTAAGTGAAATTTAATGCTATCTGTGATATGCTCTTTATTTTCAATCGGATGAATAGAATGCATACCATTTGGACGGATCAAGATAATATCACCAGATTGGCTATTAAAAAAATCATAATCGATGTGATAACGTGCGGTCCCCTCGTGGACATATGAAATTTCAAGTTCCGGATGCCAGTGAAATAAAACGTCAGGGTAACCATTTCTAACCTCAGTATGCATGTGTTCGTAGGGTAATAAATGCCGGTTATCATCTAAATTATGTGATAGTAAATTATCAAGTGAGTTCATCGTTTTTCTTTCTAAAATCGTAGGATAGTATTATTATAACAGAAAACTATCAAAAAATGGGTTTCGTAGGATAGTATTATTTTTTGAAAGGATAGTGTAAGTTTTGTATAGGAACATGACATATAATATAAGTCATAGAGAAAACGCTTTAAAATTTTTGCTTAGAGTGTTTCTAATAACTTCAAAATCCTTACAGGGTCGTTTAATCTCCTTATCTCATGTAAGGATTTTTTGTTGTATTAATATGACCAAATTTATTAATATACTCAATTATTTATTTTTTCAAAATAGAATAACTATGTGAAAAAAATAATTTTAGGTCTCTCAAAAACACGTATAGCCATTTCGAATCTCAAATATTTTATTATGACTATTGCAATAGTTACGAATCTATTATTCAACTCAACAATAAGAAAACTCTTCAGTAAATCATTATGTTAAACAAGCTCTGATAGTATGGAGATAAGTATAGCTAAAAGTCGATTTAATCTCTGAAACAAAATTTAACTTAATTAATAGAACCGTTGATGTATCAGGTATCAAATCTTTTTGGTTTATATGTGATATAATGAAAGAACATATTGAGATATTTGGCACCCTCTTGAAAGGCAAAGGTTACTTGTATGATTAAATTGATAGCAACAGATATGGATGGAACTTTTCTACGCTCAGATAAAACTTATGATAAAGCACGGTTTTCTTCTTTATTAACGTTGATGGAGAAGTATGATATTAAATTTGTAGCTGCTAGTGGTAATTTATACGATCAATTGTTGTTAAACTTTTTGGAATACCCTAATCGTATCGCCTACGTCGCTGAAAATGGTGGTCGTGTCATTGACCAAGATGGCACATTACTAAAAGAAACTTATTTATCTAATGATACAGTTGCAGCTGTTTTATCCTATTTATATCAGAACTATCCTGAGACACTCATCAGCTTATCTGGTGAAAAACGTTCATACCTTGAGCAAAGAACTCCTATTAATAGGCGGACTGAATTAGAATACTATATGCCTAATTTTATCTATAAAGACCATTTGCTGCCCTTAGATGATGACCGCTATTTTCAAATGACACTTTGGGTAAATGAAAATCTTGTTTCTGAGATGTTGTTAGATATTAGTGAACACTTTAAAAATCATCATATCAGATTGACCTCTAGTGGTTTTGGTTGTATCGATGTCTTACCAGCTGATGTCAATAAAGCGGATGGTATCGCTATTCTTCTTGAAAAGTGGGGATTGAAACAGGATCAAGTGATGGTTTTTGGTGATGGGGGCAATGATGTGGAAATGTTGAGAGCAGCAAATATTTCTTACGCTATGTCAAATGCGCCAGAAGAAATTAAAGCTATTGCTAAATATCAAACAGTTAGTAACGATCAGGATGGTGTGTTAGAAACGATAGAGAACTTTCTTCACAAGATGAGTGATAATGAATAGGACCACGTAGCTTTTAACGAAGCATACTATTCAATTCTCAGGTGAAATTTTGTTATAATACAAGAAAGCCTAGAGAAATATTTAATAATGAAGGAGAACGATGTTAGAAGTTATTGACAAAGCTTTAAGAGATTATCAAATGAAACGAGAACAGTTTTTTGAGATTAACAATCAGACAGTACAAGAAGGTGCCATTGTTTTCACAGGAGATTCTATCGTTGAGTTTTTTCCTTTAAAAAAACATTTAGGACGTGACTATCCTTTAGTTAATAGAGGAGTAGCAGGATCAGATACTTATTGGCTTTTAGAAAACTTGAGAACCCAAGTATGGGAATTATTACCATCCAAAGTATTTATTTTAATTGGAACAAATGATATTGGTTTAGGGCATTCACAGTCAGAAATCATAGCTAATATCACGGATATAATTGCAGAAATTCGTGCGGAATCTTATATGACAGAGATTAATATACTGAGTGTTTTACCTGTTAGTGAAGAAGATGACTATATAGAGCGTGTCAAGGTAAGAAATAATCAAACAATAAAAGCTTTAAACAAAACCTTATCAGTAATTTCTGGCATTAATTATATTGAATTGTATGATTTATTAGTTGACGAAAAAGGTCAGCTTGCTAGCAGTTTTACAAAAGATGGTTTGCACCTAACAGATCAAGCCTATGCTAAAATTTCTGAAACGATAAAACTCTACCTTTAAAAGTGTTTTGATACTATTTTTAAGTATTTAAATACACAGAATTAGTGAAAAGACCTTCTAAGTAGAAAGTTCATGTCATGGATAGTACCAGTATTTGGCGAATCAATGTCAGTAACTGGTCTTTTTTAATATTATGATAAGAAAAAACAAGAGGGGTAAATGATGGTAAAACAAGTATTTCCAAAAGGTTTTTTATGGGGCGGGGCAACTGCTGCCAATCAATGTGAAGGAGCTTACAATGTTGATGGACGTGGCCTAGCAAATGTAGATGTTGTTCCTACTGGAGAAGATCGATTTGCAATTATTTCAGGACAAAAGAAAATGTTTGATTTTGAGGAAGGATACTTTTATCCAGCAAAAGAATCAATAGATTTTTATCACCATTATAAAGAGGACCTTGCATTACTTGCAGAAATGGGTTTCAAAACCTATCGTATGTCAATAGCATGGACGCGTATTTTTCCAAAGGGTGATGAGCTATATCCAAATGAAGCTGGTCTTCAGTTTTATGAAAATATTTTTAAAGAGTGTCGTAAGTATGGTATTGAACCTTTGGTAACCATTACACATTTTGACTGTCCTATCTACCTTATTAAACATTACGGTGGGTGGCGGAGCCGTAAAATGATTGGTTTTTATGAGCGCCTTGTACGAGCTTTATTTACTCGTTTTAAGGGGTTAGTTAAATATTGGTTGACCTTTAACGAAATCAATATGATTTTACACGCTCCTTTTATGGGCGCTGGCTTATATTTTGAAGATGGTGAAAATCAAGAGCAAATTAAATATCAAGCAGCTCACCATGAGTTAGTGGCTTCGGCTATTGCAGTAAAAATTGCTCATGAAGTTGATCCAAATAATCAAATCGGATGTATGCTAGCTGCAGGTCAATACTATCCAAATACGTGTCATCCACAAGATTATTGGGCTTCGATGCAAAAAAATAGAGAAAATTATTTTTTTATTGATGTGCAAGCGCGTGGCAAATACCCTAATTATGCTAAAAAACATTTTGAGCATTTAGGTATTTCAATTCAAATGACAGCAGAAGATCTTGCTTTGTTAAGAGACTATACGGTTGATTTTATTTCATTTTCTTACTATTCAAGCCGAGTAGCTTCAAGTAATCCAACCGTCAGTGAACAGGTTCAAGAAAATATTTTCGCATCACTTAAGAATCCTTACTTGAAATCTTCTGAATGGGGATGGCAAATTGATCCGCTTGGATTACGTATTACCTTAAATGCTATCTGGGATCGTTATCAAAAACCGATGTTTATTGTTGAAAATGGACTTGGGGCAGTAGATATTCCTGATGAGAATGGTTACGTAGAAGATGATTATCGTATTGATTACCTCCGTCAGCACATTGCTGCAATGAGAGATGCTATATATGTAGATGGTGTTAATTTAATTGGCTATACTACATGGGGATGTATTGATTTAGTATCTGCAGGAACTGGTGAAATGGAAAAACGCTATGGTTTCATTTATGTTGATTGCAATAATAAAGGAGAGGGAACACTCAAGCGTTACAAGAAAAAATCGTTTTATTGGTACAAGAAGGTTATTGCAAGTAATGGCAGTCAAATAGAATAAAGAGCAGACTAATAACTGTTAACTCTCTTTTTCTCATTCATAAAATAGTGTATAATAATTGAAAGAAATTAAGATTAATAAGGAGATTTCATGAAATTTGAAAAACGGCAGGTCTATTATGTTGTCATAACATTTGCTATTTGCTATGCTATACAGGCTTATTGGGGAGCTGTTTCTAATATTTTAACTACGCTTCATAAGGCAATATTTCCTTTTTTGATGGGAGCTGGAATTGCCTATATTATTAATATTGTAATGTCAGTCTATGAGCGATTATATATAAAGCTTTTTAAAGGATCTAGACTATTAATGGCAATCAAGCGTAGTGTTTCTATGATTTTATCCTATGCAACTTTTATTGGTTTAATTGTCTGGCTATTTTCAATTGTCATTCCAGATTTGATTTCTAGTTTGAGTTCTTTATTGGTTATTGATACCGGAGCACTTGCTAAATTGGTTAATAATCTCAATGAAAATAAACAAATTTCTGAGGCTTTAAATTATATGGGAACAGATAAAGACTTAGTTTCTACTTTAAGTGGTTATAGCCAGCAGATTTTGAAGCAAGTTTTATCTGTTTTAACAAATTTACTAACCTCAGTTTCCTCTATTGCGGCAACACTCCTGAATGTTTTTGTTAGTTTTATTTTTTCAATTTACGTTTTGGCAAACAAGGAGCAGTTGGGACGTCAGTTTAATTTGTTAATTGATACCTATTTAGGTTCAACAGGCAAAACATTCCATTACGTTCGTCATATCCTTCATCAACGTTTCCATGGTTTTTTTGTAAGCCAAACTTTAGAAGCTATGATTTTAGGAAGTTTGACGGTTATTGGTATGTTGATCTTCCAATTTCCTTATGCTTTAACAGTTGGGGTTTTAGTTGCTTTTACAGCTCTAATACCGGTTGTGGGAGCCTACATTGGTGTTACAATCGGTTTCATCTTAATTGCTACTGAATCGCTTACTGAAGCATTCTTGTTTGTTCTTTTCTTGATCCTTTTACAACAATTTGAAGGAAATGTCATTTATCCGAAAGTTGTCGGTGGATCGATTGGACTGCCTTCTATGTGGGTTTTAATGGCTATTACTATCGGAGGTGCTTTATGGGGGATCTTAGGCATGTTACTTGCTGTTCCTGTTGCAGCTACTATCTATCAGATTGTAAAAGATCATATTATCAAGCGACAAACGCTTAGAAATCGTGCACGAACCTATCGTTAAATAAAAAATACTTAGATTTTTCATCTAAGTATTTTTTATTGATTTAAAATATGAGTTTTTGATTGGTTTACGAATATTATGACTGGAGGTGTTTTATGTACCATATTGAATTAAAAAAGGAAGCTTTACTACCAAGAGAACGCCTAGTTGATTTAGGCGCAGATAGATTGAGTAATCAGGAGTTATTAGCCATTCTCTTACGTACAGGTATTAAAGAAAAACCTGTTCTGGAAATTTCAACGCAAATTTTAGAAAACATAAGCAGTTTAGCAGATTTTGGTCAATTATCCTTACAGGAGTTGCAATCCATTAAAGGAATCGGTCAGGTTAAATCCGTCGAAATAAAAGCTATGCTAGAACTAGCAAAACGGATTCACAAAGCTGAATATGATCGTAAAGAGCAAATTTTAAGTAGTGAACAATTAGCGAGGAAAATGATGCTCGAATTAGGGGATAAAAAACAAGAACATTTAGTAGCTATTTATATGGATACACAAAATCGTATTATCGAACAGAGAACAATTTTTATTGGTACTGTACGTCGTTCAGTAGCAGAGCCAAGAGAAATTCTACATTATGCTTGTAAAAACATGGCAACTTCTTTGATTATCATACATAATCATCCCTCAGGTTCTCCAAAGCCCAGTGAAAGTGATTTAAGTTTCACTAAAAAAATAAAACGATCATGTGATCATCTGGGAATTGTTTGCCTAGATCACATCATCGTTGGAAAAAATAAATATTATAGTTTTCGAGAAGAAGCAGATATTTTATAAATAATGAACTATTTATTGCTGCTGGTTCATGAAATAAAGTAAAGTTTGTAATTCGCTTGTTAAATCTACATACTGAACAATGATATCTTTTGGTAATGTTAAATGAACTGGAGAAAAACTCAAGATGCCTTTTATACCTGCTTTGACTAAGATGTCAGCAACTTCTTGGGCTTCTGTACTAGGTACTGTTAGGATAGCAGTTTCAATATCACTATCTATTAAATGGTCATTGATAGTCGAAATACCGTAGACAGGAATGCCATCCTCGGTTGTTTTACCAACTAAATCATTGCTATCTAAATCAAAAGCCATTGAAATTTGCATTTTATTGCGATCGTGGAAACGATAATGCAAGAGAGCTCTACCGATATTTCCACATCCCACCAACATAACATTTGTTGTAGAATGATCGTTCAATATTTCTGCAAAGAAGTTCATAAGTTTTTTGACATCATAACCAAAACCACGGCGTCCTAGTTCACCAAAATAAGAAAAATCACGTCGAACAGTAGCAGAATCGATACCTAGGGCATCTGCAATTTGTTTGGAACTAGCTTTTTCGATGCCATCAGTATTAAAACGTTTAAAAATACGGTAGTACAGTGATAAACGTTTAGCAGTTGCTTTAGGAATAGACTTATCCATAATCACAAAATTATCTCCTTGTTAAAAATTTTATTATTCGATTTAGAATTAGTTATATAACTTAATTCTTCACATCTCTATTGTACAAAAAGATTGTGAAAGTGACAACAAAATGGTTCGCAAAAAGACCACTAAAATGTTAAAAATAGTGGTCGATAAATTATTTTGCAGTTTTCGTAAAGATATCACGCTCAACGAGGCTGTCCATTAAGAAATAAAATTTGTCTTGAAGAATTTTATGATCGGTAGATTTAAAGATATTTACTATTCTAAGGCCAGATTTATCAGTAATTAAGAGCTTAAAACCAGAAAGTTCTTTATTGATTGTAATCTTTAGAGGAAAGCCATCGCCAGAATTAGGTACTGTTTCTAGGAGACGCTCTAATTCATAATTACCTAAGCGATTTTGAGTGAATGTAGTATCGCGTAAGGTATATTTTTTAATGTTCGGGCTGATAGTATAAATGTAATTGCAGTCTGGAAGATTTATTTCTTTTTCAAATGCCATATTAATCTCCTATAATTTTTCTTAAGGTTTTAGCTAATTTAAGAATTTCTTCTTGGGTATTTAGTTCTGAAAAACTAATACGTATTGATTCATTTAGACGTGGTGAGTTGGCTCCGTACAAGCTTGTTAAGACATGGCTAGGTTCGACTGTTCCTGCAGTACATGCAGAACCTGTTGAAACTGCGAATCCAGCTAAATCTAATTGTGTCAATAACAAGCCATTATTCTGTCCAGGAAAACCTATATTAAGTACATGAGGTAAGCAGTCTTGACCGTTATTAAGATAGAAGTCAAGGTCTGAAATAGCATCTAAAAAGGTCGTTCTCAGCTGACTAATGTGAGTCCAATTTTTAAGGGTGTTAGTCGTAGCATCAGTAAGAGCTTGAGACATTCCAGCAATACCAATTATATTTTCAGTTGAAGCACGCCTTTTTTCCTCTTGGTCTCCACCATGAAGTAGACTATCAAAGTGATGGGGAGCACAGTAAAGTATCCCAACACCTTTTGGACCGTGAAATTTATGGGCAGAAGCAGCTAAAAAGTCAATTCCTAAAGAATGAGGATCAAGTTCCATTTTGCTAAAGACTTGAACGGCATCAACGTGAAAAACAGCTTGGTGGTTCCTGAGAAGCTGACCAATCTCTTGAATTGGTAAAAAGTCCCCGGTTTCATTATTAGCAAACATGAGAGATACCATAATAGTATCATCTCGTAAAGCTTCTTGAACGTCTTTTGCAGTAATTTGTCCATGGTTTGGTTTTAAGTAAGTAATATCAAAACCAAATCGCTCTGATAAGTAAGTCATAGTATGTAGGACTGAATGATGTTCAATTTCAGAGGTAATAATATGTTTACCTTTTAGCTGATTTGCAAGAGCATACCCTTTGATAGCTGTATTGTTGCTCTCAGTTCCCCCAGAAGTGAAAATAATTTCACGTGAATTAACATTTAGATATTCAGCAATAATTTGTCGACATTCACGTAAAAGTTGATTTGCTTGACGCCCAAAGGTATGTATACTAGATGGATTACCATAGTTACTTGTCATGACATTGGTCATTTTCTCAATAACAGATGGGGTTAGAGCGGTAGTAGCAGCATTGTCTAAATAAATCATCAATTAATCCTTCTTATCTGAACGATATGAAAATAATGGACTTAAAGGTTTTCTTTCATGGATACGGATAATGGCGTCTGCAATGAGATGGCTAGCGGTCAGATATTTAATATTGCTAGGGATACGCTCTTTAGATAAAACAGAGTCTGTTACGATAATTTCTCTAATTGGTGCAGACTCTAAAATATCAGCTGCGCCGCCAGCAAAAAGCCCATGACTAGCAACAGCATAAATCTCAGTTGCTCCACCACGTTCTAAAATTTTTGCAGCTTCGGCAAAGGTTTTTCCTGTATTTAAAATATCATCAATAATAATAGCTTTCTTACCTTCTACCTCACCAATAATATAGCCTTCTTCACGTTCAGAATCATCTTGTGCATAATCAATGATAGCAATTGGAGAGTCAAGGTATTCTGCCAAACTACGAGCACGCTTGATTCCAGAATTTTTAGGACTAACAACGACGACATCTTCACCAGAGAGACCGAGTTGATTATAGTGTTCAGCAAATAGTGGGACAGTAAAAAGATTGTCAACTGGGATATCGAAGAACCCTTGTACTTGTACTGCATGTAAGTCGAGGGTAAGAACTCGATCAACCCCAGCTTTAACTAACATATTAGCGACCAATTTTGCAGTAATAGGTTCACGAGATGCAGCGATGCGGTCCTGACGAGAGTATCCAAAATAAGGGACTACGATGTTAACAGTATTAGCACTTGCACGTTTGCAAGCGTCAATCATAATGAGTAATTCCCAGAGATTATCATTGACTGGGAAGCTTGTAGATTGGATGATATAGATATCGTCACCGCGCACCGTTTCCTCAATATTAATCATAATTTCGCCATCAGAGAATTGACGTGATGACATCTTACCCAAAGGAATTCCTGAAGCTTGGGAAATTTTTTCAGCAATTTCTCTATTAGCGGTTAATGAGAAAAGTTTGATTTGTTTATCGGCGTATTGTTCTGCCATGAGATAGATGACTCCTTTAGATTGATACTAATAGTTTACCAAAAAAATAGAAAAAATTCACGATAAGAAACATGAAAATGCTTGCAATAACAATGTTGAGGAGAGATAGTATGAGATTTTAAGTTCTTGCTTAAATGAGAATTATAAAAGAGATTGGAAAATCCAATCTCTCAACGTTAGTTATTTTTTAAAGTAGCAGAGAATCTAGCTACCTTACTTTTGGCGTATTTAAAATTAATATTATTTTCTTTTAAAAACTGGTCGAAATCTCTTTTCCCTTGTTTAGGTTGTTTGACTTCTAACTCAAGTTCATAATCTTTAATATCAGCATATATATTGCTGTCTAGAGCCATTAAGCCGATTGAAGTTTCCATCTCTCGTCTTGTTGTTGTAAGTTGTCCAAAGACAGCTAATTTGGTTGGATCAACTCCCTTTTCAAGGATTAAAGAAGCAATCTCAGTATCTTCAGGGAACTGGCCATTTTTAACGATATATTTAGCTTCTTCTAAAGTAAGGTCATGATTGTGCTCTAAATTTCCTACTTCTCTAGGGATTTTTAGTGTTAGTTCGGCACGGTTAGGTAACGTTCTAATGCGAAGTGACATTCGGTGTGCTTTCATTTCAAATGTTTCTGTGTCAAAATAGTAATTGGTTTGAGTAATAGGTTGAACATGAGAAAATAAGCTTGTTAGACGATTAAATTCGTCTTTATTCAATAGAGTTTTGTATTCAATTTCTAGGTGTGTCATCTTATCACTTCCTTTTCCTAAATATGGTATAATATTAATTGTTGTGTTAATTTTATAGAAAAAAAGTTTATTTTACAAGAGAGTACATTAAATATTTTGGAGGATTAGAATGTCAATGGATTGGGAAACATTTCTAGACCCTTATATTCAAACGGTTGGTGAATTAAAAATAAAGCTTCGTGGTATTCGTAAACAATTTAGAAAGCAAAATCGTCACTCTCCAATAGAATTTGTTACTGGACGCGTAAAGTCGGTTGAAAGTATTCAAGAAAAGATGGTTTTACGTGGTATTTCAGAAGAAAATCTTGCTCAGGACTTGCAAGATATTGCAGGTCTTCGTATCATGGTACAATTTGTAGATGACGTTGATGAAGTCCTTGCCTTATTGAGAAAACGTCATGACATGACAGTGGTTCAGGAGCGAGACTATATTACCCATATGAAATCTAGTGGATATCGTTCATATCATGTCGTTGTAGAGTATCCTGTAGACACAATAGATGGACAAAAGAAAGTTTTAGCAGAAATACAAATTAGAACTCTGGCTATGAATTTTTGGGCAACCATCGAACATTCATTAAATTACAAGTATCAGGGGGACTTCCCTGAAGAAATTAAACAAAGACTGGAGAAAACAGCAAAAATCGCTTTAGAATTGGATGAAGAAATGCGTAAGATTCGCGAAGATATTCGTGAAGCACAGCTTTTATTTGATCCTTTAAATCGAAAATTGAGCGATGGTGTAGGAAATAGTGATGACACAGATGAATTTTACAGATAGAGCAACACGTGTTGCTATAATTGCTAACGGAAAATATCAAAGCAAGCGTGTAGCCTCAAAGCTCTTTGCTGCTTTTAAACATGATCCTGATTTTTATTTATCAAAAAAGGATCCTGATATTGTCATTTCTATTGGTGGAGATGGTATGCTTTTGTCAGCCTTCCATATGTACGAAAAACAACTGGATAAAGTAAGGTTTGTCGGTGTTCATACAGGACATTTAGGGTTTTATACAGACTATCGAGATTTTGAAGTTGACACATTAATTAATAATTTGAAAAATGATAAAGGTGAACAAATCTCCTATCCCATTTTGAAAGTAACTATTACCCTTGAAGATGGTCGAGTTATTCGTGCGCGTGCTTTAAATGAGTCTACTATTAAGCGTATTGAAAAAACAATGGTAGCGGATGTTGTTATTAATCAAGTGGTATTTGAAAGGTTTAGGGGAGATGGCATTTTAGTTTCTACACCAACCGGTAGTACTGCTTACAATAAATCACTAGGGGGGGCAGTACTCCACCCAACGATAGAAGCCTTGCAACTAACAGAAATTTCTAGTCTTAATAATCGCGTCTATCGTACCTTGGGGTCATCGGTTATCATCCCCAAAAAAGATGCTATAGAGATAGTTCCTAAACGAGTTGGTGTCTATACAATTTCTATAGATAACAAAACGGTCCATTACAAAAATGTTACCAAAATAGAATATAGTATTGACGAAAAAAGTATTAACTTTGTTTCAACTCCAAGTCACACTAGCTTTTGGGAACGTGTTAACGATGCTTTTATCGGAGAACCTGAACATTGAAATTTGAATACATAGCAGAAGAAAGGTGCAAAGTTAAAACACTTTTGAAAAGTCATGATGTTTCAAGGGGGTTATTAGCAAAGATTAAGTACAGAGGTGGTAAGATTTTTGTCAATGGTGAAGAGCAGAACGCTATTTTCTTATTAGAGATTGGCGATGTTGTTACGATAGATATTCCTGACGAGCCTTCTCACGAAACTTTGGAACCAGTACCTCACGATTTAGATATTGTTTATGAGGATGATCATTTTTTGATTTTAAATAAACCTTTTGGTTTCGCTAGTATTCCTAGCTCTATTCATTCAAATACAATTGCTAATTTTATAAAACACTATTATGTGTCTAATAACTATGCCAATCAGCAGGTCCATATTGTGACCCGGTTGGATCGAGATACAAGTGGATTAATGTTATTCGCCAAGCATGGTTATGCCCATGCTCGTCTAGATAAACAACTTCAGGCTAAAGCAATTGAAAAAAGGTATTATGCATTAGTATCAGGGAGTGGTGATTTAGCAGATAGTGGTGATATTATAGCTCCTATTGCACGAGATGTTGATAGTATTATTACGAGGCGAGTCCATGAATCAGGCAAATATGCACATACTAGTTATCAAGTAGTTGCTCGTTATGGTGATGTTAGATTAGTGGATATCAAATTACATACAGGGCGTACTCATCAAATTAGAGTTCACTTTGCTCATATCGGCTTTCCTCTTTTGGGAGATGATTTGTACGGAGGACGTATGGATCTAGGAATAAACAGGCAAGCATTGCATTGTCATTCTTTGTCTTTTTACGACCCTTTTATGGGAAAAATAAATAAACAGACGCTAGACTTGACAGATGACTTTGACAGCGTTATCATGGAATTACATTAATTTAGAAATAGAAGGTTTTATATATATGCGTTCCTTATTTGGTGGTTTAAGAGAAAAAGTTGCAAGTGATTATGTTAAGATTGTTTTCCCTGAGGGAAGCGATGAACGTGTATTACGTGCAGCAGCTCGTTTGAAATTTGAAGGTCTTGTGGATCCTGTTATTTTAGGTAAGGCTGACGAAGTTCACGATTCTTTGGCAAGACTTGGTTTTGTTGATCAAGATTATAGCGTTATTGACCCTGAACAATACGAAAAATTTGAAGAGATGAAAGAAGCTTTTGTTGAGATTCGTAAAGGCAAAGCTACTATGGAAGATGCAGATCGTCTTTTGAAGGATGTTAACTATTTTGGGGTTATGTTAGTAAAACTTGGTTTGGCAGATGGTATGGTATCAGGGGCCATTCATTCAACAGCTGATACTGTACGTCCTGCTCTTCAAATTATTAAAACAAAACCAGGAATTTCACGCACTTCAGGTGTATTCTTGATGAACCGTGAAAATACACAAGAACGTTATATTTTTGCTGACTGTGCTATTAACATTGATCCTAATGCACAAGAGCTAGCAGAAATTGCAGTAAATACTGCGGATACAGCTAAAATATTTGATATTAATCCCAAGATTGCTATGCTTAGTTTTTCAACAAAAGGAAGTGCAAAAGCGCCTCAAGCTGAAAAAGTTCAAGAAGCAGCTAAAATTGCCAAAGATTTATCTCCCGAATTAGCTGTTGATGGAGAATTACAATTTGATGCAGCTTTTGTTCCGGAAACTGCAGAAATTAAAGCTCCTAATAGTGATGTTGCTGGAAAAGCAAATGTTTTTATTTTCCCAGACCTTCAATCAGGAAATATTGGCTATAAAATTGCACAACGTTTGGGTATGTTTGAAGCAATCGGACCGATCTTACAAGGATTGAATGCTCCAGTAAATGATTTATCACGTGGATCAAGTGCTGAAGATATTTACAAACTTGCTATCATTACAGCTGCTCAAGCTATTGATGAGAAATCAAAATAAGTTATAAAACGAGAAGGATTTTTCCTAGCTCGTTTTTCTATATACTAGAGGAGGAGTATTTATGATATCACGTAAAGTTGCGCTTGTGACGGGGGCATCTGCTGGTTTTGGTGCAGCTATTGTTACTAAATTAGTTTCAGATGGTTATAGCGTTATTGGTTGTGCTCGTCGAATGGATAAATTAAAATGCCTTGGAGAAAAGTTTTCAGAGGGTTACTTTTATCCACTTCAAATGGATATTACAAGTAGAGAATCGGTTGACAAAGCTTTAGAAAGTCTGCCTAAAAATTTGCAATCAATTGATTTGTTGGTTAATAATGCAGGTTTAGCACTTGGATTGGATAAATCATATGAAGCTGATTTTGAAGATTGGATGACTATGATTAATACTAACGTTGTAGGATTAATTTACTTGACACGATGCATTTTACCGAAAATGGTAGAAGTTAATAGAGGGTTAATTATCAATTTGGGATCAACTGCAGGAACAATTCCTTATCCAGGAGCTAATGTCTATGGCGCATCAAAAGCTTTTGTAAAACAATTTTCTCTCAACTTGCGTGCCGATTTAGCTGGAACTAAAATCAGAGTTACTAACCTAGAACCCGGTTTATGTGAAGGGACAGAATTTTCAACTGTACGTTTCAAAGGAGATCATAAAAGAGTTGAAAAACTTTATGAAGGTGCGCATGCAATTCAAGCAGAGGATATTGCTAATACCGTGTCATGGGTTGCTAGCCAACCAGAACACATTAATATTAATCGCATAGAAATAATGCCAGTCAGTCAAACTTATGGACCTCAACCTGTTTATCGTGATTAAAATAGTAAAGACCAGGAAACGCTTTAATAATTTCTGGTCTTTTTATAGATAAGTGTTGTTTTTTTAACTTAATCTGCTATAATGAGTTCAGCCATTTTTTTGACTAATATTATTTAATCGGAGGGTTGGCAGAAATGCAACATGTCAATCATTCTTCTTTTGATAAAGCATCAAAAGCAGGATTTATTATTGCTTTAGGCATTGTTTATGGAGATATTGGTACAAGCCCACTCTATACGATGCAATCATTGGTTGAAAACCAAGGTGGTATTTCTAGTGTCACAGAATCGTTTATCTTAGGTTCTATATCTTTAATCATATGGACCTTGACACTTATTACAACTATCAAGTATGTGCTTGTAGCTTTAAAGGCGGATAATCACCACGAAGGTGGTATTTTTTCTTTATATACCCTTGTTAGAAAAATGACACCTTGGTTAATTGTTCCGGCTGTTATTGGAGGTGCAACCTTGTTGTCAGATGGAGCTTTGACGCCAGCTGTAACCGTAACTTCAGCCGTTGAAGGATTAAAAGTAGTTCCTAGTTTGCAGCATATTTTCCAGAATCAGAGTAATGTTATTTTTGTGACCTTGTTTATTTTACTGTTACTTTTTGCCATCCAAAGGTTTGGAACGGGTGTTATTGGGAAATTATTTGGGCCAATTATGTTTATATGGTTTGCCTTTTTAGGTATTAGCGGTCTCCTTAATAGTTTTGTCCATCCAGAAGTTTTCAAAGCAATTAATCCATACTACGGTTTGAAATTGTTATTTAGTCCAGAGAATCATAAAGGTATTTTTATTTTAGGATCTATTTTCCTGGCGACAACGGGGGCAGAAGCACTATACTCTGACTTAGGTCATGTTGGGCGTGGAAATATACATGTTTCATGGCCGTTCGTTAAGGTTGCCATTATACTTTCTTATTGTGGGCAAGGGGCATGGATTTTAGCTAATAAGAACGCAGGAAATGAATTGAATCCCTTTTTTGCTAGTATTCCTTCGCAATTTACAATGCATGTCGTTATTTTAGCTACTTTGGCAGCTATCATCGCTTCACAGGCACTGATTTCTGGATCATTTACCTTAGTTTCTGAAGCTATGCGACTAAAAATATTCCCACAATTTCGTTCAACTTATCCTGGTGACAATATTGGTCAAACCTACATACCTGTTATTAATTGGTTCTTATTTGCCATTACAACCTCTATTGTTTTGCTTTTTAAGACTTCAGCGCACATGGAAGCAGCATATGGATTAGCGATAACAATTACGATGCTAATGACAACTATTTTACTGTCTTTCTTTTTAATTCAAAAAGGAGTAAAAAGAGGTTTAGTCTTATTGATGATGATTTTCTTTGGTATTTTAGAGGGAATCTTCTTCCTTGCTTCAGCTGTTAAATTTATGCATGGAGGCTATGTTGTTGTTATTATAGCAGTAGCAATTATATTCATCATGACTATCTGGTATAAAGGTAGTAAAATTGTTTCGCGTTATGTTAAGTTGTTGGATTTAAAAGATTACATCGGACAATTAGATAAACTTAGACATGATCATCGTTATCCGATTTATCATACTAACGTTGTTTATTTGACAAATCGTATGGAAGGAGACATGATTGATAAGTCTATCATGTATTCTATCCTTGATAAGCGCCCTAAAAAAGCACAAGTTTATTGGTTTGTAAACATTAAGGTCACTGATGAACCTTATACAGCTGAGTATAAAGTTGACATGATGGGAACAGACTTCATTGTGAAGGTAGAACTTTACCTTGGATTTAAGATGCGTCAGACTGTGTCACGCTATCTTCGTACGATTGTAGAAGAATTACTTGAAAGTGGACGTCTGCCTAAACAAGGAAAGACATACAGCGTTAGACCTGATAGTAAAGTAGGAGATTTTAGGTTTATTGTCCTTGATGAACGTTTCTCAAGTAGTCAAAACCTAAAACCTGGTGAACGATTTGTTATGCTAATGAAATCATCTATAAAGCATTGGACAGCAACACCAATACGATGGTTTGGTCTACAATTTTCCGAAGTTACAACAGAAGTAGTTCCTTTGATTTTTACAGCTAATCGAGGTCTACCAATTAAAGAAAAAATTGAACTTACAACAACTGGAGATTGATTAATAAAAGGCGCTGGAATTAAACCAGTGCCTTTTAGTTATTAGTTTTCTTTTTTAGAGTGACGAGTGGATTATAGTTCAAAATCATCGTTAGAGATAGAAGCACCAGACGTGACATCAGACCATCCAACGATAGCTTGACCGGATTCTTTTAAATAACCCTCTAGCAGTGGTTTAATATTATGAACATGTTCAATATAACCAACGAGTTGCCCACTATCATTTTCTAAGCGTTTATAAGATTGTACTAGAATATAATCTTGTGATGCGCTAGGTAAGAGTAAATGTAGCTCTTTCGCTTTTTTCTCTATTAGGCTGTTTTGAACCCATTTGTCTATAGGATATTCTTCTTCAGGATAAATATCAAAAGGATCTTCAGGTTTATGGTTCGAATAAATTGTTTGACCGTCCTTATTATGCAATCTAAAACGATATGGGAGATGGTTAAATAAGTCAAAATTTAGCATATAGTGAAACTCGGTCATTGTTTTGGAGAGTTCCGAGAACGTTTTAATATCGTTAGCCTCTGTTTTTGAGTTAGTCTGACTAATCGCTAAGTAGTTGGAGTCAATTACCAGATGAGGTATGCTAGTTTCTATATCATGGAATGCAAAGCTACCGTCAAAATCTGCATGATTGAGAGTTGAAATATCTGTAATGATTTGTATAGAAAACAAATAATTAAAGTAAGTCTTTAACGTAATAAAGAAATTATTTTCAGATTCATTTGAGGCAAAAGCCACTATTTTCTTGGGTATTAGCATATGAACATGATAACGGTATTAAGAGTAAATTGCAATTGTTATGTTCTCTGAAGTGGTGATTGATGGGTAGAGAATAGATAAGAAAGTGAAGACATTAATATTCAAAAAACTCTTTGTTTTTCTTAGCTTTATTTGATATAATAAGAGCTGTTGATTGTCCTTTGACAACTAATATAAACAATTTAATTTTAATTCGAATGAATTAAATGGAGCACCTTGATTTAGCGGGGTGCTCTATTTTATGATAATAATCAAAGCAAGGAGATTTTAATGACTAAAAAGGGATGGCGTATTATGCCTGCCATAATTACAACGGCTATATTAGGTTTTTCAGGGATTCTTATTGAAACATCTATGAATGTCACTTTTCCGCTTTTGATGAAAGAATTTGGGGTTAACCCCGCTGTTATTCAATGGGTGACAACAGGAAATTTGTTAGCTGTTGCTGTGACTGTGCCTTTGTCAGCATTTATGATTAAAAATTTATCAGAGAGACAAATTTTTACATTGGCAAATGTGCTTTTTTTATCTGGTGTTTTAATTGATAGCTTTGCCCCTAATTTAGCTATATTGTTAGTAGGGAGAGTCTTGCAAGGTGTTGGGACAGGATTAGCCCTCCCTTTATTGTTTCATATCATTCTTACACAAATCCCGATGGAGCGTAGAGGACTAATGATGGGAGTAGCTGCTATGGTCACACTTTTAGCACCGGCAGTTGGACCTACTTATGGTGGTGTTATTTCAGGAATGTTAGGATGGAAGATGATTTTTATGCTTCTGGCACCAATACTTATCATATCTACCTTTATAGGTTTGGCTTCTATTCCCAAACGTCAAGTAAGAATTAATGATAAACTCAATTTTCCTGCCTTTGTCAGTTTAGGTATTGGCTTGGCAACCCTTCTTTTAGCTATTGAAAAGATGTCTATTTTTTACTTATTAGTAGCTATTGTTAGTTTTGTTATTTTTTACTATTTAAATAAACAGCTAGAATTTTTGAATTTGAATGTTTTTAAAGATAAAGATTTCTCAATCTTATTGTATGGCGTACTGGCTTTTCAAATGATTCCTCTAGCACTTTCGTTCTTATTACCTAACCTTTTGCAACTTGTTTTACATCAAACTTCAACCAAAGCTGGTTTGTTTATGTTTCCAGGTGCAATAGCAGTAGTTTTTTTATCCCCTTTTGCAGGTTATCTCCTGGATAAAATTGGTGCATTTAAGCCAATTATGATAGGTATCTCCTTTTCTTTGATAGGTTTAATTGGTACAGCTATATTCATTCCTGCGAAGTCTGTTGTAGTACTTTTAGCCTTTGATATCCTTACTAAAATTGGTATGGGGATTGGAGCAAGTAACATGGTTACGACAGCTTTAACAAAACTAAAGCCAACACAGTCAGCGGATGGTAATAGTATCTTGAATACACTTCAACAATTTGCGGGAGCTTTTGCAACCGCAGTAGCCTCACAAATTTTTACCATCGGACAAGTAGCTATTCCGAAAAATGGAGCTATAATTGGTAGTCAATTTGCAGTTCTATTCGTTATCGTTGTTGTTATCTTAGCTATTGTAGGATTAACTTATCTTCGAAAAAGAAAAGCAATATAATAAATGTAAAATCCTATAGAGTACTGCTCTATAGGATTTTACATTTATTTTGAAAAAACGAACATTATTCAAATAAATTGATCAAAAATTGACTAAAAATAAATAAAGTATATAATTTAAAAAGGAAAGGTATGTTTTTACCTAGCGATGCTTTGTTATACAAAGTTATAGGAAGGTCATTTTACTCATTAGGAGAACCATTATGTTTAACGATATTCCTGTTTTTGATTATGAAGATATTCAATTAATACCAAACAAGTGTATTATATCTAGCCGCTCACAAGCTGACACAAGTGTCAAACTTGGAAACTATACCTTTAAACTTCCAGTAATCCCTGCTAATATGCAGACTATTATTGATGAAGAGGTAGCTGAAACATTAGCGTGTGAAGGTTATTTTTATATTATGCACCGTTTTAATGAAGAAGCAAGAAGACCTTTTATCAAGCGTATGCATGATAAAGGCTTAATTGCTTCGATTTCGGTTGGGGTCAAAGACTATGAATATGATTTTGTGACAAGTCTGAAAGAAGATGCTCCTGAGTTTATCACTATTGATATTGCACATGGCCATTCTAACAGTGTTATAGAGATGATCCAACACATTAAACAAGAGCTTCCAGGAACTTTCGTTATTGCTGGAAATGTAGGAACGCCTGAAGCTGTTAGAGAATTGGAAAATGCAGGTGCAGATGCAACTAAAGTTGGTATTGGACCTGGTAAAGTTTGTATTACTAAAGTCAAGACAGGTTTTGGTACTGGAGGTTGGCAATTAGCTGCCTTACGTTGGTGTTCTAAAGCTGCTCGCAAGCCAATTATTGCTGATGGTGGTATTCGAACACATGGGGATATTGCAAAATCTATCCGCTTTGGTGCTAGTATGGTAATGATTGGTTCGCTGTTTGCTGGTCACCTTGAAAGTCCTGGAAAACTTGTGGAAGTAGAAGGACAGCAATTTAAAGAATACTATGGCTCAGCTTCTGAATATCAAAAGGGAGAACATAAAAATGTTGAAGGTAAGAAAATTCTATTACCTGTTAAAGGGCGACTAGAGGATACTTTGACAGAAATGCAACAAGATTTGCAAAGTTCTATTTCTTACGCAGGTGGAAAAGAATTGGATAGCTTGAGACACGTTGATTACGTTATTGTTAAAAATTCTATTTGGAATGGTGATTCCATTTAAATTAAATCTTGAAATCTTAATTAAAAATGTTACAATAGTTATCTATCATACATAACAATTAAATATATGATTTACTTATTTATGCTGAGGATTGGCTTAGCGTCTCTACAAGACACCGTAATGTCTAACAATAAGTAAGCTAATAAATAGCTTGCCTGTTGGTTCATGTTAATGAAGCGATAAATTAGAGGAGATTTGTGTCCTCTGATTGAGGTAAGTTATTTTTTTATTTTCTAAAGAGTGAAGGGGTTATTATGAAGTTATTGGAAGAACGTATTCTTAAAGATGGTGATGTTTTAGGTGAGAACATTTTAAAAGTTGATTCTTTTTTGACTCATCAGGTAGATTTTGAGTTAATGCAGGAAATAGGTAAAGTTTTTGCTGATAAATATAAAGAAGCCGGCATTACGAAGGTTGTTACAATTGAAGCATCTGGAATTGCGCCAGCAGTGTACGCAGCTCAAGCATTGGGCGTACCAATGATATTTGCTAAAAAAGCTAAGAACATTACTATGACTGAAGGTATCTTAACTGCTGAAGTGTATTCTTTTACAAAGCAAGTTACGAGTCAAGTTTCTATTGTGAGTCGCTTTTTATCTAACGATGATACTGTACTCATCATTGATGACTTTTTAGCAAACGGTCAAGCGGCTAAAGGATTACTTGAAATTATTGGTCAAGCTGGAGCTAAGGTTGCTGGTATCGGAATCGTTATTGAAAAATCTTTCCAAGATGGGCGTGATTTGTTAGAAAAAACAGGTGTTCCGGTTACTTCTCTTGCTCGTATTAAAGCGTTTGAAAATGGTCGAGTTGTTTTTGCGGAGGCTGATGCTTAATGAAATTTAATGAGCAAAGTAATTCGCAAGCAGCACTTCTAGGCTTGCAACACCTGTTAGCTATGTATGCAGGATCCATTCTTGTACCTATCATGATTGCTAGTGCTCTTGGTTATAATGCTAAGCAACTAACTTATCTTATTGCGACAGATATTTTTATGTGTGGGATTGCCACCTTATTACAATTACGATTAAGTAAGCACTTTGGAGTGGGTCTTCCAGTTGTATTAGGGTGTGCCTTTCAGTCTGTAGCTCCTTTATCAATTATTGGTGCACAACAAGGTTCTGGCTATATGTTTGGAGCTTTAATTGCTTCAGGAATATATGTCGTTTTAGTTGCTGGCATTTTTTCTAAAGTTGCAAATTTCTTTCCTCCAATTGTAACAGGATCAGTTATTACTACAATTGGTTTGACATTAATACCAGTTGCGATGGGAAATATGGGTGATAATGCAAAAGAACCAAGCTTACAATCTTTAACTTTATCACTGGTAACGATTGGTGTTGTTTTATTAATTAATATTTTCGCAAAAGGCTTTTTGAAGTCAATTTCAATCCTTATTGGACTCATTTCAGGTACAATTCTTGCAGCATTTATGGGCTTAGTTGATGCTTCTGTGGTAGCAGAAGCACCACTTGTACATATTCCGAAGCCATTTTATTTTGGAGCTCCTAGATTTGAATTTACTTCTATTTTAATGATGTGTATTATTGCAACAGTTTCTATGGTAGAATCAACAGGTGTTTACCTTGCGCTTTCAGATATTACAAACGATAAATTAGACAGTAAGAGACTTCGTAATGGTTACCGTTCAGAAGGATTGGCAGTATTACTTGGCGGCTTATTTAATACCTTTCCATATACCGGTTTTTCTCAAAATGTGGGATTGGTACAGATATCTGGGATACGTACGCGTAAGCCGATATATTTTACAGCTCTCTTCTTAGTTATACTTGGCTTGTTACCTAAATTTGGCGCAATGGCTCAAATGATTCCAAGTCCAGTTCTTGGTGGTGCTATGTTAGTTTTATTTGGTATGGTAGCACTTCAAGGGATGAAAATGCTTAATCAGGTTGATTTTGAGCATAATGAGCATAACTTTATCATTGCAGCCGTATCAATTGCAGCAGGAGTAGGTTTTAATGGGACAAATCTCTTCATTAGTCTTCCTAATACTTTACAAATGTTTTTGACAAATGGTATTGTTATCTCAACCCTGACAGCTGTTGTTTTAAATATTATTTTGAATGGATTGCCTAAAAAATTAATATGATACTTTCCTTTATTTATCAAAAAAGTTAATGTTTAGTTATTGATTTCATGATGAGAATATAAAAGAAAAACTGAGTAATTTATTACTCAGTTC
>NZ_GL636070.1:1079104-1093002 GCF_000186445.1 Streptococcus agalactiae ATCC 13813
AACTGAGTAATTTATTACTCAGTTTTTCTTTTATTCATGGTGAGAAGTTTTTGTTTTATTTAACCAAGCATAGGCTAGGCCGATGAAAACGCCCCCTCCTATCCAGTTACCAAAAAATACAAGTGTCCATTGGCGGATAACGTTTAGAAGAGTAAAACCTTTAATATATTCGATATGGCTAAAAGCAGCTAACATAAAGGATGCAAAATTAGCAATTAAGTGTTCGTTTGATAGAAAAACAAACATAAAAATAGCAGATAAAATAACCGTCATTTTTGCCGATTCTTCTTTTAATAACATGTAAGCAAGGATAGCTAAATTCACAAACATATTAGCAATAATACCTTCTAGGAAAGCTCCTGAACTAGGTTTTCCTAACTTTTTAGCAACGACATGCCCTAAAAAGCTATCATTTGTTAAATGCTGGAATGAGTACGATTGATTAAACAACCAAGCTAATATACAAGCACCAACGAGGTTGAAAAAAGTACAATAAATTAAAATTGTTATGGCTTTTTTCCAAGAGATATTTTTATTATAGGCTCCTGCAGTGAGATAAAGCATATTAGATGTTGCCAATTCACCATTAAATATTAAAACATAAATAAGTCCAAAACTAAAGATGAAAGCAAATACAAAACCTGATAGAGCAGGAGAAATTTTACCAATAGTATCAGCTGCGACGATACCGGCAGCAGTACTCATTGTCAAATAAGCCCCTGCTAGCATTGATCTCAAGGCGTAGCGTCCTAAACTCTCTTTATAAAGCGCTTCCTTTTTAGCGCAATTGTAAGCAATTTTTTCTTGAAAAAGTGACATAGTATATTCCTTTTATGTGATTTTATTAACTTGATTAAATATTAAAAAGGAGGATCTTGATATCTTTTTAAGGTATCAGATCCTCAAAAGCGAGGAGATTAATGTTCAGAGGCACCAGAAGTGGCATCTGTGGCTTGATCAACGGGAGCATCCTCTGTGCTAGTTGAAGCGCTAGAAGTAGTGTCAACTGCTGAAGCTCCAGGAGCAGCAGTAGTTCCACCGACCAAACGTTGTCCAGTAGTTTGGAGGTACCAATCTAACCACGGTTTAAAGTTAAAGATAATTTCATTAATACCAGCATAAGATCCGTCTGGGTAGTACATAGCTTGATAGTTGTGAGTATTGATAACTTCTGGAGGTGTACCAGGAACGACTGTACGTACATATTCTTGATTTCCATTACGAAGAGTACCGATAACCCATTCAACATTTTTCATTCGTGCCGGTGGTAAACTACCATGAACTGTGGCCATACGGTTTCCTACTTGTTCACGAACACGTTTTCCTAACATTGTATCTGGATCTGGATGATTATTATTGTAATATAGAAATTGATTATTATCATCTGCATATGTTAGCTCAAATGGCATAGCATTTAAAAACATATTAAGTTGGTTAACAGTAAGTAAACCATTGTCTAGTTTAACGTAAGCATCCCCTTCAACGGCGTTAACTTTCTCGGCTGCCTTGTCTAACCAATCAGTATCATCTGGATCGATACCAGTAATGGTTGTATCAATTTGTCCCTGACAGTAGAGGTCTTCAGATTCAATAGCTTTAGGTTTTCTCAATGATGATACAACTCCTACATATTTGATAAAATTATCAAGACAAGTTTCTAAAAATTGAACAGTCCCAGGATTGATAATGTTTCCATTATCGTCAAAGGCTTCTTTAGCTTTTCCTAATAAGAATTCATTTCCTGGAAGTGTGTAAGCATTAACGCCAGGAGCATCAAGGATTTTACGAAGGTGTATTTGAGCACGTGATGTGCCTTGATCATAATATGAAGCACCGACAATCATAACAGGTTTATTTTCGAGTGGATGCACGGCAAATGAGAGCCACTCAAGCACACTTTTAAGAGCGGCCGTAATAGTATGATTATGTTCAGGAGTGGCAATAATAACGCCATCAGCTCGTGTGATCTTATTATTAAGAAGACGAAGTTGGAAACTTTCTTCCCAATTTTGGTCTTGATTAAACATTGGAATATCATCGATTTCAAGGACTTCCAATTCACATTTGGTTTTAAAATTCTTGCGAATAAATTCAAGCAACATACGATTATATGATTGCTCTGCATTTGAGCCAACAATACCTACAAATTTCATCTTAGTTATTCCCTTCTATACTCTTATAAACTTTCCCAGTCAAAATTTTCTGCTTCTTTTTGAAGTAAATCACGAGCATTTGATAATTTACCAGTAATCTTAACAAAAAGACGAAAATCATCAAAGATAGCATCTAGCTTCTGACTTGTTTCGATATCGTGTAGGTTGCCATCTTTATCAAAGGCTTGGAGAGAGTGTGATAACAAGAATTCGTCAGGTAAAACACTTGCTTTTAGTTCAGGAGCGTTAAGTATTTGACGTAATTGTAATTGTGCACGTGATGATCCAAGTGTTCCATATGAAGCACCAGTAATCATAACGGGTTTGTTGAGAAGTGGGTAAATACCATATGATAGCCAAGCTAAAACACTCATTAAGGCCGAAGGTATAGAATGATCATATTCTGGCGTACCAATAATAACACCATCAGCTTCTTCAATTTTAACAGCAATATCTAAAATTACTTGGGGAACATTTTTATCAGCAGGTTTATTAAATAACGGAAGGTCTTTAACTTCGATGAGTTCAATTTCTGCTTGTTGATTTATTTGAGTTAGTTCCAACGATGCCAATAAGTTTCATATTAGAAATCCTCTTTCTTAATGATAAAATAGTTGAAAATGATGTTTTAAGCCATCAGATAAATAGATACGATCATCTTTAGTGATGATAATGCCTTCAATGTAGGAAACAGCGTTTAAAATATCAAGAGCCTCTTTAATGGATAAGCCAAACAACCTTGTGGTCCAGATTTCACAGTCGACGGATTGTTTAGAAACAATAGAAATGCTAGCCATCTCTGTTTGTATCGGATAACCAGTCTGTCGATCAAAAATATGATGGTATTCCTTATCGTCAATAATCAGACGGCGTTCATAAGTACCTGAGGTTACAACAGATTGGTTTTTAATTTTGACAGCTCCAATATTTTGTCCCCGTTTCTTTTTCGGATGTTGAATGCCGATAACCCAATACCCTTCTGAACGATTAGGATTATCCCCGTGAACTAAAACGTTTCCGCCTAAGTTAATGATAGCAGAATCAATCATCTCATTTTTAAGATAGGTCATAATTTTGTCAGCGATATATCCTTTTGCAAGTGCACCCAAATCAATTTTCATTCCTATCTGATTTAAAAAAACAGATTGATTTTTTGAATCTAGAAGTATATGAGTTGGGTTAGATAAAATCATAGCTTCTGATATTTCACTAGGGCTAGGTAGTTTAGCATCTGAAAATCCAATTCTCCAAGTTTGCACTAAAGGACCAATAGCAATATTTAGGTTACTAGGCCTAGCTAAGCTGTGTTCTTTCCCAATTGTGATTAATTCAAAGAGGTCTGGATGTACTTGAATAGGCTTGATACCAGCGTTATTATTTATAGCCATTAACTCTGAATTAAAGTCATTTGCACTAAAGCGATTTTTGTAGAGCTCCAAGACTTCTATGACCTCTTGGATTTGTTTTTGAGCATTTTTAGAATTAATTTGAATATCGATAGTCGTTCCCATGAGTCTTAAACTATGAGAAAGTTGCAAATTTTCCACCCCCAAAGCAATATATTCTAATGATACCGTTTTCTAACTTGAAAATCAATACTTATTTTCAAATATTTTCAATTTGTCAAGAAATATGCTTGCAAAGACTATCAAAAGAGGTTACCTGGGTAACCTCTTTTACTATTTCTTATTTTTTCTTAAGTTCACCTTGAGGATAGTAGGTTCCTTCAGGCATATCGTTGATAAAAACATGGATATTTTCTTTAGGTGCTTTTGCAATGCGTGATACTACTTCAGTAACCTCGCGAGCTAATTCATTTTTTTGTTCTTGTGAGCGTCCCTCAAACAAGTCAATTTTTACAAATGGCATAATGTTACTCCTTTATGTTATTGGGCATCATTGTAACATAATGTTGTGAAAAAGTACACACTGTTTTCAATGGCTGGGAAAACTTCAGCCTTTGTGGTAAAATAGGTAGAATACTATAGAAAGTAGGATTTTCCGCTTTGGCTCAACTCTATTATAAATATGGGACAATGAATTCTGGTAAAACCATTGAAATTTTAAAAGTTGCTCATAACTATGAAGAACAAGGAAAACCTGTGGTTATTATGACAAGCGCCTTGGACACTCGAGATGAATTTGGAGTCGTTTCAAGTCGTATTGGAATGCGCCGTGAAGCAGTTCCAATTTCAGATGATATGGACATTTTCTCCTATATTCAGAATTTACCACAAAAGCCTTATTGTGTTTTAATTGATGAATGTCAATTTTTGAGTAAGAAAAACGTCTACGATTTAGCTAGAGTAGTAGATGACTTAGATGTACCAGTCATGGCTTTTGGTTTGAAAAATGATTTCCAAAACAATCTTTTTGAAGGTTCAAAACATTTGCTATTATTGGCCGATAAGATTGATGAAATCAAAACAATTTGCCAATACTGTAGTAAGAAAGCAACCATGGTTTTAAGGACAGAAAACGGAAAACCTGTCTATGAAGGTGATCAGATACAAATTGGTGGTAATGAAACATATATCCCAGTTTGTCGAAAACATTATTTTAATCCAGATATTTAAAAGATAATCGGTTTTAAAGGAGATACAAAGAAAAATGAATATTTATGATCAATTGCAGGCAGTTGAAGATCGTTATGAAGAGTTAGGTGAGTTACTTAGTGATCCAGATGTTGTTTCAGATACAAAGCGATTTATGGAATTATCACGTGAAGAAGCTAATACTCGAGAAACTGTCACAGCTTATAGAGAATATAAGCAAGTCATTCAAAATATTTCAGATGCTGAAGAAATGATCAAGGATGCTTCTGGTGATGCTGAATTGGAAGAAATGGCTAAAGAAGAACTTAAAGAATCAAAAGCAGCTAAAGAAGAGTATGAAGAAAGATTAAAAATCCTTCTATTACCTAAAGATCCTAACGATGATAAAAACATTATTTTAGAAATTCGTGGTGCTGCTGGTGGCGATGAAGCAGCGCTTTTTGCTGGTGATCTTTTAACAATGTATCAAAAATATGCTGAAACTCAAGGATGGCGTTTTGAAGTTATGGAATCATCCGTTAATGGTGTTGGTGGTATTAAAGAAGTGGTTGCTATGGTTTCTGGTCAGTCAGTTTATTCTAAGCTTAAATATGAATCAGGAGCTCATCGTGTTCAACGTGTTCCGGTGACAGAGAGTCAGGGTCGTGTTCATACTTCAACTGCAACTGTTTTGGTAATGCCAGAAGTTGAAGAAGTAGAATACGAAATTGATCAAAAAGATCTTCGCGTCGATATTTACCACGCGTCTGGTGCTGGTGGTCAGAACGTCAATAAAGTTGCTACTGCAGTTCGTATGGTACACATTCCTACAGGAATCAAAGTTGAAATGCAAGAAGAGCGTACTCAGCAAAAAAACCGTGATAAAGCGATGAAAATCATTCGTGCTCGTGTTGCTGACCATTTTGCGCAAATTGCTCAAGATGAACAAGATGCTGAACGTAAATCAACAGTTGGTACTGGTGATCGTTCAGAACGTATTCGCACTTATAATTTCCCACAAAATCGTGTAACAGATCATCGTATTGGTTTGACACTTCAAAAATTAGATACTATTTTATCTGGAAAAATGGATGAAGTTATTGATGCACTTGTTATGTATGATCAGACTCAAAAGTTAGAAGCCTTAAATAAATAATGAATTATGCGCAGTTAATCAAGCATTACGGACAGTTATTAGAAGCTTGTGGTGAAGAAGTCGAAAATTTTATTTATGTATTAAAAGACCTAAAACAATGGTCAACAACTGATTACCTTTTAAATCAAAATAGTAGTGTGAGTGATACTGATCAGCAATTAATGGAAAATATTTTTCAACAGCTTAAAAAACATAGATCACCGCAGTATATTACAGGTAAAGCTTACTTTAGAGACCTTATTTTCTTTGTTGATGAACGAGTTTTAATTCCGAGGCCTGAAACAGAGGAGTTGGTTGATCTAATCTTATCAGAGAATAAAGTAGAAGATTGTTCTGTTTTAGATATTGGTACAGGTAGTGGAGCAATTGCCATTTCTCTAAAAAAAGAACGCCCCTCTTGGGATGTTCTAGCTAGTGACATTTCTGTATCTGCATTAGACTTGGCAAAGGAAAATGCTAATAATTGTGATGCGGAAGTGACTTTTATAGAATCAGATGTCTTTAGTAACATTTCAGGTAAATTTGATATTATTGTGTCTAATCCTCCCTATATTTCTTACAATGACAAAGACGAGGTGGGGAAGAATGTGCTAGCTTCAGAGCCTCATAGTGCCCTTTTTGCAGACGAAGAAGGATTAGCTATTTATCGTAAAATCATTGAAAACTCAAGAGAATATTTGCAACCTAGAGGTAAATTATATTTTGAAATAGGTTACAAACAAGGTGATGATTTACGAAGTTTATTGAAAAGATATTTTCCAAACAATCGTTGCAGAGTTTTGAAAGATATATTTGGTAAAGATAGAATGGTGGTATTAGATAATGAATGATTTGGGACAGATTTTAGAGGATCATGGCGCAGTTATTATGCCAACAGAAACGGTCTACGGAATCTTTGCCAAAGCTTTGAGTGAAGAAGCTGTGAACCACGTCTATGAGCTTAAAAAAAGGCCTCGTGATAAGGCTATGAACTTAAATATATGTGATTTTGAGACTATTTTAAAATATTCTAAAAATCAACCGACCTATTTAAAGCAATTGTACGATGCTTTTTTACCAGGACCGCTAACCATTATTTTGGAAGCTTCACAAGAAGTTCCGCATTGGATCAATTCTGGGTTATTAAGCGTAGGATTTCGGATGCCTAAACACCCTGTAACCCTTGATATGATTGCTAACCATGGTCCACTGATTGGTCCTTCTGCTAATATTTCTGGATGTGATAGTGGTCGTGTGTTCTCAGAAATTCAAAAACAGTTTAATCATCAAGTTTTAGGTATTGAAGATGATAAAGCATTGACAGGTGTGGATTCTACTATTATTGATTTGTCTGGTGATAGAGTTAAGATTTTAAGGCAAGGTGCAATCACGCAAGAGGTACTAACGGCTACGATACCTGAATTAATTTTTGAAAATTAATTTAATCATCTTGCAACTAATAGTAAAAATGTGATAAATATAATGATTGAAACCATTATTTAAAAGTTATAACGAGCTTAAGGAGTAAAAAATGATTTTTGATAAAGACAATTTTAAAGAATTTGACCAAGAACTTTGGCAGGCTATTCATGATGAGGAAATTCGCCAACAAAATAATATTGAATTAATTGCATCAGAAAACGTTGTTTCAAAAGCTGTTATGGCAGCACAAGGTTCTGTTTTGACAAATAAATATGCCGAAGGGTATCCTAGTCATCGTTATTATGGAGGAACAGATTGTGTTGATGTAGTTGAAAGTTTAGCTATAGAACGAGCTAAGACGTTATTTAATGCTGAGTTTGCTAATGTTCAACCACATTCTGGTAGTCAGGCTAATGCAGCAGCTTACATGGCTTTAATCGAGCCGGGAGATACTGTCTTAGGGATGGACTTAGCAGCAGGTGGGCACTTAACACATGGCGCTTCAGTTAGCTTCTCAGGAAAAACTTATCATTTTGTTTCTTACTTTGTTGATCCTAAGACGGAGATGCTAGACTATGATAACATTTTGAAAATAGCACAGGAAACGCAGCCTAAATTAATTGTTGCAGGGGCGTCGGCTTATTCTCGCATTATTGATTTTGAAAAATTTCGTCAAATAGCAGACGCAGTAGATGCTTACTTAATGGTTGATATGGCTCACATTGCAGGTTTAGTTGCTTCTGGTCATCACCCTAGTCCTATTCCTTATGCTCATGTAACGACAACGACAACACATAAGACTCTACGTGGACCTAGAGGTGGTTTGATTTTAACCAATGATGAAGCAATTGCTAAAAAAATTAATTCTGCAGTCTTTCCAGGACTCCAAGGTGGACCATTAGAACATGTAATTGCTGCAAAAGCTGTAGCTTTGAAAGAAGCCCTAGACCCTTCCTTTAAAATATACGGTGAGGATATTATTAAAAATGCTCAAGCCATGGCTAAAGTTTTTAAAGAAGATGATGACTTTCATTTGATTTCTGATGGTACTGATAATCATTTGTTCTTAGTAGACGTCACAAAAGTTATTGAGAATGGCAAAAAGGCACAAAATGTTCTTGAAGAAGTCAATATCACCCTTAACAAGAACTCTATACCGTTTGAGCGACTATCACCATTTAAAACATCAGGTATTCGAATTGGTACTCCAGCAATTACTAGTCGAGGAATGGGAGTTGAAGAATCTCGAAGAATCGCTGAATTAATGATTAAGGCACTCAAAAATCATGAAAATCAAGATGTCCTCACAGAAGTTCGTCAAGAAATTAAATCATTAACGGACGCTTTCCCTTTGTATGAGAATTAATGTTATGATGGATTTTTATATCAAACAGATTATTATACATCAGTTTTCTCCTAACGACACAGAGTTAGTGCTATCAGATACTCCGTTAACCCTAACTCCAAGGATTGATGACTACTTTCGTAAAAAATTAAGTAAAGTTTTTTCTGATGAAGCTAAGCGTGGCTATTTTGGAGAGGATAATGTATTTATGAGTCATTTACAAGATGATTTATATGTTTCTTCCTGTCAAATTGCGCAACTTTGGAAAGAAGAGTTTGTCATATCGGAAGATCAAAAAACGAATGACTTAGTTTTTATTCAATTTGACAAGGATGGAATGGAACATTTTGCTTTCCTTCGAATCTCATTAAAGGAACAATTTGCTCATGTTTCTGAAAATCAAGAGCAGCCAATTACAATAACACAGAATAACCTTCCAAGTGCTGCTCAAACTCCAGATGAAGCTTTGGTTGTTAACAAGTCATCAAAGCAATACTATTTAATTGAAAAGCGTATCAAACACAATGGTTCATTTGCTAATTATTTTTCTGAAAATTTATTACAAGTACAACCAGAACAGTCTGTTAAAAAATCTATCAAAATGGTTGAACAGACAGCTCAAAAAATTGCTGAAAATTTCAACAAAGATGATTTTTCTTTCCAATCAAAAATGAGATCGGCTATTTACAAGAATTTAGAAGAAGAGCAAGAATTGTCTCCAGAAAAATTAGCAGATCAATTATTTGATGATAATTTAACAGCCAGGCTGACTTTTGTTGATGAATTGAAAGACGCAATACCTGGATCTGTTCAAGTAAGTGATATTGATCATTCCCGTCAAATTAAGAAGTTAGAGAATCAGAAGCTATCTCTTTCAAATGGTATTGAATTGATTGTACCCAACAATGTCTACCAAGATGCCGAATCGGTTGAATTTATCCAAAACCCTGATGGTACATACTCAATACTAATCAAAAACATACAGGATATTCAAAATAAATAATATGTTTAAATTTTTAAAACGTTTGATAGCATTAATTATTATTATTTTCATTGGGTACCGTCTAGTTATCATCCATGAAAATGTTAAAAAAGTGCTTCAATATCATGATTTAGTGCAGAATACTCTTGCAGAGAATGGTTCAGAGGCTAATGTGCACTTAGTATTATCTATGATTTATACTGAAACTAAGGGAGATGCTATAGATGTGATGCAATCAAGTGAAAGTATCAGTGGAACTACGAACAGTATTACGGATAGCCACACCAGTATTAAACATGGCGTCACTCTGTTGTCACAAAATATAAGTCAAGCTAAAAAAGCTAAGGTTGATGTATGGACTGCTGTCCAAGCATATAATTTTGGTTCTTCTTATATTGATTATGTAGCGGATCATGGGGGTGAAAATTCCATTGAGTTGGCCAAAAATTACTCTAAAAATGTTGTAGCTCCCAGCCTAGGAAATTATAACGGGGACACTTACTTTTACTATCATCCTCTCGCCCTAATTTCAGGAGGGAAGCTCTATAAAAATGGTGGTAATATTTACTACTCACGTGAAGTTCAATTCAACCTTTATTTGATAAAAATAATGGAGTTGTTTTAAGAAGGGTAAGTATGAAAAGACTAACTTATTATTTTAAGGGGTATATCAAAGAAACTATCTTTGGACCCCTTTTCAAATTATTAGAAGCCTCTTTTGAACTTTTGGTACCAATCGTTATTGCAAAAATGATTGACGAGACCATTCCACGAGGGGATAGAAGTAGTTTACTGTTGCAAATTGGATTGATTTTCTTTTTGGCTGCGGTGGGTGTTGTAGTAGCGATAACTGCTCAATATTATTCTTCAAAAGCCGCAGTTGGTTATACGAGACAATTGACAGAGGATCTCTATCAAAAAGTCATGTCACTGGGTAAAAAAGACAGAGATGAATTGGGAACTGCTAGTTTGATTACTCGTTTGACTGCTGATACATTTCAAATCCAAACTGGTTTAAATCAATTTTTACGTTTATTTTTGAGGGCTCCGATTATTGTTTTTGGTGCCATAATTATGGCTTTTTCCATTAGCCCCTCATTGACTATTTGGTTCTTGGTAATGGTTGTCACGTTATTTATCATTGTTTTTGTAATGTCTCGACTATTAAATCCTATTTACCTTAAAATCAGAACTTCAACCGATTATTTGGTAAAGTTGACTAGGCAACAACTTCAAGGTGTACGAGTTATCCGTGCCTTTAATCAAGTAGATAGAGAGAGTGAAGCATTTAATGATATCAATTATCATTATACGAATTTACAATTAAAAGCAGGTAGGCTTTCTAGTTTAGTAACGCCTCTAACATTTCTAGTTGTTAATATCACTTTGGTTGTGATTATTTGGCGTGGTAATTTAAATATAGCTAATCATCTTTTATCACAAGGAATGTTGGTTGCTTTAATTAATTACTTATTGCAAATTCTTGTTGAATTGTTAAAAATGACAATGTTGGTGACATCACTGAACCAAAGTTATATCAGTGCTAAGCGAATTATAGCCGTTTTTGAAAGACCGTCTGAAATAATTGATGACAAACTTGAGCCAAAATATTCGAATAAGGCTTTAGAAGTGCAAGAAATGGCATTTTCTTATCCAAATTCCTCTGAAAAAGCTTTATCTGATATTACTTTTTCTATGAATGTAGGAGAAACTTTAGGGATAATTGGTGGAACTGGCTCTGGGAAATCAACCTTGGTTAATTTACTGCTTCATATTTATAAAGTGCAAGAAGGGGATATTGATATATATCATCAGGGAAAAAGTCCAGATACAATTTCAAATTGGCGTAGCCTGGTAAGAGTTGTTCCTCAAAATGCTCAGTTGTTTAAAGGAACTATTCGTTCTAACCTTTCTTTGGGACTTGGTAAAGTTAGTGAGGAAAAACTTTGGACTGCTTTAGAAATAGCACAAGCTAGTGATTTTGTAAAAGAAAAAGATGGTCAACTTGATACCCCTGTAGAGAGTTTTGGTAGGAATTTCTCTGGTGGTCAAAGGCAAAGGTTGACGATTGCAAGAGCTTTAGTTCAAGATAAGATACCATTTTTGATTTTAGACGATGCAACATCTGCATTGGATTATTTAACAGAAGCTCGTTTATTTAAAGCTATAACTAAACATTTCAACCAAACTAATCTTATTATTGTATCACAGAGAATTAATAGTATACAAAATACAGATAGAATCTTACTCCTTGATAAGGGGAAACAAGTTGGTTTTGATAATCATCAATCTTTATTAGCTCATAACAAAGTTTATAAGTCCATTTACCATTCACAAAATTTTAAGGAGGAGGAGTAAATGAAAGCAAGTCATCCTAAAAAGATACAAAAAAAGCTTGTTCAAGATCTTCTTTCTAAAAAAAGCTTAGTAGGAATGGCATTATTAGGGACGGTTGTACAAGTTTGCCTCACTGTTTATTTGCCTGTTCTAATTGGACAAGCGGTAGACGTTGTATTATCGCCTCATTCTATGATATTATTGTTACCTATAATGTGGAAGATGATTGCAGTCATTTTAGCAAATACTATTATTCAATGGATTAATCCTCTGCTCTATAACCGCTTAATTTTTCATTATGTTGCTTCTTTAAGAAAGGCTGTAATGGAAAAGTTGAATCTATTGCCTATAGCTTACCTAGATAAACGTGGCATAGGTGACTTGATTAGTCGTGTGACTACCGATACGGAGCAATTATCAAATGGTTTATTAATGGTTTTTAACCAGTTCTTTGTTGGTTTATTAACTATTCTAGTTACTATTTTTAGTATGGCAAAGATTGATTTATTAATGCTTTTTTTGGTATTATTTTTGACGCCTTTATCACTCTTTCTAGCCCGCTTTATTGCTAAAAAGAGTTATCACTTATATCAAAATCAAACGGCATCACGAGGACGACAAACTCAATTCATTGAAGAGATGGTGAGTCAAGAAAGCCTCATTCAAGCATTCAGTGCGCAAGAAGAAAGTAGTGATCATTTTAGGACTATTAATCAAGAGTATGCTAACTTTTCTCAATCAGCAATTTTTTATTCTTCAACTGTTAATCCATCAACCCGATTTATCAATAGTTTGATTTATGGCTTCTTAGCTGGGATTGGTGCCCTTCGCATTATGTCAGGGGCTTTTAGTGTTGGTCAATTAATCACTTTCTTAAATTATGTCAATCAATATACTAAGCCATTTAATGACATCTCTTCCGTCCTGTCTGAGATGCAAAGTGCTCTGGCTTGTGCAGAACGCCTTTACTCTATTTTAGAAGAATCGTCACCAAATATAACAGGTACAGAAAAACTTGATTCATCAACGGTCAAAGGTCAAATCGATTTTAAAAACGTTATTTTTGGTTATCATAAATCAAAACCACTATTAAATGGTATTAATTTACACATTCCAGCAGGAGCTAAGGTCGCTATTGTAGGACCAACAGGTGCTGGGAAGTCTACTTTAATCAATTTATTAATGCGTTTCTATGAAGTTGACGGGGGAAATATCCTTTTAGATGGTAAGCCTATTACTGATTATGAGCCATCACAATTAAGGCAAGAAATTGGAATGGTATTACAAGAAACGTGGTTAAAAAGTGCTACGATTCACGATAACATTGCATATGCCAATCCTAAAGCTAGCCGTGAAGAAGTGATAGAGGCTGCAAAAGCAGCTAATGCAGATTTCTTTATCAAACAATTACCGAATGGATATGATACGTATTTAGAAGATGCTGGAGATTCGCTATCACAGGGGCAATGTCAGCTATTGACAATTGCTCGTATTTTTCTTAAATTACCTAGAATATTGATATTAGATGAGGCGACATCGTCTATAGATACTCGTACTGAAGTTCTTGTTCAAGAAGCATTCCAAATGTTGATGAAGGGGAGAACAAGCTTTATTATTGCACATCGCTTATCTACCATTCAAACAGCAGATATTATTTTAGTTATGGTATCTGGTGAAATTGTAGAAGTGGGTAACCACTCTGAATTAATGGCTCAAAAAGGTATTTATTATCAAATGCAAAATACACAAAAGTAGTAAGAGGAATTATATGAAAAAAAGGCTTCAACTATTATTACTGATATTTATTTCTGCAGTTTCATGGTTTATCAGTAACCAACTAGCAACTAAGAATACGGTATTATCTGTTTTAATAGGTTTAGTTGCAGTTATTGGGATAACGTGGTTAATTGTAAGTCTGCTCTATTATTTGATCGTGAAGTTAATTGCAGTTATATTTCATGATTGAAAATAATAGAACATCGTTAGATAG
>NZ_GL636070.1:1094363-1133212 GCF_000186445.1 Streptococcus agalactiae ATCC 13813
GCTAGGAGTAAGTTCCTAGCTTTTTTTATTAATTTACAAATGTTGTAATCTCTTTTTCAATATTGGCGATTTTTGTTTCTGCATCTGCTAAATCATTACCGACCGTAGCAATATAGAACTTGATTTTTGGTTCAGTTCCTGAAGGGCGAACTGCAATCCATGAATCATCAGCTAACGTGTACTTCAAAACATTACTTGGAGGAGTTGTTAAGTTAGATATTGTTCCATCATTTTTAGTAGCGGTTTGTTTTTGGAAATCTTCTAATAATACAATATCAGTATTGTTAAATTGTTTTGGACCATTTTCACGGAATTTGTCCATAATCTTCTTAATTTCAGCAGCTCCATCCACTCCTGAAAGTGTTACTGAAATCGTTTTTTCAGCAAAATAACCATATTCTTTGTAAATTTCATCAATACCATCTGCAAGTGTTAAACCACGCGAACGATAATAAGCTGCGATCTCAGCAACCAAAAGAACTGCTTGAATAGCGTCTTTATCACGGACAAATGGTTTAATAAGATATCCGAAGCTTTCTTCAAAACCAAACATATAGGTGTGGTTATGTTTTTCTTCAAACTCTTGAATTTTCTCAGCGATGAATTTGAATCCAGTTAAAACGTTAAACATTGTAGCGCCATAACTTTCGGCAATTTTTGTTACTAATTCTGTTGATACGATTGATTTAGCGAGAGCAGCATTTTCTGGAAGTGTTCCTGCTGTTTTATGAGCTTCCAGGATGTATTTCGCAATAATCGCTCCAATTTGATTTCCAGAAAGGTTTTTATAAGAACCATCTGGTTGGCGAATTTCAACGCCTAGGCGGTCTGCATCAGGATCAGTAGCTACTAAGACATCTGCATCAACTTCTCGTCCGAGTTCTTCAGCAAGAGCAAAGGCAGCTTGGCTTTCAGGGTTAGGCGATTTAACAGTAGAAAAGTCTGGATCTGCCTTAGCTTGTGATTCTACTACAACAACAGATTCAAAACCGGCTTGAGCAAGGGCACGTCGTGTCAACATCTCACCAGTTCCGTGGAGAGGAGTATAGACAATTTTCATGTCTTTTCCAAAGTTATTGATTAAATCTTGATTGATATTAACATCTTTAACCTCTCTAAGATATTCAATATCAACATCTTCACCGATAACTTGAATAAGACCCGATGATTTGCTTTCATCTAAATCAGCAAGTTCAACTGCAAATGGATTTTCAATAGCACGGATAAAGTCTGTTAGTGCATCAGCATCAGCTGGTGGTAGTTGACCTCCGTCTTGTCCATAGACTTTATAACCATTGAAAGGTGCTGGATTGTGGCTTGCAGTAACCATAATACCAGCATAGGCATTTAAATGGCGAACAGCAAAAGAGAGTTCTGGTGTTGGACGAAGAGCTTCAAATACGTAAGATTTAATTCCATGCTTTGCCAAGACCTGTGCAGACTCAAAAGCAAATTCTGGAGAGAAGTGGCGTGAATCATAAGCAATGGCTACACCACGTTTTTTAGCTTCCTCTCCCTTAGTTTCGATTAATTTTGCCAATCCTTCGGTTGCTTGACGGACAACATAAATATTAATACGATTTGTACCAGCACCAATATAACCACGCATACCAGCAGTACCAAATTCTAAGTTTGTGTAAAAAGCATCTTCTTTTGTTTTTTCATCCATTGATAGTAATTCTTGACGAAGATAGTCAGGAAGCTGCTCAAAATCTAACCATTTTTGAAAATTTTCTGTGTAAGTCATTGAAATACTCCTTCAATATTTATAAACGCTTTCATTATAACATGTTTTTTTCAATATGACTATAAAATATAAGTAAGAAAAGCCAGGAAGATTTCTTCCTGGCCAGTTTTTAATGTTTAATATTGAGAATACGAGGAACAGTTAGATATACAATGATAGCTGCAATGACCATCTCAGCTAATGAATTAGATGAAATAATCCCAGCGAGCATTAGCTTGATATTCCCATTATAAGTACTTGAAAAAAAGATAAAAATTCCAGATAAAACAAATACTGTGTTTGTTAGAGAGCCTATAGCACCTGAGATAGCCAAACCAAAGCGGTTGTGTAGTAATTTGTAAACGAAATAAGGAATAATCCCGATTAGAATACGTGGTACAAGTGCAATAATTAGCGAATAAAAATTACCATTTTCAACAAAAGGTGAGAAGAGGTAACTCGTTGGTAATAGAACAATGCTGCTGTTAGCTACGCTGATCCCCCCCATTAAGGCGCCTAGAGTTGCACCAATACGAGGTCCATAGGCTATAGATGCAATAATAACTGGGATATGCATCAAAGTAGGTTTAATAGGGACTAACCAAAAACTAAAAATAAATGATGACAAAAAATGAATGACAAGCATAATAGCAAAAAAGATTGCAATTATAGCAATGTTAGAGGATTTGTTTTTCTTTTTCATTATAACTCCTTAAATTAAACTAGAAATAGTATACAAATTTACAGCCTAATTTGCAACTTCTTGTATACATTTAAGTATAGTGGAGATATCAGCCAGGGCTCCTTGACCGGTATCACCACAGGCAAGCAAACTAATACGAGGTTCAATTTCCTGATAACCTATTTTTTTCAAAATATTAATGTTACGTTGGGTGATTGTATTATGATACATCTTTGTATTCATTGCTGGTGCGATAAGTTTTGGAGTTTCATCGGGCATAGCAAGAGCAACGCTTGTTACGATGTTATCAGCGAAGCCATATGCTAGATGAGCAATAGTATTAGCAGAGGCAGGTGCAACGATAAATAAATCTGTGCGTTTTGCTAATTCGATATGGTTGATGATTTTTGGGTTATGCTCATCCATAACATCTAAATGAATAGGATTTTTTGATAATACTTGCAGAGTTAACGGTGTAATAAATTCTGTGGCAGCTTGTGTCATTATGATATGAACATCATAGCCAATTTTAGTTAATTGACTTGTAAGGTCTGCTGCTTTATAGGCCGAAATTGAACCGGTGACGGCTAGTGTAATACGTTTAATCATATTTTTTTACCTTTTCGTAAATTAATTGAGCAATATCTTCTTTGGTGGTAGCTTTATACACATTATCATGATCAAGTAGGTAGGCTATGTGATGTTTTGAGGTAATATCAATGAGGTCATTAGCTAAAATAAACGTAGCTTTATTTTTGATTAAGCTATGACGAGCAACTTTAAAAAGGTTTTCTTTAGTAACGTTCACAAGTAGTTTAAAACCTACTAGAGTAATTTGAGGATTCCATTTTTTCACAAGGCTGATAACTTTTGGTGTTTTTTTGAGAAAAAGGACTTGATATTCTGATTCAGATGATATTTTCCCTTCGTGGTTATCTTTGCGCAAAAAAGTATCTAAATCATCGCTTGATTTAACCTTTTCGAAATCAGCCATGTAGACGGGGGTATAGTCAGACACTGCCATGCTGTGAATTAAAATATCATGCTCTTTCACTAATGGCTTCAAGGTTTTTATTAATGAGTCAACGTCCTCAATCTCAAATATGGATAAGTTGGTAGCAGATTCTGGTTTGACTGCATTTTTAGTAGTCACGAGTGTCACCTGATGTCCTTCTCGTAAATATTTTTCTGCAATTATTTTTCCTAAAGCTCCTGTTGCGTGATTCGTGATACTCCTAACGGTATCAATTTTCTCGGTAGTTCCACCTGATGTAATCAAAATTTTCATAGCCATATTGTACATAAAAAAATGCTTTTCGTAAATAAAAGATATATTTCTTCTTGATAGTAATGGAATTTGAGGGAAACTTACTGGAAAATTTCAAGCGATTGCGATAAAATAAATCTTGCAGAGTTTTCTAGATAAAGGAGGTCAGATTTATTGGAATGGCAAGATCTAGCGCAGTTACCTGTATCTATTTTTAAAGACTATGTTACAGATGCTCAAGACGCGGAAAAACCTTTTATATGGACAGAAGTATTTTTAAGGGAGATTAATCGCTCAAATCAAGAAATTATTTTGCATATTTGGCCGATGACTAAGACAGTCATTCTGGGGATGTTAGATCGAGAATTACCACATTTAGAATTAGCTAAAAAAGAAATCATCAGTCGTGGCTATGAACCAGTTGTTCGGAATTTTGGTGGTCTCGCAGTTGTAGCTGATGAAGGAATTTTAAATTTTTCATTGGTTATTCCAGATGTTTTTGAGAGAAAATTGTCTATCTCAGATGGGTATCTTATAATGGTCGATTTTATTAGAAGTATATTTTCGGATTTTTATCAACCTATTGAGCACTTTGAAGTAGAGACCTCCTATTGTCCTGGTAAGTTTGATCTTAGTATAAATGGCAAAAAATTTGCTGGCTTGGCTCAGCGCCGTATAAAGAATGGTATTGCGGTATCGATTTACCTTAGCGTTTGTGGCGATCAAAAAGAGCGGAGTCGAATGATTTCAGATTTCTATAAGATTGGTCTAGGTGATACGGGTAGTCCAATTGCTTATCCAAATGTAGATCCTGAAATTATGGCTAATCTATCTGATTTATTAGATTGTCCTATGACAGTAGAAGATGTTATTGATCGTATGTTGATTAGCCTTAAACAAGTAGGTTTTAATGATCGTTTACTGATGATTAGGCCCGATTTAGTTGCAGAGTTTGATAGATTTCAGGCTAAGTCTATGGCTAATAAGGGGTCGGTGAGCAGAGATGAATAATGTCCAAGGTAATTTATTTCGTCCATTAACGCTTCCCAATGGATTGAGCTTAGAAAATCGTTTTGTTCTATCACCTATGGTAACTAATTCTTCTACATCAGAAGGTTTTGTAACTGATGACGACATAGCATATGCTGTTCGTCGTGCTAAATCTGCTCCATTACAAATTACTGGAGCAGCATATATCACAGAATATGGTCAGTTATTTGAATATGGTTTTAGCGTTTCAAAGGATGAGGACATTCCTGGTTTGACTAAATTGGCTAAAGCAATGAAGTCTAAGGGAGCGAAAGCTGTTTTGCAGCTGACGCATGCTGGACGTTTCTCAAGTCACACTTTGGCAAGACACGGATATGTGTATGGTCCCAGCCCTATGCAATTGCAATCGCCATACCCACATCAGGTTAAAGAACTAACACACAAAGATATACTAAGAATTATCGATGAATATGTCCAGGCTACAAGACGAGCTATACAAGCTGGATTTGATGGTGTTGAAATATCTTCTGCACAACGATTACTAATTCAAACTTTTTTCTCAACCTTCTCAAATCAAAGAAAAGATGAGTATGGTCCTCAAACTTTGACTAATCGCTGTCGTTTAGGATTAGAAGTTTTTAAAGCGGTACAAAAAGTTATCAGAGAAGAAGCAGAGTCAGATTTTATCCTTGGTTTTAGAGCGACGCCTGAAGAAACTCGCGGTTCACAAATTGGATATAGCATTGAAGAGTTTATGGAATTTCTTGAAAAAATTTTAGCGATTGCTCAGGTAGATTATCTTGCCATTGCAAGCTGGGGGCATGATGTCTTTAGAAATACTATACGTTCTGAGGGAGTTTACAAAGGGCAGCTGGTTAATCAAGTTATATTTGAACATTTTGGTGATAGAGTTCCAATTATGGCAACTGGAGGTATTAATAGTGCTTCAAAGGTGTTTGAAGCCTTACAACATGCTCATATGGTAGGAGCTTCCACGCCCTTAGTAGTTGATCCGGAATTTTTACAAAAAATAAAAGCTAAGCGTTCTGATCAGATTAATTTAAGGATTAAAGTGAGTGATTTAGAAGGTTTGGCGATTCCAAAAGCCTCCTTTAAAGATATTGTTCCTTTGATGGATTATGGAGAATCTTTACCAAAGGAAGCTCGAGAAGTTTTTAGAGAACTTCGAAGCAATTATAGGGAGGAAAGATGAAATTAAGTGTCCTTGATTATGGGCTTATTGATTATGGAAAAACTGCAAGTGATGCAATACAAGAAACGATTCTTTTATCACAAGAGGCGGAGCGACTAGGCTATCATCAATTTTGGGTGGCTGAACATCACGGTGTTAGGGCATTCAGTATTAGCAATCCAGAATTAATGATAATGCATTTGGCTAACCAGACTAAATCTATCAAAATTGGCTCTGGAGGTATAATGCCTCTGCACTATAGTAGTTTTAAACTCGCGGAGACTCTCAAAACATTAGAGACATGTCATCCGAATCGAGTAAGTATTGGTTTAGGAAATTCACTAGGGACAGTTAAAGTTTCAAATGCACTTCGTAGCTTACATAAAGCACATGATTACGAAGAGGTACTGGAGGAATTGAAGTCATGGCTTATTGATGAATCATCCAGTAAGAAACCATTAGTTCAACCGACTCTTTCTAGCTTCCCAGACTTATATGTGTTGGGGAGTGGTCAAAAATCAGCTTATTTAGCGGCTAAACTTGGCTTAGGCTTTACCTTCGGTGTTTTTCCTTTTATGGACAAAGACCCATTGACAGAAGCTAAAAAGCTTTCATCTCTTTATTATCATCAGTTTGAAGAATATTATCCTAATAAGTCTCCTAATTTGATGGTAGCTGCATTTGTAGTTATAGCTGATACTTCAGAAGAAGCTGAAAACATAGCAAAGACTTTAGATATCTGGATGCTAGGAAATAAAGACTTCAATGAATTTGCAACATTTCCTACTATTGAAGAAGCTAATCATTACCAATTGACTCCTGAACAAAAAGCAAAAATTAAATCAAATCGCCACCGTATGATTGTAGGTGATCCAAAACAAGTTAAAGAAAGCCTTGACGCTTTAGTTAATGCTAGTCAAGCAGAAGAACTACTTTTGATTCCTCTTGTTCCAGGACTTGATCAACGAATCAAATCCTTAAAATTATTATCACAGTTATATTAATCACGTTTTCTCAGAAAGGAAATTACTCATGAAAAAAATTGCGAACTACTTATTAATTGAAAAAAATGAAGAACTTTATACTATCAGTTTAACTCCAGAACTTCAAGATGACTTGGGAACTGTCGGATATGTGGAATTCACAGATGATACAAATTTAGAAGTTGATGATGTTATTTTAAATATTGAAGCTTCAAAGACGGTTATGGCAATTTTATCTCCTCTTACAGGTAAAGTTGTTAAAGTTAATACAGCTGCAAGTCAAGAACCAACTTTGTTAAATTCTGAAAAAGCTGACGAAAATTGGTTGGTTGTGTTAACAGACGTTGATTATGCTGCTTTTGAAGCTTTAGAAAATGCCTAATCAAAAACAACTATTGCTAGCCATGATTGAGTATCTTCAGTCAGAAAATTTAACAGACGTTGATGACTTGAGGACCACCGATTTGCAAACGGTTTGGCGTGGTCTAATTAATCAACAAGATCCTCAAAACATTAGTCAAGAGTACCTGTCTTTAGAAGATAGGTATTTGTCACATTGGTGGAATACTCAAAAAGTAAAAACGATAGACGTCTGTCATCAAACGGTATATTCAAATGTATTTACCTACCATGGGGATATTTGCTTATTACAAGTGGATGCTATTGTTAATGCAGCAAATAGTAAGTTGTTAGGTTGTTTTATTCCTAACCACCATTGTATTGACAATCATATTCATACATTTGCAGGTTCACGATTACGTTTAGCATGTCATCAATTGATGACACAACAAGGACGAATGGAAGCTGTAGGACAAGCTAAACTTACCGAATCCTATCATCTTCCTTGTAAGTATGTTATTCATACAGTCGGACCTTATGTAAAAGTTGATCAAAAGCCATCTCGTATAAGAGAGGATTTATTAAAGTCTTCTTATAAATCCTGCTTACAGTTGGCAGTTCGAGCTAATCTTAAAACAATTGTCTTCCCTTGTATATCAACGGGAGAATTTGGTTTTCCTAATCAAAGAGCTGCTGAATTGGCTGTTCAAGCGATATTAGAGTGGCAACGCGAAAATCAGCACAAACTCTATATTATTTTCAATACATTCACACCTAAAGACCAAGAGATTTATCAAAAATTATTATTAAAAGAGGAAATAGATGACAGTGTGGAAGACTCTAGAAAAAACTAATCATTCTCAATCAGAAATACTAAGTCAGTTAATAGAAGAATCAGATGCCATTGTAGTTGGTATTGGTGCAGGCATGTCTGCAGCGGATGGATTCACCTATATTGGCCCCAGATTTGAAGAAGCTTTTCCGGATTTTATTGCTAAATATCAACTATTAGATATGTTGCAAGCAAGTCTTTATGACTTTGAAGATTGGGAAGAATATTGGGCCTTCCAAAGTCGTTTTGTGGCACTTAATTATTTAGATCAACCGGTAGGACAAGCTTATCTTGATTTAAAGGATATTTTAGCGAAAAAAGAATATCATATTATTACAACTAATGCTGATAATGCCTTCGCTGTGGCTGATTATAATTTAGAAAAAGTTTTTCATATTCAAGGTGAATATGGCTTATGGCAGTGTAGTCAACATTGTCATCAACAAACTTATCGAAATGATCAGGCAATTCGTCAAATGATTGCACAACAAAAGGATATGAAGATTCCTAGTAACTTAATCCCCAAATGCCCAAAGTGTGATCAACCGTTTGAAATTAATAAACGTAACGAAGAAAAAGGTATGGTGGAAGATGCTGACTTTCATGCTCAACGACAACGTTATGAAAATTTCTTATCACAACATCAAAATGACAAAGTTCTTTATCTAGAGATTGGAGTTGGACATACCACGCCACAATTTATTAAGCATCCGTTTTGGCGATTCGTCTCTTTAAATGAAAACTCTTTATTTGTTACTCTTAATCACAAGCATTATCGCATTCCTCAAAAGATTCGCTCAAGGAGTGTGCAACTGACACAGCATATCGCTGAATTAATTGCTGAAGCGAAAAAAGAAATTATTGGATAACTAAATTGCTATAAAAGGAGACCTAAATGTATCTTATTGAACCAATTAGAAATGGTAAGCGTATCACAGACGGTGCGATTGCACTTGCCATGCAAGTTTATATTTTACAAAATGTTTTTTTAGATGATGATATTTTATTTCCATACTATTGTGATCCTAAAGTTGAAATCGGAAAATTTCAGAATGCAGTTATAGAGACAAATCAAGAATATTTGAAAGAACATGATATTCCTGTTGTTCGTCGAGATACTGGTGGAGGAGCTGTTTACGTTGACTCAGGTGCTGTAAATATTTGCTATCTAATGAAAGATCATGGACAATTTGGTGATTTCAAACGAGCTTATGAGCCAGCTATTAAGGCCCTAAAAACTTTAGGTGCCTCTAGTGTTGAAATGAGGGGACGAAATGACTTAGTTATTGATGGTAAAAAAGTATCAGGTGCAGCAATGACAATAGTAAACGGTCGTATTTACGGTGGTTACTCTCTTTTATTAGATGTTGATTTTGATGCTATGGAAAAAGTGTTAAATCCTAATAGGAAAAAAATTGAATCTAAAGGGATAAAATCTGTCCGAAGTCGAGTAGGAGATATTCGTAGCCACTTGTCAGAAGATTATCGTCATATCACAACTGATCAATTTAAAGATTTAATGGTTTGTCAATTATTACATATTGATCATATTGATCAGGCAAAACGCTATCACCTAACCGAAAAAGATTGGGCTGCGATTGACGCTCTAGCTGATGAAAAATATAAGAATTGGGATTGGAATTATGGTAACTCACCACAGTATTCGTATCACAGAGATGCTCGTTTTCCGTCAGGAACTTACGATTTTCACTTAGAAATTGAGAAAGGTATTATTACGAATTGCCGTATTTATGGTGACTTTTTCAGTTCTAAAGATATTTCAGATATTGAAAACCTTCTCATTGGTTGCCCTATGAAAGAAGAATTAGTCTTGGAAAAATTAAGTACTTTATCATTAGAAGATTATTTTGGTCAGACTAGTCCAGAAGAAATAAAAGCAGTTTTATTTTCATAAGACGAACATTTTAAATTTTTTTTGCAAAAAAATATGTTTTTATAGGGAATATTGCTATACTATTTTTATTATTTAGAAGGAGAATATCATGAAAACAGATATTGAAATAGCGCAAAGCGTCGCCCTAAAGCCTATTGCTGAGATTGTTGAGCAAGTAGGAATTGGTTTTGATGATATAGAATTGTATGGTAAATACAAAGCAAAATTATCTTTTGATAAGATTGAAGCTGTAAGATCTCAAAAAGTAGGAAAGTTAATTTTAGTAACTGCTATTAATCCGACACCAGCAGGTGAGGGAAAATCCACTATGAGCATTGGATTAGCTGATGCTTTAAATAAAATTGGTAAAAAAACGATGATTGCTCTTCGTGAACCTTCTTTAGGTCCTGTAATGGGTATTAAAGGAGGAGCTGCTGGAGGTGGATACGCACAAGTACTACCAATGGAAGATATTAATTTGCATTTTACTGGTGATATGCACGCAATCACAACTGCTAATAATGCTTTATCAGCTCTACTTGATAATCATATTCATCAAGGCAATGAATTAGATATTGACCAACGTCGAGTGATTTGGAAGCGTGTAGTTGATCTTAATGATCGTGCTCTTCGTCAGGTGATCGTTGGCTTAGGAAGCCCTGTCAATGGGATACCACGTGAAGATGGCTTTGATATTACTGTTGCTTCTGAAATAATGGCTATTCTATGTTTAGCTACTGACCTATCAGATTTAAAGAAACGCCTGTCAAATATTGTTGTGGCTTACTCAAGGGACCGTAAACCAATCTATGTTAAAGATTTGAAGATTGAAGGAGCTCTCACACTTATCCTAAAAGATGCTATCAAACCTAATTTGGTTCAAACCATTTATGGGACACCGGCTCTTGTCCATGGGGGACCATTTGCTAATATTGCACATGGATGTAATTCTGTCTTAGCGACTTCAACAGCTCTACGCTTAGCAGATTACGTTGTTACTGAAGCTGGTTTTGGAGCAGACTTGGGCGCTGAAAAGTTTCTTGATATAAAAACGCCAAACCTTCCGACTTCTCCCGATGCGATTGTTATTGTTGCTACATTGCGTGCATTGAAAATGCATGGAGGTGTTTCAAAAGAAGATCTCTCACAAGAGAACGTTGAAGCAGTTAAAAGAGGTTTTACAAATCTCGAGCGTCACGTTAACAATATGCGTCAATATGGTGTTCCGGTAGTTGTAGCTATCAATCAGTTTACTGCAGATACAGAAAGTGAAATTGCAACTCTTAAAACCTTATGTAGTAATATTGATGTGGCAGTTGAATTAGCAAGTGTGTGGGAAGATGGAGCAGACGGTGGCCTTGAACTTGCACAGACTGTTGCTAATGTGATTGAAACACAATCATCCAATTACAAACGCTTATATAATGATGAAGACACTATTGAAGAAAAAATAAAAAAATTGTTACTAAAATATATGGTGGTAATAAAGTTCATTTTGGACCTAAGGCACAAATACAATTAAAAGAGTTTAGTGACAATGGCTGGGACAAGATGCCTATTTGTATGGCAAAGACACAATATAGCTTTTCTGATAATCCAAATTTATTTGGTGCTCCAACTGACTTTGATATAACTGTTCGTGAATTTGTTCCAAAAACAGGAGCTGGTTTTATAGTTGCTCTTACTGGAGACGTATTGACAATGCCTGGTTTACCTAAAAAACCTGCAGCTCTCAATATGGATGTTTTAGAAGACGGTACAGCCGTTGGATTATTTTAAATAATAAAGAGGTAGGGCTTGTGATGCTAGCCTCTTTTTATTGGGGATTAGATTTTAACTAGAGATAATTTAGAATAATAGAATGCTATTCAAGTGACAGTATGCTATAATAAAATGATTGATTTGGAGGGGGGAAAACTTATCAGTAATAAAGTCAAAATTGTTCGTTTACTTAATAAGAGTAAGAAAAGTTTACTAAGGGGTATATTTAGTCGAACAACCGTTATCGCTATTTTATTGATTTTACAATTATTGTTTTTACTAGCCTCTTACTCATGGCTAGAGCAGTATCGTGTTTGGTTAGCAACCGTTGAGCATATCTTAACAATTGGAGCGGTCTTATATTTAGTTAATAGTGAAATGGATGCTTTGTCCCGAGTAACTTGGTTAATATTGGTAATGATTGCCCCTTTACTAGGGGCGATGTTCCTAATGTACACCAAATTTGACTGGGGTTATCGTGGTTTGAAACAAAGATTGGAGACATTGATTGATGAGAGTCAGATTTATCTAGAGGATGATCCTGAAACTTTGAATCAGCTTAAGTCAAGTACATCCACAACATATCATTTGGTTCAATATTTTGAAAAAGCACATGGAAATTTCCCAGTTTATCGAAATACTGATGTGACATTTCTACCAACGGGAGAAGCATTCTTTGAAAAAATGAAAGAAGAACTACTAAAAGCTAAAAAGTATATCTTTTTAGAATTCTTTATCATTGACGAAGGAATAATGTGGGGAGAAATACTTAGTATTTTAGAACAAAAGGTGGAAGAAGGTGTTGAAGTCCGTATCTTATATGATGGTATGATAGAAATTACAAAATTATCCTTTGATTATACGAAACGACTTGAGAAAATAGGAATAAAAGCAAAAGCATTTTCTCCGATTTCTCCTTTTATTTCAACTTATTATAACTATCGTGACCATCGAAAAATTGTTGTTATTGATGGAGTAGTAGGCATGACTGGTGGTGTAAACTTAGCCGATGAGTATATTAATCACATTGAGTTATTTGGGCATTGGAAAGATTCAGGTATTATGTTAAAGGGGAAAGCAGTGGATAGTTTCCTCCTACTTTTCTTACAGATGTGGTCCATTACTGAGGAAAAAATGTTAGTAGCGCCTTACCTCGGTGTACACGATGATTTAGTTGAAAATGAAGGCTATGTTATTCCTTATGGAGATTCTCCTTTAGACACTGATAAAGTAGGGGAAAATGTTTATATAGATATTCTTAATCATGCTAGAGAATATGTTTACATCATGACACCTTATTTAATATTAGACAGTGAATTGGAACATGCCATTCAGTTTGCTGCGGAACGTGGTGTAGATGTACGTATTATTATGCCGGGTATCCCAGATAAGCCAATCCCTTATGCTCTTGCTAAAACTTACTATCAAGCTTTAACAAAATCAGGTGTTAAAATATATGAATACACCCCTGGATTTGTTCATTCAAAAATATTCCTTAGTGATAATACAAAGGCTGTTGTAGGTACGATAAATCTTGATTACCGTAGCCTGTATCACCATTTTGAATGTGCTGTTTATCTTTATAAGGTAGATGCAATCCAAGACATTTATCGAGATTATATGGATACATTAAATAAATCAAGGTTAGTTAGCTTGAAAGATATAAATAATATTCCAAAATTCCAAAAAGTAATTGGCATAGTGACAAAAACTATTGCTCCCCTGCTTTAGAAATAATTTATTTTTAATTTAATATTAAAAGTAAACTGAAGAATCTAGTTATATTTAAAAAGTAAAGGTTGCATTTTAACTAAATTATGTTAAACTACTGTTATGCGATGAGTCGATATGTGGTTTTACCACTATTGCGCAGGGAGATTATAAACGCAGGAGCGGATCTTGATAAGTTGTGTGAACCTTCTTGTCACACTTGAAAAGGTGCCCTTAGCTTACTACTACTTGTAATTTCTTACAAATTGTGGTAAGTAGCTGAAAAGCAAAAAAGAAAGAACCAGTTTGGTTCTTTCTTTTTTGCATAAATAAGTCACAATTTCCTTCTTAAAATTATGTCTTTACTTAACTTTAATTGAATATGCTACCATCACATTCTTTGTAAAATTTTTAAATAATCTAGTTTCTGATGGTTTAGATGAAGTATTAAAAATATACTATTACCTCATTGTAAATCTTAATGTTAGTATGACTATCTATCATGCTTTATAATATTAAAGGAAAATTTAAAAATATCATGTTTTAGATATCAACTATTTAATTTTAAACATATAAATTAATAATAAATTGCAACCAAATAATAAATTATCTTGACATAACTTATAAAATGTTTTAATATATAATCTAAATAAAAGTAATAATAAAATGACTTTTAAAATTTAAAAAAAGTAAGGAGAAAATTAATTGTTCAATAAAATAGGTTTTAGAACTTGGAAATCAGGAAAGCTTTGGCTTTATATGGGAGTGCTAGGATCAACTATTATTTTAGGATCAAGTCCTGTATCTGCTATGGATAGTGTTGGAAATCAAAGTCAGGGCAATGTTTTAGAGCGTCGTCAACGTGATGCAGAAAACAGAAGCCAAGGCAATGTTCTAGAGCGTCGTCAACGCGATGCAGAAAACAGAAGCCAAGGTAATGTTCTAGAGCGTCGTCAACGCGATGTTGAGAACAAGAGCCAAGTAGGTCAACTTATAGGGAAAAATCCACTTCTTTCAAAGTCAATTATATCTAGAGAAAATAATCACTCTAGTCAAGGTGACTCTAACAAACAGTCATTCTCTAAAAAAGTATCTCAGGTTACTAATGTAGCTAATAGACCGATGTTAACTAATAATTCTAGAACAATTTCAGTGATAAATAAATTACCTAAAACAGGTGATGATCAAAATGTCATTTTTAAACTTGTAGGTTTTGGTTTAATTTTGTTAACAAGTCGCTGCGGTTTGAGACGCAATGAAAATTAAGTATAATCAATCATATAGTAACTATATATAATGATATATGCAATCAATAAAAAGGAATCGGATACGAGATTCCTTTTTATAATTAGGTTGGTTAGGGTGACTTTTTTCATTTGGCTATTCTTGAAAGTTTATAAAAATGTAGTATAATAGTCACATTAAAATGTTTTGAAAATATTGATGAACAACATCAACAAATAGAGGTCATTATATGGGATATACCGTTGCTATCGTAGGTGCTACAGGTGCCGTAGGAACACAAATGATTCGTCAATTAGAACAATCGAATTTACCAATAGAACAAGTGAAACTTTTATCATCAAGTCGCTCAGCAGGTAAAATTTTACATTTTAAAGATGAGGCTATACGTGTTGAAGAGACAACAAAAGAATCATTTTACGATGTTGATATTGCCTTGTTTTCAGCTGGTGGATCTATTTCAGCAAAGTTCGCTCCTTATGCAGTAAAGTCTGGAGCAGTTGTAGTAGATAACACGTCATATTTTCGTCAGAATCCTGATGTTCCACTAGTTGTTCCTGAAGTAAATGCTCATGCCATGATTGGTCATAATGGTATCATAGCTTGCCCCAATTGTTCTACTATTCAAATGATGATTGCTTTAGAGCCCATTCGTCAAAAATGGGGGATAGAGCGTGTTATAGTTTCCACCTATCAAGCTGTTTCGGGTTCAGGTGCACGTGCTGTTGAAGAAACTAAGGAACAGTTGAGACAAGTTTTAAATGATAACCTTTCACCTGATCAATTAATTGCAACAGTCTTGCCATGTTCTAGCGATCAAAAACATTATCCTATCGCATTCAATGCATTACCTCAAATTGATATTTTTACTGATAATGATTATACGTACGAAGAAATGAAAATGACTTTGGAGACAAAGAAAATTATGGAAGATGCTACTATTAAGGTTTCAGCTACCTGCGTCCGTATTCCCGTTTTATCGGGGCATTCTGAGTCCATTTATATTGAGACGAAAGAATTAGCCTCAATCTCTGAAATTAAAAAGGCTATTGCAAATTTTCCTGGTGCCGTCCTACAAGACCTTCCATCTCAGCAAATTTACCCTCAAGCGATTAATGCTGTAGGCCATAGGGAGACCTTTGTTGGTCGTATTCGAAAAGACCTTGATCAAGAAAATGGTGTTCATATGTGGGTAGTTTCAGATAATCTACTGAAGGGGGCAGCTTGGAATTCTGTTCAAATTGCAGAAACATTGCATAAGAATGGGCTGGTTAAACCAGCAAAAGAGTTAAAATTTGAATTAATATAGAAGAATATGACATTGCTTAATACTTATGCTGACTGCTAGTGATATTGATTTTTCGTCAATATCAGGTAAAACACTTGACAAATTATGAAAACATTTGCATAATGAAATTAACAAATGAAAATGATTGCAAATCGTTTTAACATTGTTTCCACATTAAGGAGGGGCTCTTATGCAAATCATCAAACGTGATGGACAGATTGTTGAATTTGATCCTGAAAAAATCTACCAAGCTATCTTGAAAGCTGCTCAAACAGTTTATGTGCTTGATGAGTCACTTCGTCAAGACCTTGCTCAAGTGACTAAAAAAGTAATCTTAGATTTAGAGGATGCTCAGGTTGAACGACCAACGATCAATATGATTCAGTCTTTGGTTGAAAATCGTTTATTGGATGCAGGATACATTCATACTGCTGAACACTATATTTCATACCGTTTGCAACGTGATTTAGAGCGAAATGGCTATGATGATCAAATCACTGTTCATTTACACTTTGAAAAAATTAAGTAAGGTTTGACTTTTAAGTTTAAACTCTCTATACTTGTATATGGAACTTACTATGTAATGTACTAATTTAAAAACTTGTAGAGTGTCTCTATGAGTTTTTTAATAACCTCTATTATCAATCAAAGGATTTTAAATGAGTATTTTAGAAGTAAAAAACTTAAGTCACGGTTTTGGTGATCGTGCTATTTTTGAGAATGTTTCTTTTCGCCTTTTAAAAGGTGAACATATAGGACTTATTGGTGCTAATGGTGAAGGAAAATCAACATTCATGTCAATTGTCACAGGTCATCTTCAACCTGATGAAGGAAAAATTGAATGGTCAAAATATGTAACTGCTGGTTACCTTGATCAACATACTGTATTAGAAGAAGGTCAAACAGTTCGTGATGTTTTGCGAACAGCATTTGATGAACTTTTTAAAACAGAGGCACGTATCAATGATATATATATATCCATGGCAGATGATGGCGCAGATGTAGATAGCCTTATGGAAGAAGTTGGAGAACTACAAGATCGTTTAGAATCACGTGATTTTTATACACTTGATGCTAAAATTGATGAAGTTGCACGGGCATTAGGAGTTATGGATTTTGGTATGGATTCTGATGTTACTGAATTATCTGGTGGTCAAAGGACAAAGGTTCTTTTAGCAAAACTGTTATTAGAAAAGCCAGACATCCTCCTGCTTGATGAGCCTACAAACTACCTTGATGCTGAACACATTGATTGGTTAAAACGCTATTTACAAAATTATGAAAATGCTTTTGTTTTAATCTCACACGATATTCCATTTTTGAACGATGTTATCAATATTGTCTATCATGTTGAAAATCAAGATTTAGTAAGATATTCCGGTGATTATACTAATTTTGAATCAGTCTATGCAATGAAAAAGGCTCAATTAGAAGCAGCCTATGAACGTCAACAAAAGGAAATAGCTGATTTACAAGATTTTGTTAATCGTAATAAAGCACGCGTCGCAACACGTAATATGGCAATGTCTCGTCAAAAGAAACTAGACAAAATGGATATTATTGAGTTACAAGCAGAGAAACCAAAGCCAAGTTTCGAATTTAAAGAATCTCGCACACCAGGACGTTTTATTTTCCAAGCTAAAGATCTTCAAATTGGATATGATCGTGCTTTAACAAAACCTCTAAACCTAACATTTGAACGTAATCAAAAAATAGCTATTGTTGGAGCAAATGGGATAGGAAAAACAACATTACTTAAGAGTTTACTAGGTATTATCCCCCCTATTTCTGGTAATGTTGAACGAGGTGATTTTATTGATTTAGGTTATTTTGAACAAGAAGTACCCGGAGGAAATCGCCAAACTCCACTCGAAGCAGTATGGGATGCTTTTCCTGCTTTGAACCAAGCAGAGGTTAGGGCAGCTCTTGCTCGTTGTGGTTTAACTTCAAAGCATATTGAAAGTCAGATTCAGGTGTTATCTGGTGGGGAGCAATCAAAGGTCAGATTTTGCTTATTAATGAATCGCGAAAATAATGTCCTTGTACTTGACGAACCAACCAATCATTTAGATGTAGATGCTAAAGATGAGTTAAAACGTGCTTTAAAAGCTTATAAGGGATCAATCTTGATGGTATGTCATGAACCGGACTTTTATGAAGGATGGATGGATGATGTTTGGGACTTTAACCAACTTAGTTAAGTGGCTAAGGTAATAAAGTAGAAGGCAGGGCCAAATAAGATGCAAAATGATATGAGCGTTGTTCTTAGAGCAGGTAAATTACTGATTGAAAGCGGAGCAGAAGTCTATCGTGTCGAAGACACAATGAAGCATTTTGCTAAGGCTCTTCAGATAGAAAATTTTGAAGCTTATGTGGTTAGTAGCAGTATTATCGCTTCCGGGATTAACCGCTATGGTAAACAAGAAGCTAAAGTATGCAATACAGATGGTGTAACAGCAAATTTAGGTAGACTTGAAGCTGTTAATAACCTTTCTAGGCAAATTGCTAAACAAGACTTAGTATCTCCAGAAGAAATTGTAAAGCAGTTAGACTTAATTGAACATCAAAAAGATTATAGTTTACTTGTTACTTTAATTTCTTATTTTTGTGGAGCGGGTAGTTTTTCTTTAGCCTTAGGTAGTTCCTTATTAGATTCATTTTCCGCTGCTGTAACAGGCTTAATTTTAGGATATTTTCTGAATTTGATGGAAAGTCGTATACATACAGGATTTCTTTTGACCATTCTAGGTAGTTCTGTAGTGGCTTTAAGTGCTAATTTATTATATTTTTCAGGATTAGGTGAGCATCGTAGCATTATTATATTAGGGGCACTAATGGTTATGGTGCCAGGGGCTGCCTTTGTTAATTCGGTGAGAGAATTTTCACAGAATAATTTTTCAACAGGTTTAGCTTTGATTATGTCTGCTTTACTCATTTGTATTTCTATATCAGCAGGTGTGGCTATTACAATTGAAATTATTCCGTTTGCAGAACAAATGACAGGTTCTTTTTCTGGTGTTCCTAATACCATCCTTGAGATTATCATCAGAACACTAATGGCCGGTTTAGGGACGATAGCCTTCTCTATTCTCTACCATGTTCCAAAACGTTATTTCCTTGACTTAGGTATACTAGGAGCAATATCTTGGATGCTCTACCTGATCTTATGGCAACAATTTCACATGGATGCTATAGCCGTATTTTTTCCAGGGCTTTTCATCACTTATTTTTCACGGCTATTAGCTGCTAAACGTAAGTGTCCTGCCACTGTCTTTTTAGCGACAAGTATGTTTCCTCTTATTCCAGGACTTAGCTTCTATAGAGCTGTTTACTTTTTATTGACGGGAGCAGATGCCGTAGCAATGGAATATTTTAGATCCTGTTTTGTAACAGCTTTTACAATTGCTATAGCAATCAGTATTGTACAGCAGATTCCTCTATCGTTCTTTATTAGACGTAAAATGATAAAATAATTTAGTATTTATTTGACAAAATGATTGTAAACTTGTAGAATACCTACAAATGTATCTTTAAGTGAGTCCAGAGAGGCGAACAAGGTCACCATCATAAGTCAAATAGCGAGTGCTTTTTCGCTAACTTTTTATGAAACCTTGCCCTCAGGCAAGGTTTTTTGTGTCATACTGGTACATTTCCAACAATTATTATTTCTATAGAGAGGAATTATATGTTAGAAAAATGCCCTATCATTGCCTTAGATTTTTCTGATTTGGCTTCTGTAACAACTTTTTTAGAACATTTTCCAAAAGAAGAATTGCTTTTTGTCAAAATAGGAATGGAGCTTTATTATTCCGAAGGTCCCTCAATTATTAGATATATTAAATCCTTAGGACATCGCATTTTTTTGGATTTAAAATTACATGATATCCCTAATACAGTTCGATCATCTATGTCTGTCTTAGCCAAATTAGGCATTGATATGACTAATGTGCATGCTGCAGGAGGAGTCGAAATGATGAAAGCAGCTAGAGAAGGTTTGGGGGAGGGTCCAATACTATTAGCAGTGACACAATTAACCTCGACTTCACAAGAACAAATGCAGGTGGATCAACATATTAACTTAAGTGTAGTTGATTCGGTTTGCCATTATGCTCAAAAAGCTCAAGAAGCAGGCTTAGATGGAGTAGTCGCATCGGCTCAAGAGGTAAAGCAAATCAAGAAACAGACTAACGAACATTTCATTTGCTTAACGCCTGGTATCAGACCTCCACAAACCAATCAGTTAGATGATCAAAAAAGAACGATGACTCCTGAGCAAGCACGTATAGTTGGGGCTGATTATATCGTTGTGGGAAGACCTATAACGAAAGCAGAAAATCCATATCAAGCATATCTAGAGATAAAAGAAGAATGGAATCGTATTAAATAAAGGAGTACTGAGATGGATTTAGCAAGACAGATTGCCATGGAACTATTAGATATTCAAGCTGTTTACTTAAGACCCCAACAACCCTTTACTTGGGCTTCGGGGGTCAAATCGCCAATTTACACTGATAATCGTGTAACCTTATCGTATCCTGAGACAAGGACACTGATTGAAAATGGTTTTGTTAAACAAATACAGAAACATTTCCCAAACGTTGATATCATAGCAGGGACAGCGACTGCAGGCATACCACATGGCGCTATTATAGCTGATAAGATGAACTTGCCCTTTGCCTATATACGATCGAAGGCAAAGGATCATGGTGTGGGGAATCAAATCGAGGGACGTGTTTACTCAGGCCAAAAAATGGTTATCATTGAAGATTTGATTTCAACAGGAGGATCTGTTTTAGAGGCTGTTACGGCTGCGCAGAGTCAAGGTATTGAGGTTTTAGGGGTAGTAGCGATATTTACATATCAATTAGCTAAGGCTGAACAAGCATTTCGTGAAGCTGATATTCCTTTGGTGACTTTGACGGATTACAATCAATTAATTAAAGTTGCTAAAGTTAATGGATATATTACAGCTGACCAACTGGTATTACTGAAAAAATTTAAAGAAGATCAAATGAATTGGCAAAGTTAGAGAGGACAGATATGTATATCATTAAAAACGGATTGATTATCGACCCTCAAAGTGGTTTTAATCAAGTATCAGACATGCTGATTGATCAAGGAAAAATTAAACAAATATCGAAAGAAATTGATATTAAAGGCATTCCAATCATTGATGCAAGCAATAAAATTGTAGCTCCAGGATTAGTCGATATTCATGTACATTTTCGTGAGCCTGGACAGACACATAAAGAAAATATCCATACAGGGGCCCTATCAGCTGCAGTAGGTGGTTTTACGACAGTTCTTATGATGGCCAATACTAACCCAACGATTTCTAGCCCAGAAATTGTAAAACAAGTTAAGGAGAGTGCAGCAAAAGAAGCAATTAAGATTGAAACAGTTGCTACAATTACTAAATCTCTGAATGGTAAAGATTTAGTTAATTTCGAAGAACTATTAGAAGCTGGAGTTGCTGGATTCTCAGACGATGGTATTCCTTTGACAGATACTAAGGTTTTGCAAGAAGCTATGAACTTAGCTAGAAAACATGATGTTGTCCTATCGTTACATGAAGAAGATCCATCGTTAAATGGTGTCCTTGGTATCAACGAACATATTGCTCAGAAAATTTATCATGTCTGTGGAGCTAGTGGTCTTGCTGAATATTCAATGATTGCGCGAGATGCTATGATTGCTTACCAAACACAGGCGAAAGTCCATATCCAGCATTTGTCAAGTTCAGAATCAGTAGAAGTAGTTGATTTTGCGCAGAAGCTTGGTGCTAACTTAACAGCAGAAGTAACCCCCCAACATTTTTCAAAGACAGAGAACTTACTTTTAACTAAGGGTGCTAATGCAAAATTAAACCCACCACTGCGACTTGAAAAGGATAGACAAGCCCTCATTGATGGACTTAAAAGTGGTGTTATTTCAATTATTGCAAGTGACCACGCTCCCCATCATATTATGGAGAAAGCAGCAGATAATATTAGTCAAGCGCCCTCTGGTATGACTGGCTTAGAGACATCATTAGCCTTAGGGATTACTTATTTAGTATCTACTAAAGAACTCTCAATGATTGACTTTTTGGCAAAAATGACATGTAATCCTGCACAGTTATATGGATTTGATGCAGGTTATCTCAGAGAAGGTGGACCTGCAGATATCGTTATTTTTGATCAAGCTGAAGAGAGAATAATAAAGGCAGAATTTGCCTCCAAATCCAGCAACTCTCCTTTTATCGGTGATAAATTGAAGGGAGTTATTCACTACACAATTTGCAATGGTGAAATAGTCTATCAAAAAGATAGCCACGCAGCGACATTGGTATAGGTAAAACATTTCTTATTAATATCCTTTAAGGTATTGTCCAGAGAGGCAAACAAGGAATTGCGTTAACAAATAGTAAGTTAGTTCCCTATCTAGCTTACTATTTTGCAGAGCCTCCTTGTTTTAGGAGGCTTTTTTCTAGCTAAAATTTATAGAAAGAAATTATCATGAATCATCAAACACAAACACTTTCATTAGAACATTTTGTCAGTTTAGAAGAATTATCAAATCAAGAAGTTATGTCTTTGATAAAGAGAAGTATCGAAGTTAAAGAAAATCCTAGCAACATTGGTTTTGATAAAGATTACTATGTGTCAAATCTCTTTTTTGAGAATTCAACAAGAACACATAAGTCATTTGAAATGGCAGAACTCAAATTAGGATTAAAAACAATTGAATTTAATGCTGATACAAGTTCTGTTAATAAAGGAGAAACCCTTTATGACACTATCTTAACAATGAGTGCTCTAGGATTGGACGTTTGTGTCATTAGGCATCCTGATATTGACTATTATAAAGAATTGATTGCTAGTCCGAACATTCATTCAGCTATTGTCAATGGGGGTGATGGCTCAGGCCAACATCCAAGCCAATCACTTTTGGATTTGGTAACTATTTACGAAGAATTTGGATACTTCAAAGGGCTAAAAATTGCGATTGTAGGAGATTTAACTCACTCACGGGTAGCTAAATCTAACATGCAAGTGCTAAAACGATTAGGAGCTGAAATTTTCTTTTCTGGACCCAAAGAATGGTATAGTAGTCAATTCGATGAATATGGGCAATATTTACCAATAGATCAGTTAGTTGATCAAATTGATGTCCTTATGCTTTTACGTGTTCAACACGAACGTCATGATGGTAAAGGGGTGTTTTCAAAAGAAAGCTATCATCAACAATTTGGTCTTACAAAAGAACGCTATAAACATTTAAGGGATACAGCAATTATTATGCACCCAGCACCCGTCAATAGGGATGTAGAGATTGCTAGCGATTTGGTAGAAGCAGATAAGGCTCGAATAGTGAAACAGATGAGTAATGGCGTCTATGCAAGGATAGCTATCTTAGAAGCAGTGCTCAATAGCAGATAATAAAGGAGATAAAATGAAGCGTCTATTATTACTGGAAGATGGTAGTGTGTTTGAGGGTGAGGCTTTCGGAGCGGATGTAGAAACAAGTGGTGAAATCGTTTTTAGTACAGGAATGACAGGGTATCAAGAATCTATAACAGATCAATCTTACAACGGTCAAATTATTACTTTTACTTATCCTCTTATTGGAAATTATGGGATAAATCGAGACGATTACGAATCTATTAGACCAACATGTAAGGGAGTAGTTATTTATGAATGGGCAGAGTATCCAAGTAACTGGCGTCAACAGATGACACTTGATGAATTTTTAAAATTAAAAGGAATACCTGGAATTTCAGGTATAGATACTCGAGCATTAACAAAAATTATTCGAAAACATGGAACAATGAAAGCTTGTTTAATAAACGAGGGAAATTCTATTCATGAAGCACTAGAAAACCTTCAAAAAAGTGTTCTTTTAAATGATCAAATTGAACAAGTATCAACCAAATTAGCTTATGCTTCGCCTGGAGTTGGCAAAAATATTGTATTAGTTGACTTTGGTTTAAAACATTCTATTCTAAGAGAACTGTCACAACGTCAATGTCATATTACAGTCGTTCCTCATACTACGACAGCGCAAGAAATCTTAAATCTCAATCCAGATGGAGTACTCTTATCTAACGGCCCTGGGAACCCAGAACAATTACCGAATGCTTTACAAATGATCCAAGAAATTCAAGGTAAAATTCCAATTTTTGGTATTTGTATGGGACATCAACTATTTGCTAAAGCTAATGGTGCAAAGACTTATAAAATGACTTTTGGTCATCGAGGTTTTAATCATGCTGTTCGTCATTTGCAAACAGGACAGGTTGATTTTACAAGTCAAAATCATGGTTATGCTGTCTCGAGAGAAGATTTCCCTGAGGCTCTCTTCATTACACATGAAGAGATTAATGATAAAACTGTCGAAGGTGTTCGACATAAATACTATCCTGCCTTTTCAGTGCAGTTTCACCCAGATGCAGCACCAGGGCCGCATGATACATCTTATCTTTTTGATGAATTTATTAATATGATTGATGATTTCCAGCAAAAAAGCTAGCTTTAAAATATAGAATTAGAGGAGTTTGATATGCCAAAGCGCACAGACATACGTAAAATTATGGTTATCGGTTCTGGCCCGATTGTGATTGGACAAGCAGCAGAGTTTGACTATTCTGGTACACAAGCCTGTCTCTCTTTAAAAGAGGAGGGATACCAAGTTGTTTTGGTCAATTCGAATCCAGCTACTATCATGACAGATAAAGATATTGCTGATAAAGTTTATATTGAACCTATTACCTTGGAGTTTGTCACAAGAATTCTCAGGAAGGAAAGACCTGATGCTCTCCTTCCAACTCTTGGAGGTCAAACTGGATTGAATATGGCTATGGCTCTATCAAAAAATGGTATCCTAGAAGAATTGAATGTTGAACTATTAGGGACCAAATTATCAGCCATTGATAAAGCTGAAGATCGTGATTTATTTAAACAGTTGATGGAAGAACTCAATCAACCTATTCCAGAATCTGAGATTGTTAATTCGGTAGAAGAAGCTATTCAATTTGCAGAGCAAATCGGGTATCCATTAATTGTTCGTCCTGCCTTTACTTTAGGAGGTACAGGTGGAGGCATGTGCGATAATCAAGAACAATTGGTTGACATCACGACGAAGGGGTTAAAGTTATCGCCTGTGACACAGTGCCTTATTGAACGTTCAATTGCCGGCTTTAAAGAGATTGAATACGAAGTTATGCGTGATGCAGCAGATAACGCTCTTGTTGTTTGTAATATGGAGAATTTTGATCCTGTTGGTATCCATACAGGGGACTCTATAGTTTTTGCACCCGCACAAACGTTATCTGATGTGGAAAATCAGTTATTACGAGATGCGAGTTTAGATATTATAAGAGCTTTGAAAATTGAAGGAGGATGCAATGTTCAACTAGCCCTTGATCCGAATAGTTTTAAATACTATGTCATTGAAGTTAATCCAAGAGTATCAAGATCTTCTGCTTTAGCTTCAAAAGCTACTGGATATCCAATTGCTAAATTAGCAGCTAAGATAGCTGTTGGTTTGACACTAGATGAGGTAATTAATCCTATTACAAAAACGACTTACGCTATGTTTGAACCTGCTTTAGATTACGTAGTCGCAAAAATGCCGAGATTTCCTTTTGATAAATTTGAAAGTGGCGATAGAAAATTGGGAACACAGATGAAAGCTACAGGCGAAGTCATGGCAATAGGACGGAATATAGAAGAATCTTTATTGAAAGCTTGTCGTTCACTAGAAATAGGTGTCGATCACATTAAAATAGCAGATTTAGATAATGTATCAGATGATGTTTTATTAGAAAAAATAAGAAAGGCAGAAGATGATCGCTTATTTTATCTAGCAGAAGCTTTACGTAGACATTATAGTATTGAAAAATTAGCAAGTTTGACTAGCATTGATTCTTTCTTCCTTGATAAGTTAAGAGTGATTGTAGAGTTAGAAGATCTATTATCTAAAAACAGACTGGATATCAATATTCTCAAAAAGGTTAAAAATAAAGGTTTTTCAGATAAAGCTATAGCGAGTTTATGGCAAATAAACGAAGATCAAGTTCGTAACATGCGAAAAGAAGCAGGAATTCTTCCAGTTTATAAGATGGTTGATACATGTGCGTCTGAGTTTGATTCAGCAACGCCCTACTTTTATTCGACTTATGCCGTAGAAAACGAGTCATTGATATCAGATAAAGCCTCTATTTTGGTTTTAGGATCGGGCCCAATCCGAATTGGACAGGGAGTTGAATTTGATTATGCAACGGTTCATTCTGTTAAAGCCATCAGAGAGTCTGGTTTTGAAGCGATTATCATGAACTCTAATCCAGAGACGGTCTCAACGGATTTCTCTATTTCAGATAAGCTTTACTTTGAACCTTTGACTTTTGAAGATGTTATGAATGTTATTGACTTAGAAAAACCTGAAGGGGTCATCTTACAATTCGGTGGTCAGACTGCTATTAATCTAGCAAAAGATTTAAACAAGGCAGGGGTTAAAATACTAGGCACACAATTAGAAGATTTGGATCGTGCTGAAAATAGAAAACAATTTGAAGCCACTTTACAAGCTCTAAATATCCCTCAACCACCAGGTTTTACCGCCACTACGGAGGAAGAGGCAGTTAATGCAGCGCAAAAGATTGGTTATCCCGTGTTGGTTAGACCATCATATGTTCTTGGTGGACGAGCTATGAAGATAGTTGAAAACGAAGAAGATTTACGTCATTATATGACAACCGCGGTAAAGGCAAGCCCAGATCATCCAGTGCTTATAGATGCATACCTTATAGGTAAAGAGTGTGAGGTTGATGCTATATCCGATGGTCAGAATATACTGATTCCTGCAATAATGGAGCATATAGAGCGAGCTGGTGTTCATTCAGGAGATTCCATGGCTGTATATCCTCCTCAAACATTGTCTGAGACCATTATCGAAACTATTGTAGATTATACAAAACGCTTAGCAATTGGATTAAACTGTATCGGTATGATGAATATTCAGTTTGTAATCAAGGATCAGAAAGTATATGTTATTGAAGTTAATCCTCGTGCTAGTAGAACACTTCCATTCTTATCAAAAGTAACTCACATTCCTATGGCCCAAGTAGCAACAAAAGTTATCTTAGGAGATAAACTCTGCAATTTTACATATGGTTATGATCTCTATCCAGCTTCAGATATGGTCCACATTAAAGCCCCTGTCTTTAGTTTTACCAAACTTGCTAAAGTAGATAGTTTATTAGGTCCTGAAATGAAATCAACAGGCGAAGTGATGGGATCAGATATTAATCTTCAGAAAGCCTTGTATAAAGCCTTTGAAGCAGCATATCTCCATATGCCAGACTATGGTAACATTGTTTTTACAGTAGATGATACAGATAAAGAAGAAGCTTTAGAACTTGCAAAAGTCTATCAAAGTATTGGTTATCGTATTTATGCTACCCAAGGGACTGCAATTTATTTTGATGCTAATGGTTTAGAGACAGTTTTAGTAGGTAAGTTAGGAGAGAACGATCGAAATCATATTCCTGATTTAATTAAAAATGGTAAGATTCAAGCAGTTATCAACACAGTTGGACAAAATAACATTGATAACCATGATGCTCTCATCATCAGACGTTCTGCAATTGAACAAGGAGTTCCTCTATTTACATCTTTAGATACTGCACATGCAATGTTCAAAGTTCTTGAAAGCAGAGCATTTACATTAAAAGTACTAGATTAATCAAACGATCAAGGTAAAATTAACTTCCAGCAAAACAGAATCGGACTAGATTAAATATAGCTTGTTCTGTTTTTATAAAAAAAGCCTAATTGTGATAAAATAGGGAACAAACTTAAGGAGTTAATTATGTTAAAAACACGAACACATATTAATGAATTAGAAACAAAAATCGCCCTTGATTTAGTACACAGATATCTAGGTATTCAACAACTTGTTTTTTCAAAGTGGAGGCATTCTTTAGAAACTGGTTCATGGTCTTCTATTATAACAATAAATGGCGTTAATATTATCAATTACATTGTTGATGATATTAGTGACAGTAATAGTATTTCAGGTATTATTTGTCATCCTAAAAGTTTTCATCTCAGACCTAGAGAAAAAAAGGAACCTATTCAGTCTATTGATGAGTTAGATATCACCTGGTCTTTGAATAGAGAGGAAAATGAATGATTCCAGATAGTAGTTTTAAAGTGCTATCAGATATGGCATATAATATTGAAAAATCCAAAGCAGAAAGTAATGGACACCTTCAAATTATAGAAGGTAGTCAAATTATTGATTTCCATCAAAAACGCTCTTTTATGGTATTAGAGGTTAATGATGATATCAATAATGGTATGCAGGCTATGGCATGTCAGTCTTTGGATGAAAGTAATCATATTGTTATAGCATATTCAGGAACGAACGCTTTTAATAAGAAAGATATCTTAACAGATATCGATTCAGTTGTATTGGGGAAGAACAATAAATTGCTAACTTGTCCTTCAAGTATTACCCTGAGAGAGGATGGCATTTCTCTGCCTTGTAAAAATCCAAGTCAAATTACAACATCTAAACTATTTGCACAAAAAATTAAGATGAACTATCCTGATGCAACCCTCTGGTTAACAGGCCATTCTCTAGGTGGTTATTTGGCCATGATTGTGGCTTCAGAAATGAGATTATCAGCGCGTGTTTTTAATTCCCCTAGTCCCATTAACAATATGTCTGAAGCAGCCACATCCTATGTAATTTCACATCCAGAGAAGTATCATAGTTACCGTATTAATAAAGATTACATTGGTAATTTTGGTATTAATAGTTCAGATGATAAATTAGGTATTTCTAAAAGAGTCAATGCTAAGAAGCAACATGGTTTTTATAAAAAGATTTTCTTTCACGAATTGACACGATTTCGATTAAATCAACAAGGACAGATTGTTGATATAGATGAAAATAAACAGGATTAAACAATAATATTAAAAATAATTTTAAATAATGCAGTAAATTTGAATATATTTTAAAAAATATGTTGTAATAATTATGCAGTTGTTGCAAAAGTGTTTATAGAAAAAGGAGAAAATTTATGGCACAAATTAAATTAACACCAGAAGAACTTCGCTCATCAGCACAAAAGTACACAGCTGGTTCTCAACAAGTAACAGAAGTTCTTAATTTGCTTACTCAAGAGCAAGCAGTTATTGACGAAAATTGGGATGGATCTACTTTTGATTCTTTTGAAGCACAATTCAATGAATTATCTCCAAAAATTACAGAATTTGCTCAATTACTCGAAGATATTAACCAGCAATTATTAAAAGTTGCAGATATCATTGAGCAGACGGATGCAGATATTGCTTCTCAAATTAGTGGATAGTATCGTATCATAGTCTATAAGTGAATAGGAAGGCAAAGCCTTCCTATTTTGTTGAAAATAAAATATATTTTAGGAAGAATTATGAAAAGAAATAACTTTAGAATACTTTGGTATATTATAGCTGTTGCTCTCTTTTTAGTAGCTATTGCTGGCCTTAATCTTAAGCTTCAAGGCGATCATGCAAAAGAGAATAAAACAACACAGTCAGCTACTAACACTAAACTAAATATAGCATTAGTCAACGAAGATCAAAATGTATCTAATGGTAAAGAAAGTTATAATTTAGGAGCTAGTTATATTAAGTCTATCGAACGTGATAATAGTCAAAATTGGTCAGTTGTTAGTCGAGGTACTGCTCAAAATGGATTAGACAAAGGTGATTATCAATTAATGGTTATCATCCCTAATAACTTTTCTCAAAAACTTCTTGATGTCAATAAAGCAAATGCAGAGCAAACAACTATCTCTTATAAGGTTAATGCCAAGGGGAATTTAGCATTAGAGAAAAAGGCAACTGAAAAAGAGAAAGATATTGTTTCAGAGTTAAATAGCCACTTAGTAAATATGTACATGGCAAGTATTTTAAGTAACTTATATACAGCTCAAGAAAATGTACAGGCCATGGTAAATGTTCAGTCAGGTAATATCTCAAATTACCAAAAAAATCTTTTAGATTCTGCAACTAATTTCCAAAATATCTTTCCAGCCCTCGTTAACCAGTCTAGTAGTTCCATTACTGCTAACGAATCACTGAAAAAATCTTTAGAAGCTTCTGATAACATGTTTAATGATTTGGTGACAACCCAGACAAATACTGGGAAAGATTTATCAAGCTTAATAGAACAGCGCCATCAAGATAGCATTTCGTATGAAGCGTTTTCGACCTCATTACTAGAAATGAATAACGAGTTATTAGAGAAGCAATTATCTGATATTATCACACAAGCACAAAAAGACCAAGAAACATTATCATCACAACTCAATAGTATTATGGGTGATGATAACAATCATAATCATAAAGAAAACTCATCAGCTTATCTAAATGTTGCAAGGCAAAAAATCCAAGAACTATCTGAAGCACTCAAGTCACAAGATAACATTGCTAAAGATCAAAGTGAACAACTAGATAAAATTGTTAGAGAGGGACTAGCAAGTTACTTTGCTAAGAATAATAAAGATAATATTACTTTATTAGAATTATTGAAGAGTCATTCTACTAATGAGAAGACTTTGAAAGATTTTAAAGCTAAGGTAGCAGATTTCACAAATTCTCTCATTTCAAGCATTCCTTCACTAAACCTTTCGGAGTTGCACTTAACCCAAGAAGAAGAAAAAGCCATTCAGTTTACATCTTCTGATTCGGAAATCATTAAAAAAGTAAGCAACGAAAGAACTCTGTATTTAAATACTAATTTATTGAATCGTCTTTTTGAAGCTAGGAAAAATAGAGATGAAGCTAAAATAAAGTTAATCAATTAAAATTGTCATCTAGTTCTACTCGAACTGGTGAGCAGATAGTTTCTGTTGAATCAAATAATCCAGATTACAGGGTAGATACCTGGACGGTTAATGGTAAGCAAACAAGAACCTTGGACCCCAGCCAAAACAATAATATTATTATCAATAGCAGTTATCAAAGGGAATCATCTAACTCTAGTATTACGAAACCAAGCTATACAATCACTATCGGGAATCAGAAACAAATTGTACAAAATGATGACGGTAAAATCCAACGGTCTTACTTTGAGGCAGAGGCAACGTATCAACGAACTCTACAAGAAGTAAATGATGCATATAACACCACTCACGGATTAGTAGCTAAATACTACATTATTTCTGATGGCGAAGAACCGCAAAATTTATTTGATCAATTTTTAAATCAAAGTGTTAACGATACGATGGTTGATCTGGTCAAAAATGGTATAACTAAGTATTTGATGGATGAAAACACTGCTGATGCGCAACAGAAAGTTAAAGATGTCATGGAGGAAGTTGAAAATAGTCAAGATGAATTGGCGGATCAAATGGCAAAAGTAACTGAGACAAATGTACGACTAACAGATGCAATCAAAAAACAGCTTGAAACCCTTCAATCAATTAACATGAAGGTCCAAAACATCACACAGGATCAATCTAAAGTAAACGACTCACAGAAAACAACTGATCAACAATTATCTGATTTGAAGAACCATCTAGATGGGCTAATGACCTCTGCAGCGGGCGTAAAAGATATGTCCAAATCTAATAGTCAAGAGGCGGACCAAGTTAATCAAATATTCACATCATTCAATAAAGATGTTCAAGATGCTAAAAATTCGGGCAACAAACTTTCGACGGATGCAACCGATTTAATGGCTAACTTCCAAAAAGAATTGGCCAATAATGGTGATTTCGTAGCTTCTTTCTCTAAAGTTTTTAATACTGCTTATAAAAATGGAGTGCCAAATGATATTCTCCTTAATTTCTTATCACGACCTGTCGCTGAATCAGCGTCTGCAGTTAGGGCAACTGAAAATACTTATCGCCCATTCACTTGGATACTATTATTAGAAGTTGTTAGCCTATTTACAGCATATATCTTTGCGACTCAAAACCTTATTAAGAAATTGACAGATAGGTATAATGTCAACCGCTGGCTTCAAACAGACTTTTTAAATGTCATTGTCATTTCAGGCCTCTCTCTTGTTATTGGTTTAGCACTGGGAGTTATCTCAAGCAGAAGTCTTCATGTCATGCCTGAATATGTACCATCTTGGTTCCTAGTTATGACTCTGTTTAGTTTTTTATTAATTCATAGTCAGTATTTCTTTATTAAAAATTTTAAAGCAGTTGGTATGGGTTTGGCTTTGTTTATGATTATTAGTTTTGTGTATCTATCAAATGCCGTAGGCACAGTAGCGACTGTTAGTGGACTTCCAAAATTACTAAAAGCTATTAATCCACTATCTATCCTTGAAAATCAATTATCATCTTATTTTGATAATGTGACAACTGGATTTATTTTCCTTATCTTAGTACTTCTTGTGGATGTTGCTTTTATTATCATGAATATTTTTATCACCTTAAATTTTGAAGCTAAAGTAAAAGAGTGAGGTTGTTGATGAAGTTGAAACGATTTTTAGCCTGTCTACTAATATTATCCTGTATGAGTCAAACATCAGTATTTTCTGATGGGTTAAAGAATAATGATATTCATTTTGATACAAAACGTTTAGAATCAGATTCACAAAAAAATTCTGGTTTTCAAACTGAATTAACTAAAGATTTATTTAAAAAAGAAGACCTTAAAAAATTGGATAAAAACCGTCAATCTAAAGTCTCACTCCAGAAAAAGCAGTCTAAGCAACTGTTTCAATATTCAAATAAAGGACAATCTGATAGGAAAAAACGTATCAAACAATTATTTTCTGAAGAAAGTAATCAATTTAAATTTGTTACAAGAACAGAAGAACCGACTGTTTCGGCTGATATTGGTCATATAATTATATACCTGGTTCTCATTAGTTTGGTACTAATATTAGCTTCTATAATGACTTTTAAAATAAAGGACAAAAAGGATGAATACACATATTAACATTACTCTAGATATGGGGGAAACCTCAAAAGATTTACGTATCCCTTTGAAAATTAGCGTTAAGCAATTAGTAATGGAATTAGATAGTATTTTTAGCCGTACTGAAAGGCGTACCAAATATCAACTAAGAGTTATAAATAAAGGTATTTTATTGGGAGAGAACGATATATTAGCGCACCATCCAGTAACAACTGGTGATCGTATAAGGATAGAGGAGTTTTATTAATGGAAACAGATTCGTTTGTATTTGAAGAACAAGACTTTCAATTTGAAAAAGGACCAGATTTTTGGCAGTTATCTCTTAAGCGTTCAAAAGTAGGAACTCAAAATCTGCAACAACTGCAATTGTTAGAAATTCACCATTCTTTGTTGATGCCTATGACAACTGCAATTGATGCAGATACCATTCAATTTCAATTCCAGACAGAAGCGCACGCTCTATTTTTTGAAAGCTTTAAAAAAGAAACTTTATCTGAAAAATTACGATTAGCCTTGAATGTCTTGGATTTAGATAAGGCTTTGTCTTTGTCAGTAAATTTCATTTTGCATCCCTCTAATCTATTTTTAACAAAAAATGCAACTGCTAAAATAGCTTATCGTAGCCTTCCTGGGATTATGAGACCTGAGAAATTTGGTCCAGAAGAGTTTTTATATCAATTCAAATGTTTTGTCTTTGCATTATTGACGCAACATGACTATATAGAGTTGTATAATGGTGCTATTTCTGTTATTGAAGTATCAGATTTCCTAAAAAGCATTTATCATGCAGAAACTATTCAGGCTGTTAGAGACATCATTACTATTGATTATGAGCAGCAAGTAGAAGTAGAAACTCATACGTTAGCAAAAGTATCAAGGGCAAAATATAAGCTTTATAAATACATAAGTGTTTGGCTAGGAGCTTTATCTACAATACTCTTGATTCCGCTAGTATATCTGGTTTTTATTCACAATCCATTCAAAGAAAAAATGTTGGCAGCGGATACTTCATTTATTAAAGTTGATTATAATCAAGTGATTAATCGACTAGAACATGTAAAAGTAAGTAAGTTACCTTATACACAGAAGTACGAGTTGGCCTATTCCTATATTAATGGAATGTCATTTTCTGAAGAACAGCGTGAAGTTATTTTAAACAATGTTACGCTCAAGACTGATGAGCTCTATCTTGATTATTGGATTAATATTGGCCGTGGTTTAGATGATGATGCTATTGATGCTGCCAAACGTTTAGACGATTCTGACCTTGTTATTTATGCTATTGTTCAGAAAATGGATCAGGTTAGAAAAGACAATAGTTTATCTGGTAAAGATCGTGAACAAAAACTTTCTGAGCTACAAACAGACTATGATAAATATTGGAAAGACCGTAAGACAGCCTTAACAGATGAGGAATCCAAATCGAAAAATAGCAATAATCATTCGACAAATTCCAACAAAGAGTCATCTGAATCATCAAGTACTACAGCAAGTACATCTTCTAAAACTAAAAGTAGGTAGGTGGATATGTTAGTTATTTGTTATTATCAATCACTCCGCTACGAATTTAATATTGAAGAGGAGAAATCCTTTCTAATATCATCAAACGGCAAGTCGCCAATACCAGTATCAGATTTAGAAAATGACATCACGCTAAAAAATATACAAGGTCAATTGGTATATATTATTGACCAAAAAGAAAAAGAGTTAACTAATGGTGTAGAGATTTCAGGAATTGTCTTCTATTTAGCGAATAATCAAAAAGAAATTTATACTCCCTTAGATTACGAAGATATATTAATCGGTGATAAAGAAGGGTATCGTGTCCGTTTTAAAGAAGGAGCCCCTAATTTATTACTGAAAAAAATAGAAAGTAATTGGCAGCTTAATTTATTTGAAGGTGATATTTATCTGAATAATCATCTTCAAAAAGTAGTGCAGCAGTTACCTTTAAGTTTAGGTGATGAGATTAGCTTCCAAGGAACAATTGTTAAGCTTTTCCCAGATGAAATTCAAATCTGGGGGGGCTGATTATGAAACATCATTAACTAAGAAAGTTATGTCAGCTTATCAATTTTACGAAGGCTATCCTGATTTTCACCGCTCACCTCGTATTATTTATCGTTCCAGTGAAGATAAAATTACAGTTAATGCGCCTGGTAATGAACCTAATAAGTCTAAAGATGAACTGTTAAAATTAATTGTTCCTCCTCTAGTGATGATTGGAGTCAGCATTCTTATTTCTATTTTTCGTCCTCGTGGTATCTATATCATTGCAACAATGTCAATGGCTCTAGTGACGATGATTTTCTCTATCACTGGTTACTTTAAAAATCGTAAACAGTATAAGCAGGACTTACAAGAACGCATTGATTCCTATCATGACTATTTATCTGATAAATCAATTGAACTTCAGAAGTTAGCTAAAGAGCAAAAGCGTGGGCAACACTATCATTACCCAACGATTGAAGGTTTACAGGAAATGGCTGATACTTATCACCATCGTATTTATGAAAAGACACCACTTCATTTTGACTTCTTGTATTATCGCCTAGGTTTGGAAGAAGTACCAACGAGCTATAATATTCATTATTCTCAACCAGAACGTTCTGGGAAAAAAGATCCTTTAGAGAACGAAGGCTATAACCTCTACTTTAACAATCGTTATATTAAAAATATGCCGATTGTTGCGAATTTATCACATGGACCAGTTGGCTATATAGGACCACGAGGTTTAGTATTGGAGCAACTCCAATTGATGGTTAATCAATTAGCTTTTTTCCATTCTTACCATGATGTTCAATTTATTACTATTGTTCCAGAGGAAGAGATGGATAAGTGGTCTTGGATGCGTTGGTTGCCACATGAAACCTTACAAGATGTCAATGTTCGTGGCTTTGTTTATAATCAAAGAAGCCGTGATCAAGTGCTCAACAGTCTTAACCAAATTTTAAAATTACGTCGCACACAACGCGAAGATAAATCTGCCAAAGAAGGGACTTTATTTTCTCCGCATTATGTCGTTATTGTAACTGATGAAAAGTTAATTTTAGATCACGTCATCATGGAATTCTTTACGGAAGATCCTACAGAATTGGGATGTTCTCTCATCTTTGTTCAAGATGTTATGAGTTCACTTTCAGAAAATATCAAAACCATTATTAATATTAAAGACCGTAATACTGGTCAGTTAGTTATAGAAGAAGGAGAGCTTAAAGAAACAGATTTTGAATTAGATCATTTCTTAGAGGATTATGACAAGGAAAATATTTCACGTCGCCTAGCTCCGTTAAATCACCTACAAAATCTTAAATCTTCAATACCAGAAGCAGTTACTTTTATGGAAATGTATCAAGCAGAAGAATTTGAAGATTTGCATGTTCAAGAGCGTTGGATAAGCCATGCTCCGTATAAAAGCTCAGCTGTTCCACTTGGCTTACGTGGTCAGGATGATATTGTTTATCTAAACCTACATGAAAAAGCTCATGGTCCTCATGGATTAGTTGCAGGAACAACGGGATCAGGGAAGTCAGAAATTATACAGTCCTATATCCTTTCTTTAGCTGTTAATTTCCATCCACACGATGTAGCTTTCCTTCTCATAGACTACAAAGGTGGGGGGATGGCAAACCTCTTTAAGGACCTGCCACACTTACTTGGCACCATCACCAACTTAGATGGTGCCCAATCGATGCGTGCTTTGGTTTCTATTAATGCTGAATTGAAACGTCGTCAACGTTTATTTGCTAAAGCTGATGTTAATCATATTAACCAGTATCAGAAGAAATACAAACTTGGAGAAGTTTCAGAACCAATGCCTCATCTCTTCTTAATCTCCGATGAGTTTGCCGAATTGAAATCCAACCAACCTGAGTTTATGAAAGAGCTTGTCTCAACAGCGCGAATTGGGCGTTCCCTAGGGATTCACTTAATCCTAGCGACCCAAAAACCATCTGGTGTGGTAGATGACCAAATCTGGTCAAACTCACGCTTCAAACTAGCTCTTAAAGTAGCAGACCGCGGCGACTCCATGGAAATGCTCCATACTCCAGATGCCGCCGAGATTACACAAGCAGGACGTGCCTACCTCCAAGTTGGTAATAATGAAGTCTATGAACTCTTCCAATCAGCATGGTCAGGAGCAGATTACCAACCTGAAAAAGACGACCAAGGGATTGAAGACCATACCATTTATTCCATCAACGACCTTGGCCAATACGAAATCCTAAATGATGATCTTTCAGGCTTAGACCAAGCCGAAAATATTAAAGAAGTACCTACGGAATTAGATGCTATCGTTGAAAACATTCAAGCTTTAACCAAAGAAATGGGCATCTCAGACTTACCTCAACCGTGGCTACCGCCTCTAAGCAATCAGATTGCAGTAACCGATCTCCGTAAGGAGGGATCAGTAGACCTCTGGAGCAAGGCCCCATCTTACAAAGCTGTTCTTGGCTTTATGGATATACCAAGCCAACAAGCACAAGAAGTGGCTTACCACGATTTTGAAGACGATGGGCATTTGTCAATTTTTGCAGGACCAAGTATGGGGAAATCCACAGCCCTTCAAACTGTAACAATGGACTTAGCACGTCATAATAGTCCAGAATTTTTAAACCTTTACCTCTTTGATTTTGGTACCAATGGCCTCTTACCTCTAAGACGTTTGCCACATGTAGCAGATTTCTTTACCATTGATGATGACGAAAAAATAGCCAAGTTTATTGCCCGTATCAAAGTTGAAATGTCTGATCGTAAAAAAGCCCTCAGTCGCTACAATGTCGCGACAGCAAAACTTTACCGTCAGGTATCTGGGGAAACCATGCCTCAAATCCTGATTGTTATTGACAGTTATGAAGGGCTACGGGAAGCTCAAACACCGACTAACTTAGAAGCTTGTTTCCAAAATATTTCGCGTGATGGGTCGTCACTTGGCATTTCCTTAGTTATCTCAGCTGGTCGTACGGCAGCTTTGAGGTCGTCCTTAATGGCAAACCTTAAAGAACGTATCGCTCTTAAATTAACAGATGACTCTGAATCACGGACACTTGTCGGTCGTCACCAACACATCATGGAAGATATTCCAGGACGTGGATTAATCAAACGTGATGACATTGAAGTGTTACAAGTGGCTCTCTCAACAGAAGGCACTGAAACCTTTGACATCATCAATAACATCCAAAACGAATCTGACGCCATGAACAGCAAATGGACTGGACCAAGACCAAAAGCAATACCAATTGTTCCCGAAGAATTAACCTTTGACGACTTTATGGCTACAGATAGTGTTCAAGCTGACCTATCAGCTAATCGTTTACCACTTGGGCTTGAAATGGTTGACGTTGAAAGTTATAGTTTAGCACTTAATCGCTTTAAGCATATGCTTTACATGTCTGATTCTGACGAGTCACTCGAAGCAGTTGGTTCCCATATCATCAAGGTCTTGCTTAACGTCCCAAATTACCATACCATGATCATCGATTCGCTTGGCGAATATGAAAGCTATCAAGGTCAGGTACGTACTTATGTGGGTTCTGATATGATTGAAGATATGGCGGATCAGTTGATCTATGAGTTGCAGCAACGTGAAAGCCAATCTGAGATAGCTGAATGGTTTATCATGATTCCAGATTTTGAAAGCTTTGTGGCTAAGAGCAATATGAAGCTTGAACAGGTTCAGGCATTGCTTGACAATGGACCACGCTATGGTTTACATCTGATTCTTGGATCAAGCTATAACTATGTTGGGACTAAGATCGATGCTGTGCCTAAATACGTTCGCACAACGACCCAGTATGTGCTGGCTGGCATGAGGCTCATGGATCAAACCTTCCTTGAAAAAGTGTATAATAGTAAGGAAATCCGTCCAAACAAAGACGAAGCCTACATTCACGATAGAAAAACCTATCAAAAATTAAAACTCACCATAGACTAAGAAAGGAGACCAAATGGCAAAAATACAAAGTGATGCCTCCGTCGCATCCACCTGTGCAACTGCAATACAATCAGGAGCCAGTGGAATCACAGCAT